>JBIQLB010000021.1:10855-71603 GCA_044464665.1 Nocardioides sp.
CGCTTCCCGTGGTTGGCGCCCTTCTTCTTGCGAGCGCGGCGCTTGCGGCCGGTCTTACCCATGCGGTCCTCCTCGAAACGATCCGGCCCACCGTCGGGCGGGCCGGGGGACATCCTCTCAGGCCGAGGACTCGGGCCGCCAATCGGCCTGCTCGGTCACCGTGATCTGCACCTGGCGGATCCGGTAGAGCACCTTCTGGCGCAGGTCCTCGGGCGCCTTCTCCGAGCAGGAGCGCGCGACCAGGGCCTTCACGGTGCGCTCCAGGTCGTACTTCGCCAGGCACGGCCCGCACTCGTCGAGGTGGCGCTGGATGTCGCCGCAGTCGGCCTGGTCCAGCTCGTTGTCGAGGAAGAAGAAGACGCGGCCGATGACCTCCGAGCAGTCCTTCTCGGTCATGAGGTCCTCCCCGACGGGAGCAGGTCGTTGTCGCGTACGTAGTCCGAGAGCATCTCCCGCAACTGGCGCCGACCCCGGTGCAGGCGCGACATCACGGTGCCGATGGGCGTGTCCATGATCTCCGCGATCTCCTTGTAGGGGAAGCCCTCCACGTCGGCGAGGTACACCGCCAGGCGGAAGTCCTCGGGCAGGCGCTGCAGCGCGTCCTTGACGTCGGAGTCGGGCAGGTGCTCCAGCGCCTCCATCTCCGCGGACTTCAGCCCGCTGGAGGTGTGCGACTCGGCACGGGCGAGCTGCCAGTCCTCGACGTCCTCAGCCATCGACTGCTGCGGCTCGCGCTGCTTCTTGCGATAGCTGTTGATGAAGGTGTTGGTCAGGATCCGGTACAGCCAGGCCTTGAGGTTGGTGCCGGGCTTGAACTGGTGGAAGGCGGCGAACGCCTTGGCGAAGGTCTCCTGGACCAGGTCCTCGGCATCGGCGGGGTTGCGCGTCATCCGCATCGCGGCGGAGTAGAGCTGGTCCAGGTAGGGCAGCGCGTCGCGCTCGAAGCGGAGCTGCCGCTCGGCGTCGGTCTCGAGAGCAGGGTCGACAGGGTCGGATGGGTCAGTCATCGCCTCCCAGCCTAGCCGCCGGTCGAGAACTGCTGCAGCGCTCACACCGGCGACAACAACGACTCACCCGTCTCGATTCCCGGCCACCTCGCGCACGATCCACTCCAGGGTCGCCTCCAGCACGATCGAGAGCGCCTGCTCCTGGTCGACCGGGCCGCTGCGCCGGACCTTCATCCCGTGGTCCGCGCCCGGTACGACGGCCAGGTCGATCCCGTCGGGGAACTCCTCGGGCCGGCCGAACGGGTCGCTCTCCCCCTGCACCACCAGCGTCGGCAGCCGGGTCCCGATCAGCTCCTCGATCCGGGAGGACTCCGGCTTGCCCGGCGGGTGCAGCGGGAAGGACAGCGCGAGGACGCCCGCCGCTCCGGCCGACCGGCCGATCCGGCAGGCGGAGCGGGCTCCCGCACTGCGGCCGCCCAGGACCAGCGGCGTGCGCATGCGCATCGTGTCCAGGACGGTGCGGTAGGTCTGGTCGATCAGCACCGGGCGCGGGGCGAGCGGCTTGCCCTGGACCCGCCACGGCATCTCGACCAGCGTCACCGAGACGTCGAGCTGCGGCAGCGACCGGGCCAAGCGGACCAGGTCGGGGCTGTCGATGCCGCCGCCGGCCCCGTGGGTGAGCACCAGCGTGGCGATCGGCCGGCGGGCCCGGCGTACGACGAGACGGGCCTCGCCGAGCTCGGTCGGCACCCTCCGCTCCGCGGGCATCAGCCGGCCTCCGCGGGAAGGGGCTCGATCAGCTCGGGACCGTCGTTGCGGACGTTGGAGACCAGCGTCGAGACGGGATAGGCCTCCAGGACGCCGGGGTCGGCCGGGGTGAGCAGGTCGAGCAGCTCGCCGGTCCCCAGGTGCTCGGGGTCGAGCCAGGCGTCGTACCGGTCGGGCGTGAGCATCAGCGGCATCCGGTCGTGGATGCGGCCCAGCTCATCGGTGGCCCGGGTGGTGATCACGCTGCAGGTCCAGCGGAAGCGCTCGGGGTCGTCGTCGGCGCGGCCGGGGTCGCGCCAGATCTCGTAGAGCCCGGCCATCGCCAGCACCGAGCCGTCGCGCGGGCGGATGTAGAAGGGCTGCTTGCGGGGCTTGGGCGCGCCATCGTCGACGACGTACCACTCGTAGTAGCCGTCGGCCGGGACGATGGCCCGGCGCCGCTCGAAGGAGCGCCGGAAGGCCGGCTTCTCCGCGACGGTCTCCATCCGGGCGTTGATCATCCGGCTGCCGATCTTGGCGTCCTTGGCCCAGGACGGCACCAGGCCCCAGCGCATCACCCGGAGCTGGCGCTGGGCGGGCTCGGCTTGCTCCCCGCCCTTCTCGTGACGCGGCGGCCGCTCGACCACGACGTACACCTCGTCGGTGGGCGCGACGTTGTAGTGCGGCTCCAGGTGACGCGAGAGCATCGCGGCCTGGATCTCGAAGTCGGCGACGAGGTCGTCGGCCGATCGGCTCGAGGCATAGCGACCGCACATGGGGACAGGCTAGGCCCGGACAGACACCAGTGCCGGACCACATGCCCCCCAGTCATGTGGTCCGGCACAGCTCATGGGTGTTACAGCGGACCGCGCGCGCGAGCGAGCTCGCTGAGCTGCGCGGTGATGCCGGCGGCGGAGCCGGGCAGTCCCTCGATCCAGACACGGGTGCCGAGGACGACCTCGTCGATCAGCTCGCGGAGCAGCACGACCTGCCTCGCCAGGCCGGCGTCACGCGTGGCGAGCACCAGCAGCCGGACCGAGCTGACCTGTCCGATGGTCTCCTCGCCGCCGAAGACCAGACGGATCCGGTCGGCGACGCGGGCGATCTCGAGAGATCGGGCGAAATGGTCCGGATGCGGGACCCCCGGCCCCCCCACTGGCCGGGTGTCCGCATCCGGAAGGTCCACGACGACCATGGCGTACGACGCCGAGGCGGTACCCCCGTCCCGCTCAGCACCACGCTGGACCTCCATCAGCCTGGCGCGCAGGTGCGGCAGGCTGGCGAGGCCGGTCATCGGGTTCTCACACGAGACCTGGTGCAGATAGCCCAGGGTCTCGTCGCTCCACGCGACGCAGAGCGCACGCGTGGCCTGGTAGTCGGGCTCCCGTCCGACCATCAGCGTGTAGGTGGACCGGAGCCCCGACAGCGCCTCCCCCAAATCGACGCCGTCGTGGGCCAGATCCCGGCCCACCACCCCACACGCTTCCTCCACCGGCGCGTTCGTGACGAGGGCCTCCCCTACCGCCTCGAAGCGTGCGGGAAGATCCCGCAGGCGTCCGAGGGGCTCCTGGCCCACGGCAGGCGCGGCCACGGTCCTGGTCGTCAGGCTGGCGAACAGTCCCATGGATCCTCCTGCCGGTGTACGAAGTGGTTCTCGGTGGTGGCGACCCGGCCCTCCCAGCCGGATCGGTGATGGAACGGGCTCGCTCGCGGTTCGTGACGCAAGTTCTGAGATTATTTTCGTGAGCCCGGTTCGTCCGGGTTTCCACTCATTGTCGCAATTCGGACTAACTGGACATCACGGAGTCGATTCCGTGCAACACTGGACCGTTACTCCACGACGATTGGGGCGTTGAAGGAGCACGATGACTGTCACGACCGCTGCCGACGAGCAGCTCGGCGCACCGAGTGATGCCGAGCTGATCTCGAGCGTGCGCGCGGGCGACGTCGACGCCTACGGCGAGCTCTTCACTCGTCACCACGCGGCGGCCCAGCGGCTCGCCCGGCAGCTGCTGCCCGGCCCCGACGCCGACGACCTGGTCTCCGAGGCCTTCGCCAAGGTGCTCAACGTGCTCATGGGCGGCGGCGGGCCCGACCTGGCCTTCCGCGCCTACCTGCTCACGGCCGTGCGCCGGCTCCACGTGGACAAGGTCCGCGCGACGGCCAAGGCCACGCCGACCGACGACCTCACGCCCTACGACCCGGGCGTGCCGTTCTCCGACACCGTGATCGCCGGCTTCGAGGGCGGCGCCGCGGCCAAGGCGTTCGCCGCCCTGCCCGAGCGCTGGCAGATGGTGCTGTGGCACCTGGAGGTCGAGGGGCAGAAGCCCGCCGAGGTCGCCCTGCTGCTCGGCATGAGCGCCAACTCGGTCTCCGCGCTGGCCTACCGTGCCCGCGAGGGCCTGCGCCAGGCCTTCTTGCAGATGCACGCCGCCGACCTGGTCGGCGACGACTGCCGCTGGACCCACGACCGGCTCGGCGCCTACGTCCGCAACGGTCTCTCCCGCCGCGACACCGGCAAGGTCGAGGACCACCTGGAGTGCTGCCGTCGCTGTACGGCGATGTACCTCGAGCTGCTCGAGGTCAACTCCTCGATGGGCATGATCATCGGCCCGCTGGTCCTCGGCGGCGCCACCGCGGCGTACCTCGGCGCGACCACCACGGCCGCGGGCACGGCGGCGGCCGGAGCCGGCTCCGGGGTGCTGAGCACGTTCGCCGGGCGGGTCAAGGACTTCGTGGTCGGCAACACCACGACCGCCGCCGGCGTCGGGGCGGCCGCGACCGTCGCCACCGTGGCGGCCACCGTCGCCCTGGTCAACGGCGCCACGGGCCCGTCCTCGTCGCCGCCGATGGCGGACGCGCCGCGACCCGCGGCCTCCGCGCCGGCCGCGCCCGGACAGAGGTCGGGCACCGGCCAGGACGCCGGTCGCGAGGCGCCGACCGGCGGTGCCGGCTCGGGTCAGGGCTCCGGCGACGGGCCCGTCACCATGGTCGACGGCGTCACCGGCGAGGTCACCTCGCCGGAGAGCCCGACGGCCGAGGTGACCGCACCCGCCGCCGGCGCCAACGGACCCTCCAAGCCCGAGGTGGACATCTCTCCGCTGCCCGTCACCCCGTGGACGCCGACGCCGACACCGACGCCGCCGACCACCACGCCGAGCACGCCGAGCGCGACGGAGCCGCCCGAGACCACGCCGCCGACCACCCCGACGAACACGCCGGAGCCCAAGGTCGCCAACGCCGGGGTGAAGCTGACCTTCAAGCACAAGCTGCTCTCGCCCGACGGCGGCCTCCTGGGCAACCTGGTCGCCACGACCAGCGGCGTGCCCAGCGCCGGCGCCACCGTGACCGTCAAGATCAGCGACGGCTGGCTGGTGCAGGTCGGCTCGGGCTGCACGGTCAACGGCGGCAAGGCCACCTGCACGGTCACGCCGGGCAGCGTCCTGGAGTTCAAGGTCTACGGCATCCCGCTGCTGGCCAACGCCTCGATCGCCCTGCCGCAGGGCTGGAGCGACCCGACGCCGGGCAACGACAAGGACCAGCTGCTGCTCACGCTCCTGTAAGCATCCTCCGGTAAGCATCCTCCGGTGAGGCAGGGCGACGGCCGGGGCTCGATAGCCTGACCCGGTGACCACGCAGCAGACGACCTCCCTGTGGCCCGCCCCGACGGCGGCCGCGCCGGTCGTGGCGCGGGTCGAGCTGCCCGGGTCGAAGTCGCTGACCAACCGCGAGCTGGTCCTGGGCGCACTGGCCGAGGGCCCGGGCGTCGTACGACGGGCGCTGCGCTCGCGCGACACCGAGCTGATGGCCCGCGCGCTGACCGCACTGGGATCGGCGATCGACACGACCGGGGACGACTGGGCCGTCTCCCCCGGCATCCCCGGCCTCTCCGGCGACGTCGAGATCGACTGCGGCCTGGCCGGCACGGTGATGCGCTTCGTCCCGCCGGTCGCCGCCCTGCGCGAGGGCAGCACGGTCTTCGACGGCGACCCGCACGCGCGGACCCGGCCGATGGCGCAGGTGATCGACGCCCTGCGCCATCTGGGCGTGGACGCCCTCAGCGAGACCGGCACCCTGCCGCTGACCGTGCTCGGCGCGGGCGAGGTGCGCGGCGGGACCGTGGTCATCGACGCCTCGGCCTCCAGCCAGTTCGTCTCGGCGCTGCTGCTCGCCGCTCCGCGCTTCCGGGAGGGCATCGACGTCCGCCACGACGGCAAGCCGGTGCCCTCGCTGCCCCACATCGAGATGACCGTGGCCTGCCTGCGCGCCCGGGGCGTGGAGGTCGACGACTCCGAGGCCGACCGGTGGCGCGTCCTGCCCGGGCCGATCGCCGCGCGCGACGTCGCCGTCGAGCCGGACCTGTCCAACGCCGCGCCCTTCCTGATGCTGGCGATGACCAGCGGCGGCATCGTCACCGTGCCCGGCTGGCCGGCCGTCACCACCCAGGCCGGCGACGCGCTGCGCGACCTGCTCGGCCAGATGGGCGCCGACATCCGCCTCGACGAGGACGGCCTGACCGTCCGCGGCACCGGCACGATCACCGGCATCGACGTGGACCTGCACGACGTCGGCGAGCTGGCCCCCGCGGTGGCGGCCCTCTGCGCCCTGGCGGACTCGCCCTCGCACCTGCGCGGCATCGCCCACATCCGCGGTCACGAGACCGACCGGCTGCACGCGCTTGCCACCGAGCTCACCGGGCTCGGCGCCGACGTCACCGAGCACGACGACGGGCTCTCCCTGCGCCCCGCCCCCCTGCACGGCGGCGCCTTCCGCACCTACGCCGACCACCGGATGGCCCAGGCGGCCGTCGTGATCGGCTCGGCGGTGCCGGGCGTCATGGTCGAGGACATCGCGACGACCGCCAAGACGTTCCCCGGCTTCGAGCGGGTGTGGGCGAGGTTGTTCACCCCGTGAGCGGGCGGTACGACGAGCACGACCCGGAGAGCTACGAGCGGCCCCGGAGGCGGACCCGCCCCCGGACCAAGGAGCGGCCCACCTACGACGACGCCGTCGCGGCCGTCGTGGTCACCGTCGACCGCGGCCGGCTGACCTGTCACCTGGCGGACGGGCCGGACGAGGGCACCGTCGTGGTGGCGATGAAGTCACGGCCGCTGGGCCGCAAGGGCGTCGTCGTGGGCGACCGCGTCCGCCTGGTCGGCGACACCTCCGGCGTGCCCGGCTCGCTGGCCCGCATCGTCTCGATCGACGAGCGCACCACCGTGCTGCGGCGTACCGCGGACGACTCCGACCCGGTGGAGCGGGTGATCGTCGCCAACGCCGACCAGCTCGTCGTGGTGACCGCCCTGGCCGACCCCGAGCCGCGGCCCCGGCTGATCGACCGGGCCCTCGTGGCGGCGTACGACGCGGGCATGGAGCCGCTGCTCTGCCTGACCAAGGCCGACCTCGCCTCGCCCGAGGAGCTGCTGGCGACCTACCGTCCCCTCGGCGTGCCCTTCGTGGTCACCCAGCGGGGCGGCGACCTGAGCGAGCTGCGCGCGCGGCTGGAGGGGCACACCAGCGTGCTCCTCGGTCACAGCGGCGTCGGCAAGTCGACGCTGGTCAACGCGCTGGTGCCCGACGCGGGCCGCGAGACCGGCGACGTCAACGCCGTGACCGGGCGTGGCCGGCACACCTCGACCAACGCGCTGATGCTGGCGCTGCCCGGCGGGGGCTGGATCGTCGACACCCCGGGCATCCGGTCCTTCGGCCTGGCCCACGTCGACCCCGACCACCTCATCGAGGCCTTCGGCGACCTGCACGACCTCACCGCCGACTGCCCGCGCGGCTGCACCCACGGCTACGGCGAGCCCGAGTGCGGCCTGGATCAGGCGACCGGCGACGAGGCGCTGCGGGTCGACTCCTTCCGCCGCCTCCTGGCCAGCCGCGAGGGCGAGTAGCTCAGGCGGTCGGCGGCGCGGGCGGGGTCGCCGGCGGGGCAGGCGGGTCGAAGCTGACCTGGGGGGCGACGTCCTGGCCCTCGGGGGCCTCGTAGAACTCGCGCTCCTTCACCCCGGCGATCCCGGTGAACAGCAGCCACGGGATCGTGCGCACCAGGGTGTTCAGGGTGGCCACGGCGTCGTTGTAGTACTGCCGGGCGAAGGAGATCTGGTTCTCGGTCTCGGCGAGCTGGCTCTGCAGCTCCAGGAAGTTGGTGTTCGCCTTGAGGTCCGGGTAGGCCTCGGCGACGGCGTTGACCCGCACCAGGGCCTGCTCCAGGGCGGCGTCGGCGGCGGCCTTGGCCGGGACGTCGTCGCCCTTGGCCGCGGCGATCACGCCCGCGCGGGCGGCGGTGACCTCGTCGAACACGCCACGCTCGTGCGCGGCGTACCCCTTGACGGTCTCGACCAGGTTGGGGATCAGGTCGGCACGCCGGGTCAGCTGGACGTCGATCCCGCCGAGCGCCTCCTGCGCGCCGATGTCGGCCGTGCGCAGCTTGTTGAATCCGGCGATGACGAAGCCCACGAGGGCGACGAGCACCACGACCACGATCAGCGCGATCACCATGTCCTACCTGCTTTCCATCAGAAGTTCGACAAGTCGCCGCCAGCAGTGATTCAAGCGGAGATGCTCACCAGGAGCCACCCCCACCGCCTCCGCCGCCACCGCCGCCGCTGAATCCGCCGCCCCCGCCGGAGGAGGACGAGGACTGCGTCGCCTGGTACGCCGAGATGGCCGAGGAGACCGCCGAGTCGAAGCTGGTGACCATCTGGTTCACGAAGGCGGCCGTGTGCACGCCGGTGTAGCCGCTGAAGTACGACGGCGCGGGCGGCTCCTCGCCGGTCTCGATCCGGTACTTCTTGGCCCACTCGTCGGCGCAGTCGAAGGCCACCGCCCAGGGGATGTAGGCGGTGTAGAGCTCCTTGCGCCCGGAGAAGTCGAAGCGGTCCTCCGCCGACGGCGTGGACAGGATCCGCTTGAAGCCGCCGACGCGCGACCACAGGTCCCGCCCGGCCGGCGTGCGCTTGGTGCCCGCGCCGGTCGCCGCGACGCCCAAGCCGAAGACCAGGAAGAGACCGGGGATCAGCGCGATCACCGACATGTTCAGCGGGTTGAAGGCGCCCAGCCAGACGGTCAGGCCGGCCAGCACCAGCAGCACGAAGCCGCCGAAGGGACCGAGCCCGCTGGTGACCAGCAGGCCGGACGAGCTGGCCCAGGTCTTGGTGTTCGCCTTGAACGACGCCAGGACCGTCTTGAGCTTCTCCCCCGCGCTGACCGACGTGCGCGAGGCGGTGAAGGAGGTGCCCTGCCCCCAGACGCCGAGCTGCTTGGCGGTCTCCTGGGTGACCGGGTCGATCTGCTGCCACGCCGAGCCGTCGCCGGACCCGGCGATCGTCCAGTCGCCGTCCTCCTGCCTCAGGGTGAGCGCGCCCTTCTCCGCGGCGTACATCATCGAGGCGACGAGCGCGGAGTCCTTGATCCGCTCGGTGAGGATGTACGCCGCCTGGGCGGGTCCGATCCCCTCCGGCGGGGCGTACATCACCGGGAACTGGGGCTGCCGCTCGCGCACCGAGCGCGCCAGGCGGGCGCCGCCGAAGGCCGCGAGTGCCGCGCAGAGCAGGACGAACCCGAGCAGCACGGGGTGGCGGCCGAGGATCGGGTCGAGCCGGCTGGGCCACGGCAGGGTGTCGGCCGGCGGCGTCGGGATGTCCATGCCGGCCCGGACCGTCACCGGCGTGTGCGGGGAGAGGCCCGCCGCCTTGATGGTGAGCGTGCTGGTGCCCTCCCCCGCGGCCTCGCAGCCGCCGGTCGAGCCGGCGCCGACCGCGCAGCGCACGTCCTGGGCGTCGGCGGGCAGGTGGACGGTCAGCGTCGCCTGCTGGATCGGCATCAGCCACCCGGCGGGGATCAGGTCCCAGTAGAGCTGCGTGCGCGAGCCGTCCTGGCCCGGGGTCAGGACCCCCTCGATGCGGTAGCTGATCCGGTAGGCCTGCTCGCCGTCGACGGTCCGGTTGGCCGAGCCGATCTTGGCGACCCGGTAGCGGCCGCGGGTGTTGCGCTGCATCTCGAACGGCTCGGACGCGCCGTTGCGGGTGACCTCGATGTCGCGCGGGATCGCCCGGTTGTGGACGTCACCGGCGTCCCAGGTGTCGAAGAAGCGGAAGATCCCGTGCCGCGACACGGGGAAGTTGACGGTGATGTCCTCCACGACCCGCATCTCGCCGTCCTTGTCGACGTCGAAGGTCGCGGTGTAGGAGGTGATCGAGGCGACCTCGGAGCCGTCGTCGCCGGAGGAGACCGCGAGGCCGCCGATCCCCACCACGACCGCGAGCAGGAACAGGCCGACGATCCAGCCGATGACTCTCGTCATGCGGCGAGACTAGGGCATGCCGCGCCCGATACGGCGCTAGACGACGACCACCTTGGTCCCGACCGGGGCGAAGTCCCACAGCCGGATGGCGTCCTGGAGCCGCTGCCGGATGCAGCCGTGGGACTGCGGCGTGCCCAGCTGGCGCACGGTCTGCAGCGGCACGCCGTTCTTGGTCGGGATGCTGTGGAAGCCGATGGCGGCGTTCTCGCCCCGGGTGAAGCGGACGAAGTACTGCATCACCCCGGAGTCCTGGATGCCGTTGGCCCAGCGCGACCGGGAGTAGACCGCGTAGCTGCCCGGCTTGAGGTTGTCCAGGACGCTGCCCGACACCAGGTACGTCGAGACGGTCCGGCCCTTGCCGTCGACGAGCCAGACCCGCTGCTGCGGGATCGAGAAGACGATCCGCCGGCCCTTGCCCGACGCGGCCGGGACCGCGGCCTTCCTGGAGACGCTCGTCGCGGCCGTGGCCGCGCCCGTCGAGCCGACGCCCGTGGAGGACGTCGCGGCGGAGGGGCCCTGAGCCGGTGACGGGGTGGGCGAGGGAGTGGGCGCGGGGGTCGCCGAGGGCGTCGAGGCGGCCTCGCTCGCCGCCGGGCCGGCCCCGGGACCATCGCCCCGGAAGGGCAGCGCGCCCATCCCGCCGAGCAGCGTGACGGCGGTGACGGCCGCGGCGACGCCGGCCACGATCATCCGGCCCCGGCGCACGCGGACACGGGGTGGCGGCTCCAGCCGGTGCCTACCCGCCATGCCGGTCCCTCAGCCTCGCGCCAGGAGGTGGGCGGCGACGTCGCGATAGGCCTGGGAGCCCTTGTTGGAGCGGGCGGTCACCAGGATCGACCGGCCGGCGGCGGGCGCCTCGGCGAAGCGGATCGACTTGGGGATCGGCGGCTCGATGACGGCCAGGTCGTAGGTCTCGGAGATCGTCTCCAGCACCGCCCGCGCGTGGGTCGTGCGCCCGTCGTACAGGGTGGGCAGGACGCCCCAGACCTCCAGCTCGCGGTTGGTGAACCGGCGGACGTCGTGCACGGTGTCGAGCAGCTGGCCGACGCCGCGGTGGGAGAGCGTCTCGCACTGCAGCGGGATCAGCACGCCGGTGGCCGCGGTCAGCGCGGCGACGGTGAGCACGCCGAGCGAGGGCGGGCAGTCCAGCAGCACCCAGTCGTACTCGTCGAGCTCCTCCAGGACCGTGCGCAGGACGTACTCCCGGCCGGTGCGGGTGAGCAGATCGGCCTCGGCGCGGGCCAGCTCGATCGTGGCCGGCATCAGGTCGACGCCGTCCTCGGTGGTGACCATCACCTCGGCGGGCGGGACGCCCTTGGTGATCACGTGGTGGATCGAGAGCTCCAGGTCCTCGGGGTCGATGCCGAGGCTGAAGGTCAGGCACGCCTGCGGGTCGAGGTCCACGAGCAGCACCCGCTGGCCGAGCTCGGCCAGGGCCGTGCCCAGCGAGGCGACGGTGGTCGTCTTGGCCACGCCACCCTTCTGGTTGGCGACGGCGAGCACTCGGCTGGTGGACGTGGGGGTAGACATCACCGCCCATCATGCCGTACGCCCATTGCCCCGCGGGCCCCTTGACCGCGATGCTGTGGCCCATGTCGCAGTCCACCCGCACCGCCCTCATCACTGGCGCCACCGCCGGCATCGGCCGCGAGTTCGCCGAGCAGCTCGCCGCCCGTGATCACGACCTCGTCCTGGTCGCCCGCGACGCCGAGCGGCTGGAGCGGACGGCGGCCGAGCTGCGCGAGCGGTACGGCGTGGAGGCCGAGATCCTGGCCGCCGACCTGAGCGACCGCGAGCAGCTCGGCCGGGTCGAGGCGAGGCTGTCGGACCCCGAGCGCCCGGTCGACGTGCTGATCAACAACGCGGGCTTCGGCCTCAAGGGCCGCTTCCTGGACAACACCGTCGAGCAGGAGCAGGCCCACCTCGACGTCCTCGTGGTCGCGGTGATGCGCCTGAGCCACGCCGCGCTCGGGCCGATGGTGGCCCGCGGGCACGGCGACGTCGTCAACGTCTCCTCGGTCGCCGGCTTCCTGCCGCGCGGGACCTACTCCGCGGCCAAGGCCTACGTCACCTCCTTCAGCGAGTGGGCGCACCACGAGTACACCGCGTCGGGCGTGCGGGTGATGGCGCTCTGCCCCGGCTTCGTGCGCACCGAGTTCCACGAGCGGATGGACGTCGCCCGCGACTCCGCCCCGGACCTCCTCTGGCTGGAGGCGCCCGACCTGGTCCGCACCGCGCTGGCCGACCTGGAGGCCGGCAAGGCGGTCTCGGTGCCGAGCCTGACCTACAAGGCGATCGTCACCGGGGCCAAGCTGGTCCCGACCGGGCTCCTGCAGCGGTTCCAGTCGCTGGGCCGCAAGTAGCCGGCCCGGCTCACCCCTCGCCGGCGACGAAGGCCCGGACGGCGTCCGCGATCATCTGCACCGCGATCGCGGAGAGCAGCAGACCCGCGATCCGGGTGACCAGCATGACGCCGCCCTCGCCGATCAGGCGCAGGATCGGCAGCGAGAAGCGCATCGAGAGCCAGAGCGCGATGTGGACGGCCACAACGCCGGCGGCGACCGCGGCGAACTCCGGCCAGTCGCCGACCTGACGGGTGAAGACCATCGTGGCCACGATCGCGCCCGGCCCGGCCAGCAGCGGCGTGCCCAGCGGCACCAACGCGACGTTGGTGTCCGCGGCGGCCACCTGATCGGACTCCTTGCCGGTCAGCAGCTCCAGGGCGACCAGGAGCAGCAGCAGTCCTCCCGCGCCCTGCAGCGCGGGCAGGGAGATGTGCAGGTAGGAGAGGATCTGCTGGCCGAAGAAGGCGAAGGCGCTGATCACGCCGAAGGAGACGGCCACCGCCTGCCATGCCGCCCGGCGCGCCATCGCCGGCGAGCGGCCGCTGGTCAGGGACAGGAAGATGGGGACGGTTCCGACCGGATCCATGATCACGAAGAGCGTCACGAAGACGCTCGTGAAGAGCACCCAGTCCATAGGCCTTCAGCCTAGTGCCTCGCCGGCCCTCACCAGGCCGGGCGCGGGCCTCCGAAGGGCATCTCCAGCGCCTGCGGGCCGAAGCCGGTGACGTCGGCCAGCAGCCACTCGTCGCGCAGCAGGAGCGCGGCCGAGGCGGGGCGGATGATCAGCCACAGCCAGCGGCCGTCGGCCTCCCCGGCGAAGACCGCCTTGGCGAGCAGGTCGTCCTCCGAGCTCGGGTCCACCGCCCACAGCGGCACCGAGCGGCCGCCCGCGCGCACCTTGACCACCGGGGAGGACTTGCCCAGCTGCGTGCCCGGATCGGCGTACGGCGCGCCGGCGCAGCGGGCCCCCAGGCCGACGCCGGGGTCCTCCGAGACGATGGTCAGCTCGACCGGGCCGTCGGGGTCGCTGCTCCCGGCGGTGGCGGTGATCGTGGCGACGGCACGGCCGATCCCGACGTACCCGAAGTCGGCGATCGTCCATCCCGGGCTCATCGGCCAGGGCAGGTAGATCGGCAGGTCGCCGATGTCGGTCATCAGCTCGGCGAAGGAGTCGTAGTCCACGCTGATCGGGCGACGCAGCGGCAGCACCTCGCCGTGGCGCGGGCACGTGAAGCCGTCCTTGCCCTGTTCGACCGCGCCTTGTTCGATCGCGGTGGGGCACCGCGGACACGAGCTGGTGACCGGCACGAATCCGACCCTAGCCCCGATGCACGGTGGCATCATCACCCCGTGACGAGTGATCTGGACCGCACCGTGCGCCATGCCCGACGAGCGGTCGCCCTCGCGTTCGCGACGCAGGGCCTGGTGTTCATCAGCCTCACCACCCGGCTGCCCGACATATCGGATCGATGGCGTCTCTCCGAGCTCGAGCTCTCCGGCGTGCTGCTGATGATGGTGCTGCTCGCCGGCGTGGGCTCGGTGGTGGCGGAGACGCTCGCCAAGCGCCACGACTCCGCCACGCTGCTGCGCGCCGGGCTGGCGCTGATCGTCGTCTCGGTCCCGGTCATCGTGCTGGCGCCGGTGGCGGCGGTCTTCCTGGTCGGGATGGCCGGCTACGGGATCGCGCTGGGCACGGTGGACGCCACCACCAACATGCAGGGCGTGGCCCTGGAGCACCGGTACGGCCGGCCGATCCTGCCGTCCTTCCACGGCGCCTGGACGCTCGGCGGCGTGATCGGGTCGGGGGTCACCCTGGCCACGGCCCACCTCGCGCTGGGCTGGACGGCCCTGCTGGCGCTCATCCCGCTGGTGGCGCTGACGGGAGCGTTCCTGCGGCGCGTGGGCGACCCCGTGCCGCACGAGGGCATCGACATCCCCTGGCGCCCGATCATGCTGGTCGGCCTGGCGCTGGTGCTCTTCTACATGGTCGACACGGCGGCGTTCACCTGGGGCCCGACGTACCTCGACAAGGTCTTCCCGACCCCCTCGGGCCTGGTCGCGCTGGCGACCTTCCCCTACCTGCTGGCCAGCGGCGCGATGCGCCTGGCAGGCGACGCGACCGTCGCGCGCTTCGGGCCGGTGCGGGTGCTGCGGGTCGGGACGGTGGTGGCCTGCGCCGCCCTCGCGGTCATCGTCTTCGCCCCCACGTGGCCGGTCGCCGTGGCCGGCTTCGCGCTGCTCGGCGTGGGCGTGGCCGTGATCGCGCCGCTCAGCTTCTCCGCGGCCGCCCGCATCGCCGGGGCCGATCCCTCCCTCGACGAGGCCGCCCGCCACGCCCGCGTGGACGCCGTCATCGCCCGGTTCAACCAGTTCAACTACGCCGGCGCGCTCCTCGGCGCGGTGCTGACCGGCGTGGTGGGAGCCGGCAACCTGCGGATCGGGTTCGCCGTGCCCATGGTGCTGATCCTGGGGATCCTCCCGCTGGCCCGGGTGTTCGTCGCGCCCACCACCGTCCGCGCCTAGCGAAGTGCCGCAGGTCCCGGCCGCAAGGGCAGCACGCCTCTGAGCGAGCGCACCCTTCCGGGCACAGAATTCCATTGGATCGACACCCTGCTGGATCGACCGCTCGGCGCCGGCCGAGAGGGAGGAGCCCACGATGAAGGCACTGGTGGTCTACGAGTCGATGTTCGGCAACACCGGGCGGATCGCCCGGGCGGTGGCCGACGGACTGGCCACGTCGATGGAGGCCGAGGCATGCGACGTACGCCGGCTCGGAGCGACGCTTCCCGACGACGTCGACCTGCTCGTCCTCGGCGCGCCGACCCACGCGTTCTCGCTCTCCCGGCCCTCCACCCGCGCCGACGCGATGCGCCAGGGCGCTCCCCCGCAGGATCCGTCGGTGGGGCTGCGGGAGTGGATCGCCGAGCAGTCGCTGGCCGGCCGGACCGTGGCCGTCTTCGACTCCCGCGCGGCCAAGGCCCGGCACCTGCCCGGCTCGGCCGCCAGGAGCGCGGCCCGGATGCTGCGCCGGCGCGGCGTGGCACGCCCCCTCGGCGTGACCAGCTTCTACGTCGCCGACGTGGCCGGCCCGCTGGTGGACGGCGAGCTGGACCGGGCGGCGGCCTGGGGCCGCGAGCTGGCCGGCCTCATGCAGGGCGCCGTGTCGGCGTGAGCCTCAGGAGCCTCCGCCGCCGGCCTTGCGCCGGTGCATCTTCGGCCCGCCGCCGACGACCTCCGAGCCGTGGGCCTTCTCCTTGAGGGGGCCGTCCTTCGGCACGCCGCGGTCGTTGGACTGCTTGCGATCCAGCGCCTCGCGCATCTTCGCCTTGATGTCGTCCAGGTCGTCGTCGTGATCGTGCGAATGGTCGGTCATGTGACTCTCCTGTCGTCGCTGGCTCCCACTCTGCCATCTCCCTCCGATCGCCTCCGTCCAGTTTTTCTTGACAGGAGTCGCGAACTACCCTCTAATCCTGCTTTCACCCACTCACCGGTGGCCGCGCGTAACTCGGGACACGGCGTCACCTCGATTCGGAGGTCACTCGTGTCCATCCGCCTTCCCGCCTCCCTGCTCGCGCTGGTGACGGCCGTCCTCGTCAGCCTCACCGTGGCGGCTCCCGCCCGCGCGGACGGCGGCCCGACCGCCAGCATCGTCCCCGACCGGACCAGCGGATATCTGGTCTACGACCAGACCTCCTCGAAGCTGTCCGCGCGCTTCCTGCTGACGATGAGCGAGCTGTCGATGCCTGTCGCCGACGTGACGCGCACGGTGGACGCCGGCGACGGCTCCCCGGCCAAGCAGTGGACCACCGGCGCCTACGTGCTCACCTACACCAAGCCGGGCACCTACACCCCGACGGTCACCCTCACGGACAAGAACAACAGCTCCAACACCACCGAGATCACCGTGACCCCGATCCGGGTGCTGACCGACAGCGGCAAGCCGACGGTGACCATCACCAAGCCGAAGAAGCCCGGCAAGGCCGCGTCGTGGAAGCGCATCGGCGGCACCGCCACCGACAGCGCCACCAAGGTCGAGTTCGTCGGCCTCATGGCCGTCCAGAAGCGCAAGGACACCTGGCACGTCTACGACTTCGCCAAGAGGACCTGGCGGGCCGGCACCTCGGCGCTGAACAAGACGATCAACAAGACCAAGGCCGAGCCGCTGTACATGGTGCCCGACGCCAAGGGCGGCTGGCGGACGCCGAAGATCAAGGGCCTGACCGGCGGCACCCTGTACGTCGCCACGATCGCCTTCGACTCCGGGCTCAACATGGGTCGCAAGCAGATGACCAGGAAGGTCTCCTGATGACCACGCCGACGACGCTCGTGCGGCTCCCCGCCGCCCTGCTCGCGCTGGTGACGGCCCTGCTGACCAGCCTGGTGCTGGCCGCTCCGGCCCACGCCGCGGTCGCCGACCCGGTGACCGACATCGAGGTCACCCAGAAGCAGGGGCCGAACCACACCTGGGAGGTCACCGCGACCTGGGCCGCCAACCCCGACGCCAGCAGGTACCGCGTGCGCGTCGAGACCAAGGACGACGGCACCGGCAGCACGTTCGTCTTCGGGGACGCCGACACCACGAGCAAGACCCTCTCGACCGGGCTGCTCGCCGCCGGCCAGCAGTACTGGGTGACCGTGCGCACGCTGTCAGGCTCCGACGAGGGCGATCTCGCGGCGGCTCCCTTCACCGCGATGACCCTGGACACCACCGGCCCGACCGGCACCACCTCGCTCGACCGCAGCCTGGGCTACCTCGTCTTCGACGAGGATGCGCTCTTCTCCTTCAACCCCGACGAGCTCATGGCGGCGCGCTTCCGGCTGACGCTGAGCAACGTGGCCGACAACGTCTCGGCGCCCGGGAAGGTCAAGCGCCAGGTCGTCGCCGGCGACGGCACCGCGGCCAAGCAGTGGACCACCGGGAGCTACGTGCTCAAGTACACCAAGGCCGGGCGCTACACCCCGCACGTGCTCCTCACCGACGAGGCCGGCAACACCACGGACATCACCGTCGGCACGGTCCGGGTCTTCGAGGACAACGTCAAGCCGCAGGTGCGCATCATCAAGCCGAAGAAGCCGGGCAAGGTCTCGTCCTGGACCCGGGTCAAGGGCACCGCCACCGACAGCGCCAGCGACGTGCAGATGGCCCTGGCCATGGTGGCCCAGAAGCGCGGCGGCGTCTGGCACGTCTACGACTTCGACAAGAAGATCTGGCGGGCCGGGACCAGCTCGGTGAAGAAGTCGCTGAACAAGTCCAAGTCCATGCCGGCCTTCATGATGCTGGGCCCCGGCGGCAGCTGGCGCACCCCGAAGATCAAGGGGCTCACCCGCGACAACCTCCACGTCGAGGCGGCCGCGGTCGACGGCGCGGCCAACTTCGGGCTGGCCAAGCTCAACCAGCGGCTCTCCTGACGGCAGGGCGCCCCGGCCACGGCGAGTGGCCGGGGTAGCCTGCTGGGCGCGCCTCGCACCCGCGGGGGCGGGCGCCCCTGGTGGGACCAGCAGACGGAGAGACAGTGGCACGGGCGATCGCGGTGGGGCGGGACGGCATCCGCCTCCCCCAGCAGTACGACGGGCCGCTCGACGTGCGCTTCGCCGGACACCGGGTCTGGTCCTTCACCACCGCCCGCGACGCCACCGCCTCCGACGACGGCCTCCGCGTGACCTGGCCGGCCGCCCTGGTGCCGCACCTGCGGGGCCGGGCCGAGGTGGAGATCGTGCCGCACAACGGCGGCGAGACCCTCTTCGCCGGCACGGTCGCCTTCGACCGGAGCACCGAGTCGCTGAGCCTCGTCGACGACCTGGGCCACCCGCTCTCGATCGACAAGAGCGGCAAGCTCCAGCGCACCTTCGAGGACTTCACCGACGACTCCCGGCGCGAGCTGGTCGACGCCGCCCACCGGGTGCTGGTGGACCTCACCGAGAAGTGCGGGCTCGACGCCTACCTCTGCTACGGCGGCCTGCTCGGAGCCGCGCGCACCGGCCACATGATCGGCCACGACTCCGACCTGGACCTCGCCTACCTGAGCGCCTACACCCACCCGCTGGACATCATCCGCGAGTGCCGGCGGGCCGAGTGGCTGATGGCCTCGCTCGGCTGGCAGGTGGTCCGCATGTCGGCCGCCAACTTCAAGATCTGGGTGCCCCTGCCCAGCGGCAAGCGGGCCGGCGTGGACGTCTTCGGCTCTTTCCACATCGGCGACCACTTCCACATCACCGGCTCGCTGCGCGGCACCCTGGACCGCTCCGCGATCCTGCCCTTCGGGACCATCTACCTCGAGGGCGTCGCCTTCCCCGCGCCGGCCGACCTGGACGCGTTCCTGGCCTTCACCTACGGGCCGTCGTGGCGGGTCCCCGACCCGGCCTTCCACTTCGACCACCCACCGGAGAACGTCGAGCGGATGAGCCAGTGGTTCCGCGGGACCCGGCACCGGCTCAAGCACTGGGCCGAGGTCTACGCCCCGGACAGCAGCGCCCGGCTCCCTCGCGAGCCGTCGGACTTCGTCCGCTGGGCGGCCGCGCGGATGGCGCCGGGCGATCCGGTCCTCGAGCTCGGCTCCGGCGCGGCCGCCGACCTCGTCTGGCTCAACCAGAACGGCCATCCCACCGAGGGATCGGACTACTGCGCGCCGGCCCGCCAGCGGGGGCGCGAGCGGCTCTCGGAGGCCGGCGTGCGCACGGCGTACCGGGTGATCAACCTCGAGTCGACGTCCTCGGTGCTGCGCTGGGGCACCCGCTACGCCCATGCCGAGAAGCCGCGCCACCTCTACGTCCGCGGCGTGGTCGAGGAGCTCACCGCGATCGGCCGCGACGGCCTGTGGCGCTTCGCCTCGATGACCGGGCGGCGCGGCACCCGCACGTTCGTGGAGTACGCCGACCGCCTGGCCGGCGCCGTGGAGCACGAGATCGGCCGGCACGGCGGGACGATCGTGGAGCAGACCCGTGCCCGGGGCGGCCGTCGCCGCGCCGTCGTCACCTGGAAGGCAACAGCATGAAGAACCTCTTGCGCGGCACCTCCGACGGCGACCGGATCGCCGCCCTGGAGAGCCAGGTCGCCGAGCTGCAGCGCGCCGTCGAGGAGAGCCGCCGGCTCAACGAGCGGCTCGCCGACGTGCTCGACGTCGTCACCGAGCTGCTGGTGCCCGCCGTCGACCGCGACGACGAGCGGCTGCGCGCGGCTCTGGAGAAGGTTCAGCCGCTGCGCCGGCCCCTGGGTTGATCCGCCGGGCTGACGCAGCGGCCGCCTTTGCCGGTCCTCAGCCCTTGAGCTGGTACTCCTTGAGGAGCTGCCGGCCGATGATCATCTTCTGGATGTCCGAGGTGCCCTCGCCGATGAGCATGAACTTGACCTCGCGCATGAGGCGCTCGATCTCGTACTCCTTGGAGTAGCCGTAGCCGCCGTGGATGCGGAAGGAGTCCTCCACGACCTCGTTGGCGTACTCCGAGGCGATCATCTTGGCCATGCCGGCCTCGACGTCCATCCGTCGGCCGGTGTCCTTCAGGCGCGCGGCGCGGACCATCATGGTGTGGCTCGCCTCGACCTTGGTGGCCATCTCGGCGAGCCGGAAGAGCACCGCCTGGTGGTCGGCGATCGCCTTGCCGAAGGTCTTGCGCTGCTGGGCGTAGGCGATGCCGAGCTCGAAGCCGCGCCAGGCCAGGCCGCAGGCGCGAGCGGCCACGTTGACCCGGCCGACCTCGACGCCGTCCATCATCTGGAAGAAGCCCTTGCCCGGCTCGCCGCCGAGGATCTGGTCGGCGCCGATCCGGTGGTCCTCCAGGATCATCTCGGTCGTCTCGACGCCCTTGTAGCCCATCTTGTCGAGCTTGCCGGGGATGGTGACGCCCTGGGCGGTCTCGCCGAACCCGGGCTCCTTCTCCACCAGGAAGGTCGACATGTTCTTGTAGACCGAATCGGCGCCCTCGTCGGTCTTGCACAGGGTGGCGACCAGGGTCGAGGTGCCGCCGTTGGTCAGCCACATCTTCTGGCCGGTGATGGAGTAAGACCCGTCCTCCAGCTTGGTGGCCTTGGTCGCCACCGCGGACACGTCGGAGCCCAGCCCGGGCTCGGACATCGAGAACGCGCCGCGGACCTCGCCGGTCGCCATGCGCGGGAGGTACTTCTGCTTCTGCTCGTCCGTGCCGTGCTGCATCAGCAGGTAGGCCACGATGAAGTGGGTGTTGATGACGCCCGAGACGCTCATCCAGCCGCGGGCGATCTCCTCGACGACCAGCGCGTAGGTCAGCAGGGACTCACCGAGGCCGCCGTACTCCTCGGGGATGGTCAGGCCGAAGACACCGAGCTCCTTGAGCCCCTCGACGATCTCCTCCGGGTAGCTGTCGGAGTGCTCGAGCTCCTGCGCCACCGGGATGATCTGCTCGTCGACGAACTGCCGGATCGTCCTGAGGATCTCCTCCTGGATGTCGGTAAGGCCTTCGGTCTCGCAGACGCGACCCATGCTGTGTCCCCTTCGAAAGAAACGAGATTCCCGCGGTCACCGAGTGCTGACACGCGCGGGCTGCGGACCAGATTACGTCAGTACGGCGGCCTGACGATCCTTCGAGTCCAGGGAAATCGTGTGGCAATTGCCTCACGCAGACCGGGCACGGGCCGCTCCCGAACGCTGTCGAGCGCCCGCTGCAGCTCCCCGCGCTCGGTGCGCAGCTCGCGGACGTCGTGCAGCATCCGGCCGGCCAGCGCGGTCGCCACCTCGGCCACCTCGGCGTCGGTCACCGAGTCCACCAGCCGGCGCGGCGGCAGCTCGTCGGGCACCCGGAGGCTCTCCAGGTCGCCGATCACGTCGTACCCCGCCGCCTGTACGTGCTCGATGGCGGCGGCGGCCCGCGCGCGGCACTCGGCCACGATGTCGTCGGTCGGCCAGTAGCGCTCGCCCTGCCGGGTCGCCAGGCGCTCGTCGGCGAGGAAGGTGCGGATGTAGACCCCGCGGTCGAAGGGCCGCTCGAAGTCGGGCGTGTGGATGTGGTCGTTGATCCGACGCAGCGTCTCGGCCTCGGCCACGCCCATCGACGGGTTGTCGAAGGTCACCGAGAGGTCGAAGGAGCCGGGATCGAGGCCGATCAGGCCGGCGAAGCGGCGCCACAGGGTGTCCCGGGGCTCGGTGGAGCGCGGCGTCGGGATGACGTGCACCCGCTCGGCCGGGACCGTCGGCGCCCAGCGCTCCAGCACCAGGCGCAGGTCCAGCGTGCGCCAGTTCCACACCGACATCGAGCCCGGCGCGACCTCGGCCGCGGCGAACTCCGCCATCGTGCGGGTGTCGCGGTTCTTCAGGCTCTCCTGCCAGCCGCCGGAGTAGAGGCCGACGTTCTCCCGCGCGGTGAGGATCAGGTGCACCTCGGCGGGCGCCAGCGCCGCCACCATGCGGGCCGCCTGCTCCGGGGCCGCGCCGGCGAAGAACTCGTGGCTGATCAGGGCGGTGCCCTCCCACGCGGCGATCTCCTGCTGGAGCACGCCCCAGGACTCCCGCACGCGCTCGTCGTACGTCGCCAGGTGCGGGTCCTCGCGGATGATCCGGGTGGCCCACAGGTGATCGCGGCGCTCGCGCCCGGGCAGCAGCACGCCCTGCTCGCGCATCCGCTCGCGGTCCGCCCACATCACCGTCTGCAGGTAGGTGGTGCCGGTCTTGGGCAGACCGAGGTGGAGGAAGACCTTCTCGGCCAAGCTCAGAGCCCTTGCTCGTACTTGGCGAGCGCCGCCTCGATCAACTCCTGGTCCTGCGAGGCCAGCGGGAGCATCAGCTCCTGCAGCAGGTCGACCAGCTCGGCGACGCGGATGTTGAGCTGCCGGCACTCCTGGACCTCGGCCTCGAGCTCCTGGATCCGGTTGAGCAGCTCAGGGACCAGCCCGCCTGTAGCGGCGCCGGCGACCTTGCGGGCAGCACGGCTCCGGAAGCTCTCCTGCCTCACCTCTGCCATTGGATCACCCATCGTGTCGTCTCGTCGGTCCCGTCGCGGTGAACGATAACGGCTCCCCGCTCGGCCAGCTCGGCCGCGATCACGTCGGCGGCGAGGTGGTCCTCGCGCGTCTCCAGGTAGAGCCGGCCGCCCTCGCGCAGCGCCATGTCGGCGAACCGCCAGGTCGCCTCGCGCGCCCGGGCGGTGACGTCGTCGGCCAGGTGGCGGCAGAGGATCGCCCGCGGGCCCGGGGTGTGCGCGAACCTCGACCCCGTCGCCAGCCAGGAGCGCAGCGAGTTGAGGTTGAGCAGGCGGACCTCCAGGTCCAGGCCCTCCTCCTCGGCGACCGCCTGCACGGCCTCGCTGGCCCACGGCACGAAGTCCAGCGCCGTCACGGCCGTGCCCTGCCGGGCGAACCACAGGCTGTCCCCCGCCCGGCCCGCGCCCAGGTCGATCAGCTGCGCGGGCAGCCCCTCGGTCCGCATCACCAGCCGGGCCAGCTCGCTGGGCGCTCCCTTGGGCAGCGCCCGCCGCTTCTTGCTCCAGCGCCGCTCCCACTCGTCGCGGCCGGTGCGGTGGCCGCGGAACCAGCCGTCGAGCCTGCGGACCGTCGTCCGCGGCGTGGAGAAGTGGTACGCCGGGTCCGGCACCCGCCATCCCAGACCGTACGTCGCCTCCAGCAGCCGCTCCGGCTCGGCCGGCGCCGGGAGGGTCCGCCCCTCCAGCGTGGTCGTGCCCAGCGGGAAGATCCACTCCCGCTGGAACGGAGCGCCGATCTCGCCCATCAGGTAGAGCATGTCCGGCTCGCCGTCGCTCTGCCCGTCCTGTGGGGCCGGCTTGATGAAGCCGCCGAAGACGTCGAGCCCGCGCTTGGCGCCGTCGCCCTCGATCACGTCGATCTTGAAGGCGATCCCGCTGTAGCGGTGGGTGCTGTAGCCGAGGGCCGCGATCCGGCGCTGCAGCTCCAGCGACTCGCGCACCACGTCGACGGGGTGGGTGTGCCGGCTGACGTAGCCGAGGTCGGCGTCGCTGTCGTGGCCGATGAGCTTGCCGCCGCGCACCGCGCCGAGCAGCGTGCCGTAGGCCGGGAAGGCCTCGATGCCGGCCTCCTTGATCGCGGCCAGCACCTCCTCGATCGAGTCCAGCAGTGGCGCCACCTGGGCGGCGTCGCGGGTGTCGAAGGTCTGCGAGAGCCGGTTGGACTTGTCCAGGCCGAGCGGCTTGCCCTCGGCGTTGACGATGGCGATCCGCGCGCTGTGCTCATCGAGCAGGGCCCGGCCGAGTCGCACCTCCTCGTCGTACAGCGTGACGCCGGCGACGTGCGCGACCAGGCTCAGCCGCGTCGCGCCGTTCAGGAAGCCGGTCAGCGCGGAGGGCCACTCGGCGCGTCGGCCACTCCCCTCCACGACGCTGTCGCGCAGCAGCCAGAACGACCAGATCCGGCGGCCGTCGAAGCAGACGTCGACCACGTCGTCGACCGTAGCGGCGAAGTGGATGCCGCGGTCGTCGACGGCGATCCCCTCCACGCGCGGCGCCTCGGCCATGCTCACCCCTTGACGAAGGAGTTGGCCCGGGTGAGGTCGTCCTCGAAGTCCACCTCGACCACCTGGTACGCCGAGATGTCGACGGCCTCGATGCGCACGCCGTCCTTCTCGATCGCCAGCTCCAGACCACGCTCGAAGTAGTCCTGGTCCTCGGCCTCGTCCAGCCGGGCGATCAGCGCGGCCTTGTCCGCGGCGGAGACGTAGTTGATGCCCACCGCCTCGCCCAGCCCGCCGACGACGGTCTTGGACAGCTCCTTGATGTGGCCGCCGTCGTCGAGGGTGTACTTGACCTCCTCCTCGGCGACCGACTCGGTGTTGACGCAGACGAAGCTGCGCCCCGCCTCGATGTGCTCGCGCACGACGTCGAGCACCCGCGGGTCGAAGACCACGTCGCCGTTCATCCAGAGCACGCCGCCGGCCTGCGAGAGCCGCAGCGCCTTGAGCAGGCTCTTGGAGGTGTTGGTGGAGTCGTAGACCTCGTTGTAGACGAAGGAGATGTCCGGCATCGCCTCGATGACCAGGTCCAGCTTGAAGCCGACCACGGCGGTCACGGCGACCTCGTCGGCGTACGCCGCGCGCAGCAGGTCCACCGCCCGCCGCATGATGCTCTGCCCGCTGGTCAGCGGCGTGAGCGGCTTCGGGTGCGGCTTGCCCAGCCGGGTGCCCAGGCCCGCGGCCAGGATCACGGCCTGAATGGTCACGACGTCGTCCTCTCCGATGAGCGGTCGCGTCATCCTATGCGGGGCGTAGGAGGACAGACCCAACGAGCCGACTGGCGACCCGTCCCCGCGTGGTCTGGCCGCCGGGCCGGCCGTTACGTCCGTGCTGGTACGACACCTCTCAGGCGCTCTCGACCACCGGCGGCGTCTCGGGCGCGGCCAGGATCACCACCGTCATCCCGGTCAGGATGAGGACCAGACCGACGACGGCGCCCGGGCCGGGGACCTGGCCGAGCCAGGCCGCGGCGAGGAGGGCCGCGCCGGGGATCTCCAGCAGCAGCGCGAGGGAGACCATCATCGGCGAGATGGTGTCCAGCAGGTGGATGAAGACCGAGTGGCCGAGCAGCTGCGCGGTCAGCGTGATCACCAGCACCAGCGCCCACTCGCGCCGGCCGTAGCCGGTGAGCGAATCCCCGGCGATCAGCAGCGCGACCAGCAGGGCGAGGGCGGCGCTGGCGTAGCAGGCGAAGGTGTAGGCCGTCGTGGAGAGCGTGCGTCGCGCGTGCGCGCCGATGATCGTGTACGCCGCCACGGCGATCGACCCGATCAGCGCGAAGACGTCGCCGAGCAGCGCGCGCGGCGAGATGGTGAAGTCCAGGCCGCTGACCACGACCGCTCCGGCCACCGCGATCAGCACGCCGAGGAGCGCCCGGGCGCCTACCGGAGCGCCGGTCCCCGCGTCCCAGGCCACCACCCAGACCACCTGCAGGCTGAGGATCGCCACGCTGGACGCGACCGAGGTCATCGTCAGCGAGGTCACCCAGAAGCCGAAGTGCAGCGCCAGGCAGACGCCGGCCGCGACCGCCAGCGCGAGCTGCCGCCGGTCGCTCCCCAGCACTGCCAGGTCGTCGCGGCGCCGGGTGACCACCGGCACGGCGAGCGCGCCCGTCGCCAGGGCGTTGCGCCAGAAGGCGATCACCAGCGGCGGCATGACGAGGGCGGCCGTCACCGGCCCGGAGATCGAGACCGCCAGCACGCCGACCGCGAGGAGCGCGATCGTCCTCGCGCTCATTCCGGCGGCCGGCCCGTGGCGACCGGACGGGCCGGCTGGTTGCTCCACTGCGACCAGGAGCCGGGGTAGAGCGCGGCGTCGAGTCCGGCGATCATCAGCGCCGCGACCTCGTGGGCGGCCGTGACGCCCGAGCCGCAGTAGGCGGCCACCGCCGCGTCCGGCCCGGCGCCGAGCGACTCGAAGCGCCGGCGCAGCTCGTCCGCGGACAGGAAGGTCCCGTCGGCGCCGACGTTGTCCGAGGTCGGGGCCGAGACCGCGCCGGGGATGTGGCCGGCCCTCGGGTCGACCGGCTCGACCTCGCCGGCGTACCGCTCGGCGGCCCGGGCATCGAGCAGGACGCCCGGGAAGGCGGCCGCCTCATCGATGCCGATGACCGCCAGGTGTCCCTCCGACAGCGTGATCGTGCCCGGCTCGACCGCGACCGGCCCGGACTCCAGCTCTCCCCCGGCGGACGTCCAGGCGCCCAGGCCGCCGTCGAGCAGGAGCACGCTCTCGACGCCGGCCCAGCGGAGCAGCCACCACGCCCTCGCGGCGGACATGCCGGCGTTGTCGTCGTACGCCACGACCACGTCGCCGTCGTCGAGACCCCAGCCCCGCGCGCACTCCCGCAGTCGCGAGAGCGAGGGCAGCGGGTGCCGTCCGAGCACCGGCGAGGCGGGGTCGGCCAGCTCGGTCTCCAGGTCGAGGTACACGGCGCCGGGGAGGTGGCCGGACTCGTAGCGTCCGCGCGGGTCGGGCACGCCGAGCTGCCACCGTACGTCGAGCAGCCGGATCCGCTCGCCGGCGGCGAGCCGCTCCCGCAGGCTGGTCGCGTCGATCAGCACGCTCATCGCGACTCCCCCGGCGCCCGGATCTGCCCGCGGGCGATGGGGTGGACGGCGCCGGCGACGCGGACGTGCTCGACGGTCCCGTCCGGCGCGTGCACGCCGCCGACCAGCAGCGAGGGCCGGCCCATCTCGATGCCCTGCCGGATGCGGAAGCCACCGCCGTGCGCGATCAGCCCGCGGGCGTGCAGGACCAGGCCGAGTCCGGTCGCCGCCGAGCCCGTCGCCGGGTCCTCGGGCACGGCCAGCTCGGGGACGAAGACCCGGCTGTGCACCTCCACTCCCGAGGGCTCGCGGCCGGTCACGGCGTACAGGCTCATCCCGCCCAGCCTCATCCCGCCCAGCGCCGGATCGAGCACGCCGCGCGGCGGCACGGTGGCGCGGGCCACGGCGTCGGGGTGGACCGGCACGTGCACGAAGCTGAGGCCGGTCCCGGCCACCCACGCCTCGCCGTCGGCGTCGGCCGCGCCCAGGCCCACGGCGTCGAGGAGAGCCTCGGCCGGCACGGGGCCGTCGAGGACCTGGGGTCGCGCGGTCAGCTCGGCGCCCGCGCCGTCGAGCAGCACGCCGATCTCACCGGCGGGGCACTCCTGGACGACCTCCTCCTCGGCGAGCAGCCCCCGCTCGCGGAGCACCCAGGACGTGCCGATGGTCGGATGGCCGGCGAAGGGCACCTCGCCGCCCGGCGTGAAGATCCGCACCCGGTAGCGGTCATCGGCCAGCGGCACCGGGAAGGTCGTCTCGGAGAAGTTGAACTCGCGGGCGATCGCCAGCAGGTCGGCGTCGCCGAGATCGCCGGCTCCGTGGACGACGGCGAGCTGGTTGCCGGCGTACGGCCGCTCGGCGAAGACATCCACCACGTCGTAGTCCAGAAAGATGTCGGGCATGCCGACATCCTCCCCCTAGGCTGGTCCTCCGTGAGCACCACACCGACCCGCGTCTTCGCGGCCCGGCTCGCCGGGCTGCCGGTGTTCGATCCCCAGGGAGACCAGGTCGGCAAGGTGCGCGACGTGGTGGTGGTGCTCCGCTCGGACGTCTCCCAGCCGCGCGTGGTCGGCCTGGTGGTCGAGGTCTTCGGCCGGCGCCGGATCTTCGCGCCGATGACCCGGGTCACCAACATGGACGCCGGACAGGTGATCACCACCGGCCTGCTGAACATGCGCCGCTTCGAGAAGCGCGCCACCGAGACGCTGGTCATCGGCGAGATGCTCGATCGCAAGGTGCGAGTGAAGAGCACGGGCGTGGAGGGCGTCGTCTTCGACGTGGCGATGGAGCAGGCCCGCAACCGCGACTGGGTGCTGTCCCGCGTCGCCCTGCTGGAGGGCGGGGGCAAGGGCTTCCGCCGCCGGGGCCAGACCCACGTCGTGGAGTGGGACGACGTCGAGGGCCTGCACCGCCGCGACGCCAACCAGGGCGCGATCCACCTGATCGCCTCGCTGGCCGACCTGCGTCCCGCCGACGCCGCCAACGTCATCCACGACCTGCCGCCGGACCGCCGCAGCGAGGTCATCGCCGCCCTCGACGACGAGCGGCTGGCCGAGGTGCTGGAGGAGCTGCCCGAGGAGGACCAGGTCGACATCCTCGAGCACCTGCCACACGAGCGCGCCGCGGACGTGCTGGAGGAGATGTCCCCCGACGACGCCGCCGACCTGATCAACGACCTGCCGCCGGAGACCGCCGCGCACCTGCTGGAGCTGATGGAGCCCGAGGACGCCGACGACGTGCGCCGGCTGATGGTGTACGACGAGCAGACCGCCGGCGGCATGATGACGCCGGAGCCGGTCATCCTCCCGCCCGACGCGACCGTGGCCGAGGCGCTGGCCCGGGTCCGCAACGAGGAGCTCACCCCGGCCCTGGCCGCGCTGGTCTACGTCTGCCGCCCGCCGCTGGAGACGCCGACCGGCAAGCTGCTCGGCGTCGCGCACATCCAGCGACTGCTGCGCGAGCCGCCGTCCGAGCTGGTGGCCGGCGTACTGGACACCAGCATCACCTACCTGCACGCCGACGCGACCCTGGACGACGTCGCCTCCTTCCTCGCCGCCTACAACCTCGTCGCCGCGCCGGTGGTCGACGAGGCCGGCCGGCTGCTCGGCACCGTCACCGCCGACGACCTGCTCGACCACCTGCTGCCCGAGGGCTGGCGGGACCGCAAGATCGGGCGGGGGTGAGAGCGATGCGCAACGAGCCCAGGAAGAAGGACGCCAAGAAGGACGCCAAGTCCGAGAAGGTCGACGAGCGTCCCCGCGCCCGGCTCGACGTGCCGCGGGAGCTGCACCGCACCCTCGGCCAGCGACTCAGCCCCGGCGCCGGCACCGAGGACCGCTTCGGCCGCTTCGCCGAGCAGTTCGCCCGGTTCATGGGCACCGCGCGCTTCCTGATCTGGATGACCGTCTTCGTCGCGGTCTGGCTCGGCTGGAACACCCTGGCCCCGGTGGACCTGCGCTGGGACGACTACCCGTTCATCTTCCTGACGCTGATGCTCAGCCTGCAGGCGTCGTACGCCGCGCCGCTGATCCTGCTCGCCCAGAATCGCCAGGAGGTCCGCGACCGGGTGATCGCCGAGCAGGACCGGCAGGCCAACGCCCGGGCCCATGCGGACATGGAGTTCCTGGCCCGTGAGGTCGCCTCGCTGCGGATGGCGATGGGCGACGTCGCGACCCGCGACTTCCTGCGCTCGGAGCTGCGCGGGCTGCTCAGCGATCTCAGCGAGCTGGCCCAGGAGAGCACCGCCGCCGAGGACGAGAGCGCCGACGGGCCGGAGGGTGACGGTGACCACACCGTGCCGTCCATGGGGGACTCCGCCGCCGGAGAGGCCACACCGGCGACGTAGCCTGGGAGCATGCCCAACCCTCTCCTCGCGCGGGTCGATGCCGCTCTGGCAACCGTCAATGACCCCGAGATCAAGCGCCCGATCACCGAGCTCGGCATGGTCGACTCGGTCGACGTCGACGACACCGGCAAGGTGTCGGTCCGGGTGCTGCTCACCGTCGCGGGCTGCCCGCTCAAGGACACCATCAACCGTGACGTCACCGCCGCGCTGACCAATGTCGCCGGCGTGACCGCGGTCGACCTGGAGCTCGGCGTGATGACCGCCGAGCAGCGCGCGGGTCTCCAGGAGACCCTGCGCGGCGGCCAGGCGGCCCGCGAGATCCCCTTCGCCCAGCCGGGCTCGCTGACCAAGGTCTTCGCGATCGCCTCCGGCAAGGGCGGCGTCGGCAAGTCCTCGGTGACGGTCAACCTGGCCCGCGCGATGGCCGGCCAGGGCCTCAAGGTCGGCGTGGTCGACGCCGACATCTACGGCCACTCGGTCCCCGCGATGCTCGGCGTCGCCGACACCCGGCCGACACAGGTCGAGGAGCTGATCATGCCGGTGCCGACCGAGAGCGGCGTCTCGGTGATCTCCATCGGCATGCTCAAGCCGCGCCGCGACCAGGTGGTCGCCTGGCGCGGCCCGATGCTGGACCGCGCGCTGGTGCAGATGCTCGCCGACGTCTACTGGGGCGACCTGGACGTGCTGCTGCTGGACCTGCCGCCGGGCACCGGCGACATCGCCATCTCGCTGGGCCAGCACCTGCCCAATGCCGAGGTGGTCGTGGTGACCACGCCACAGGAGGCCGCCGCCGAGGTCGCCGAGCGCGCCGGCACGATGGCCTCGATGATGCACCAGCGCGTCGTCGGCGTGGTGGAGAACATGTCCTACCTGCCCTGCCCGCACTGCGCCGAGGAGGGCAAGGAGCACCGCCTGGAGATCTTCGGCTCCGGCGGTGGCGCGCGGGTCGCCGCGACGCTGAGCCAGCGGTTCGGGTACGACGTGCCGATGCTCGGCGAGATCCCGATCGACCCGGCCCTGCGCGAGGGCGGCGACGAGGGCACCCCCGTCGTCGAGTCCGCCCCCGGCTCCCCCGCCGCGCTCGCCCTCGACACGATCGCCCGCACTCTCTCCGGGCGCGGCCGCGGCCTGGCCGGCATGCAGCTCGGGCTCACCCCCACGGCGAAGCTGTAGCCGCTAGGTTCTAGCCATGTTCGACGTCGGCCTGCCGGAGCTGGCGGTCATCCTGGTCGTCGCCATCGTGGTGTTCGGGCCGGACAGGCTGCCCGACTACGCCCGCCAGGCCGGTCGTCTGGTCCGGCAGCTGCGCAACATGGCCCGCTCGGCCCAGGACGACCTGCGCCGCGAGCTGGGCCCCGAGTACTCCGACCTCAAGCTCTCCGACCTCGACCCCCGCGCCGCGATCCGCAAGCACATCCTCGACGCGATCGACGAGGAGGACGCCGCCGAGGCGCAGCGGGCCGCCGCCGAGCGCATGGGCGATGTGCTCGCCCCCGGCGAGCGCCCGCCGTACGACGTCGACGCGACCTGAGCCCGCGCCGTCAGTCGTCCGGCTCCCACTCGCCGAGCCTGCCGACGACCTCACCGTCACCATCGGTCACGACCCACTCGCCGGAGCCGGGTCGGTCGGGAATCTGCGGCAACGACGCATCGGCAGACGGCTCCAACCGGTACTGCGAGTAGACCGCGAACCGCTCGTGGGCCCGCAGTCCCAGAAGCGTCCGCTTCACGTCCTCGACGGCATCGTCGAAGGAGCCCCACAGGACGTCGACCATGTCATCCCACTCGTCGGCCGTCATCACGATCGTCACCCGCCGGCCACCGGGCATCAAGACGTCGATCGCACCGGCCTCGGCCGCCACGACAGATGCCCAGTCGTCCAGCGCCCCCACGAGGCGATCCCAGGAGTCGGCGCTCGCCATGGATGAGGGCTTCCGGGGACTCAGTCGGTCTGGGCCTTGAGGACCAGCTCGACCTTCCGCTCCTTGCCGTCGCGGCGGATGGTCAGGGTGACCTTCTCGCCCGGCTGGTGGGTGCGGATGGCGACCACGGCGTCGCTGGAGCCGGTGACCGGCTTGCCGCCGACGGCGGTGATCACGTCGCCGACCTTCAGCCCGGCCTTCTCCGCCGGGGAGCCCGAGGTGATCTCGGCGATCTTGGCGCCGTTCATCTTCTCGGTGCCCTGGATGGTCGCGCCGATGACCGGGTACTGCGCCTTGCCGGTGCGCAGGATCTGGTCGGTGGTGATCTGGACCTGCTCGATCGGGATGGCGAAGCCGACGCCGATGTTGCCGCCCTCGTCGCTGGTCAGCGAGGAGCCGAGCGAGGCGATCGCGGAGTTCACCCCGATGACCTGGCCCTGCAGGTTGGTCAGCGGGCCGCCTGAGTTGCCGGGGTTGATCGCGGCATCGGTCTGCACGGCGTTGATGTAGGAGGAGTCGTCCTTGGTGCCGGTCGTCACCGGGCGGTTCAGCGCGCTGACGATGCCGCTGGTGACCGTCGCGGAGAGACCCAGCGGCGAGCCGAAGGCGACCACGATCTCGCCCACCCGCATCTGCTCGGAGGAGCCGATCGCGGCCGGCGGGATGCTCTCGGCGCCCTTGACCTTCAGCACGGCCAGGTCGTAGACGGCGCTGCGCCCAACGACCTTGGCGGACAGGTGCCGGCCGCCCTGGTCGATCACCTCGATCGGGCCGTCGGACTCGTCGGCCTCGGCCACGACGTGGTTGTTGGTGATGACGTGGCCCTGCTTGTCGAAGACCCAGCCCGAGCCGGTCGCGCCCTGGTCGTCGCCCTTGTACTCCGCGATGATCTGCACGGTGCTCGGCAGCACCTTGGCCGCCACGTTGGCGATGCTGGCGTTGTCCGCGGGCAGGGGCGGCGCCGTGCGGCGCTCCACCTCGAGGACGCCTCCGCCCTCGCCACCGGCCACCGGGTCGTCGGAGACGAGCGCGCCGGCCATGGCGCCGCCGGCGAGACCAAGGACCAGGGCGAGCACGCTGATCACCGGCCAGGTCCAGCCGGGAAGCCGGGCCGTGCGGTGCTCGCCGCCGAGGTGCGCGGGCGGCTGGCCCGCGGGGAGGTACTCCTGAGCGGGCGCGTACCAACCCTGCTGGTAGGGCTGCTGATAGCCCCGGTGGTAGTCCTGCTGGTAGCCGTAGCCCGGGTAGCCGCCCTGGTACGGCGGCGGGTAGGGCTGCTGCCCGTACGCCGGCTCCGAGGGAGCAGGCGTCTCCGGCTCATGCGCCGGCCCATGATCTGGCTGGGAGTCGGGCCCCTGCTCGGGAGTCTGGCTGTCGCTCACCCGGCTATCTTGTCGTACGTCGCCACACCGCGTTGGCGATGTCGACACTCAGACCCGCCGAGGCCCCCTCGGTCACGGGTCCGCGCGGCCCGACCGGTCGGGGCAGGCCGTTCTGGATCGAGGCGGGGACGGTGCGACCGGGGGTCTCGCCACGACCCGCGGGCGGCGCGGTGATCGTCATCAGCGCCATCACCGCGATCCCCACCGACCCGGCGCCGACCAGGGCGGTCGTGGCCCGGCGGCGGTTGACCCGCTGCTCCAGCGCGTCGACCGAGGCCCAGGCGTCCACGTCGTACAGCGCTCCGACCAGCCCGTCGGGCGTGCTCACCGCCGGCTGGCCCAGGCCGGCCAGCCGCTGCTTGACCCAGCGCTCGTGCTCGAGGCGGCGGCGGCAGCCGGGGCAGCCCAGGACGTGGTCCCAGGCGCGCTCCTCCTCGGCGCCGGCGAGCTGGCCGTCGACGAGCGCGGAGATGACCGAGCCACCCAGGTGGCCGTGGAGCCCCAGGATCACGACCCGGTCACCCTCGCCAGGCGTGGTCCGGCGACGCGCAGGCGGCCGGGCCGCGGGGCGCGGTGGGCCAGCGCGTCACGCAGCATCGCCCGGCCGCGGTGGATGCGGGAGCGGACGGTGCCGAGCTTGACGTCGAGGACCTCGGCGATCTCCTCGTAGCTGAGCCCCTCCACGTCGCAGAGCACGACCGCGGCACGGAAGTCCGGCGGCAGCGCGGCCAGCGCGGCCTCGACGTCGGCGTCGAAGCGCTGGTCGTGGAAGGCGGTGTCCGGCGCCGGGACCGGGCTGGGCAGCCGGTGCTCGGCGCCCTCGGGCAGCGCGTCGAAGCGGATCCGGCTCTTGCGGCGGGCCGAGTCCAGGAAGAGGTTGGTGGTGATCCGGTGCAGCCAGCCCTCGAACGTGCCGGGGGTGTAGGTGTGCAGCGAGCGGAAGACCCGCACGAAGACCTCCTGGGTGAGGTCCTCGGCGTCGTGGGCGTTGCCGGTCAGCCGGTACGCCAGGCGGTAGACCCGTGCCGAGTGCTGCTCGACGATCTCCTCCCAGGTCGGGACGACCTCGGTGCTGCTCATCTCGGGCTCCTGCGCTGGCTCGGCTCGCCGGGATCGGTCGATGCGTCGGATCATCGCTGCGGCGTACCTCCACGCTAGGAACACAAGGTGAGAGCCACCTGAGACCAGCCCCAGAAACGACTCTCACCGCTGACAACGGCTCACCGCCTCCCGGTGTTCCCGAGCGATAGGGTTCGATCACCGCGATCGAGGAGGCCGCCATCGTCACCGCACCGAAGCCCGCGAGCTGGAACCACTCCGAGGGGTACGTCGCCGAGGACGACATCCTGGCGACCGCCCGTGCCCGTGCCGAGGAGGTCGGCGTGGTGCCGATCGGATCCGGCGCCGGGGCGACTCTCCGCTTCCTCGCCTCCGTGCTCGACGCGCGCGCGGTCGTCGAGATCGGCACCGGCACCGGCGTCTCCGGGCTCTGGATGCTGCGCGGGATGCGGCCCGACGGCGTGCTGACCTCGGTCGACACCGAGGCCGAGCACCAGCGCCTGGCCCGGGAGACCTTCAACGACGCCGGCATCCCCGCCCAGCGCGCCCGGCTGATCCCCGGCGCGGCGCTGGAGGTGCTGCCCCGGCTGACCGACGGCCACTACGACCTGGTCTTCGCCGACGGCGACAAGCAGGAGTACCCCGACTACCTGCGCGAGGCGCTGCGGCTGCTGCGTCCCGGCGGCGTGGTGGCCTTCGACAACGCGCTGTGGCACGACCGCGTGGCCGACCCGGCCCAGCGCGACCCCGACACCGTCGCGATCCGCGAGCTCGGCCGGGCCGTCGTCGAGCACGAGTCCCTGGTCCCGGTCCTCCTCCCCGTCGGAGACGGTCTCCTGCTCGCCCGGAAGGTCTGGAACCCCGAGGGCTGAGCCCACCTGTTGGTGAGACTCCTGGCGGAAGCACGCCCGGGCCAGTAGATTCCGGCTGTCCTGTCGCTGTGGGGGAAGGAACCTGGGATGCCGCGCACGCCCGAATCGACCGAGACCGACGCCGGGATCGATGCCCGGGCCAGGCGGCACTCCCGCCTGCGCGGCTCGCTGGCCGGCGCGCTGACGCTGGCCCTCCTCGCGTCGCTCTCCCTGATGACGGCGACTCCGGCCTCGGCCGCCCCGGGTGACGCCACCGTCTCCGGCCACGTGTCCGGCGGCGGCGACGCCCTGGAGGGCGTGGAGATCAACGCCTACGTCTACGTCGAGGAGGACGACGACGCCTGGTGGGACTGGCAGGCCTCGACGTTCACCGACGAGGAGGGCGACTACACCCTCGACCTGCCGGCCGGGACCTACCGGATCGGCTTCTGGGACCCCAACGGCGTCTGGTCCATCGAGTACTTCGACGACCAGACCGACTTCTACTCGGCCGAGGAGCTGGTGCTCGGCGCCGAGCAGACCAGGTCGGGCGTCGACGCCGTCCTCAGTCGCAACGCCCACATCGGCGGCCACGTCACCGGTGACGGCAACGTCCTGGAGAACATCGACGTCACCGCCTACGCCTACGTCGACGACGAGGACGGCGGCTACTGGAGCGACATCAGCAGCGCGACCACCGACGAGAACGGCGACTACACCCTCGCCGTTCCGGCCGGGACCTACCGGGTCGGCTTCGCGGGCGACGGATGGGTCGAGGAGTTCTTCGACGGCCAGGCGGACATCGACGACGCCGACGACGTCATCCTGGATGAGGGCGACACCGACGCAGACGTCGACGCCGACCTCGACCGGATCGGGCAGGTGACCGGCCACGTCACCGGCGGAGGCGACGGCCTCGAGAGCATCTCGATCACCGCCTACCAGCTCTACGACGACGGCGAGGACAGCTACTGGGACTCGGTCGCCTGGGCCTACACCGACGAGAACGGCGACTACACCCTCGACCTGGCCACCGGCACCTACCGGATCGGCTTCAGCCACGACGACGGCAGCTGGGTGGAGGAGTACTACGACGACCAGGACAGCGTCGAGACCGCCGACGACGTGAGCGTCACCAACGGCTCGACGACCGCCGGCATCGACGCCACGCTCGCCCAGGCCGGCACGATCGCCGGCCACGTCACGGGGGGCGGCAACGACCTCGGGGACATCTCGATCACCGCCTACCAGCTCTACGACGACGGCGAGGACAGCTACTGGGAGTCCGTCGCCTGGGCCTACACCGATCCGGACGGCACCTACAGCCTCCACGTCCCCAGCGGGACCTACCGGATCGGCTTCCGGGACAGCGAGCGCGAGTGGGCCGCGGAGTACTACAACGACAAGGCGAGCGTCGAGACCGCGGACAACGTCAACGCCACGAACGGCTCCACGACCGGCAACGTCGACGCGGTCCTGGCTCGCACCGGCGCCGTCAGCGGCCGGGTCACCGGCGCGGGCAGCGGACTCGACGACGTCTGGGTCACCGCCTACCGCCTGGTCGGCGAGGACTGGGACTACGTCGACGACGCCTACACCGATGCCAATGGCGACTACACGCTCCGCCTGCCGGCCGGCACCTACCGGATCGGCTTCAGCGCCGACGACAGCGCCTGGGTCGAGCAGTACTGGAACAACAAGCCCACGCTGGAGACCGCCACCAACGTCACCGTCACCAGCAGCGCCACCACCTCGGGCGTCAACGCCGCGCTCACCCGCAAGGGAGGCGTCAGCGGCCACGTCACCGGCGGCGGCGATGCCCTGGCCGACATCCATGTCGCGGCGTACCGCTACTACCCCGACGGGGGCGGGTACTGGGACGAGTACGACTCCACGCACACCGACGACGACGGCAACTACACGCTGAACCTGCCGAGCGGAACCTACCGGATCGGCTTCCATGAGGACGACGACGACCTGTGGTCGACCGTCTACTACAACGGCGCGGCCGACGTGGAGAGCGCGACCAACGTCCAGGTGACCGCTCCGAACGTGGTCACCGGCATCAACGCGAACCTGCTGGCCACCTCCTCCCTCGCGCCGATCACCAACACGGCGCCCCATCCGACGATCACCGGATCTCCGGTGGTCGGCCAGACGCTGCACGCCAGCGTCGGCACGTGGACGCCGACCGGCGTCAACGTCGTCTTCCGGTGGTACGACGAGGACGACGAGCTGCTCGGCAGCGGGCCCGACCTGCTGGTCAGCGCGTCGATGAAGGGTAGCGGGATCTACGTCGAGGTCATCGCGAGCAAGATCGGTCACCAGACCTACTACTCCGGCTCCGACCTCACCGACCCGGTGACCGGCGACGCCCCCATGACCTGCCAGCAGGCACAGGCGCAGCAGAGCGCCGCCGCGACCAAGGTCGCGGGCGCGACCGCGCAGGTCACCGGCGCGCAGAAGACCGTCACCAACAACCAGGCCTCGGCCTCCACGCTGCAGAAGAAGCTCAAGAAGGCCAAGAAGGCCAAGGCGAAGGCCAAGGTCAAGAAGCTCAAGAAGAAGGTGAAGAAGGCGAACGCCGCGGTCACGACGGCCAAGAAGCAGCTCTCCGCGGCCCAGACCGCGAAGAGCAAGGCCCTCGCCGCCCAGACCGCCGCGAACACGGCCGCCGCGGTGGCCTGCTAGGCGGCGGTCAGTAGCGCGGGGTCTCCAGGAAGCCGTCGGCGCCCTCGGCGACGGCGACGACCTCGCACTCCTCGATGAGCACCGGGGCGGAGCCGATGAGCTTCGACCCCGGGGCCTCGGCGGCGCCGGCGGAGAAGGACTCCTGGAAGGCGGCGCGGGCGGCGTCGTCGACGAAGACGTAGCAGCCCTCGAACCACTCCCCCGGGCGCATCCGCCAGGTCTTGAAGCGGAGCCCGGCCATGCCGGAGAAGCGCTCGTGGGAGCCGTCGGCCACGTAGTCGGCCAGGATCTGCTCGATCCCGTCGGGCGCCTCGGCCAGCGACCAGCGCACGGTCAGTCCAGCGGTCATCTCGTTCCTATTCCTTCCACGGGGTCGGGCGACCCCAGCCAGTGCAGCAGGAGCCTCGGCCCGAAGCCGGTGGGCCCCGGGGTCCACTCGCCGTCGTCCTCGGGGGCGTCTCCCACCGAGGCGATGTCGAGGTGGGCCCAGGGCAGCCCGCCGGTGAAGGCCTGCAGGAACAGTGCCGCGGTGATCGCGCCGGCCTTGCCGGGCGCGTTGTCGGAGTCAGCGACGGAGGAGGAGAGCAGCCCGGCGTACTCCTGGGCCAGCGGCATCCGCCACAGCCGCTCGCCGGAGACGGCGCTGGCGTCGGCGAGCCGCCCGGCGAGCGTGTCGTCGGTGGCGAAGTAGCCGCCCAGGTGCAGGCCCAGGGCGACCTTCATCGCGCCGGTCAGGGTGGCGACGTCGACCAGGACGTCCGGGCGCAGCTCCGCGACGGCGTACGCGAGCGCGTCGGCGAGCACCAGCCGGCCCTCGGCGTCGGTGTTGGTGACCTCTGTGGTCCGCCCACCCCAGTGGGTGATCACGTCGCCGGGACGCATCGCGTCACCGCCCACGGCGTTCTCGGCCATCGGCACCAGGCCGGTCACCTTGACCGGGCAGTCGACCGCCGCCAGCGCGGCCATGGTGGCCAGCACCACGGCGCCGCCGGTCATGTCGCGCTTCATCGTGGTCATCGCCTCGGCCGGCTTGATCGACAGGCCGCCGGTGTCGAAGGTGATGCCCTTGCCCACGAGCACGACGTGACGGGTACGCCGGCCCGACCGGCGCGGCGTGTAGTCCAGCCGTACCAGCCGCGGCGGCGACGCCGAGCCGCGGCCGACCGCGAGGATGCCACCGAAGCCCTCGGCGGCGAGCTTGCGCTCGTCCCACACCTGGCAGGAGAGCCCGGCCTCGGCCGCGATCTCCTCGGCCCGCGCGGCCAGCCAGGCGGGGTTCTTCACGTTGGCGGGGACCGTCGCGAGCGCGCGCGATCGCCAGCCCGCCGCGGCGATCGCCTCGGCGCGGTCCAGGACGCCCGCGTCGACCGGCGAGCCGGCCAGCACGATCCGGCGCACCGGAGCCGTCCCGGGCTCCTCGGTGCGCAGGCTGAAGCGGAAGGAGCCGAGCACCGCCCCCGCGACGAACGCGGTCAGGCCGGCCTCGGCGTCGTGCTCGACGGCGGCATGGACCGAGCTGGAGACCACCTCGGCGCCCGCGGCGCTGCGCGCCAGCGTGGCGCCCGCGCGACGCAGCTCGTCAGGGGTCGCCGCGCCCACGCCGACCAGGTGGACGATCCGGCCGGGGAACGGGACGGTGGTGACGGTCCCGGCCGCGCCGGTCGCGCCGGCAGCCACCAGGAGCGCCGAGAGGTCGGCGCCGAACTCCTCGGCCAGCTCGGTCCCGCCGGGACCCAGCGCCACGCTCGGCGCCTCTCCCGGGGCCTCGACACGGCGCACCGGCACCGCGATCACCGCGGCGTCGACGCTCGACGGCGCTCGCGTGCTCACCTCGAACGAGGGCGGCCCCCAGGGCAGCCCCACCAGCCCGGACACGGCCCGAGTAGGCGCGGCGGCTAGCCGACCACGTCCTTCAACGCGTCACCGAGTGCGCCGGCCTCCTCGGCGTTGAGCTCGACCACGAGCCGGCCACCGCCTTCGAGAGGGACCCTCATGACGATGCCACGACCCTCCTTGGTGACCTCCAGCGGCCCGTCGCCGGTCCGCGGCTTCATCGCCGCCATGCGCACACCTCTTCCTATGCCGACTGTGCCGAGCGAGGTCCCGAGACGACGCTCGGGACCCATTATTCCCCATCACCGGGTGCGATGGGCCCCGACCGCCGAGAGCAGGCCCCTGGGACCGCTCACCCGGGCCTGGTGCCGGCTGACCGATCCGCCGTACTCCACGGTGAGCGCGATGCCGGGCAGGCGCTTGTTGAACCACTGCGTCATGGTGCCGTGGCAGCCGGAGTTGCAGTTGAAGACCTTGCGCGGCAGCTCCAGCCCGTCGGCCAGCCGGATCGCGAACTTCCGGCCGCGCCGGTAGGAGGTGTCCACGCCGTTGAGGGGCTGGTGCAGGCTGACCACGAAGTCGGGCCGGACCTTCTTGAGGAACCGGATCAGCGCCCGGGTCTCCGGCTCCGAGCGCGGCCGCTTGCCGGAGTAGTAGGACCCGCCCTGGCGCCGCCAGTTGACCGGGAAGTTGCGGTTGAGGTCCACGCCGCGGGCGTTGCGGCGGCTGTGTCGGGCGTAGCCGTCGCGGTTGAGGTAGGGGATCACCCAGATGTCCGCGCCGGCGATCGGCGCCCCGTCGCGCAGGTTGAGCAGGATGCGCGAGGTGCCCCGCTCGTTGCCGTGCATGGTGGAGAGGAAGACGACCTTGCGCGGGGACTCCGGGTCGCCCAGTCGCCAGGCGCGGATGGCCCGGTGCTTCACCGTCCGCCCGATGATCCGCGTCTCGACGACGGCCGACCCGGGCGTGGCGTCCGCGGGGACCGCGACCAGCAGCGAGGCCACCAGCGCCGCCAGGCATGCCAGGACCGCCGACAGCGCCGCGGGGTGTCGTCGCAGTGGCATCAGCTCTCTCCGTCCGATCCTGGGTCCGCCTTCCGGTCCGCCGTACCCGGCCACGGGTCCGGCTGGTGCTCCAGCTGCTCGGCCAGGCGCTCGAGGAGCGCGTCGACCTCGCTGGCCCGATACCCACGGAACGCCGTGGTGAACCGCAGTCGCCGCAGATCGGCCCCGCCGATGCGGTCCTCGGGGACGGTCACATCGCGCCGGTCGTCGAACGCCCGGGTCAGCGGCGCCCCCGGGCCGAAGGCGATCACGGCCGCGCACCCGATCGCCAGCAGGATCAGGACGAGGAAGAGCCAGGTCACCCCTCCACCCCCGTCCGGATGCCCGGCTGCTGCATGCCCGTCTGTGCCTGCTCGTACGCCGCCACCATGATCCGCACGGCCTCGTCGGGGTCGTCGGTCAGCGTCAGCATGTCCACGTCGGCCGGATCGATCTTGCCGTGGCTCAGCACGGTCTGGCGCAGCCAGTCCACCAGGCCGGACCAGTAGTCCACGCCGATCAGCACGATCGGGAAGGAGGTGACCTTCTGCGTCTGGGCCAGGGTGAGCGCCTCGAACAGCTCATCGAAGGTGCCGAATCCCCCGGGCAGCACCACGAAGCCGCGGGAGTACTTCACGAACATGGTCTTGCGGGCGAAGAAGTAGCGGAAGTTGATGCCCAGGTCGACGTACGGGTTGAGGCCGGCCTCGAAGGGCAGCTCGATGCCCAGCCCGACGCTGACGCCGCCGCCCTCGACGGCTCCCTTGTTCGCGGCCTCCATGACCCCCGGCCCGCCGCCGGTGATGACCGCGAAGCCGGCCTCGGCCAGGCCCGCGCCGACCTGCACGCCGATGTCGTAGTAGGCGTCGTCCATCCCGGTCCGGGCGGAGCCGAAGACCGCGATCGCCGGCCCGAGCTCGGCCAGGGCGCCGAAGCCCTCGACGAACTCCGACTGGATGCGCAGCACCCGCCACGGGTCGGTGTGCACCCAGTCCGACGGGCCGCGCGAGTCCAGCAGCCGCTGGTCGGTGGTGGAGCGATCCACCTGACGACCGCGCTGGATCATCGGGCCCTTCTGCCGGATACGTCGTTCGGTCATGCGTCTGCCTTCACGTCGGTGGCCTCGCCTTCGGCGGTCAGCCAGGCCCGCAGGGTCGTCTCGCACCTGATCAGCTGCTCGACGGGGACGTGCTCGTCCTGGGTGTGGGCGAGCATCGGGTCTCCGGGGCCATAGTTCACCGCCGGTACGCCGAGCGTGGTGAAACGGGCCACATCGGTCCAACCGAACTTCGGCCTGGCCTCGCCGCCGACCACCTCGACGAAGGCCCGAGCCGCCGGCCGGTCCAGCCCCGGGAGAGCGCCGGGGGCCGAGTCGGTCAGCGTCACGTCGTACCCCTCGAAGAAGTCGCGGACGAAGGCCAGCGCCTCCTCCTCGTCGCGATCCGGCGCGAAGCGGTGGTTGACGGTGAGCACGCACTCGTCGGGGATGACGTTGGTGGCGACGCCGCCGGAGATGAGGACCGCGTTGAGGCCCTCGTGGTACTCCAGCCCGTCGATCACCGGCCGGCGCGGCTCGTAGGCGGCCAGCCGGCGCAGCAGCTCGCCGGCGCCGTGGATGGCGTTGACCCCGCGCCACGCCCGGGCGGAGTGGGCCCGCTCGCCACGGACGGTGACCTCGACGCGGAGCGTGCCCTGGCAGCCGGCCTCGACCTCGGCGTTGGAGGGCTCCATCAGGATCGCGAAGTCGCCCTCCACCAGGTCGGGCCGCTCGCCGGCGATCCGGCGCAGGCCGTTGTGGACCGCGGCGATCTCCTCGCACTCGTAGAAGACCCAGGTGACGTCGCGGACCGGCTCGGGGACGGTGACCGCGAGGCGCAGCGCGACCGCCACCCCGCCCTTCATGTCACAGCTGCCCAGGCCGTGGAGCAGGGTGCCGTCGTTGCGCGAGGGGAGGTTGTCGTTGACCGGCACGGTGTCGAGGTGGCCGGCGACGACCACCCGCTCCGCGCGCCCCAGCACCGTCCTCGCGATCAGCGAGTTGCCGATCCGGGTCACCTCCAGATGACCGGCGGCGCGCAGCACGGCCTCCACCTGGTCGGCCAGCGCCTGCTCGTTGCCGCTGACCGACTCGATGTCGACCAGTGCCCCGGTGAGCGCCACCACGTCGGCGTACGGATCCAGACCCATGGCAGCCATCCTCTCAGGACACCGATCGCGGCTCAGGACGTATCGGTAGCCTGATCGCCATGCCAACCAACGCCTGGGGCTTCGGCCTGGCCACGATCGCCGACGACGGCACCGTCCTCGACACCTGGTACCCCTCGCCCGCGCTGGGCGAGGCGCCGGAGGGGGCGACCGCGCCCGCGGCGCTGACCGCGCTGGAGGGCAAGGACCCGGCGCGGCGGGTGCGCACCGAGGTGGTGCTGACCTCGATCGCGCTGGACCGGGCGCCGGCGGACGCCAGCGACGTCTACCTGCGGCTGCACCTGCTCAGCCACCGACTGGTCCAGCCGCACGGGCTCTCCCTGGAGGGCCAGTTCGGCCTCCTCGCCAACGTCGTGTGGACCAGCCGCGGGCCGTGCTCGCCGGCCGACTTCGAGGAGGTCCGGGTGGCACTGCGGGCCGACGGGCCGGTCGCGGTGCACGGCGTGGACAAGTTCCCGCGGATGACCGACTACGTCCTGCCCACCGGCGTGCGCATCGCCGACGCCGACCGGGTCCGGCTGGGCGCCCACCTGGCCGAGGGCACCACGGTGATGCACGAGGGCTTCGTGAACTTCAACGCCGGCACGCTCGGCGCCTCGATGGTCGAGGGCCGCATCTCCGCGGGCGTCGTGGTCGGCAACGGCTCGGACATCGGCGGCGGCGCCTCGATCATGGGCACCCTGTCCGGCGGCGGCACGCAGACCATCAGCATCGGCGAGCGCTGCCTGCTCGGCGCCAACGCCGGCATCGGCATCTCGCTCGGCGACGACTGCGTGGTCGAGGCCGGCTGCTACGTCACCGCGGGCACCAAGGTGACCGTGCGCGACCTCGACAACAAGCCGAAGGTCGTCAAGGCGCTCACCCTGTCCGGCACGGACAACGTCCTCTTCCGCCGCAACTCGGTGTCGGGCGCGATCGAGGCGGTGCCGTGGAAGTCCGAGGGCATCGCCCTCAACGACGACCTGCATGCCCACCAGTAGCCGGTCCGGCGGTCGGGGCGCGTCGCTGGTCTTCCTCACGACGCTGGCGGTGGTCGCCGGCGTCGGCTTCGCCATCTGGCGCAGCGCCGACTCGCTGATGGACCCGCCCGGCTGTGCGGCGACCGTGAGCGGGCGCACCGTGGGCCTGGAGCCCGATCAGTCGGAGAACGCGGCCCTGATCGCCGCCATCGGGGTGAGCCGGGACATGCCCGCCCGGGCGGTCTCGATCGCCCTCGCGACGGCGTACCAGGAGAGCAAGATCCGCAACCTGGAGCACGGCGACCGCGACTCGCTGGGCATCTTCCAGCAGCGGCCCTCGCAGGGCTGGGGCACCGAGAAGCAGGTGCGAGACGAGCACTACGCGATCAACGCCTTCTATGATGCGCTGGAGAAGGTGAGGGGCTACGAGACGATGCGGATCACCGAGGCGGCGCAGCGCGTCCAGCGCTCCGGCTTCCCCGAGGCCTACCAGGACCACGCGGCCGACGCGCGCGTCCTCGCCTCGGCCCTGACCGGCTACAGCACCGGCGGCGCCTTCAGCTGCGTCGTCCCGGAGATCGAGGGCTCGGGCACGGCCGCCTCGGTCCGGCGCTCGCTGACCGAGGCGTACGGCGCGCTGGACGTGGAGCGGACCGGCGTCCGGCAGAACCTCGCGATCCACGTGAGCGACGACGACGCCGGGCAGCGGCTCGGCTGGTCGGTCGCGGCGTACCTGCTGGCCTACGCCGAGCGGCTGAAGATCGACGCGGTCGCCTTCGACGGCCGGATCTGGCACTCCGGCGACGACTCCACCAAGGGCTGGCAGCCCCGGAAGGCCGCCACGGCCACGACGGTCGCGGTGAGCCTCGGATGATCCGCCGCCTCCTCGCCCTCGCCCTGGTCTCCACCGGCCTGGCCGCGGCGACGACGCTCCCCGCCGAGGCCGGCAAGGGGTCGGCGATCCGCAGCTGGAAGACGACCTCGATGACGGTGACCCCGCACGCGAGGAAGACCTTCAAGCTCCGCGTGAAGACCCCGGGCGGACCGGTCAAGCGTGTCGTGCGCCTCCAGGTGCGCTTCCCCGGACAGACCAAGTGGCGCCCCGGGCCGAAGCAGAAGACCGACCAGCGCGGGAAGGTGAGGTACCACTGGCAGGCGCCGCTGTACGACGGCGCCTACCAGGTGCGCGTCGTCTCGCCGAAGCGCGGCAAGGCCTCACGAGCGGTGAGCGCCGTGCGCAAGGTGACCGTCCGCGATCCGCTCTCCGGAGTCGTCGCGGCACTGGTCACCGAGGTCAACAAGGCACGCGCGAGCGCCCGCGACTGCCACGACGGGAGCGGCGTGCGCCCCGCGGTGCCGGCGCTCGCCGTCGACAGCCGCCTCGCCGCGGCCGCCAAGGGCCACGCTCAGGACATGGCGGACAAGGACTACTTCAGCCACTTCTCCCTCGACGGCCGCTCGCCCCAGGACCGCGCCCGGGCCGCCGGCTACACCGGCCTGGTCGGCGAGAACATCGCCGCCTCGACGAGTGCCGCGACGGCGGCGGCCGTGATGAGCATGTGGCTCAACAGCCCCGGCCACTGCAGCAACGTCATGAGCGCGGGCTACCGCACCGTGGGCTTCGGCCACGGCTTCCAGCCGGACTCGCGCTACCGGAACTACTGGGTGCAGGTCTTCGGCAGTCGCTGAGGACTACCTCAGCCGGTCGGCCGCCGCCGCGACGCGCTCGTCGGTCGCGGTCAGCGCGATCCGGACGTGGCGGGCTCCGGCGGGGCCGTAGAAGTCGCCGGGCGCGGCGAGGATGCCGCGGTCGGCCAGCCAGCCGACGGTCTCCCAGCAGGGCTCGTCTCGCGTGACCCAGAGGTAGAGCGAGCCCTCGGAGTGGTCGATGCGGAAGCCGGCGCCCTCGACGGCCGCGCGCAGGATCTCGCGCCGCGCGGCGTACCGGGCGTGCTGCTCCTCCACGTGGGCGTCGTCGTCCAGCGCGGCGATCATCGCGCGCTGCTGCGGGCCGGGCATCTGCAGGCCGAGGTTCTTGCGGACCGCGAGCAGCTCGCCGACGACCACCGGGTCACCGGCCACGAAGGCGCAGCGGTAGCCGGCGAGATTGGAGCGCTTGGAGAGCGAGTGGACCGCGAGGATGCCCTCGTGGCTGCCGCCGCTCACGTCGGGATGGAGGATCGAGACGGCGGGGCTGCCGGGCTCCCAGGCCAGCTCGAGGTAGCACTCGTCGGAGATCAGCAGCACGCCCCGCTCACGGCACCAGTCGACGACCTTGCGCAGGTGGTCGACGGGGAGGATCTTGCCGGTCGGGTTGGACGGCGAGTTGAGCCAGAGCATGCGGGGCCGCTCGGGGCCGACGGCGGTCAGCGAGGCGGCGCGCAGGACCCGGGCGCCGGCCAGCACCGCGCCCACCTCGTACGTCGGGTAGGCGAGCTCCGGCTGCACCACCAGATCGCCCGGGCCGACCCCGAGGTGCAGCGGCATCGAGGCGATCAGCTCCTTGGAGCCGATCACCGGGAGCACACCGTCCAGGCCGAGCCCGGTGACGCCGAAGCGCCGGGAGAGCCAGTCGACGCAGGCCTGCCGGGTCTCCGGCAGACCGATCGTCAGCGGGTAGCCCGGGGAGTCGGCAGCGGCCGCGAGCGCCTGCTGGACCAGCGGCGGCGTCGGGTCCACCGGGGTGCCGACGGAGAGGTCGACGATGCCGTCGGGGTGGGCTCGCGCCCGGTCGGCGTACGTGACCAGCGAGTCCCAGGGGAAGTCGGGGAGCCGCCGCGAGACTCCGAGGATCAGTGGTCCTGGTTCTGCGGGGGAAGCGCGGCGATCATCGGGTGGTCGTGGTCGATCTCACCCATCTTGGCGGCGCCGCCCGGCGAGCCCAGGTCGTCGAAGAAGTGCACGTTGGCGTCGTAGTACTCCTTCCACTCACCCGGGGTGTCGTCCTCGTAGTAGATCGCCTCGACCGGGCAGACCGGCTCGCAGGCGCCGCAGTCGACGCACTCGTCAGGGTGGATGTAGAGCATCCGCTTGCCCTCGTAGATGCAGTCGACGGGGCACTCGTCGACGCAGGCACGGTCCTTCACATCGACACAGGGCTGGGCGATGACGTAGGTCACCTGGATCCTCCTCCAGATACGTTGTCCCGGGCGGACGAGACCAGCCTAGTATCCCGAGCGTGTCCGGTGAGCAAAGACCCACCATCCGATCCGGGGATCATCCCCCGGATCACCCCCTGGGATCCCACGGTCTCGGGCCGCACGTGGTCGGCCAGCGGGTCGTCGTGCGCCGGATCGTGCCGGGCGAGACCGGCCCCACCGGGGGCCCCGCCTTCACCGACGTGCTCGGCGTCTGCGAGGCCTGGGGTGACGGACGGGCGCTGATCCGGCGCGAGGACGGCAGCACGGTCGCCATCGACACCGCCCTGGTCGTCTCGGGCAAGCCGGTGCCGCCCCGACCGAGCGTGCGCCACCGGGTGCCGGTCCGCGAGGCGGAGCTGCGGGCGATGACGATCTTCGAGGGCGCCGGCTGGGAGACCGAGCCGCTGGGCGAGTGGGTGCTGCGCTCGGAGCGCGAGTCCCATGGCCGCCCCCGCAAGCGGGCCAACTCCTGCCTGGCCTTCGGCGACCCCGGGCTGCCGCTCGACGAGGCCGCGGCGCGGGTCGAGGAGTTCTACCGGCAGCGCGACCGGCCGGCGCTGGTCCAGGTGGAGCAGGACTCCGACGTCGAGACGAGCCTGCTGAGCGCGGGATGGGAGCCGGTCGAGGGCGGCGACGCGCTCTTCCTGCTCGGCTCCCTGGCCCGGGCGAGCCGGCTGGCGGGATCCTCCGGCGAGGTCGTGCTCCGCGATGAGGGCGGCACGGCGACCGCCGAGATCGGCGAGGTCGCGCGTGGGGAGGCGGCCGTCGACCGCGACTGGCTGGGCCTGCACGCGCTGACCGTCGCGGAGACGCACCGCCGGCAGGGCCTGGGCGCCCGGCTGGTCGCCGCCCTGCTGGAGTGGGGCGCCGAGCGGGGAGCGACCACGGTGTGGCTGCAGGTCGAGACCGGCAATGCCGCGGCGCGGGCGCTCTACGCGGGCCTCGGTCTCACCGAGCACCACGCCTACGGCTACCTGCGGGCGCCGGCGGGCTAGCTCGCCGCCCTCTCCGCCGGCGGGCTAGCCGGCTGCCTTCTCCTTCGGCGGCTTGCCGCACTTGACCGTGTCGGCGGGGATGTAGACGGTGTGGAACTTCTCCGTCCGCACCCGCGTCTTGGGGTCGCTCGCCTTGGCGAAGTGGCGGAAGACGTCGACGGTGAAGCCGGAGCTGCCCGTCGCCGGCTCGCAGTCCGGGGCGTCGAGGTAGCGCAGCTTGGGCTTGGTGTAGGCGTAGCGGCCGCTCTTGGTGGTGGTGATGTCCCAGTGCTTGGTGGAGTACATCGACACCGTCGCCGAGCCCCTGCCGCCGGGCGCCGACTTCACGACGTGGGCCTTCACCAGCACGCCGTACGGGGTGTCGTTGGTGAACTTCAGGTCCAGCGTCGGCCAGGCGACGGTGGCCTCGCGGCCCTCCGGGTAGCGGTCGATGTAGACCGAGTGCGGCTTGTGCTGGACGTCCTTGAGGCCGGCGAAGAACATCGCGTTGAAGGTCGTGGTCGCGATCTGCGAGACGCCGCCGCCCAGGTCCTCGCGGAAGAGCCCGTCCTTGATGACGTAGCCGGTGGTGAAGCCGTTCTCCCGGGTGCGCTCGCCCACGATGCCGTTGAGGCTGAAGGTCTCGCCGGGCTTCAGGACGGTGCCGTCGATCAGCTCGGCGGCGCGGCTGAGGTTGACGTTGCGGTACGCCGCGTAGGGGAAGTACGTCGTGAAGGTGGAGACCCGCTCCTTGATGCCCAGCGCCTTGGCGTCGGCGGTCGTGAACTCCGGCTCGACCGTCTCGGTGTCCAGCTCGACGACCCGCTCGCCCTTCGGCTTGGTGAGGGCCGCGGGGAACGCCTCGGCCAGCGCGGCCGGGTCCAGGGTCGCGCCGACCCGGGCCGGGACCACGCGCGGCTTGCCGTTGTCGCGCACCTCGAAGCCGGCGTCCCGCGGCTCGGCGCCGATCGAGGACATCACCGGCTTCAGCACCTTGAGCAGCTTGTCGCCGTCGACGACCGGCACCAGCTCGCCGTCCTCGGCCCGCATGCTCAGCGCGTTGGAGAAGAGCCGCGGCGGCGCGACCGTCTTGGCGCCGGGCACCCTGATCACCACCGGCGCCGACAGGGCCGGCTCGGCGAACCCGCTCATCGCGCGGTCGATCGCCGCCTCGCCCACGGTCGGCTCCACGGTCGTCACCGGCAGGGTGACCGGGTCGTCGTGGAGGAAGGCGTCCTGCAGGATCTCGCCGCCGCGGTCGGGGTCGACGCCGGTGCCGGCACGACCCGGGACCGGCGTGGCCACCCCGTTGGCGAAGGTGATGGTGCCCTCGACCGCGTGCTTGCCGACGCGCTCGGAGAGCTGGCCCAGGGCCGCCCGCATCGCGCTGTCGTCGGTCTCCACGACGGCCGCGTGCGTGCCGCCGCCCACCACATGGTGCCACAGCCGGACCGGCGAGAGGCTGCGGCCGCCGCCGGCCTCGCGGACCGTGGCGTGATAGTCCACGCTCAGTCCGGCCTCACCGCCGTCCACGCTCCCCCGCACGCCGTCGACGGTCACCGCGATGGGCCGCTTCGCCCGGGGCTCCAGCTCGTCCTGGAGGCGCGCCCGCGCCTCGGCGGGAGCGAGCCCGCCGATGGCGACGCCCTCGACGGTCGTGTCCCGCGGCACGTCGGCGCCCGCCACGGCGTAGCCGGCGCCGAGCAGCACGACGGCGCCGGCGAGCACCCCGCCGGCGATCCAGGCGGCGCGTCTCCCCCGGCTCACAGGTCGAGTCCCGCGAACAGGTCGGTCTCCCACCCGTTCTCGTCCAGCTCCCCGCGGCCACCCCGGTGACCTTTGGCGATCCGGAAGAACTCCGTGCCCCACGCCTCGGCGCCGACGTTGTTGGACAGCGCGAAGAACGGCCCGTCGGTGCTGATCTGGGTGGCGTGCGCCGCGAGCGCGGCCATCTTCTGGTCGATGTGGGCACTGCCGTCGACGGCGGCGGAGAGGTTCTCGTCGGAGGTCACGAACGGCGGCAGCGGACCGTCGGGGTCCATGCCCTCGAAGGTCGTCGTGTCGCCGCTGTCGCGCAGGTGGCGCAGGCCGGCGCGCATCCGGCTCTCCGACATCGCCCCCCAGTAGATCTTGGCGATGTCGTGGTGCTCCCCCAGGTCGCGACGGTACGACGGCACGGCGGCCAGCGCGGCGGCGTACGTCGCCACCCGATGCGCCTGGATGTGGTCGGGGTGGCCGTAGCCGCCGAACTGGTCGTAGGTGACCATCACCTGCGGACGGACCTCCCGGATCACCGCGACGAGGTGGTCGGCGGCCTCGGTGAGGTCGGCGTGCCAGAAGGCGTTCTCGTGCACGTCGTCGGCCGCGATCGCGTGGCCGTCCTCGTGCCACTGCATCCCGGAGTCGCGGTAGGTCTTGAAGCCGCCGAGGTAGCGGTGGTCGGTCACGCCCAGCGCCGCCATCGCGTTGTCCAGCTCGATCTTGCGCTGGTCGGCGAGGGTGTCGTCCTGGTCGGCGGCCATGTGGGCCAGCTCGGGCACCAGGATCTCGCCCATCTCCCCGCCGGTGCAGGTCACCAGGGTGACGCCGACGCCCTCGGCGACGTACTTCGCCATCGTCGCGCCCTGCCCGATGCTCTCGTCGTCGGGGTGGGCGTGCACGAGGAGGAGGTGCTTGCTCATGGAGGAGAGCCTAGGAGATCGCGCCGACGGTCTATCGCGCGCTGTCCGCCGCTACGGTGTGGTCGTGGCCACTCCATCCGCTGCTGGTCCACGCGCCGGCGTCCACCTGCGGCGTACCGACGAGAACGCCGACGAGATCGCCGCGATCGCCCATGGCGGCGCCGGCACCCCGGTCGGGATGAGCGGCGTGGTGGCCGATCTGAACCGCCGAGGCGTGCGCGCGAGGGTCCCGGGCACCTGCGTGGAGTGGGGCTTCCGCTGGAACGACGAGGACGTCGCGACCCAGCGCTGGTGGCCCCAGGGGATCACCACGTCGGCCGACGCCAGCGACCGGGAGGACTTCGACGGGCGCCGGCTGCTGATCACCAGCTGGTACTCCAAGACCCTCCGAGAAGCCGGCAGAGAGGCCAACCACGGCAGCCGGATCACGGTGGTCGACATCGACACGCTGGAGTACCGGCACGTGCTGCTGGTGACGCCGGAGGTCACCGAGGACGGCGTGGCCCTGCGTCCGCTGCTGGTCCACGCCGGCGGGCTGGTCTGGTGCGGGCCCTACCTGCACGTCGCCGGGACCAGGCGGGGGCTCTTCACCGCGCGGGTGGACGACATCGTCCGGGTGGAGGACACCGGCGCGACGTACGGCTATCGCTACGTGCTGCCGGTGCGGTTCGCGTACGACGCGCCCACCAGCGAGCCCGGTGGCGAGCCGGGAGAGCACGGCGAGCCGATGCGCTACTCCTTCCTGTCCCTGGACCGCAGCGCCGATCCGCCCGAGCTGGTCGCCGGCGAGTACGGCACCGAGGGCATGACCCGGCGACTGGTGCGCTATCCCCTCGACCCGGCCTCCTTCCACCTCCATGCCGAGGAGGACGGGACGTCCTGGCCGATCTCGCTCGACGAGCAGGGACTCGGGCACATGCAGGGCGCGGCGGTGGTGCGCGGTCGCTACTACGTCACCACCAGCCACGGCCGCTGGCGTCTCGGCTCGCTGCACGTCGGCACGCCGGGCGCCTTCCGCCGGTGGCCGCGGGCGATCCCGGTCGGCCCGGAGGACATCTCCTACTGGCCCTCGCAGGACCTGCTCTGGTCGCTGACCGAGTACCCCGGGCGGCGGTTCGTCTACTGCCTGCGCCGCGACCGCTTCGACGAGCCCGGGCGCTCGTGACCGGGCACCGCTGGCGGGTCGTCGCCGCCCTGCTGGCGCTCGTGATCGTCGGCGGCGCGATCGCGGCCGGGCTCACGGCGTACCTGGGCATCCGCACGGCGAGCAAGACCGTCCCCGCCGAGCACCCGGTCGTCGCGCCGGTCTCGGCCACCGCCCTCCCGCCGCGCTTCACCGCGATCACCGCCGCGAGCGACCCACGGACGACCACCGCCGTCGCCGAGCTGCGCGACGCGGTGGACGACGCCGCCCGGACCCGCGGCACGGCCACCCTGACCGTCCGCGCGGGCCACGGCGAGGACGACGACACCTATCGGCTCTCCGGCACTCCGGGCGCGCTGGTGGTGACCGCCACGAGCACGACCGGCGCGGTGCGCGGGATCTACGACCTGGCCTCGGCGATCCGCGACGGCCGGCCGGTCACCGAGCGGCTCGGCGAGACGGTGACCTCACGACTACCCTTCCGGATGGCCGATCTGGGCGCCGCCGGGGTCGTGCCGGAGCCGGCGGCGTGGCGCGCCGGCGACGACTACAGCCACACCTCCAACGCCTTCCGCGACGTCATCCTGCCCCGCGCGCCGTACGTCGACCGGGCCGCGCTGAAGGTCGCCGCGGCCTCGGCCGACCGCTACTTCCGGCACCTGGTCGCCGAGGGCTACAACGCGGTGGCGGTGCCGGGCCTGCTGGAGTACCTCACCTTCTCCGAGGTCGCCGACGGCGAGGAGGTGTACGCCGGCGATGCCCACGTCGCCCGCGCCGAGGCGATGCGGGCCGCGTTCGGGCCGATCTGGAAGCGCGCGCACGACCTCGGTCTCGCGGTCTACCTCCGCACCGACATGCTCGCGTTGAGCACGCCGCTGGAGCGCTACCTGGAGCGGCGCTTCGGCCTGGACACCGAGGATCCCGGGCTGTGGCAGGTCTACGCGGCCGGGCTCGACGAGCTCTACCGCGAGATGCCCTACCTCTCCGGGACGGTGATCCGGATCGGCGAGGCGGGCCGGATCTACGACCTGCCGGGCTGGGACTACTACTCCTCCCTCGCGGTTCGATCGGTGAAGGCCGTGCGCGCGATGCTGACCGCGTTCGTCGACGAGGCCGAGCGCGCCGACCGGGAGATCGTCTTCCGCACCTGGAGCGTGGGCGTCGGAGCCGTCGGCGACATGCACACCAATCCCGCGTCGTACGAGAAGGTGCTCGGCGGCATCGACTCCGACCACCTGATCGTCTCGACGAAGTACACCCTCGGCGACTTCTACAGCTACCTGCCGTTCAACGAGACGCTGGAGATCGGCAGGCAGCGGCGGATCGTGGAGCTGCAGAGCCGGCGCGAGTTCGAGGACCTGGGCGGCATCCCGAACGATCTCGGCGACCTCTATCGGCAGGCACTGCGGCACTTCCTGGCTCAGAACCCCGCGGTTGAGGGGATCTGGACGTGGACGCAGGACGGCGGGCCGTGGCGTGCCGGGCCGATGACGCTGGAGCTGACCGCCGGCTTCTGGCAGCTCTACGAGCTGAACACCGTGCTCGCCGTGCGCCTGGCGCGCGACCCGGACACCGATCCCGCCGCCGTCACCGCCGGCTGGGCGCGACGCTGGCTCTCCGACGATCCCGCGACCGTGCGGGCGATCGGCGAGGCGATGGCGCGATCGCGGGACGCGGTGACCTCGGGGCTCTACATCGGGCCGTACGCCGAGCAGCGGGTCTTCGCCCTGGGCCTGGAGCCACCGCCGATGATGTGGATCTTCGAGTGGGACATCCTCACCGGCGACAGCGCCACCCTCGACCTGATCTACGCCACCAGCAGGCCGGACGTCGAGGCGGCCATCGGCCAGGGAGCACACGCCGTCGAGGTCGCCGAGCAGATGCGCGACCGGATCGCGGCGACCGATCCGGCCACCTGGAAGGACCCCGAGCTCCACCGGGAGCTGGTCGGCACCCTCGACTACCAGGTCGACCTCTTCGGCATGCTCGGCACCTACCGGACGATGTTCCTGCGGCACGCCGAGTGGCTGGACACCGGCAGCGGCGAGGCCCGCCGGCAGTGGGCGCAGGCTCGCAGGGCCTTCGATCGAGCGGCGGACGCGCACGAGCGCCGCTACGCCGGGGATCTCGCCCACCCGGCGTACAACCTGACCGCGGCGCGGATCGGCGAGACGCACGCCGCCCGCGACCTGCCGATGGCGTGGCTGGCCCGCGGCGGGCTCGCGCTGCTGCTCCTCTGGCTCGGGCTCGGCATCACCGGGCGGGTGCGCGCGGCGCGGGCTACCTGGCTGGCCGGCACCCGCCCGTGGCGAGCCGCCGAGGCGGTCGAGGGTCTCGGTGGCGCCGGGCGCGCGTTGGCGCTCGGAGTCCCAATGCTCGCGCTCGTCGGGAGCCGCGCCGTGCTGACCTGGTTCGCCGCGCCGGCGCACCTGGTGCTCGTCGGGATCGGCTGGCTCGCCCTGGCGGCCGTGGTCCTGCTCGCCGTGCGACGGCGCGACCCGTGGCCGGTGATCGCCGCCATCGGCGGAGCCGTGGTGCTGCGCGTCGTGGTGCTGCTGATCGCGCTGGCGCCGCACGGGCCGGGTGGCTACTGGTTCGCGTTCTGGACCGAGCCGCGCCTGCGCTCGGCGTACGTCGTGATGGCGTTCGCCAGCTTCGGGTGGGTGCTGGCCGCCGCCGGATGGTCGCTGGCCGCGAGCATCGGCCGGCGTCGCGCCGTCGGAGCGGTGCTCGCCGTCATCGGCCTGGCGCTGCTCGCCGGCGGCCTGCTGATCGGTCTCGTCGGCGCCGAGGAGGCGATGACCGCCTGGAACGATCAGCTGGCGCTGCTGCCGTGGGGACTCTCGCGCATCCTCGGGATCACCCTCTATCTCGGCATTCCCGCCGCGACGCCGTGGTGGGCCGCGGGTCTCGGCGCGGTGCTGCTGCTGGCCGGGCTAGCCGCGGGGCTGCAGCGCCAGCTGCCGCGACTGCGCGACCAGCGTGCCGGCTGAGTCCCAGACCTCGCAGTCCTCCTCGAAGAGTCCGCCTGCGACGGTGCGGGTGTAGTGCCGCACGATCGCCCAGCCCGGCGCCGGCTTGGCCCGGACGTGCGCGGTCAGCTCCAGCGTCGGCGCCCAGCCGGGCATGCCCAGGTCGAAGGTCACCGGAGGAAGCGCGTCGACCACGAGCAGCAGCGCGATCGGGTCGAGCGGCCGGTCGTCGGCCAGCTTGAACCAGCCCTGGATCAGGCCCTTCCGGCTCGGCTGACCCACCGCCCACATCGCCGACGCCGGGTCCAGGCGGGTGCCGAAGCGCTGGATCAGCGGGGCCATCCTGCGGACCTCCTCGGGCGCGTCGGCCGTGGCCACGCACTGCTCCAGCGGCGGCAGCTCGGGCGGCTCGAGGGCGAGGTGCAGCGCGGCCGCCTCGGCGTCGGAGCGGGCGTCATGAGCGCGATCCAGGTCGCCGTACGTCGCCAGAGCGGCGATCCGCGCCGTCGGCACGCCGTCGACGTCCTGCAGCAGGGTGGCCGAGACCGTCGAGAAGCGGCCGCCGGAGCGGACCACACGGGTCTCCACGACGGCCGGTCCGGGCACCGACGCGCTCAGGTAGTGGGCGCTGACCGAGAACGGGTCCGGGTGGCCGGGACCGGCGACCTCGCGCACGGCGTTGCCGAGGACGGCGAGCAGGTAGCCGCCGTTGACGCCACCGCCGACCAGCCAGCCGGCATCGAGCTCCGCGGCGTACCGTCCCTCGCCGAGGGGGCTGACGGCGATGCCGCGGTCGAACTCGTAGGTCATCGGCTCACTCCGTGTCTGTGCTGAGGGGTCGGGTACGGTCGAAGGCAGACCGACTCTAGAACGACACTGCTGGGGGGAAGACATCGTGCGCGTCGTACGACGGCCGGCCGCGATCCTGACCGCGCTGCTCCTGGCCCTAGCCGTCGGCGGCTGTGGGCATGACGAGGACAAGGGCGGCACCGCCTCCGCGGCGACGCCCGAGCCGTCCGCGGCGGAGTCGACGGGGCTGCCCTACGAGGACGAGCCGGTCCCGCCGCTGCCGACGGACACCACGCTGCAGCAGCCGAAGGCCGGCGCGACGATCCGCCCCGAGGCCACCCTGACCGCCGTACCGGGCGCCAGTCAGCTGCCCGCGCCCACCGAGGCGCCGCGCACCATCCAGGGCTTCCCGGTGCCGCGGGGGGCCAAGGTCAAGGACCCCGGGCCGCTGGACGACACCTGGCAGTTCGACATCCAGACCGACAGCCCGGACGAGGTCATCGCGTTCTACAAGCGGGTGCTGCCGCAGATGGGCTACACCGTGCGCACCGACGTGACCTACACGCTCGGCATGGAGAAGGTGCGCTGGGACCTCGCCTTCGACGGCAAGGTGTCCGGCACGATGGCCCGCGATCCCGACAACGGGGTGGTCTTCGTGGTGGTCAACCCGCCGGGCCAGAAGGCTATCGCCGGGGAGTGACCTCGACGCAGACCGTGCGGGTGTCGCCGATCTTGTCCGAGGTGCCGGCCGCCCGCACCATGCAGAGGTTGCAGTGGCTGCACACGCCCGCGTCGGTCTCGGCCGCCCGCATCCGGTTGACCAGGTCGGGCTCACGCAGCAGGGCCCGCGCCATGGCGACGTACTCGAAGCCGTCGGCCATCGCCCGCTCCATGGTGTCGCGCCGGTTGATGCCGCCGAGCATGATCAGGGGCATCGAGACCGCCGCGCGGAAGGCCAGCGCCTTCTCCCGCAGGTAGGCCTCCTCGAACGGGTAGGTCTTGAAGAATCGCTTGCCCACGGGGGTCTTCATGCCCATCCGCACCGGCAGCGGCATGTTGGCGGCGAACTCCTTGACCGGGGCGCCGCCGCGGAAGAGGTACATCGGGTTGAGCAGGCTCGAGCCGGCGCTGAGCTCGAGCGCGTCGAGGTGGCCGTCGGCCTCCAGCATCTGCGCGAACTCGACGGTCTCCGGCATCGAGAAGCCCACCGGCGAGCCCTCGGTCATGCCGATCTTCGCGGTGACCGCCGCGGCGTCTCCGACCTCCTCGCGGACGGCACGGGCGACCTGGCGGGCGAAGCGCGCCCGCTTCTCCAGCGGGCCGTTCCAGTCGTCCTTGCGGCGGTTCTGGCCCGGCGCGAGGAACGAGCTGAGCAGGTAGCCGTGCGCCATGTGGATCTCCAGCACGTCGAACCCGGCGTCGACCATGATCCGCGCGCCGCGGACGTAGTCGCGGGTGATCCGGGCGATGTCGGCCTCGGAGGCCGAGTGGATCATCTGCATGCTCAGCGGAGAGGGCATCTTGCTGGCGGCGAGCGCGGGCACGCCGTTGGAGCGGCCGTTGGCCACCGGGCCGGCGTGGCCGAGCTGGCCGCCGATCTTGGCGCCGGTCTCGTGGACCGCCTCGGCCATCCGGGACAGGCCGGGCAGGCTCCGGTCGCCGAGCACGATCACCTCGCGGTGGGTGCGGCCCTCCGGCGCGACGGCGAGGTAGGCGACCGTGGTCAGCCCGACGCCTCCGCGGGCCGGAGCCAGGTGGTACTCGATCAGCTCGTCGGTGACCAGGCCATCGGGCGTGCGGCCCTCGAAGGTCGCCGCCTTGACGATCCGGTTGCGCAGCGTGATCGGGCCGAGCTCGGCCGGGGCGAAGACGTCAGGGGCAGCCACCGGAAAACTGTAACGCGTTTCAGTTGCCCAAGGCTTCCAGCATGCCCCGGGTGGCCAGCTCGTCGGCCAGCTCGTTGTCGGCGACGCCGGCATGACCCTTGACCCAGAACCACTCCACCTGGTGGCGGGCGCACGCGGCCTGGAGCCGCTGCCAGAGGTCGACGTTCTTGACCGGCTGCTTGGCGGAGGTGCGCCAGCCGTTGCGCTCCCAGCCGGCGACCCACTTGGTGATGCCGTTGCGGACGTAGGTGCTGTCGGTGTGCAGGTGCACGGTCATCGACCGGGTCAGCGCCTCCAGCGCCATGATCGGCGCGGTCAGCTCCATGCGGTTGTTGGTGGTCTCAGCCGGCTCCCCGCCGTACATCTCGCGCACGTGGGCGCCGTACCGCAGCACGGCTCCCCAGCCGCCCGGGCCCGGATTGGGGGTGCAGCCGCCGTCGGTGTGGATCAGGACGACGTCGCTCACGGCGCCATCCAAGCGCATCGGGCGGCGCGGCTCACTCCTGGCCGAGCAGCATGGTCACGGTGAGCGTGGAGTCCTCCAGCGCGACCACCTCGTGACGCAGCATCGCCGGCAGGTAGAGCACGTCGCCCGGGCGCAGCTCGAACGACCCGTCGTCGTGGCTCAGCCGCAGGTGCCCGGACAAGCTCTGGATCAGCACCGGATGGTGGGCCTGGTGCTCGTGCAGCTCCTGGCCCGCCCGGAACTCGAAGGCCACCACGTGGGTCTCCGGCGCCTTCATCACGTTCTGCGCCCGTGGCTTGTCCGCGAACGGCTCCAGCTGCCCGATGAGGCCTTCGACATAGATCGGCTCGCTCATGCCCCTGACCGTAGCCCCTGTCGCCGCGACCCCTGTCTTTCCGGCCGTCCGAAGTACCATTCCGCGCGATGACGCAGTGGCACGAGGACGTTCCCGAGGAGGCCGTGATCGGCCGGCTGGTCGAGCGGTTCCGCGACGCTTTCGACCGCGAGCCCGCCGGCGTCTGGTCCGCACCCGGGCGGGTGAACGTGATCGGCGAGCACGTCGACTACAACGGCGGCCTCTGCCTGCCGTTCGCCCTGCGGCAGCGCACGTACGTCGCGCTGGCGCCACGCTCGGACGACGGTCTGCGGCTCGCCTCGCTGCAGGCGCCCGGGCAGGACTGGAGCGGCCCGCTGGACTCGGTCGCGCCCGGCGGGGTGACCGGCTGGGCGGCGTACGCGGCGGGGGTGCCGTGGGCGCTGCGGCGCGACGGCCTGGACGTTCCCGGCTTCGACGCGCTCTTCGACGGCCACGTGCCGTTGGGCGCGGGGCTGTCGTCCTCGGCGGCGATCGAGTGCGCCCTGGCGGTGGCGCTCGACGACGTCGCCGGACTGGGGCTGGGCTCCGATCACGCCGGGCGGGCGCGACTGGCGGAGGCCTGCCGCGAGGCCGAGAATCGGATCGCCGGCGCGCCGACCGGAGGACTGGATCAGGCGACATCGCTGCGCTGCCCTCTCGGCGAGGCGATGCTCCTGGACCTGCGCGACCTCTCGGTGACCCCGGTGCCCTTCGACCTGGAGTCGGCCGGTCTCCGGCTGCTGGTCGTCAACACGCACGTGCGGCACGCGCTCGCGGACGGGCAGTACCGGGCGCGGCGGGAGGCCTGCGAGGAGGCGGCGCGGCTGCTCGGCGTACCGGATCTGCGAGCGGTCTCGCGGCTCGATGCGGCGCTGGCGACCCTCTCGGCCGACCCGGTGCTCGCCCGGCGCGTGCGGCACGTCGTGACCGAGATCGACCGGGTCCGCGAGACGGTCGCGCTCTGCGCCGCCGGGGATCTCGCCGGCATCGGCGAGGTGCTGAGCGCCTCGCACGCCTCGCTGCGCGACGACTTCGAGGTCTCCTGCGCCGAGCTCGACCTCGCCTGCACGAGCGCCCTGGGGGCCGGGGCTCTGGGCGCGCGGATGGTGGGCGGCGGGTTCGGCGGGTCGGCCTTGGCGTTGGTCCGGGTCGAGCGGGTCGCGGCGGTGGCGCGGGCGGTCGACGACGCCTTCCGGGGCGCGGGGCACGCGCGGCCGACGTTCATCCCGGCGGCGCCGGGGGGACCTGCGGGCCGCTCCGATCTCTGACATCCTCGATTCCGACAGTCTCGGGCCCAGCGGCGTCAGGAGGCCGAGATGAAGCGGATGGCGGTGTGCGCGGTCGCGCTGCTGGCGTTGGCAGGGTGCGGCGGGTCGCCGTCGCCGTCCCCGTCTCCTACTCCCTCGCCTTCTGTCTCGCCCACGCCGTCGGCCTCACCGTCCGTCTCGCCGTCTCCCGTGGCGATGCCCTGCGATCCGTCCTTCGGCGATCCGAAGCCGAAGGCGGGCTGTCCCCACGACACCCTCGTCACCGGCTGGCTGCAGGCACGCGACGGCGCCCTGACCCTGCGGCTCTTCCGCACGCTGCACAGCGACGCCGAGGGCCAGGCGTACGCCGCCGAGCACGACCTGGAGTTCCCCTTCCCCAACGACTACTACGACGCCCCCACCGGCAAGATCCGGGCCGTGACCCTGGCACCCACGACGATCTGCACCGGCGCCATCCAGGTCGGCCACATGAACGGCGAGGACAACGTCGTCCCCTGCCGGAAGATGGCCAACGTCGCCGGGCGCAAGCCGCGCCTCCCCGTGGCCGTCTGGGGCCCCCTCGACCAGCCCGTCCAGGTCTCCGAGCTCTACCGCCCCTGACGGCGGCGCGCCGGGCGCACGACTCGGCGAGATCGAAGACCGCGGCCAGCAGCGTGCGACACGACGCCGGCCAACGTGACGTACAGCGGGTTGACAGTCGAGCACCGTCTATATATCTTAGAAATGTAACAATGTTTTTACAACATGGAGGAGCAATGAGTCGCGACCTCGACGCGCGCGTCGTCGACCTGGAGAGGGCATTGGCAGTGAACCAGGAAGCAATCACCGGCCTAGCAGCCCGAGTTCGACTGCTCGAGTCGTCACATCCCATGGCATCCGGAGCACAGCCCTCCCCCGCGACCGCTCAAGGCGCAAGGCCGACGCGTCCTTCTGGCAAGTACAGCGTGCTGACTGATTGGCTCGACACGCAGAGCGTCTCCATGATCCCTTCGACCTTCGCAGAGATCGAAGGGATCCTCGGGTTTGATCTCCCCGAGTCGGCGTACAACTACCAGCCCTACTGGCAGGGACTGCCCAACCCACTGGCACGCGCGGTCCTGGCCGCCGGCTGGAAGGTGACCTCACTGAGCCTGACCAGCCGCACGCTGGTCTTGCAGAAGACGGGCGTGTAGGACCGGCGGTCCCACAACGATGGTCGCCCTGCTGTTCGCCCTCATGCTGGTTGCCCCAGTAGCCCTGATGGCGCTCATGCCGATCGCGATGATCCGAGCCCGCTCTTGGCGTCGCCGGTGGAGATGGGAGATGGCCCGGGCGGAAGCAGAAGCCACTGCCCAGCTCGTGCAAATCGAGTTGATCCGCAGTAAGAACGAGGCCGAGTGGGAAGCGTTTCGCCAGCGCCTGGCCCAGCAACGGGCATCCCACCCTTACCTGGAGTCAGAGCCCGTCAGCCCGGCCAAGCCTTCTTGACGGAAGGACTCGAGATGCGCGGCCGACACTGTTGATCTCGCAGTCGATGTCGTGGCCGCCATCGGCCAACAGGTTGCCGATCGCGTCGATGATGGGGCGAAGACCGTCGGTCGACTCGGCGGCGTCCCCTGGTGCCCACTCATGCTCGCATATCGGGCAAACCAGCAAATCGTCCATCGGGTAGGCAGCACTCGGACAGAGGGAAGCAGGTCACTCACACCGGACACTCGCTGTCTCAATAGATGGCGCTAGGTCGACTTCGTCGTCTAGATGCTTGTGTGGTCGACGAGGCAGGCAACTAGCGACCGATCCCATACATGCGGAGAGCGCGGCGAAACGCATCGCCCAGCATCGATCCGTGGACGGCAGTCCTCCCCACCCGTTGCTTGCGCTGGCTCAGCGCCTTCTGCGCGTCGCCGCCCACCGGGCAGAGCCCCGTGGGGTGGTGGGCTTTGAGGTGATCCTCGGTGCCTACGTGT
>JBIQLB010000022.1:0-66348 GCA_044464665.1 Nocardioides sp.
TTCGGGATGTCGCGGGTGATCTCCTCGGGGCCCAGCTTGGTGTCGCGGGCGTCGACCTCGTGCTCCTCGATGTGGATCGAGGTAAGGATGTCCTCCTGCACCAGGCGCTGGGAGAGGATGATCGCGTCCTCGTAGTTGTGACCCTGCCAGGGCATGAAGGCGACGAGCAGGTTGGTGCCCAGCGCCATCTCGCCCTCGTCGGTGCACGGACCGTCGGCGAGCGGGGTGCCCACCTCGACCCGGCTGCCCTCGGCGACCAGCGGACGCTGGTTGATGCAGGTGCCCTGGTTGGAGCGGGTGAACTTCTGCAGCCGGACCGACTTGTTGCCGCCCTCGTCGGTCATGATCACGATCTCGTCGGCCGAGACCTCGGTGACCACACCGGCCACGTCGGAGGTGACCACGTCGCCGGCGTCGACCGCGGCGCGGAACTCCATGCCGGTGCCGACCAGCGGAGCGTCGCTCCTGATCAGCGGCACGGCCTGGCGCTGCATGTTGGCGCCCATGAGCGCGCGGTTGGCGTCGTCGTGCTCGAGGAACGGGATCAGCGCGGTCGCCACCGACACCATCTGGCGCGGCGAGACGTCCATGTACTCGACCTCGTCGCGCGGGATGTCGACGGTCTCACCGCCGCGGGTGCGGACCAGCACGCGCTCGTCGACGAAGTTGCCCTTGGCGTCGAGCTGCGCGTTGGCCTGCGCGATGACCTTCGAGTCCTCCTCGTCCGCGGTGAGGTGCTGGATGTCGTTGGTCACCCGGCCGTTCTTGACCACGCGGTACGGCGTCTCCACGAAGCCGAACGGGTTGATCCGCCCGTACGACGCGAGCGAGCCGATCAGGCCGATGTTCGGGCCTTCGGGCGTCTCGATCGGGCACATCCGGCCGTAGTGCGAGGGGTGCACGTCACGGACGTCCATCTGCGCGCGGTCGCGGGAGATGCCACCCGGGCCGAGCGCGGAGAGCCGCCGCTTGTGGGTCAGACCGGCGATCGGGTTGGTCTGGTCCATGAACTGCGAGAGCTGGGAGGTCCCGAAGAACTCCTTCAGCGCCGCGACCACGGGGCGGATGTTGATCAGCGACTGCGGCGTGATCGCCTCGACGTCCTGGGTGGTCATCCGCTCGCGGACGACCCGCTCCATGCGGGCGAGGCCGGTGCGCAGCTGGTTCTGGATCAGCTCGCCGACGGTGCGCATCCGGCGGTTGCCGAAGTGGTCGATGTCGTCGGGGCGGACCTCGATGTGCTCACCGTTGGGGTCGGCGATCTCGTTGCCCTGCGCGTCGACCAGGAACTCCTTGCCGGCGTGCAGCTGCACGATGAAGCGGATGGTCGCCACGATGTCGTCGACGGTCAGCGTCTGCTGGTCGAAGGCCTCGTGGGTGCCGAGCTTCTTGTTGATCTTGTAGCGGCCGACCTTGGCCAGGTCGTAGCGCTTGGGGTTGAAGTAGTAGTTCTGCAGCAGCGTCTGCGCGGCCTCGCGCGTGGGCGGCTCGCCCGGACGCAGCTTGCGGTAGATGTCGAGCAGCGCCTCGTCCTGGGTGGTGGTGTGGTCCTTCTCCAGGGTGAGCATCATCGACTCGTACTCGCCGAACTCCTCGCGGATCTGCTCGTCGGTCCAGCCGAGGGCCTTGAGCAGCACCGTGACGTTCTGCTTGCGCTTGCGGTCGAGGCGGACGCCGACCATGTCGCGCTTGTCGATCTCGAACTCCAGCCAGGCGCCCCGCGAGGGGATCACCTTGGCGGTGAAGATGTCCTTGTCGGAGGTCTTGTCGGCGGTGCGCTCGAAGTACACGCCCGGCGAGCGGACCAGCTGGGAGACCACGACGCGCTCGGTGCCGTTGATGATGAAGGTGCCCTTGCGGGTCATCATCGGGAAGTCGCCCATGAAGACCGTCTGACCCTTGATCTCACCGGTCTCGCCGTTGGTGAACTCGGCGGAGACGTAGAGGGGGCGGGAGTAGGTGAAGTCCTTCTCCTTGCACTCCTCCTCGGTGTACTTCGGGTCGAGGAAGACCGGGTTCTCGAACGAGAGCGACATCGTCTCGGAGAAGTCCTCGATCGGAGAGATCTCCTCGAAGATCTCGTGGAGTCCCGACTTCGTGGAGCGCTCCTCGCCGCTGGCGTTCGCCTCCGCGACGCGGGCCTGCCACTTCTCGTCGCCGATCAGCCAGTCGAAGCTGTCGGTCTGGAGAGCCAGCAGCTGCGGAACCTCGAGCGGTTCGGAGATCTTGGCGAAAGAGATGCGGCGGGGGGACTGGTTGGTGCTGTTCTTGCTGCGCGAGGCGGCCAAGAGGGGTCCTTCCGGGGCACTGAGGGAAGTGCGTCAGCCCACCACAAACCGGCCACCGGACAGCCAGGAGAGCATATGAGGGCAGAAGCAAAGGATGAGATTACCGCAGAGCGCGCCCGAACTCAACAGCAAGGTTCGGCGCTGAGGCGCCACCCGGCTGTCTGTGCGGCCCAGCATGAACCAGGGGCACCGCGAGGTCAAGCACTTCGGGCAGATCGGACCACCCGTCGGACTCAGTAGGAGCGCAGATCGGACAGCAGCCAGCTGTCGCCGCGCTCGACCATGGTCGCCACGACGCGGTTCTGGAAGATCGCCGGGCTGGCGTCGCCCTTGACCGAGGACTGGTTGACGAAGACCAGGACCCGGACCCGCGAGCCGGTCCCGTCGACCACGCCGCTGCTGAGCACGTCCGCGGTGACGACGGCCTTGGTCTTCACCGCCGGGCCGGGCGAGCCGTCGGGGCCCTCGGTGATGAGCTTGTCGAAGTTCTTCTTGTACTGCTCGGCGTAGGACGGGGTGAGGTAGCGCACCGCCCGGGCGCGGTCCTCCTCCAGCTGCCGGTAGTCGTAGGAGAGCACCGCCGTGAGCGCGCGCTCTGCCGCGGCCGACGCCTCGGGCCCCGCCCGGTGGGCGGCCACCCGGTCGTCGATGTCGCGGACCAGCAGCGCCGAGACGACCAGGGCCGCGACGGTCACGACCGCGGCGCAGGCCAGGATCCAGCCGTTGACGCGAGGCATCCGGATCGCCCGGCGCGCCTTCGTGTCGGCGGTCGCGGCCGGCTCGGCCTCGACTTCGGGGTCGGCTTCGGGGTCTGTCCGGGGGTCGAGGTCGACGTCGGCCGGCTCGGGCCGGGTCACCAGCGGTACGACGACCGCGGGCAGCGTGGCGTCGTACGCCTCCCGGCGCACGGGGTCGAGCAGCGTGTCGGCCGCCTCGTTGAGCGAGCGGAACCGCGGCGTGCCCGGCTCGGCGTGGTCGACGGCCGAGCGCCAGGCGGCCTTGATCTCCGCGGGCGTGGCGTCGCGGCCGACGCCGAGGACGTCGTACCAGGTGGGAGCGGGGGCGGTCACGAGATCGCCTCGAAGCCGTCGACCAGCCAGTCGCCGTCGACCTTGCGCAGCTGCACGGTCCAGCGGTGGTGGCGCTGGGCGGTGCCCTGCGCGCTGGTGATGGTGTTGTCGTGAGCCACTAGGACCTCGGCGCTGTCCCGGTCGATGGTGGAGAGGCCGGTGGAGACGATCGTGCCCTTGCCGACCTGGTCGCTGCCGGCCTCCGCCTCGCCGACCTTGGTGGCGGCGTCGAAGGCCTTGGTGAACTCCGCCTCGAACCTCGTGGTCAGCATCGGCGTGACCGAGCTCAGGTAGGCCTTGGGGTCCGATCCGCGGTAGCCGTCCACGCGCAGCGCGAACTGCTCGGCGACCGCCTTGGCCTGCTGCCGGTCGTGGTCGGGGATGACCCGCTGGCTGTCGGCCCACGGGCGATAGGGCTCGTCGGTGAGGTGGCGGGAGCGATAGGCCAGGTAGCCGGCGAGCGCCAGCGAGGCCACCATCGCCACCAGCAGGACGAGCGTCACCACGGTCCGGCCGCGCGAGACGCGGCCGGTCGATGCGTCGGTCACCGGATCAGTCCTCCATCACGGGACCGAGCAGCAGCTGCGACCATGCGTCCTTCCCGAAGACCCGGGCCGACCCGCCGTCGTAGACCACGCGGCTCTCGGCCTCACCCTGGGACGCCTGCTCGTTCCAGGTGACCGTCCCCTTGCCCAGATCGTACGTCGCCACCGGTGACCGGTAGGCCGTTCCGGTCCGCGGGGCGTTCTGGGCGCCACGGGCGTTGGTCTTCGACGGCGGCGAGGTGCAGCGCGCGTCCATGTCCATCGGCTTGTCCGCCAGCTGGAGCGGCGTACGGCGCTCCTTGGGGTCGTAGCCGGCCGAGCACACCGCCGGGTTCATGTTGAGCACCAGGCCGAACCGGGCGGAGTAGCCCGAGGAGTTCTTCGCCGCGACCGTGTAGCCGCCGGCCACCATGTAGGGGTAGAGCACCAGGATCTGGCGGATGCCGGGCAGGTGCTTGACCACGACCTCGCCGGTGCTGACCAGGTTGTTGATCAGCACGCCGAGGTCGACCTCGTTGTCCTCCAGGAAGGTCCGCAGCTCCCCCGCGGTCGCGGCGCCGACGTCCAGCAGGTTGCGCAGGCTCTTGTCGTTGGCGGCCAGGGTGCCGGAGAACAGGGCGAGATCACGGGAGAAGTCGCGGATCGCGGTCGCCTTGTCGGCCTGCGTGCGCAGCACCGTGTTGGCGTCCTTGATCAGTGCGGTGGTGACGTCGAAGTTCTGGTTGGCCGACTCGATGAAGGCGTTGGAGGTGTCGATGACCTGGGCCAGGTCGTCGCTGGTGCCCTTGAAGGCCGCGCCCAGCTCGGAGACGACCGTGCGCAGGTCGTCCTGCGGCACCGAGCGCACCAGGGCGTCGGTGTTGGTGAGGATCTCCGTGGTCGAGACCGGGATCCTGGTGTCGGCCGACGCGATGCCCGAGCCGTCGCGCAGGTAGGGCTTGCCGTCGGTCTTCGGGTCCAGCTCGACGTACTGCTCGCCCACGGCCGACTTGTTGCCCACCAGGGCGATCGTGTCGGCCGGGATCTCGTCGTAGCCCTTGTCGATGTCCAGGACGACGTCCACGCCGTCCTCGGTGAGCACCATGTCCGAGACCCGGCCGATGCCGACGCCGCGATAGGTGACCTCGGCGCCGGTGAAGATGCCGCCGGACTGAATGAAGTGCGCCTTGACCTGGTAGGAGGAGTCGTAGAAGAACCGGTCCAGCCGGGCGTAGCGGGCGCCGACGAAGGAGACGCCGAGCAGGGTGATCACGACGAAGATCAGCAGCTGCTTCTTGGTCCGTGAGGTGATCAACTGATCGCCACCCCCTGCATGAGGAGCGTGCCCAGCGCCGGGTCGTAGCCGGTGCCCTCCAGCAGGAACGGGTCCTGCTGGACCGCGGCGCCCCCGTCGAGACCCGCGCCCGGGGCGGTCCGGCCCAGGCCGAACGCGCCGAGGAGGCCGGAGAAGAGGCCGCCGGACGAGCCGCCGCCCTTGGAGCTGCCCTGGGCGCCGGTGGACGGCGCCGTGCCGGCGGAGGAGCCGCTCGACGCGGAGCCGCCGAGCAGGCCGCCGAGCAGGCCGCCGGACGTGCCCGAGGACTTCCCGGTGGAGGCGGAGGCTCCGGCCGTCTTGGGGCACAGCATCGGCAGCAGGTTGCAGACCTGCTTGAGCTGGGAGCCGGAGAGCAGGTCCTGGAAGGCCGTGCAGATCGCCGCGAGCGGGGTCTTCTTGCAGGTGTCCACCAGGTCGGCGAGGCTGAGGCCGGGCGCCAGGCCGGGGATGTTCGGCAGGTTGAACAGGTCGAGGTCCAGCCGCATCGACAGGTTGGTGTAGTCGCCCATGTGCAGGTTGCGGGCCACCTGGGGATCGTTGCCGACGGCGGCGTCGAGGAACGGGTACGTCGCGAAGATCTGCAGCGACTTCGGCAGGTTGTCGCCCGCCTCGGCGAAGGACGCCAGCACCGGCGCGAGGTTGCGCAGCGAGTCGATCGTCGACTCCTTGGACGCCTGGATCACGCGGACGCCGACCGAGCTCAGCTTCTGCAGCGCCTGGAGCATCTTGACCAGGTCGGAGCGCTGGCTGTTCAGCGAGGCGACCGCGATCGGCAGCTCGTCGAGGGCGGCCTTGATCGCGCCGTCCTGGCGGCGCAGCTCCAGGGAGAGCCGGTTGACGTTCTCCAGCGCGGTGACGATCGAGCCCTTGTTGGCGTCGAGCTGGCCCATGAAGGAGCCCACCTGGTCGATGATCGAGCGGACCGCGTCCTCCCGGCCGCCCAGCGCCGAGTTGACCTCCTCGGCGATCGTCTTCAGCTGGGCCACGCCACCGCCGTTGAGCAGCAGCGCCAGCGCGCCGAGGACCTCTTCGACCTCGGGATTGCGGCCGGTGCTGTCCAGGCCGATGATGTCGCCGTTGGAGAGCGTGCCCGACGGAGACTCCGGCTTGGCCAGCGAGACGAACTTCTCGCCCAGCAGGGAGGTCTGCCGGATCTCGGCGCGGACGTTCTCGGGGAGGTCGATCGAGCGCGGCAGCTGGATCGCCACGTCGGCGGTGTAGCCCTTGAGCTTGATGCCGGTGACCTTGCCGACCGTCACGTCGTCGACCTTGACCGTCGACTGCGGGACCAGGTCGAGCACGTCGCGGAACATCACGTGCACGGTCATCGGGTCCTCGCCCGTGTCGGCGCCGCCCGGGAGCGGGAGGTCGTAGACCGAGCAGCCGCTCAGGGCGATCGTGCCGGCGGTCGCCGCGGCCACCAGAGCGGCCAGCCTGCTTCTCATCGGGCCACCTCCACCAGTCCGGCGAGGCTGCGGTCGACGCGGGCGTCGCCGGCATCGCCGGCCTGGCCGGGAGCCGTGCGGCCCAGGCCGATCGCGTTGAGCAGCGGGGTGATCACGTTGCACAGGTCCGGCAGCAGGCCGCAGAGCACGATCGAGGGCCGGGCCACCATCTGGTTGACGCCCTCGAGCAGGTTGGCGCGGGTGTCGAGGGTGCCGGTCGTCTCGTTGTAGGCCAGGCCGAGGTTGTTCAACGCCAGCGGACCCACCTTGAGCGACTCGTCGAGGGCGTCGCGGTTCTTCACGATCACCTTGGAGACCCGGGTCAGGCCCTTGATGTTCGCGGTCAGGGCGCCGCGGTTCTCCTGGACGAAGCCGCGGACCTGCTCCAGGGCGACCGAGAGGTTCTTCATCACCGCCGCGAGCTCCTCGCGCTCGCCGGAGGCCAGCTGCGCGCCGCTGGCGAGAGCCTCGGTGAAGCGGCGTACCGTGTCGTCGTTGGTGGCCAGCGTCTTGGTGAACTTCTCCACCTCGGCCGCGGTCCCGAAGATCTCGTCCTTGTTGTCCGAGAGCGTCTTGGTCAGCTTGGCGAGGTTGGTCAGCGTCTGGTTGAACTGCACGCCCTGGCCGCCGAAGTTGCGGGCCGTGGAGTCCAGCAGCCGGGTCAGCGGGCCCACGCCGGAGGCGTCCGGGCGGTTGGCGCCCTCGGGTCCGAGGCCCTTGGCCATGTCGTTGAGCGAGCCGAAGATCTCGTCGAGCTCCAGCGGGGTCGCCGTACGGCCCATGCCCAGCCGCAGCCCGTCGGCCGCCACCGCGCCGCCGGTGTAGGCGGGCGTCAGCTGGACGAAGCGGTCGCCGACGATCGACGGCGAGACCACGGCGGCCTTCACGCCGGCCGGCACCTTGTACTTGTCGGCGTAGTGCATCTTCACCACGACCTTGGTGCCCGACGGGGTGACCTGGTCGACCTTGCCGACGGTGACGCCGAGGATCTTCACGTCCGAGCCCTCGTAGAGCGAGACCGTGCGCGGGAACTCCGCGGTGATGGTCCGGTCGCCCCCGCCGGGGAAGACCAGCAGCACGGCGGCCGCGATCAGGGCGCCGACCGCGACCAGGGCGATGATCGGGTTGACGCTCCACCTGCCTACCGAGATCGGCCTCATTGGCCCACCCCCGCGGACGGCGTGGGCGGCAGGTTGGCCAGCCAGTTGTCGAACCAGGGTCCCGTGCCCAGGACGTTGGCGAAGACGCGGTAGAACGGCGCCAGCAGCCGCAGCGAGTTGTCCAGGTCGGACTGCCTCGCCAGCAGCAGGTCGGTCACGCCCTTGAGGTTGGTCAGCGCGGGCTTGAGGTCGGCGCGGGTCTGCTGCACGGTCGCGGTCAGCTCGGTGGAGAGCTGGTTGGTCGAGGTGAGCAGCCGGTGGACCGCCTCGCGGCGGGCGACCAGCGCGCGCAGCAGCGTGTCGCTGTCCTTCATCAGCGCGACGATGTCCTGGTCGCGGGTCGCCAGCACGGTGGAGACCTTCTTGAGGTTGCCTAGCAGGGCGTTGAGTTGGGCGTCGCGGGCGGCGACGTTGGCCGACAGCGAGGAGAGGCCCTTGAGGGTCGCCTGCAGCTCCTCGGGGGTGTTGGCGGTCGCCTCGGCCACGGTGTTGAGCGCCTTGCTCAGCTGCTCGACGTCGATCTGCTCGGCACGGTCGGCCAGGCCGGTGAACGCGTCGACCACGTCGTACGCCGACTGGGTCCGCGACGTCGGGATGGTCGCCCCCTCGGCGAGCTGGCCGGATCCCTTGGGCTCCAGCGACAGGAACATCGCGCCGAGCAGGGTCTTCACCTTGATCTCGGCGTTGGTCTGCGGGCCGAAGCGGGAGTCGGTCTTGATGCGGAACTGGACGCGCACCTTGTCGCCGGCCAGCTCCACGCCGGTCACCTTGCCGACGCGGACGCCGGCGATGCGCACCTCGTCGTTGGGCTTGAGGCCGCTGCTGTCGGCGAAGTCGGCGTAGTAGACGTCTCCCCCGCCGATCAGCGGCAGCGAGCCGGCCTTGAAGGCGACGAGCACAAGCAGGAGCAGGGTCAGCAGGCTCACCGCGCCGATCTTGACGGGGTTGCGCTCACGGAAGGGCACGAAGCTCATGTGAGATTGCACCTCCCGTTGCCGAGCGGGTAGGTGTTGTAGGACAGCGACTGCTCCCCGATCGGCGGCGGCAGCTGGACGGTCGCCTTGAACTCGCAGATGAAGAAGTTGAAGAACGAGCCGTAGACCGCGGTCCGGCCGATCTTCTCCAGCTTGATCGGCAGGATCTGCAGCACCCGGTCGAGCTCGGAGCGGTTCGCGTTGAGGTTGGTCGCCACCTTGCGCAGTCCCTTGACGCTGTCGACCAGGCCGGGCCGGATGCCGGTCGCCAGCTCGGCCGTCTGCTCGGACAGCGCCGAGATCGAGTCCAGCGAAGAGAGGATCGCGTCCTTGTCCTCGACCAGGCCGGCCATGAAGGCGCGGAACTGGACGATCAGCGCCGAGAGCTGGCGGTCGCGGCTGCCGATCGTCTCCAGCACGCTGTTGAGGTTGGTGATGACCTGGCCGATCAGCTGGTCGCGGTCGGCGAGCGTCTGGGTCACCGACCCGGTGCTGCGCAGCAGCCCCTCGATGTTGCCGCCCTCGCCCTGGAAGACCTGGATCATCTCGTAGCTGAGCTTGTTGATGTCGGCCGGCGTCAGCGCCGCGAAGAGCGGCTTGAAGCCGTTGAACAGCACGGTGAGGTCCAGCGCGGGCTGGGTCCGGCTGAGCGGGATGGTCGAGTCGGCGGGCAGCCGGGCGATGTCGCCGACGCCCTGGGTCATCGCGATGTAGCGCTGGCCGATCAGGTTGCGGTAGCGGATGGTCGCGGTGGAGCTGCGGGTGATCGGCGTCGCCTCGCGGACGGTGAAGGTCACCCGGGCCTTGGTGCCGTCGAAGATCTCGACCTTCTTGACGCTGCCGACCTTGACGCCGGCCACACGGATGTCGTCGCCCTTCACCAGGCCGGTGGCGTCGCTGAAGACCGCCTTGTACTCCCGCGACCTCTCGAAGCTCAGGTTGCCGATGACCACGACCAGCACGCTGGTGGCCAGCGCGGTGACCACCATGAAGATGGTCAGCTTGATCAGGTCGGCTCGGGTCCTGCTGTCCAGCATCTTCATCGCACGCTCACCTCCGTGCCGGCCGTCAGCGGGCCGAGGAGGAGGGTGGCGAGATCGGGCACCTCGTCGCCGGGGACACCGAGGACGGGCGCCGCCAGGGACCCGAAGAGGGCCTTCTCGGCGGGGCCCGCGGCCGCGCCGGCCGTGGCGCCGGTCGGGCTGGCGTCGACGGAGGGCGCCGTGCGCTGTGCGTCGCCGCGTCCCAGGTTGTCCACGCCGTCGGCGAAGTTGGGCACGCCCTTGAAGGGGATCTTCGGGCTGGGCAGGCCGGCGCAGTTGGGGCCGTTGTCGGCGCCGAAGACGGGCACGTCCTGCGCGCCGTACCCACGCGGCTGACGCGGCAGCAGGATCACGTCGATGTGGAAGATCATGCCGCGGAAGGTGTTGGCCAGCATCGGGATCTGCTTGACCAGCCCCTCCAGCATGCAGGGGTACTCCGGCGCGTAGCGCTTGAGCAGCTGGGCGGTCGGCTGGGTGAGCTGGCCCAGGCGGACGATGTTGTTGCCGTTGGCCTCGAGGAAGGCGTCGGCCGTGCCGGAGAACGAGGTGGTCTCCTTGAGGAAGGCGTTGAGCTGGCCCTCCTTCTCCTTGAGGGTCTTGCCGGTCTTCACGGTGTTGCGCAGCGTGTCGGCGATCTGCGGCATCACGTCGGCGTACGTGCCACTGACGCTGGCCAGCAGGCGCAGGTCCTCCACCAGCGCGGGCACCTGCGGGTTGATCCGCTTGAGGTAGCCGTCCAGGGTCTCGATACTCTGCCCGATGGAGTCGCCGCGGCCCTCCAGCGCGCTGGCGATCGCGTTGAGGGTGTAGCTGAGCTCGGCCGGCTGGACCGCGCGCAGCAGCGGGTAGATGTCGTTGAGGACCCGCTCGACCTCGATCGGCAGCTGGGTCTGGGTGATGGTCGAGCCCGAGGTCAGCGACGTGGAGGCGCGCTGCTGGGGGATCACCAGCTCGACGTACTTCTCGCCGAAGAGCGTCTTGGGCAGGATCGAGGCGGTGACGTTGGCCGGGATCTCCTTGATCCGGTCCGGCTCGATTCCCAGGGTCAGCGTCGCGCCACCCTCGCCGGTCTCGGTCTTGAGCACCTGGCCGACGATGACGCCGCGGACCTTGACGTCGGCGCGCGTGGGCAGCTGCAGGCCCGCGGTGTCGGTCTTGAGGGCGACCTCGTCGAAGGAGGTGAACTTCTGGGTGAAGACGGCGTTGATGAGCCACACCCCGAAGATCAGGATGCCGATGAAGATCACGCCCAGGACGCGATGACTGAGGATGCGACCCACGTCAACCAGCCAGCCTGACGGTGGTGTTGGAGCCCCAGATCGCCATGCTGAGGAACAGGTCGATGACGTTGACCGCGACGATGGAGGTCCGCACCGCGCGGCCGACCGCGACGCCCACGCCGGCGGGACCGCCGCTCGCGGTGTACCCGTGGTAGCAGTGGATCAGGATCACCACGACGGCGAAGACCAGCACCTTGCCGAAGGACCAGAGCACATCGCCCGGTGGCAGGAACTGGTTGAAGTAGTGGTCGTAGGTGCCGGCGCTCTGGCCGAAGAACTTCGTGACCACGAGCCGGGTCGCGAAGTAGGAGGAGAGCAGGCCCACGACGTACAGGGGGACGATCGCGATCAGGCCGGCCACGATCCGGGTGGTGACCAGGAAGGGCATCGACGGGATCGCCATGACCTCCAGCGCGTCGACCTCCTCGGAGATGCGCATCGCGCCGAGCTGCGCGGTGAAGCCGCAGCCGACCGTCGCCGCCAGCGCGATGCCGGCGATCAGCGGGGAGATCTCGCGGGTGTTGAAGTACGCCGAGACGAAGCCGGAGAAGGCCGCCGTGCCGATCTGGTTCAGCGAGGCGTAGCCCTGCAGGCCGACCTCGGTGCCGGTGAAGAAGGCCATCGCGGTGATGACGCCGACCGTGCCGCCGATGACCGCGAGCGCGCCGCTGCCCAGGGTGACCTCGGCCAGCAGCCGCATGATCTCGCGGGGGTAGGCGAGCACGGACTTCGGCGTCGCGATCAGCGCGCGGATGTAGAAGTCCAGCTCCTCGCCCATGCGGTCCAGGGCGCGGAGCGGACGCTCGTAGATCTCCTTCACGTCGGCCATGGCGTCAACCCGTCTTCGGCGGGAAGAGCTGGAAGTAGATCGCGCTCATCACGAAGTTGACGACGAACAGCAGCATGAACGTGATCACGACGGACTCGTTGACGGCATCGCCCACGCCCTTGGGCCCGCCACCGGCGTTCATGCCCTTGTACGCCGCCACGATGGCCGCGATGAGGCCGAACACGAGCGCCTTGGCCATGCCCTGCCATAGGTCGGGCAGCTGGGCCAGCGCGGTGAAGCTGGAGAGATAGGCGCCTGGCGTGCCGTCCTGGAGAACCACGTTGAAGAAGTACCCACCGAGGACGCCGACCACGCTGACCAGGCCGTTGAGGAAGACCGCGACGAGCATGCAGGCCAGCACGCGCGGCACCACCAGGCGCTGGATCGGGTCGATGCCCAGCACCATCATCGCGTCCAGCTCCTCGCGGATCTTGCGCGCGCCGAGGTCGGCGGCGATCGCGGAGCCGCCGGCGCCGGCGATCAGCAGGGAGGTGGCGATCGGTCCCGCCTCGCGCACCACGGCGAGGACGGCGGCCGAGCCGGTGAACGACTGCGCGCCGAACTGCTTGATCAGGCTTCCGACCTGCAGCGCGATGACCGCGCCGAAGGGGATGGCCACCAGCGCCGTCGGGACGATGGTGACCGAGGCGATGAACCAGGCCTGCTGCAGGAACTCCCGCAGCTGGAAGGGTCGCCTGAAGAGCGCCCGGCCCACGTCCAGCCCGAAGGCGAAGAGCTTGCCGGCCGTCCCGATCGGTGCAAGCACCCGGTCAGCAACAACAGAGGACATCTCGTGCTCAGGAGCCCGTCGCCATGGTCATGTTCTCCGCGAAGGAGCCCGGCGGCGGGGTGACCCCGTTGAGCCGGCACCACTCGCCCGGTGGGCGCTGGCTGCGACGCGGGATGCCGTTGGAGGGCTCCAGCTGCAGCGGGATCGGAGGCAGCGGCGGGAGCTCCTGGCCCCGCTCGGCCTCCAGCTCGTCGGCGTCCTTCTCCTCGGACATGCCGATCGGACCCACGGTCTGGGCGTTGAGGAACTGGCGGACCACCGGCTCCTCGGAGGAGAGCAGCATCTCCCGGGGGCCGAACATCGCCAGGTGCTTGTGGTAGAGCAGGCCGATGTTGTCCGGGACCGTCCGGGTGCTGTTGATGTCGTGGGTGACGATGAGGAACGTCGCGTCGATCTGCGCGTTGAGGTCGATGAAGAGCTGGTTGATGAACGAGGTGCGCACCGGGTCCAGACCGGAGTCGGGCTCGTCGACGAGGAGGATCTCCGGGTCGAGCACCAGCGCGCGGGCCAGGCCGGCGCGCTTGCGCATGCCGCCGGAGATCTCGCCGGGCAGCTTGTCCTCGGCGCCGAGGAGACCGACGAGGTCCATCTTCTCCATGACGATGTTGCGGATCTCGGACTCGGACTTCCGGGTGTGCTCGCGCAGCGGGAAGGCGACGTTGTCGTAGAGGTTCATCGAGCCGAACATCGCGCCGTCCTGGAACAGCACGCCGAAGAGCTTGCGGATCTCGTAGAGGTCCTTCTCCGAGCAGGAGGCGATGTCGACGCCCTCGATGACGATGCTGCCCTCGTCGGGCTTGATCAGGCCGATGAGGGCCTTGAGGAAGACCGACTTGCCGGTGCCGGACGGGCCCAGCATGACCGAGACCTCTCCGGCCGGCAGCGTGAGCGTGACGCCCTTCCAGATCAACTGCTTGCCGAACGACTTGGTCAGGTTGTTGACCGCGATCTCGACACCCATGAGCCGTCTCTCCCTTTTGACGTGCGGCTGGTCGGTCGGCTCCCCCGCGCAGAAGACCCGCCTGACGGATACCAACGAGTAATTAGAGCCAAAGTTACGCGTACCACACTGGCACGGCACCGGAACGGCCCAGAAGCGAGACAGAAACGAGACGGCGGCCGTCCCCGTGGGGAGCGGCCGCCGTCTCGCGGATCAGCGGGTCACTTGAGGGTGACGGTGGCGCCGGCGCCCTCCAGGGCCTCCTTGGCCTTGTCCGCGGTCTCCTTGTTGACCTTCTCCAGGACCGGCTTCGGGGCGCCCTCGACGAGCTCCTTGGCCTCCTTCAGCCCGAGGCTGGTCAGCCCACGGACCTCCTTGATGACGTTGATCTTCTTGTCGCCAGCGGCCTCGAGGATCACGTCGAACTCGTCCTGGTCACCACCGGCGTCGCCGCCGGCCTCGCCAGCGGCACCGCCGGCGGCCGGGGCCGCGGCAACGGCGACCGGGGCGGCCGCGGTCACGCCGAAGGTCTCCTCGAACTGCTTCACGAACTCGCTGAGCTCCAGGAGGGTCATCTCCTTGAAAGCGTCGAGCAGCTCGTCGGTGCTGAGCTTCGCCATGGTGGCGTTCCTTCCATTCGTCGGCGTCGCCGGTCGGGGCGCACGCCAGGGTTTTCGGTGGGTGGTGTGCTGAGCTGTCCGTGGACTACTCGGCGGGAGCTTCCTCGGCAGCCTCGGCCTCGGCCGCGGGGGCCTCGGTCTCGGTCGCCTCGGCAGCCGGCTCCTCCTCGGCGGGGGCCCCTGACTCCACTGGGGCCTCCTCCGCGGCGGGAGCCTCCTCCGCAGCAGCGGCGGCGGGCTCGCCCGCACCACCCTGGAGGATCGAGGGGTCCTGCTCGGCCTTCGCCTGCAGGGCGCCGGCGAGCCGGGCGGCCTGGGAGAGCGGGGCGTTGAGCAGGTAGACGGCCTGGCTGAGCGAGGCGAGCATCGCACCGGCGAGCTTGCCCAGCAGCACCTCGCGCGACTCGAGATCGGCCAGCTTGGCGATCTCCTTCGCGTCCATCGAGGCGCCGTCCACGAAACCGCCCTTGATGACGAGGGCGGGGTTTGCCTTGGCGAAGTCACGCAGACCCTTGGCCGCCTCGACCACGTCGCCGTTGATGAAGGCGATGGCGGTCGGGCCGGTCAGCAGGTCGTCGAAGCCCTCGACGCCCGCCTCCTTGGCGGCGATCTGGGTCAGCGTGTTCTTGACCACGGCGTAGTTGGCGTTCTCGCCGAGCGCGCGCCGCAGTTCCTGCAGCTGCTTCACGGTGAGCCCGCGGTACTCGGTCAGCACAGCGCCAGCGGACTCGTTGAACTGCTCGACGATCTCCGCGACGGCTGCTGCCTTGTCTGGCCGCGCCATGGGACTCCTTCCAACTTCCGGGCCGGCGTACGGATTGTGCGCCGTCGGTCACCTCGGACGATGGAAAGACAAACGCCCCGGGCACAGAGGCACGGGGCGCACGGCGATCACTCGCCTCACACTCGGTGTCCCTGCGCAGGCCGTCCGCTCTCGCGAACCTTCGGACTCTGCATGACTTCCACAGGGTCCACCGGCGGTCTTCGGTAACCAGCGCAGAACTCTACCGGCGGCGGGACGAGCCGCCAAATCGGGCGGGGAAGGCAGATGGCCCGCCTCCTGATCGGAGACGGGCCACCTGGCACGGCGGGGCGAGGCTCAGGCCTCGTCCTCCCCCGCGACGTTGCGAGTGCGGTTGGGGTCGACCTGAACGCCGGGGCCCATCGTCGTGGAGACGGTGACCTTCTTCAGGTAGCGGCCCTTGGAGCTGGCCGGCTTGAGCCGGAGCACCTCCTCCAGCGCCGCGGCGTAGTTCTCCGCGAGCTGAACCTCGCTGAACGAGGCCTTGCCGATGATGAAGTGCAGGTTGGCGTGCCGGTCGACGCGGAACTCGATCTTGCCGCCCTTGATGTCCGCGACGGCCTTGGCGACGTCGGGGGTCACCGTGCCGGTCTTCGGGTTCGGCATCAGGCCGCGGGGACCGAGCACGCGGCCGAGGCGGCCGACCTTGCCCATCATGTCCGGGGTGGCAACCACGGCGTCGAAGTCGGTCCAGCCGCCGTTGACCTTCTCGATCAGCTCGTCGCCGCCGACGATGTCGGCGCCGGCCTCACGGGCGGCCTCTGCCTTGTCGGCGTTGGCGAAGACCAGCACGCGGGCGGTCTTGCCGGTGCCGTGCGGCAGGTTGACGGTGCCGCGGACCATCTGGTCGGCCTTGCGCGGGTCGACGCCCAGGCGCATGGCGACGTCGACGGTCTCGTCGAACTTCTTCTTGGAGTTGGCCTTGGCGATCTTGATCGCGGCCAGCGGGGCGTAGAGCTCGTCCTTGTCGAACGTCTCGGACGCCGCGCGGTAGGTCTTGCTGCGCTGCATGGTGGTTCCTACTTTCGGAAGACGTGGTCAGCGGACCAGCGCGGTCCTCCCACGAGGTTTCAGGAGTCGGTGGTGACGCCCATCGAGCGGGCGGTGCCCTCCACGATCTTCATCGCGGCGTCGATGTCGTTGGCGTTGAGGTCGGGCATCTTGGTCTCGGCGATCTCGCGCACCTGGTCCTTGGTCAGCTTGCCGACCTTCTCCTTGTGCGGGACGCCCGAGCCCTTCGCGAGGCCGGCGGCCTTCTTGATCAGCTCGGCGGCCGGCGGCGTCTTCGTGATGAAGTCGAACGACCGGTCCTCGTAGATGGTGATCTCGACGGGGATCACGTTGCCGCGCATGGACTCGGTCTGGGCGTTGTACGCCTTGCAGAAGTCCATGATGTTCACGCCGTGCGGACCGAGGGCGGTACCGACCGGCGGAGCCGGGGTGGCCGCGCCGGCCTGCAGCTGCACCTTGACCAGTGCGGCGATCTTCTTCTTCGGAGGCATTGCTACTTCTCTTTCCTATCCGTGGTCATGACGGGGCGTACGACGTACGTCCCTGCCACCTGCTGCCGAGCGCTCAGACCCGCTGGATCTGGTTGAAGCTCAGCTCGACCGGAGTCTCCCGGCCGAAGATCTCGACGAGCGCCTTGACCCGCTGGGCCTCGGCGTTGATCTCGGTGATGGTCGCGTGGAGCGTGGCGAACGGACCGTCCACCACCATGACCGAGTCGGACACCTCGAAGTCGGCGACGGCCACCTGCGGGCGGGCGCCGGTCGTGGTCGCGGCGGCCTCGCCGCCCTCGGCCACCGCGGCGGCCTCGGCCTGCGCGCGGACGGCGGGAGCCAGCATGGCCTCGACCTCGTCCAGGCTCAGCGGCACCGGCTGGTGGCTGTGGCCGACGAAGCCGGTCACCGACGGGGTGTGCCGGACGGCGGCCCAGGACTCGTCGGTGAGGTCCATGCGGACCAGGACGTAGCCGGGGAGCACCGTGCGCTTGACCAGCTTGCGCTGGCCGTTCTTGATCTCGGCGACCTCCTCGGTGGGGACCACGACCTCGTGGATGTAGTCCTCCATGTTCAGCGAGGTGATCCGGTTCTCCAGGTTGGCCTTCACCCGGTTCTCCATGCCGGAGTAGGTGTGCACCACGAACCAGTCGCCCGGCTTGGAGCGCAGCGCCTCGCGGAACTCCTCCAGCGGGTCGGCCGCGGAGGACTCCTCGGCAGGGGCCGCACTCTCCTCGGCGGGCGCCTCCTCGACGGGGGCGTCCTCGGCCTCGGCGGGCTCGACGTCCGCCTCGTCCTCGGTCTCCTCGATCAGGCTCGCCTCGGCCGGGGTCTCCACCTCGCCGTCGGCCTCGGCCGCGAGGCTGTCCTCGGCCGGTTGGTCGTCGAAGGCGCCGTCGATCGGCTCGTTCACTGCGTCGTCGCTCACTGAATCGATTCTCGTTCTGGGGGTGTGCGGGGGATGGTCGGGCGGGGTCAGTTGCCGCCGAAGATCGCGAAGACCGCCTTGCCGAAGGCCAGGTCGAAGACCGAGACGATCGCGATCATGAACAGGACGAAGACCATCACCACGATGAAGTAGGTGGTGAGCTGCTGCTGGCTCGGCCAGACGACCTTGCGCAGCTCGGCGACGACCTGCCGGTAGAACGTGACCGGGCTGGTCCGTCCGGAGTGCGCTGGGCTATCCGACACGTCGTCCTCTTCCTCTCGTTACTTCTCGCCTCCGCGGCTGCGCGGGGCCCGTGCAGGGCACGAGGGACTTGAACCCCCAACCTTCGGTTTTGGAGACCGATGCTCTGCCAGTTGAGCTAGTGCCCTCCGACGTCTTGCGGGCATGCCGGAGCATTGCCCGAAGACACCAAGTGGAGAGTCTACGGGCAGAACCCATCTGAGTCGAAATGAAGATCGATCACTCCCCTGACCTTTGCGGATCGTCTTCCGATGTTCGTCGCAAGTCGCATCACTGATGCGTGCGATGAACATCGGTGATGCTAGATTGAGGGCATGCGAACCACGGTGCGCCTGGACCCCGAGGTGGCAGCGGCCGCCGAACAACTGCGCAGAGAGCGTCATATCGGCCTCGGCGAGGCTGTCAACGAGCTTGCGCGTGCGGGCTTGGCTCGCCCCGAGAAGGCGACGCCCTTCCGGCAGCGGACCGCCGACGTGAACGTGAGGATCGACGTCACGAACATCGCCGAGGCGCTGGAGCTGCTCGACCAGTACGACGCCGAGGCCCCACGTTGATTGTCGATGCCAACGTGTTGCTCTACGCCGTCGACGAGCGGTCGGCGTTCCACGACAGTGCGCGGACCTGGTTGGAAACGGCCCTGAACGCGGTTGAACGGGTCGGCCTGCCATGGGTGAGCCTGATGGCATTCCAGCGGATCATCACTCATCCCCGCGCGACCGCGAATCCCCTGACCGCCGAAGAAGCGTGGGGCTACATCACCGACTGGCTAGATGCTGACCAAGCCTGGGTTCCCGTGCCAGGCGCCCGCCACCGAGACATCCTCGGACGTCTCCTCCTACAAGGCGACCTTCGCGGGAACCTCGTCACCGACTCCCACCTCGCAGCCCTCGCTATCGAGTACGGCACCGGTATCTGCTCCTTCGACAGCGACTTCGCCCGATTCGACGACCTTCCCTGGATACACCCCGACCGGCCCTGACCGGCGCTTGACAACTGGCACTGGGTGCCGCGGGCGCACGGACGGGTCCCGCGCCGCGGTGGTGTACTACGGCCGGATCACCATTCACGTCATCGCCGGAGCATTGCCCGAAGACACCGAGTGGAGAGCCTGCGATGCGGTGGTCGTCGAAGTCGAACCGAGCGCCCCGCCGGATCAGACCTCCCAGAGGATCCGCACCAGGGCGGTGATCATCACGGCAGCGGCCACGAGGTGCAGCACGATCAGGCCGGCGATGGAGGCGGCGCCGGATCCCCAGAGGATCGGGGGGACCAGCGAGACCGCGGTCAGCGTCACCGAGATCGCCAGGAACCGCTCGGCGGGCCGGGCGCTCCACCTCAGCAGGACGGCCGCCACGGCGAGGCCGAGGACCGAGAGGAAGAAGGTCATGCTGGCGAAGCCGGCGAGCGGGATCTCGCCGCCGTCGACCAGGAAGTCGATGCCCGCCGCCTCGAGCAGGGCGGCGAGGAGGGCGGTGACCACAGCCGTCACCATGGCGGCGAGGAGGCCAAAGCCCGCGAGCCTGCCGAGACGCCGGCAGCAGCCGGTCGGCGTGGGGGTCGTGGTGTCACTCATCGCCGGCCTCCAGACGCTCGGGCAGCCCGAGCCGCGGGAACTGGTCGGCGTCGAAGATCGTGACCTCGGTGACCATCCCGGCCGAGATCCGCAGCACGTCGATCGTCAGCGGGCGGTACGCCGCCTCGCGCTCCTGCCACAGGTAGTAGGCGACCGCGGGCTGCCGGTTCACCGAGGTGGGGACGGCTCGGAAGCCCGTCATCTCCGGATAGCCGTCCCCGATCCAGCTCGCGAGCACCGCGTCACGGCCGACGACCAGGCCCTGGGTGGGCGGCATCGCGAACCGGACGTCGTCGCGGAGCATCGTCGCCAGGGTGTCGATGTCCGTGGTCACGCTGGCCTCGGTGAATCGGCGTACGAGCTCTCGGCTCTCGGCGTCGTCCACACCGCCGGTCCAGTCCTGCCGCTCCCCGGGCAGGTGCTCGCGCATGCCGGCACGGGCTCGTTGGAGCGCACTGTTGACCGAGCTCACCGAGTCGCCGAGGAAGGCAGCCACCTCCTTCGCCGGCCAGCCGAGCACGTCACGCAGGATCAGCGCGGCGCGTGCCCGCGGTGCGAGGTGCTGCACCGCGACGACGTACGCCAGCTCGATGGTCTCCCGGGCGAGGGCCCTGCTCTCCGGCTCGTCGGCGCCGGCCGCAGGCAGCTCGTCGAGCAGCCGGTCGGGGTAGGGCTGGAGCCACCACACCTCACCGCCGGCCGCCGGCTCCGGACGTCGCTTGGCCAACAGGTCGAGGCACGCGTTGGTCGCGATCCGGTAGAGCCACGCACGGAACGTCGACCGCCCCTCGAAGGTCTCCCGCCGCCGCCAGGCCCGGAGGAAGGTCTCCTGCACGGCGTCCTCGGCGTCCTCGAAGGACGCGAGCATCCGGTAGCAGTGCACGTGCAGCTCCCGCCGGTGCGGCTCGGTCATCCTCGAGAACTCCGCCTCGTCGATCCCCGCCAGATCGCCCACGACCTTCTCCTTGGTCAGCGCTTTCACACTCACGACGCATCCTTTCGTCTCACCGCGTCCTTTACGGATATGACGGCGACGGCCGGCAGAACTCATCACGCAGGCACACCGCCGCGCTGGAGCCAGGGCTCAGGACAGGGCGGCGGCCTTGGTCAGGAGGACGGCGCGCTCGCGGTCGTTGGCGCAGAGGCGGGCGGCGAGGGCGAGCTCCTCGCGGGCCTCGCGGGTGCGGCCGAGGCGGGACAGCAGCTCGCCGCGTACGCCGGGCAGCAGATGCGAGCCGGAGAGCCGGCCGGAGGCGACCAGCTCGTCCACGATGGTCAGCGCGGACAGCGGGCCGCTGGACATGGCCACCGCGACCGCCCGGTTGAGGTCGACGACGGGCGAGGGCGCGACCCGGCCGAGCGCCTCGTAGAGCACGACGATCCGCTCCCAGTCGGTCTCCTCCACCGACGGCGCCTGGGCGTGGCAGGCGGCGATGGCGGCCTGGAGCCCGTACGGACCGAGCCCGCGGCCCAGCGAGGTGGCCCGGGCGAGCGCGGCCAGGCCCCGGGCGATGGCCGCGCGGTCCCAGAGCCGGCGGTCCTGGTCCTCCAGCAGCACCGCCTCGCCGTCCGGGCCGGTGCGCGCCGGGAAGCGGGCGGCGGTGAGCTCCATGAGGGCGAGCAGGCCGTGCACCTCGTGCTCGCCGGGCAGCAGGTGGGCGAGGACGCGGGCCAGCCGCCGGGCCTCGCGGGCGAGGTCGGGCCGGAGCAGGTCCGCGCCGGCGGTCGCCGTCGAGCCCTCCGTGAAGATCACGTAGAGCACGCTCAGCACGCCGCCGAGCCGCTCGCGGCGCTGGTCGGGCGGCGGCACCTCGAAGGGCACACCGGCAGCGGCGATCGTCTTCTTCGCCCGGGTGATCCGGGCCTGGACCGTCGGCACCGGCACCAGGAAGGCCCGGGCGATCTCCTCGGTGGTGAGGCCGCCGACCACCCGCAGGGTCAGGCCGACGCGGGCCTCCGGCGAGAGCACCGGGTGGCAGGCGACGAAGACGAGCGCCAGCACGTCGTCGTCGATGACGTCGGGGTCCCAGGGCAGGTCGTCGGTCGGCGCCGGCCCGACGACCGACGAGGTGGCCTGCCCCTCCCCGAGGCCGTGGGCGAGCGCGGCGTACCGCTGGTCCAGGGCGGACCGCCGGCGGAAGGCGTCGATGGCCCGGCGCCGGGCGACCGTGAGCAGCCAGGCGCCCGGGTTGGGCGGCGTGCCGTCGCGCGGCCAGGCGACCAGCGCCTCGGCGAGCGCCTCCTGGGCGACGTCCTCGGCGAGCCCGAAGTCCCCGGTGTAGCGGGCCAGCGCGCCGACGATCCGGGCCGACTCGATGCGCCAGACGGCCTCGACGGCCCGCCGGGACGCACCCGGCGAGCCGTCGGCGGCGCTCACAGCTGGCCGGTCTGCTCGCGCCACTCCCGCTCCCGGACGATCCACTCGTTGTCCTGGGGGAACTCGTCGATGCCGGGCACCCGGCGGATCTCGGTCTTCGTCCCGGGCAGGCCGGGGACGCGCTTGGCCCACTCGACCGCCTCTTCCAGGGTGGCGACCTCGAGGATGTAGTAGCCGCCGAAGAGCTCCTTGGTCTCGCCGTACGGGCCGTCGGTGACCACCGGCGGCTCGCTGGAGTGGTCGACCACGACGCTGACCTCCGGGTCTAGCCCCTCGGCCCCCAGCAGCACACCCGCCCGGATCAGCTCGTCGTTGAACCGGCCGACGCGCTCCAGCATCTCCTCGAACGGGACCGAGGCCATCGCCTCGAAGGCCTCGTCGCTGCCACGCATGATCAGCATGTACTTGCCCATGTCACTCTCCGATCTCCGGGGCCGTCTCTCGACCCTCTCACCCGTGCGTCGAACGAGCGACCGGCGAATCGACACCTCGGCCGAAACTCGGGAGAGGGACCGGATCGGGCACCACTACGATGAGCCCCATGAGCTCCCCGTCGACGAAGTCCCGCATCTCCGCACGCATCGGCGGCATCGCCGAGTCCGCCACGCTGAAGGTCGACGCGAAGGCGAAGGCGCTCAAGGCCGAGGGCCGGCCGGTCATCGGCTTCGGCGCCGGCGAGCCCGACTTCCCGACCCCGGACTACATCGTCGAGGCGGCCGTCGCGGCGTGCACCGACCCGGCCAGCCACCGCTACACCCCCGCCGGCGGCCTGCCCGCGCTCAAGCAGGCGATCGCCGAGAAGACCAGGCGGGACAGCGGCTACGCCGTCGAGCCGTCCCAGGTGCTGGTGACCAACGGCGGCAAGCAGGCGGTCTACGAGGCCTTCGCGACGCTGCTCGACCCGGGCGACGAGGTGCTGCTGCCGGCGCCGTACTGGACGACGTACCCCGAGTCGATCCGTCTGGCCGGCGGCGTGCCCGTCGACGTGCTGGCCGACGAGACCCAGGGCTACCTGGTCACCGTCGAGCAGCTCGAGGCCGCGCGCACGGACAGGACCAAGGTGCTGCTCTTCTGCTCGCCGTCGAACCCCACCGGCGCGGTCTACCCGCGCGAGCAGGTCGAGGCGATCGGCCGCTGGGCCGTCGAGCACGGCATCTGGGTGGTCGCCGACGAGATCTACGAGCACCTCGTGTACGACGGCACGGAGGCGGTCTCGATGCCGGTGGCCGTGCCCGAGCTGGCCGACACCTGCGTGATCGTCAACGGCGTCGCCAAGACCTACGCGATGACCGGCTGGCGGGTCGGCTGGATCATCGGCCCCGCCGACGTCATCAAGGCCGCGACCAACCTGCAGTCGCACCTGAGCTCCAACGTCGCCAACGTCTCCCAGCGCGCCGCGCTGGCGGCGGTCTCCGGCGACCTGGGCGCGGTCCACGAGATGGGCACCGCGTTCGACCGCCGCCGCCGCACGATCGTGGCGATGCTCAACGAGATCCCCGGCGTCGTCTGCCCCGAGCCCAAGGGGGCGTTCTACGTCTACCCGCAGGTCAAGGGCCTGCTGGGCAAGGAGTACGACGGCCGCCGGATCGAGACCAGCGCCGACCTGGCCGAGTACATGCTCGACAAGGCCGAGGTGGCCGCGGTCCCGGGCGAGGCGTTCGGGAGCCCGGGCTACCTGCGCTTCTCCTACGCGCTCGGCGACGACGACATCGTCGAGGGCATCACCCGGCTGCAGAAGCTCTTCGCCTGAGGTGACGGCCGGCCGGCGCGATCTGCGGGCACTGCCCAAGGCGCACCTGCACCTGCACTTCACCGGGTCGATGCGGCACACGACCCTGCTCGAGCTCGCCGAGCGCGACGGGATCGTGCTGCCCGAGGCGCTGGTCTCCGACTGGCCGCCGAAGCTCTCGGCGGCCGACGAGAAGGGCTGGTTCCGCTTCCAGCGGCTCTACGACGTGGCCCGCTCCGTGCTGCGCACCGAGGCCGACGTACGCCGCCTGGTCCGGGAGGCGGCCGAGGACGACCACCGCGACGGCGGCCGCTGGCTGGAGATCCAGGTCGACCCGAGCGGGTACGCCGCGCGCTTCGACGGGATCACCGCCTTCACCGACCTGGTGCTCGACGCGGTCGCCGAGGCCTCGCGCGAGGTGGGCATCGGCATCGCCGTGGTGATCGCCGCCAACCGCACCCGGCATCCGCTGGACGCCCGCACGCTGGCCCGCCTGGCCGCGCAGTACGCCGGCCGCGGCGTGGTCGGCTTCGGCCTCTCCAACGACGAGCGGCGCGGCACGACGGCCGACTTCGCCCCGGCGTTCCGGATCGCCCAGCGCGCCGGACTGCTGCTGGCGCCCCACGGCGGCGAGCTGCTCGGACCACGCTCGATCCGGGTCTGCGTGGACGACCTGGGCGCCGATCGTCTCGGCCACGGCGTCCGCTCGGCGGAGGACCCGCGCCTGCTGGAGCGGATCGTCGAGGCCGGCATCGCCCTGGAGGTCTGCCCGGTCTCCAACGTCGCGCTGGGGGTCTACTCCGACCTGACCTCGGTCCCGCTCCCCGAGCTGATGGCCGCGGGCGCCACGATCGCCCTCGGCGCGGACGACCCGCTGCTCTTCGGCTCGCGCCTGGCCGCGCAGTACGCCACCATGCGCGCGGCCCACGACCTCGACGACGCCCAGCTCGCCGGGCTCGCCCGCTCCTCGGTGCTGGCCTCCCGCGCCCCGGACGACGTCCGCCGGGAGATGCTCGACGGGATCGATGCCTGGCTGGCGGCCCCATCAGGGACAATGGGGGCATGAGCGAGGACCAGCCGGACCACGAGCCGACCACGCCGTACGGCGCCCCGGAGCCGACCGTCCGGTTCAACCCGCAGACCGGCTACCCGGCCGGCCAGCAGCCGCCGCCCTATCCCGGCCCGCAGGCGCCCTATCCGGCGCCGCCGCAGGGCTACCCCGCGCAGTACCCCGCTCAGCCCTACCCGCCGCAGCAGTACGCCCAGCAGCCCTACGGGCAGCCCGCCTACGGCTACCACCGCCCCGAGCATCCCAAGGCCACGACCGCGCTGGTCCTCGGCCTGGTGGCGGTGGTCGGCGCGGTCGCCTTCGCCGGCCTGACCCTGGTCGTCTCGCCCTTCGCCTGGGCGGTCGGCGCCAAGGCACGGCGCGAGATCCGCGCCTCGGGCGGCTACTACGGCGGCGAGAGCAACGCCACGGCCGGCATGGTCCTCGGCATCGTCGGCACGATCCTGCTGATCCTCGGCATCCTCGCGGTGATCGCGTTCTTCGTCTTCCTCGGCCTCATGGTCGAGGGCGACTGGAGCTGGGACACGACCGGGGTCGGCGCCTGACCTCGTCTCAGAGCGAGCAGCCGACCAGCACCGGCTCGTTGACCAGCCGGATGCCGAAGCGCCGCTCCACGCCGTCGCGCACCTCGCGGGCCAGTGCCAGCAGGTCGGTCGCGGTCGCGCCGCCGCGATTCGTCAGCGCGAGGGTGTGCCGGCTCGACAGCGCGGCCCGCTCGCTGCCGTAGCCGCGACCGAAGCCGGCGTGCTCGATCAGCCACGCGGCACTGGTCTTGACCCTGCCGTCCGGCTGCGGCCAGGCCGGCGCGCCCTCGGGCACCGCCTCGGGCGCCACCACCGGATTGGTGAAGAACGACCCAGCGCTCCAGGTGTCGTGGTCGCGCTCACTCTCGGCGTCGAGCACCATGCCCTTGGCGCGGCGCAGCTCCAGGACGGCTTCCCGTACGTCGGCCAGCACGGCCCGCTCGCCCAGACCCACCCCGAGGCGGCCGGCCAGCTCGGCGTACCCGATCGGAGCGCCCAGCGTGCCCTGACGGAGGAGGAAGGCGACGTCCAGCACGACGTACCGCCCGGGCTCCTCCTTGAACCTGCTGGTGCGGTAGCCGAAGCCGCAGTCGGCGGCGGCGAACGTGCGCAGCGCCCCCTCGCGGCGGTCCCAGGTGCGCACCCGGGCGATCGTCTGGGCGACCTCCTGGCCGTAGGCGCCGACGTTCTGGATCGGGGTCGCGCCGGACAGGCCCGGGATGCCGGACAGCGCCTCCACGCCGACCCAGCCGGAGGCCACGCAGCGGGCGACCACGTCGTCCCACGGCTCCCCCGCGGCGACGGTCAGCGTCACCGCACCCAGGCAGGCCAGATCGTCGGGGTCGTCGGAGTCCGCCTCGACGCCGCGGGTGTCGATCTTGACCACACGGCCGTCGAAGCCCTCGTCGGCGATCAGCAGGTTGCTGCCACCGCCGAGCACCAGCACCGGGGTGCCGGCCACGTCGGCGTCGCGCACCGCCGCGATCAGCTCGGCCTCGGTCGTGGCGAGGACCAGCTCGGCCGCCGGCCCGCCGACGCGCAGCGTGGTGTGGTCGGCCAGCGACTCAGGCAAGGACGACCGCCGTCGCGGCGCCGAGGACCTTCTCCCCGGCGCAGGTGACCTCGAGCCGGACGCTCGCCGCGCCGTCCTCGACCGCGCCCACGAGGCCGGAGACGGAGACCTCGGTGCCCTCGGCGGGCACCACGACCGGCTTGGTGAACTTCACGCCGATCTCGCGGATGCGCCCGGGGCCGCCGGCCCACTCGTCGAGGGCGCGGGCGGCCAGGGCCATGGTGTACATCCCGTGGGCGATCACGCCGGGGAGCCCGACCGCGAGGGCGATCGACTCGTCCTGGTGGATGGGGTTCTGGTCACCGCTCGCGTCGGCGTACGCCACCAGGTCCTCACGGGTGACCCGATAGACGATCGGCCCGAGCTCCTCGCCGGTCCTCATGCCTCGCCCCGGTGGATCAAGGTGGCCTTGGCCGAGCACACCGGCCGGCCGTCGGCGTCGGTGATGGCGCTGGTCGTGGTGATGATGTCGTTGCCGGCGATGGAGCGCATCGCGTCGACGGTCAGCAGCGCGGAGAGGCGGTCGCCCACGCGCACCGGCCGGGTGTAGCCGAACCGCTGCTCGCCGTGGACGACCCGCTTCAGCTCGATGCCGACACTCGCGTCCTCCATCAGCGCGGTCATCGCGGCGAAGGCGACGACGATGGGGAACGTCGCGGGGGCCGGATCCCCCTCGGCGTACGGGGTGCCGGTGGCGGCCGCGAAGGCGCTCACCCGCTCCTGCGTCACGTCGTACGGCGCGGTCGGGCCGAACGTGCGGCCGATCAGAGAGGCATCCACTGGCACGCCGCGAAACTATCAGCGCGGAACGCGGAAGGAGCCGCCCCGGTGGGACGGCTCCTTCGCGGATGACTCTGGGACGAGCTGCTCAGCGGGTCTCGCGGTGCTCGGTGTGCGTGCGGCAACGCGGGCAGAACTTCTTCAGCTCCATCCGGTCGGGGTCGTTGCGGCGGTTCTTCTTGGTGATGTAGTTGCGTTCCTTGCAGTCCACGCACGCCAAGGTGATCTTGGGGCGGACGTCGGAGCTCTTGCTGGCCACGGTGTGCCTTCTTCCTGCTGCTGGTGCTGTGCTGAGGATCGGTAGCGGGGGCGGGGCTCGATCCCGCGACCTCACGATTATGAGTCGTGCGCTCTAACCAGCTGAGCTACCCCGCCTCGGGCGGTCAGCCGCGCCAGGCGGCCGAACCCCAGAGCCCCTTTACGGAATCGAACCGTAGACCTTCTCCTTACCATGGAGACGCTCTGCCGACTGAGCTAAAGGGGCCTGTCCGGATCGGGCGCTGACGCCGTCCTCGGACCGACGAGAAGGATACACAGCGCCGGGCCGCGCACGAAATCGGCGTCAGTCCTGGATGCGGGCGAACGGCGCCGCCTCCTCCAGCTCGTAGGCGATCTCCAGCAGGCGGGCCTCCTGGCCCTGCTTGGCGGTCACGTGCACGCCGATCGGCAGGCCGTTCGAGGAGCGGCCCATCGGCAGCGAGACGCCCGGGTCGCCGGTGGCGTTCTGCAGCGGGGTGAAGCTGCACCACTGCATCAGCCGGTCGATGACCACCTCGTAGGGCTGAGCCGGGTTGAGCCAGCCGAGCTCGGGGGTCGGCTTGCCGAGGGTCGGGGTGATCGCGGCGTCGTACCCGGAGAAGAAGCGGGCCGAGACCTTGGAGGAGGCGCCCAGCCGGGTCAGCGTCAGCGGGAGCAGCGGCGCCCGTCGCAGTCCGTGGCGGGCCAGGCCGCGGGAGAGGTTGTCGGTGCGGGTCTTGTCGAAGGAGCGGTCCAGCGTGCGCTTGCCGGTGCCGAGCAGGAACGTCGAGAGGAACGCCCAGTAGGAGAGGAAGTCGTCGATGAAGAACTCCGGCACGGGCGCCGGGACCTCCTCGATCCGGTGACCCAGCGACTCCAGCAGCTTGCCGGTGGCGCGGACGGCCTCGGCGACCTCGGGGTCGGTGGTCCGCCCGACCGAGTCGACGATCATCGCGATCTTCAGCCGCTGACGACCCGGCCCGCGCACGTCGCCGATCGGCGGCAGCTTGGGGTGCGGGTACATCCGGTCGACCTCGCGGAGGAAGGCGGCGGTGTCGCGGACGGTCCGGGTGACCACCCCGTCGGCGACGATCCTCACCGGCATGTCCCGACTCATCTTGTCCTGCGGGACTCGGCCGCGGGTGGGCTTGAGGCCGACCAGGCCGTTGCAGGCGGCGGGGATGCGGATCGAGCCGCCGCCGTCGTTGGCGTGGGCCAGGGGCACGGCCCCGCTCGCCACGAAGACCGCCGACCCGGCCGAGGAGGCGCCGCTGGAGTAGCCGGTGTCCCATGGGTTGCGGACCGGGTCGCGGTCGGGGAACTCCGCGCTGGCGCTGAAGCCGAACTCGGAGAGCTCGGACTTGCCCAGGCTGACCACGCCCTGCCGGAAGAACATCCGGGCGAAGTCGCCGTCCGCGCGGGCCGGCCGGGCGGTGTAGGCGCGGGTGCCCTGCTGGGTCGGCAGGCCCTGGACGTCGGCGTTGTCCTTGACCAGCGTGGGCACGCCGGCGAAGAAGCCCTGGCCGTCGTGGGAGCGGGCGCGCTCGCGGGCCCGGTCGAAGTCGGCGGTGGCCAGGCCGTTCAGGTCGGGCTGCAACCGCTCGAGGCGGGCGATCGCGGCCTCGACGGCCTCCACCGGCGAGACGCGGCCCGCCTTGATCTCCGCAGCCAGGCCGACGGCGTCGTGGTCGCCCAGTGCGTCGTCGGAGAAGGCGTGGACCCGGGTCTTCTGCGCAGACATGTACCGGAGAGTAACTTAGACGCGGCGTCCAGGGCAGTCCCCCGGTGGCTCAGATCACCAGCAGCGCCAGCGGGACCAGGATGCTCGTCGCCAGCGCCGAGAGGGCCATCGCCACCGCGCTGAAGGCGCCCTCGGTCCGGCTCTCCATCAGCGCGCGCGAGGTGCCAATGCCGTGCGAGGAGACGCCCAGGGCGACGCCGCGAGCGCGCCGGTCGGTGATCCGGCAGAGGTCGAGGAGCCACGGGCCCAGCACCGCGCCGGTCACCCCGGCGATCACCGTGATCACCGCGGTGAGCGCCGGGAGGCCGCCGATCTGGGCGGAGATCGCGATGGAGACCGGCGTGGTCGCCGCCTTCGGCGCCATGGTGAGCTGCAGGTCCCGGCCACCGCCGGTCGCGTCGGTGATCAGCACGGCCGTGACCACCGAGACCAGCGCTCCGGCGACCACCCCGACGACGACCGGCACGGCGGCCGCCCGGACCCGCGCGAGCTCGCGGTAGAGCGGCAGCGCGAGCGCCACCGTGGCCGGACCCAGCCAGAAGCCGATCAGGTCGCCGCCGCGCAGGTAGTCGGCGTAGTCGATGCCGGTCACCCGGAGCACCACGCCGACGATGACGATGGCGACCAGGATCGGCTGCAGGAGAGGGCTGCCGGTACGCCGGTGCAGCCAGACCCCCACGGCGTACGCCGCCAGGGTGAGGATCAGCCCGAGCAGCGGCGAGTGGGTCAGCCACTCCCAGGTCTCGGCTCCGTGCACGCTCACCGGCCCCGCCTCCAGCGCACCAGCACCTGCACGACGGCGCCGGTCAGCACCAGGCCGGCCAGCCAGGAGAGCCACAGCCCGGCCGCCAGCGGGAGGGCGTCGTCGGCGATCCGGTCGAGGTAGACGACCACGCCGACGCCGGCCGGCACGAAGAGGAGCTGGAGATGACGCAGCAGGAGCGCGGGCGCGGCGGTCAGCGTCTCGGGGCCCTCCGCCTTCGGCCGGCGGAGCCGCAGGACGACCAGGAAGACGAGCATGCCCACCACCGGGCCGGGCACCTCGAGCCCGCTGAGCCGGACCACGAGCTCACCGACGAGCTGGCAGAGCAGCAGCACGATGAGTCCCGGGAGCACGCGGTCAGGATGCCATCCGCGGGCGCCGGCGCTGACCCCCACTCGTTGTTGCGAACTATTTGCAATAAGGTGGCCGGGTGCATGTCCCCGACGGATTCCTCGACGCCCCCACCTCCGTGATGACCGGCGCGGTCGCCGTGGCCGGTGTCGGCCTCGCCCTGCGCGGCGCCCGACGCGAGCTCGACGACCGGACCGCGCCCATGGCCGGCCTGGTCGCCGCCTTCGTCTTCGCCACCCAGATGATCAACTTCCCGGTCGGCGCCGGGACCAGCGGCCATCTGCTCGGCGGCGCGCTCGCCGCGGTGCTGGTCGGGCCGTGGACGGCCGTGCTCTGCCTCAGCACGGTGCTGCTGGTGCAGTGCCTGCTCTTCGCCGACGGCGGCATCACCGCGCTCGGCACCAACATCACCCTGATGGGGATCGTCGGCGTCGGCGCCGGCTGGCTCGTCTTCGTCACGCTGCGCCGCGTCCTCCCCCGCCGGGTGAGCATGGTGGCCCCGGCCGCCGCGGTCGCCGCACTGGTCTCGGTGCCGGTCGCCGCGCTGGCGTTCACCGGCCTCTACGCGATCGGTGGCGAGGCGCCGATCCCGCTGGACTCGCTGGCCGCCGCGATGGTCGGCTGGCATCTGCTGATCGGCATCGGCGAGGCGGTCATCACCTTCCTGGTCGTCGGCGCCGTGCTCGCCGTACGTCCCGACCTGGTGTACGGCGCCAGGCCGGCGCTCGCCGAGCCCGAGCTCGAGATCCGCACCCCCGAAGGAGCCGCCCGATGAGCGCCCGCGTCTCGACCCGTGTCGTCGTGCTGGCCGGCCTGCTGGTCGCGCTGCTGCTGGCCGGGGTGATCAGCTTCTACGCGTCCTCGCACCCCGACGGGCTGGAGTACGTCGCGCACCAGGAGGGCTTCGCCGACACCGCGAAGGACCACCATGTCGCGGACGGGCCGATGGCCGACTACTCGACCAAGGGCGTCGACGACTCGCGGCTCTCCGGTGGGATCGCCGGCGTGACCGGCACGCTGGTCGTGCTGCTCCTGGCGGGCGGCGGCTTCCTGCTGCTGCGCCGCCGCACTCCCTCGCCCGCCACCACGGAGACCGCCTCCGAATCCAGGGCCTGATGGGCGCCGCCCACGGGCACCGGCTCCACTTCCACGCGCACTCGCCGGTGCACCGTGCGCCGGCACACCTGAAGATCCTCGCCCTGCTGGGCTTCATGATCGTCGTGGTGGCGACCCCGCCGACGGCGTACCCGGTCTTCGCGGTCTATCTGGGGATCCTGGCGATCGTCATCGCGGTCTCCCGGGTGCCGCTGCGCTACCTGCTGCCGCGGATGGTGGTCGAGCTGCCGTTCGTGGTCTTCGCGGTGCTGATGCCGTTCCTGGCCACCGGGCCGCGGACCGAGTTCCTCGGCCTGACCGTCAGCGAGCACGGGCTGCAGGCGGCTGCGTCGCTGCTGATGAAGGGGACGCTCGGCGTGCTCGCCAGCCTCACCCTGGCCGCGACCACCGAGCCGCACGCCTTCCTCGCCGGGCTGACCCGGCTGCGGGTGCCGCACCTGCTGGTGCAGATCATGTCGTTCATGATCCGCTACCTCGACGTCGTCACCGACGAGATGCGGCGGATGCGGATCGCCCGCGAGTCGCGGGGCTTCCGGGCTCGGTCGATCAGCCAGTGGGGCGTGCTGGCCCGGTCGGCGGGGGCGCTCTTCATCCGCTCCTACGAGCGCGGCGAGCGGGTGCACCTGGCGATGCTGTCGCGTGGGTACGACCCGTCGGGACCGGCTCGGAGGACGGAGCCATGAGCACGCCGGTGCTGGACGTCCGCGGCCTGGCGTACGCCTATCCCGACGGCCACCAGGCCCTCTACGGCGTCGATCTGCACGTGCACCCGGGCGAGCGGGTGGCGCTGCTCGGGCCCAACGGCGCCGGCAAGACCACGCTGGTGCTCCACCTCAACGGCATCCTCACGCCCGGCGCCGGCTCGGTCGCCGTCTCCGGGCTGCCGGTGGCGCGGGAGCACCTGATGGAGATCCGCCGCCGGGTGGGGATCGTCTTCCAGGACCCCGACGACCAGCTCTTCTCCGCGACCGTCCGCGACGATGTCGCCTTCGGCCCGCGCAACCTCGGGCTGCGGGGACCTTCGTTGGACCAGCGGGTGCTCGACGCGCTGGAGAAGGTCGGGATGGCGGAGTACGCCGACCGCCCGCCGCACCATCTCTCCTTCGGCCAGCGCCGCCGGGTCGCCGTCGCGACAGTGCTCGCCATGGAGCCGGAGATCCTCGTCCTCGACGAGCCGTCCTCCAACCTCGACCCCGCCTCCCGCCGCGAGCTGGCCGACATCCTCCGCTCGCTGGACGTGACGGTGCTGATGGTGACGCACGACCTGCCCTATGCCCTCGAGCTCTGCCCCCGGTCGGTCGTCCTCTCCGACGGAGTCGTCGTCGCCGACGGCCCGACGTACGACATCCTCACCGACGAGCCGCTCATGCGCTCCCACCGCCTGGAGCTCCCCTTCGGCTTCGACCCCCGCTCCGTCGGCCGCTGATCCGAACGATTCGGCTCTCCCGCGGCCCGATTCGCAGCCAGAACGTTCGGATCCGGCTCAACTCAGGACTTCGGGTGGCCGGAGACGACGAGGGTGGCGCCGAGGCCGATGAGCATCGTGCCGCCGGTGGCACCGAGCTTGTCGAGGCGGTGGGGCTTGCGGGCGAACCAGTCGCGGGCGCGACCGGCGGCCAACGCCCAGACGGTGTCCGAGGCGACCGCGAGGATGCCGAAGATCAGGCCCAGGAGCACCAGCCAGGGAGCGGTCGGGCCGGCCGAGCGGTTGACGAACTGCGGCAGGAAGGCCGCGAAGAAGACCACGGTCTTGGGATTGGTGATCCCGACGATCATGCCGGTGCGCAGGGACCGGCCGGTGCCGATCGGGCGCGCGGACGGGCCGGCGTTGAGGGCGAGACGAGCCTGGCCACGATGCCGGATCGTCTGGATGCCGAGGTAGACGACGTACGCCGCGCCGACCAGCTTGAGCGCGGTGTAGGCGGTCGCGCTGGTGGCGATCAGCGAGGCGAGGCCCAGGGCCACCAGGACCGACTGGATGGTCAGCCCGACGGCGTTGCCGACGACGGAGAGGAGCGCGTCGCGGCGACCGACCGTGAGGGCACGGCCGATGGTGAAGAGCAGGCTCGGGCCCGGGACCTGGATGAACAGGATCGAGGCCACGAGGAAGGCGAGGAGCTGGCTGGTGGTCGGCACGGATCCATTGTCACCGCTCCCCCGCCGCCGCACGAGCCGATTGCCGGCGGGCTACCAGCGACCGGAGCAGCCACGCCGAAAGCACCCCACAAGATGGGTGTCGACATAGCCCACCGCCTCGAAGAGGGCGAAGACGGTCGTGGGCCCGACGAAGCCGAATCCCCTCTTCTTGAGGGCCTTGGAGAGCGCCAGGGACTCGGCGGAGGCGGTCGGCAGCTCGCGGGTGCGCCGCGGCGCCGGCGTCGTGGCCGGCGCGAAGGACTCGACGAAGGCGACCAGCCCGCCGTCGTCGCGGAGCTCGACGGTCGCGCGAGCGTTGCGACGGGTCGTCTGGATCTTGGCCCGGTTGCGGACGATGCCGGTGTCGTCCATCAGCGCGTCGAGCTCGGCGTCGGTCATCGCCGCGACCCGATCGACGGCGAAGCCGTGGAAGACCTCGCGGAAGCGCTCGCGCTTGTCCAGGATCGTGCGCCAGGAGAGCCCCGCCTGGAATCCCTCCAGCGCCATCCGCTCGAACAGCGCGTCCTCGCCGGCGACCGGGAGCCCCCACTCGGTGTCGTGGTAGTCGCGCATCGTCCCGGGCGGGCCGGCCCACGGGCAGCGCGCGACACCGTCCTCGCCGAGGATCGGGGCGGTCACGCGCGGCTCTTCAGGCGCACGTGCGGGAGCTCGGGGGCGGGCAGCGGCGGGAGCGGGTCGTCGGCGATCGAGAAGCGGTCCTGCTCACCGCCGTCGACGAGCGCCTGCCACTGCGTGCGATAGACCGCGATCTCGTCGTGGTCGCGGCCGATGAAGTTCCACCACATGACGATCTCCTCGCCGAACGGCGGCCCGCCCAGCAGGAGCAGGAGGGTGTCCTCGGCGGCGGTCAGCTCCAGCTCGGCCAGCCCGGGAGGGAGATAGGCCAGGTCGTGCGGCGTGACCTGCTCGCCGTCGATCTCGAGCGAGCCGTGGTCGAGCAGGAGCCCGTGCTCGTAGGCCGCGTCGACCGGCACGCGCAGCGACGTGCCGCTCGCCAGGCGCAGCTCCGCGCCGAGCAGCGGCGTGTAGGTCCGCACCGGCGAGGTGAAGCCCAGCAGCGAGCCGAGGAAGACCCGCGCCTCCCAGCCAGGGCCCTCGACCGCCTCCGGCGCGTAGTGCTCGAAGGCGGGATCGGTGTGCCGGTCGGAGTCCGGCAGAGCCAGCCAGAGCTGGGCGCCGTGCAGGATCGTGGTCTCGTCCGTGGCGTACTCCGAGTGGCTGATCCCCCGGCCCGCCGTCATCAGGTTGACCTCGCCGGGCCGCACCATCGCGTGGTGGCCGGCGGAGTCGCGGTGCTCGATCTCGCCGCTGAAGAGCCAGCTCACCGTCTGCAGGCCCGTATGCGGATGCGGCGGCACCACCATCGTCGGCGTCTCGCTGACGTCGTCGGGCCCGTAGTGGTCGACGAAGCACCAGGCCCCGACGAACGTGCGCCCGCGCTGGGGCAGCGTGCGCCGCACCGTCATCGCCCGCAGCCCGCCCAGCGGCACGTCGCGCGGCGTCAGGATCTCCATTCCGTCAGCGTACGGCGGCCCGCCGACACCGACGGGCGCACTCCCGCCGGGCAAGGGAAGATCCCCGTCACCTGGCGAGGGGGATCTTCCTTCACCTCGGTCGCGCAGACCGGGTCAGCGACCGGCCCGGCGGCTGAAGTCGGCGGCGCTGTGGGAGCCGGAGGAGGGAGCCGAGCGGCGCCGGTTGCGCGAGCCGGACGAGCGACCCGAGCCGGAGCCAGTGCGGCCGGAGCCGGACGAGCGGCCCGAGCCGGAGCGACCCGAGCCGGCCCGAGGCTGCCCACCCCGGCGGGCGGCCGGGGCGGTGCTGGTGACCAGCCCGCCCTCGACCAGCACTCGCTCGCCCGGAGCGAGCTGGCTGAGGATCGCGTGGCCGGGACCGTCGACCTTGGTCGTGGTCGGGCTGATGCCCGCGGCCCGGGTGAGGGCGCGGACGTCGCGGACCTGCTCGTTGGTCATCAGCGTGATGACCGTGCCCGAGGCGCCGGCGCGGGCGGTGCGCCCGGAGCGGTGCAGGTAGGCCTTGTGCTCGGCCGGCGGGTCGGCGTGGACGACCAGCGCGACGTCGTCGACGTGGATGCCGCGCGCCGCGATGTCGGTGGCGACCAGCGTGGTCGCCTTGCCGGAGTGGAACGCCTCCATGTTGCGCGTGCGCGCGTTCTGGCCGAGGTTGCCGTGCAGCTCGACGGCGGGGACGCCGCGCGAGTTGAGCTGGCGGGCCAGCGCCTTGGCGCCGTGCTTGGTCCGGGTGAACACGACCGTCCGGCCGGGCGCGCTGGCCAGGTCGACGAGGACGGGCACCCGCTGCTCGCGCTGGACGTGCAGCACGTGGTGCTCCATCGCGGCCACCGGCGACTGCGCCGAGTCGGCCTCGTGGGTGACCGGCTCACGGAGGAACTGGCGGACCAGCACGTCCACGCCGGCGTCGAGGGTGGCCGAGAAGAGCAGCCGCTGGCTGCCCTGCGGGGTCTGCTTCAGCAGCCGGCGTACGGCGGGCAGGAAGCCCAGGTCGGCCATGTGGTCGGCCTCGTCGAGCACGGTGATCTCGACGTTGCCGAGGTCGCAGGCGCCCTGGCCGATGAGGTCCTCGAGCCGCCCGGGGCAGGCGATGACGACGTCGACGCCGTTGCGCAGCGCCTGGACCTGCGGGTTCTGGCCGACACCGCCGAAGACGGTGCGGGTGCGCAGGCCGGTCGCCTTGGCCAGCGGCGCCAGCGAGGCGTCGATCTGGCTGACCAGCTCGCGGGTCGGGGCGAGGATCAGCGCCCGCGGCCGCTTCGGCGTACGACGGGAGTCGGAGCCCGCGAGTCGTGCCACCAGCGGCAGCAGGAAGGCATAGGTCTTGCCGGAGCCGGTCCGGCCGCGGCCGAGCACGTCGCGCCCGGCGAGGGAGTCCGGCAGCGTCGCCGCCTGGATCGGGGTGGGGGTGGTGATGCCGGCGCCGGCGAGGATCTCGCCGAGGCGCGCGGGCACACCGAGGTCGGTGAAGGACATGAGTGATTCGCTGTCTGTGTGGGTGTCTCACCACAGCCGTGACGATCGCGTCAGGGAGAAAGTACGACGGCGCGGAGCTTGCTTGTCAGGCTGCGACGCGCCCCCGGGATCGAGGTAAGACTGGACGATCCCGATGAGACCACTCTAGTGCACGCGCCCTGATTCCCCCGCATCGGCGGGAGAATGGCGGGGTGGAGGTCGAGGAGGCGGTCGCGCTGCTGCGGGCGGCCGGATGCGTGTACGCCGAGGAGGAGGCGGCCCTGATCCTCGGCGATCCGCGACCGGCCGGGGAGCTGATCGAGCGGAGGACGGCGGGCGAGCCGCTGGAGCTGGTGCTCGGCTGGGCGGAGTTCCGGGGGCTGCGGATCGCCGTGGCGCCGGGGGTCTTCGTGCCGCGCCGCAGGACCGAGTACCTGGCCGGACTCGCGATCGAGCACGCCCGGCCGGGCGCGGTCTGCGTCGACCTGTGCTGCGGCAGCGGGGCGATCGCCGCCGCGCTGCTGGCCGAGGCTCCGGGCGTGACCGTGCACGCCGCCGACGTCGACCCGGTGGCGGTCGCCTGCGCGCGGCGGAACCTCCCACCGGACAGCGTCCACGAGGGCGATCTCCTCGACGCCCTGCCGGCCGCGCTCGCCGGGCACATCGACGTACTGGTGGCGAACACGCCCTACGTGCCGAGCGACGAGATCGGCCTGATGCCTTCTGAGGCCCGCGACTGGGAGCCGCTCGGCACTCTCGACGGCGGGCCCGACGGGCTCCGGCTGCTGCGCCGGATCGCCCATGGGGCAAGGGATTGGCTCACCCCGGGCGGGGTGCTGCTGATCGAGGTGGGCGAGCGGCAGCTGCCGGCCGCGCTGGCGGCGTACGAGTCGGCCGGGCTCGTGCCGAGCGCGGCTCAGGAGGAGGGCTCGTCGGTCGCGATCGGCCGGCCGGCCCGCTCCTCGTAGTCCGCGCGGGCGCTGTGGTCGAACTCGGTGAAGACCGCGTCCAGGCCGGCGCGGCGGCTGACCCAGCGGCGCATCCGCGTGGGGATGAGCGTCCACTGCGCGCCGGCGAGCCCGAGGCGCGGCGGCACGGTGGCGATGGGGCGGTGCTTCCTCATCAGCGAGACCACGGCGGCGGCGACCTGCTCCGGCTCGATGGCCGGGCTCAGCGCGGGCGAGGTGGTGCCGTCGATGAGGCCGGTGTTGGTGAACGACGGCAGCACCGCGGCGACGCGGACGCCGGTGCCGGTGAGCTCGGCGTCGAGTGCGTCGGTGAAGGCGAGCACGCCGGCCTTGGTGGCGCTGTAGACCGCCGACCCGGGCGTGGCGATCCGGCCCGCCAGCGAGGCGATGTTGACGATCTGACCGCCACCGGCGGCGACCATCCGGGGAGCCACCTCGTGGCAGCCGAGGACGACGCCGCGCAGGTTGACGTCGAGCTGCTTGAGCTGCGCGTCGAGCGGCGAGTCCAGGTGCTTGCCGATGACCATGATCCCGGCGTTGTTGACCAGCCCGTCGATCCGGCCGTACTCCGCGATCACCTTGTCCAGGAACCCCGCGAACGACTCACGCGACGTGACGTCGAGCGGCAGGCCGAGTCCGGCGTACGACCGTGCCGACTCCGCCGCGAGGTCCGCGTCGAGGTCACCGACCGCGACCCGTGCTCCCGCCGCCGCCAGTGCCTTGGCCGCGGCCTCGCCGATCCCTCGCGCGCCACCGCTGATCGCGACGACCTTGCCCTGCAGAGCTGCTGTCATGACCGGACCTTCCGCTGTGTCTTGAACCGGGCCGCTTTCAGTTGAGCCTGCACCACGACGCGGGTCGTGGCCAGATAGGCCTTGAGCTGCTTGGGGTACGGCGTCGCCACCCGCTGCGTCGTGATCGTCTGGGACTCGGTGTAGCGCAGGATGCCGTCGGGACCGTGGCGTCGCCCGACGCCGCTGGCCTTCATCCCGCCCATCGGCGCGGACAGCGAGGAGATCGCCGAGAGATAGCCGTCGTTGACGTTGACCGCGCCCGCCTCGATCCGCTCGGCCAGTCTCGCGGCAGCCTCCAGGTCGCGACCCCAGACACTCGCCGAGAGGCCATACTCGGTGTCGTTGGCGCGGGCGACCGCCTCCTCGTCGTCGACCACGCGATAGACCGAGACCACCGGGCCGAAGGTCTCCTCGGCATGCACCCGCATCGCCGGGGTGACCGCGGTGAGCACCGTCGGCTCGAAGAAGAACGGCCCCAGGTCGGGCCGCGCCCGGCCACCGGTGACGACCGTGGCGCCGTGGGCGACCGCGTCCTCGACGTGGGCCGTCGTGACAGCGAGCTGCTCGGCGGAGGTGAGCGAGCCGATCTCGTGCTGGTGGTCGTACGACGCGCCGAGCGACAGTCCCCGCGTGGCCTCGGTGAACCGTCGCAGGAACTCGTCGTAGACGTCCGCGTGCACGTAGATCCGCTCGATGCCGATGCACATCTGACCGGCGCTGGCGAAGCACGCCTGCACCGCGCCGGTCACCGCGGCGGGAACGTGGGCGTCGGCGCGGACGATCATCGGGTTCTTGCCGCCGAGCTCCAGCGACGCGGAGACGAGCCGCTCGCCCGCGGCTGCCGCCAGCCGGCGTCCGGTCGCGGTCGAGCCGGTGAAGGCCAGGTGGTCGACCTGCTCGATGATCGCGGGCCCGATCACGCTGCCACGGCCGGCGACGACCTGCCACACGCCGGCCGGGATGCCGGACTCGACGGCGAGCGCTCGCGCGGCCAACAGGGTCAGCGGCGCCTGGGAGTCGGCCTTGCTGAGCACCGCGTTGCCGGCGATCAGCGCCGGGATGACGTCGCCGACGGCCAGGAAGAGCGGGTAGTTCCAGGGTGCGATGACGCCGACCAGTCCCTTGGGGCGACGTACGACACGGGCCTTGACGACGCCCGGGACAGCGCCGCGCATCCGCTGGTCACGCAGGTATCCGGGCGCCTCGGCGCCGTAGTGCGCGGCGACCGCCGCGACTCCCAGGTGCTCGATCCCCGCGTGGACACGGGACTTCCCGGCCTCCCACTGGACCAGGTCGAGCAGCCGGTCGCGGTCGGCGAGGACCGCCTCGGCGAAGGCGAGCACGCGGCGACAGCGCTCGGCGAGGGGCAGCTCCGCCCAGGCCGGCTGGGCCGCCCGGGCACGAGCCGCGGCCTCGGCGACGTCCTCGGGAGAGGCCTGCGGCACGGCGGGCAGCTCGCCGCCGCTGAACGGCGAGATCGCCCGCGCCTCGCCCCCGTGGGTCGTGCCGAGCTGGGCGGTCAGCGCGGCCAGGCTCGCCCGGTCGATCCGGGGAGGGAGCGGGGCCCTCGTCACGCGGCGCCTTCGACCATGACGGCCGGCGCCGACCGAGTCACGCCGCGGTCCTCTCGAAGGCGGCGGCAGGGATGGGATGCATGCGCCAGCGCGCGGGGAGGCGGCGGTAGAGCGGGTCGAGCCGGCGGCTGATGGCGGCGAACCGCTGATAGCGCCTCTCCCGCTCGACGTCCCACGGCATCCCGAGGATCTCCCGGCCGCGCGGCGGCATGCCGCCGATGGTCAGCGAGGAGCTGACCGCGTTGAGGGGCCGGCGGACCACGGCCCACACCGGCCGCGGGATGCGCCGGGGTCGCGGCCAGCCCTTGGTGGCGTAGCCGACGCCGTACGTCGCGGTGCGGTGCGGGATCAGCTCGTCGGCCAGCATCCGCTGGAAGTAGGCGTCGAACTCCGGCCATGTCCGCGGGATGCCGCGCGCGCTCACGCCGTACCGCTCGAACCAGGTCAGCGACTCACCGACGATCTGGTCCTTCTCGGCGTCGCTGAGCCGGCGGATGAAGGTGTCGGCCGCGGTGATCATGTGCTCGACGAAGCAGGCGTGCGCCCAGTAATAGGTCTGCGGGTTGAGCGCGCTGTAGCGGGTGCCGTCGGGCAGCGTGCCCTTGATGTCGCGGTGGTAGTCGCGGACCTCGTGCCCGACGCGGTGTCCGTCCGGCCCGTAGAGCGTCTTGTAGATCGGCGGGATGCTCCGCTCCAGCCGCGCGATCGTCTCCTCGAACCAGACCGAGTGGTCCTGCACGCCCTGGCCCAGCGAGGGCAGCATGTTCTGCAGCACGGCGGCCCGCGGGCCCAGCAGCGCCATCCGCCGATCGCCGAAGAAGCGCCAGGTGAGGGACTCCGGCCCCAGCGGCAGGCCGCCCGGGGGAAGAGTCTCCGCCTCGGAGCGCCGCGCCTGAGCCTGGTCGGTCGTCATGGCGCGATGATACATTGACACGGATCTGTCTCACCATCCCACGCTGAGCACCCTGCCTACTCCTCGGGAGCATCCGTGACGACACCGACGACCTCCGCCTCCGACGCGAGCCTGCGACGGCCCCGGGGCCCCCGCTTCGGGCTGATGCACCTGCTCCGGCTCCGCAAGGACCCGATCGGCTACAACGACGTGCTCCGGAAGCAGTACGGCGACGTGATCCGGCTCGACGTCTTCGGCACCACGCTGTACGCCGCCTACGGGCTCGACGCCGCCGAGCAGGTGCTGGTCAACCGCGACCGCACCTTCGCCAACGGGCCCGCCTGGTCGCACTTCATCGGGCCGTTCTTCCGCCGCGGGCTGATGCTGCTGGACTTCGACGAGCACCTGCACCACCGCCGCATCCTGCAGCACGCCTTCACCAACGACGCGCTGCGCAGGTATCACGCGATGATGGCGCCCCACATCCGCACCGGCATCGCCGGCTGGGCCGAGCTCCCCGAGCCGCGGATGCACGAGCTCTTCAAGGAGCTCACCTTGGACCTCGCGCTGGAGACCTTCGTCGGCGTCGACCTCTCCCGCGACGGCCAGGATCGCCTCAACAAGGCGTTCATCGACGCGGTCCGCGCCGGCACCTCGGTGATCCGGCGGCGCGTCCCGGGCACGCCGTGGGCTCGCGGACTCAAGGCCCGCGCGGTCCTCGAGGAGTTCTTCACCACGCACCTACCCGAGAAGCGGCGCGACGGCGGCGACGACCTCTTCGCCCAGCTCTGCATCGCCCGGAGCGAGGAGGGCGAGGCGTTCAGCGACGAGGACATCGTCAACCACATGATCTTCCTGCTGATGGCCGCGCACGACACCACGACCATCACGCTGAGCGCGATGGCCTACCACCTGGCGCGCTACCCGGAGTGGCAGGAGCGTGCACGGGAGGAGTCGCTGGCGGCCGGAGACGACCTCGACTTCGACGGCGTCACCGGCCTGCAGACGCTGGACCTGGTGATGAAGGAGTCGCTGCGGCTGTGCGCCCCGGTGCCGTCGCTGCCCCGGGTCGCCGTCCGCGACACCGTGGTCAACGGCTACGCCATCCCCGAGGGCGGCTTCGTCGCCGTCTCGCCGTACTACAACCACCACGACCCGGCGAACTGGTCGCGCCCGGAGGAGTTCGACCCCGAGCGCTTCAACGAGGAGCGCCGCGAGGACCACACCCACCGGATGGCGTTCGAGCCGTTCGGCGGCGGGGTGCACAAGTGCATCGGCCTGCACTTCGCCGGGATGCAGGTGCGCTCGATCTTCCACGAGCTGCTGCGCAACTACCGCTGGTCGGTGCCCGACGACTACACCTGGCCGCTGGACCTGGTCGCCCTGCCCTTCCCGCGCGACCGGCTGCCGGTCCGCCTGGAGCGCCTCGACCCGGCGCGGACCGGCACGGAGAGAATCGGCGCGTGACCACCGCCATCCTCGACGCCGCCCAGCGAGTCTTCGAGACGTACGGCGCCCGCAGAGCCACCGTCGAGGACGTCGCGCGGGCGGCCGGCGTCAGCCGGAGCACGCTCTACCGCGCCTATCCCAACAAGGACACGCTGCTGCAGGCGGTGCTCTACCGCCAGCTCGACGCGTTCCTCACCGAGCTCGACCGCGTGGCCCGCGACCTGCCGCCGCGCGAGGCCGTCGTGGAGTGCTTCAGCCGCGGCATGGCGCTGACCCGGGACATCCCGCTGCTGGCCCGGCTGGTGGAGTCCGAGCCGGAGATCATCACCGGCGTCGGCGGCGCCTCGCACAGCTCGCTGGTGCTGGGCTCGGCCCGGCAGGTCGCCCGCACCCTGCGCCGCAGCGGCGCCACCATGCCCGAGGACGAGCTGCTCCTGGTGGCCGAGCTGATGCTCCGGGTGGCCTACACCTATCTGCTCAACCCCGCCGGCTCGCTGGACGCGACCGACGACGAGGCGGTCCGCGAGTACGCCCGCCGCTACCTCGCGCCGCTGGTGAGCTGAGGCCTCACGCGAGCAGGGTGGCGATGGCCACCGCGGCGAGGAGGAGCATCACCACCGCCAGGATGCCCAGCACCAGGATCAGGCTTCGATGGTCGCTGGAGTTCACGGCAGGAGTGTCTCATCGACGTACCGGCCACGGCCGCCCGGACCGACGATCACAACCGGATAACAACGCCCGGAGGGGTTGACACCGGATTAGTTAGTCGGATGAACTAACAAATGTGACGCAGCACTCCTCCCTCGGCCGGCCACTGCGGCCGCGCGGCAAGCTCCTCCAGGAGGACGCCCGTCGTCACCACCGCTCCCTGCTGTTGCAGCAGCTCTACACCCACGGTCCGGCGAGCCGCGCCGACCTGGCCCGGAGCACCGCGCTGACCCGGGTCACCGTCTCGGACCTGATCTCCGAGATGCTCGCCGACGGGTTCGTCACCGAGCTCGGAGCACCTGCCGAGAGCCGCGTCGGCAAGCCGCCCACGCTGGTCGGCTTCAACCCCGACGCCGCGCACATCGTCTGCCTCGACCTGTCCCACGACCAGACCCTCACCGGCGCGGTCCTCAACCTGGCCGGCGAGGTGCAGTCACGGCGGGCGATGCGCCTCAACCAGCGCAAGGGCGCCAGCGCCGCGCGCCTGGTCCACCGGCTCGCCAGCTCGCTGATCGAGAGCGCCCAGCGGCCGGTCCTCGGCATCGGCGTGGGCAGCCCCGGCGTGGTCGCCCCCGACGGCACCGTCATCGACGCGCCCAACCTGGGTTGGCACGAGACCCCGCTGGCGGAGAGCCTCAGCACCGACCTCGGACTTCCCGTGTACGTCGCCAACGACGCCAACGCCGCCGCGCTGGGCGAGCACACCTTCGGCGAGCCCGACGAGGGCGGGCTGATGGCGCTGCGGGTCGGCCGCGGCGTCGGCGCTGGGCTGGTGCTCGAGGGCCGGCTGGTCCACGGACACCGCAGCGCCGCCGGCGAGATCGGCCACGTCGTCGTCGACCCCAAGGGCCGTCCGTGCTCCTGTGGCCGGACCGGCTGCCTGGAGACCCTGCTCGCCGAGCCGCACCTGCGCGCCCGGCTGGCCGAGCGTCCCGGGACCGCCGTGCTGAGCCAGGCGGGCCGCAAGCTCGGCACCGTCCTCGCGCCGGTGGTCAGCGCGCTCAACCTCCACCAGGTCGTGCTCTGCGGCCCGGAGGACCTGCTCGGCGGAGCGCTCAGCGACGCCGCCGCCCAGGCCATCCGGCGCAGCACCATGGCGGTGATCGGCGACGACCTGGTCGTCCGCAACTCCAAGCTGGGCGAGGACGTCGTCCTGGTCGGCGCCGCCGTCCTTGTCCTCTCCGGCGAGCTCGGAGTCTCCTGACCCGCCTCCACTTCTCGGAAAACCCGAATGTCCCACCAGCACCTGGCGACCGAATGGTCGCCACCACACGAGAGGAAACCCCGGTGCGACTCAACAAAACCCTGGCCATCTCACTGATGGCCGTCCTCGCCCTGTCTGCCTGTGGCAGCAGCGACGACGACTCCAAGTCCGGGGGCGACTCGGCGAAGGACACCATCCGGGTGTGGCTCAACGGCGCCGACACCCCGCAGGAAGCCCGTGACTGGCTGAAGAAGACCTTCGAGGCCGACCACCCGGGCAAGACCCTCAAGATCGAGGAGCAGCAGTGGGACGGCCTGGTCGAGCGGCTGACCACGGCCCTGTCCAGCTCCTCGGAGACCCCTGACGTGGTCGAGGTCGGCAACACCCAGGCGCCGACCTTCACCGAGGCGGGCGCGTTCGCCGACCTCAGCGACCAGCTCGCCGACCTCGGCGGCGACGACCTGCTCCAGGGCTTCGTCGAGGGCGCGCAGGTCGACGGCAAGACCTACGCGGTGCCCTACTACGCCGGCGCGAAGTACGTCTTCTACAACAAGGACCAGTTCGCCAAGTCCGGCCTGAAGGTCCCCACCACCATGGACGAGTTCGTCGCCGCGGCGGTCAAGCTGAAGAAGGACAACCCGACCCCGGCGAACTACTCCGGCTTCTGGCTGCCCGGTCAGGACTGGCGCAACGGCGTGACCTTCGTCTGGGACGCCGGCGGTGACCTCGCGGTCAAGGACGGCGACACCTGGAAGGGCGACCTCTCCTCGGCCGAGTCGGTCAAGGGCCTGCAGACCGTGCAGAAGCTCTTCACCGAGGCCTCCGGCGCGCCGAAGGACGGCAACGAGGCCGACCTCGTCACCCCGTTCTGCAACGACAAGCCCGGCATGATGTCGGCCCCGTCGTGGCTGCGCGGCCTGGTCGAGGACCCGGAGAAAGGCTGCCCCGATCTCGCCGCCAAGTACGGCGTGTTCGCGATGCCCGGCAGCAACGGCGAGCCGGCGCCGGTCCTGCTCGGTGGCTCCGACATCGCCGTCTCGGCGAAGTCGCAGAACCAGGACCTCGCCAAGGACGCGCTGGCGCTGATGGTCAGCAAGGACTACCAGACCATGCTGGCCAAGACCGGCCTCACGCCCGCGCTGACCTCGCTCGCGCCGCTGCTCGGTGACGACGACTACGCCAAGGCGTCGATCGCCGCGGCCAGCAACGCCCGCCTGACCCCGGCCGCGGCCGGCTGGGCGAGCGTCGAGGGATCGCGTGTCCTGGAGGACCTCTTCGTGGCCATCGCCAACGGCGGTGACGTCGCGAAGCTGGCCAAGGACGCCGACACGAAGATCACCGATCAGCTGAGCTGATCGAGCCGAGTCGATCACTCGGCCGATCTGGAGGGAGACGTCGGGGCCGGGCCTTCCCGGCCCCGACGTCCCGTACCGCTACTAACGTGTGCCCGGGAGGAGGGACCCGATGAGCGCGACACCCGCCGCACCGCCGCGGTCCCACGGCCGCCGACTGCCCTACGGACTGCTCGTCCCGGCGCTGGTCGCCCTGGCCGTCGCCCTGGCCTATCCCCTGGGCCGCCAGGTCGTCCTCTCCTTCCAGGAGTTCGGCCTCGCCCAGCAGTTCGGCCGGCCGCCGGAGTGGGTCGGTCTGGCCAACTACCGCGACCTGCTCACCGATCGCTACCTGTGGGTGGTGACCGTGCGGTCGATCGCCTTCTGCCTGGTCAACGCCGCCGTCACCATGACGATCGGGGTCGCCATCGCCGTGCTGATGCAGCGGCTCTCCGGCCCGGTCCGGATCGCCGTGCAGATGGCCCTGCTCCTCGCCTGGGCGATGCCCGTCCTGGCGACGCTCACCGTCTACCAGTGGATGTTCGACTCCCAGTACGGCGTCATCAACTGGGTCCTGACCCGGCTCGGCGGCGACTTCGCCGGACACCCCTGGCTGCTGCACCAGATGTCGTTCTTCTTCGTCGCGACCGTGATCGTGGTGTGGATGAGCGTGCCGTTCGTCGTCTTCACGACGTACGCCGGCCTGGTGCAGGTGCCCTCGGACATCATCGAGGCGGCGACCATCGACGGAGCCGGCGCCTGGCAGCGCTTCCGTCACGTCGTCATCCCGTCCATCCGGCCGGTGCTGATGGTGGTCGGCCTGCTGCAGGTGATCTGGGACCTGCGGGTGTTCACCCAGATCTACGTGCTCCAGCGCGCCGGCGGGATCACCTCGGAGACGAACCTCCTGGGCACCTACATCTACCGGCTGGGCATCGGCGAGAGCAGCTTCGGCATGGCCGCGGCCGTCGCGATCTTCATGCTCGCGATCACCGCGATCCTCACCTTCCCCTACGTCCGCTCGATGCTGCGACAGGAGGAGTGGTGAGCGCGCACACCCGGGCCCGGCGGCTCGGCTACGACCTGATCGGCCTGCTGGTGCTGGTCGTCTTCGTCTTCCCCGTCTACTGGATGGTGTCTAGCTCGCTGCTGCCCCGCAACCGGATCACCGGGCCGGAGCCGACCTGGCTCCCGCTGGACGGCACCTTCGACAACTACCGGCGACTGTTCACCGAGGGCGGCTTCCTCGACGCCCTCAAGGTGAGCCTCGCGGTCACCGTGCTGACCATCGTGGTCGCGGTGATCTTCGCCTTCCTCGCCGCGGTCGCGGTCAGCCGCTTCCGGTTCCGCGGGCGCAAGTCCTTCATCGCCGCGCTGCTGGTGCTGCAGATGATCCCGGCCGAGGGGCTCTTCATCTCCCAGTACAAGATGCTCGAGGGCTGGCAGCTGCTCAACAGCGTGATCGGCCTGACCATCGTGTACGTCGCCGCGGTGCTGCCCTTCACCATCTGGACCCTCCGCGGCTTCGTCGCCGGCGTGCCCTTCGAGCTGGAGGAGGCCGCGATGGTCGACGGCTGCACCCGCGTCGGCGCGTTCTTCCGGATCACCTTCCCGCTGCTCGCGCCCGGGCTGGTCGCGACCGCGATCTTCGGCTTCATCCAGGCCTGGAACGAGTTCACCCTGGCTTTGGTCGTGATGACCCGCGAGGACATGCGCACTCTGCCCGTCTGGCTCTCGGTCTTCACCGACTCCACCAAGGGCGTCGACTGGGGCGCGGTCATGGCCGCCTCCACGCTCATCGCCATCCCGGTGATCGGCTTCTTCGCCATCGTGCAGGGCAAGATGACCGGCGGCCTGACCGCGGGGGCGGTGAAGGGGTGAGCGCCGACCTGGACCGTCTCGCCCTCCGGGTCCTGCTCCCGGCCTTCGCGGGAACGACGCTGCCTGCCGAGGGAGCGCGACTGCTGGAGGCCGGCCTCGGCGGCGTCTGCCTCTTCGGCGACAACACCGACGCCGGCCCCGAAGCCGTCGCCGTGCTGACCGCCTCGATGCGCGAGGCGGCCGGGGACGTGGTCGTCTGCATCGACGAGGAGGGCGGCGACGTCACCCGCGTCCACGCCGACACCGGGAGTCCGGTCCTGGGCGCGGCCGCGCTCGGCTTCGCCAACGACCTGCGGCTGACCCGGCGTACCGGTCATGCCATCGGCACCGAGCTGGCCCTGCTGGGCATCACCATGAACCTCGGCCCGGTCGCCGACGTCAACAGCAACCCCGACAACCCGGTGATCGGCGTGCGCAGCTTCGGCTCCGAGCCCGACCGGGTCGCCACCCACGTCGTCGCCTGGCTCGACGGACTGCAGTCGGCCGGCGTGGCCGCGTGCGTCAAGCACTTCCCCGGACACGGCGACACCAGCGAGGACAGCCACCTCGCACTGCCGGTCGTCGAGGCCGACCCCGACCTGCTCGCCGGGCGCGAGCTGGTGCCCTTCGTCCAGGCCGCCCGGGCCGGCGCGTCGGCCGTGATGACCTCGCACATCGTCGTCCCGGCGATCGACAGCCTGCCCGCGACCCTCAGCGCACCCGTGCTCTCGCTGCTGCGCACCCAGGTGCGGTACGACGGCGCGATCGTGACCGATGCCCTCGACATGGCCGGCGCCTCGCAGGGCCGCGGCATCCCGCGCGCGGCGGTGATGGCGCTGACGGCCGGAGCCGACGCGCTGCTGATCGGCCGCGACCACGGCGTCGCGCTGATCGACGAGATCCGGTCGGCGATCGTGGCCGCCGTACGCTCCGGGGAGCTCGGCGAGGAGCGGCTGGCCGACGCCGCCGAGCGCACCGCCCGGCTGGCCCGCCGTCCCGCGCGGCCCGAGCCGATCGACCTGGACGAGGACGACCAGCTCACCGGGGCCCGCACGGCGCTCCTGGTCGAGGGCACGCTCCCCGACCTGCACGGCGCGCGGATGCTCCGAGTCGGCACGACGCCCAACATCGCGGCCGGCCACGTGCCGTGGGGACTGCCCGGCGAGGATGTCGAGGAGTCCGATCTGGCCGGCGCGGCCGGGGATCCCGCGACGCTGGTGGTGCAGGTGCGCGACGCCCACCGGCGTCCCGAGGTCGTCCGGCTGCTGCGGTCGCGGGCCGCGTCGGGCCGGTTCACCGTCGTGCTGGAGTGGGGCTGGCCGGGGCCGCTGCCCGTCCCCGCTCCCCGGATCTGCACCTTCGGCGACTCGCTCCCGTCCCGGACGGCCGCCGCCGCGATCCTCCGTGCGGCGGGGGCCACTCGATGAGCGGACACACCGTCGCCGCGGCCTCGGCGTACCGGCTCGGCCTGGACATCGGCGGCACCAAGACGCTGGCCGTGGCCGTCGATCCCGGCGGGCGGGTCGTGGCCACGCGGCGTACCTCCACGCGCCGGGGCGGCGAGGGCGTCATCACCACGGCCGTCGGCGCCATCGACCTGCTGCTCGGCGACACCGGCCTGAGCCGGGAGGCGGAGTGGAGCGTCGGCATCGGCATCCCCGGGCTGGTCGACGACGCGGAGGTCCACCACGCGGTCAACCTCGGGATCGACCAGGACGCCCTGCCGCTGGGCGATGTCCTCGCCGGGCGACTGGGCCGGCCGGTCGCGATCGAGAACGACGTCAAGGCGGCCGCGCTCGGCGCCACCGCGCTGCTCGGCCCCGGCACCGCGCCGGACCTCGCCTATCTCAGCCTGGGCACGGGCCTGGCCGCGGGGCTGGTCCTCGACGGCCGGCTGCGGCGCGGGCGCCACGGCGCGGCCGGCGAGATCGGCCACCTGGCCCTCGACCCGGCCGGGGCGCCCTGTCCCTGCGGACAGCGCGGCTGCCTGGAGACCGCCGCCTCGGGCTCGGCCCTCTCGGCCGCCTGGCCCGGCGAGTCGTCCGCGGCACAGGCTGTCTTCGACGCGGCCGACGCCGGCGACGCACGAGCGCTCGCGATCCGGGCCGGGTTCGCCGGCGCCGTGGCCACGGCGGTGCGGGTGCTCTGCCTGACCGCCGACGTCGAGGCCGTGGTGCTCGGCGGCGGGGTCGCCCAGCTCGGCGAGCGGCTCCGCGAGGCCGTCGCCGCCTCGCTGCGCGACCAGGCCGCGTCCTCCCCCTTCCTCTCCGCGCTAGACCTGCCCGCGCGGCTGCACGTGGTGCCCGCCGACTTCCCCGTCGCCGCCGTCGGGGCGGCGCTTCTGGCAGGTTTGGACTGATGGAGGTTGTCGTCCTTGCTGCCGAGGAGATCGGTCCGCTGGTCGCGGACGCGATCGAGGCGCTGGTGCGGACCCGCCCCGAGGCGGTGCTCGGGCTGGCGACCGGGTCGAGCCCGCTGCCGGTCTACGCCGAGCTGATCCGGCGGCACCGGGACGGCAGCGGCCCGTCGTACGCCGGCGCCAGGGCCTTCACCCTGGACGAGTACGTCGGCCTGCCGCCCGGCCACGAGCAGACCTACCGCGCCACCATCGGGCGGGAGCTGACCGACCACCTCGGCCTCGCCGTCCAGGGACCCGACCCGTCCCCGGAGGGGCTGCCCACGGCCGGTCCTCGCTACGACGCGGCGATCCGGGACGCCGGCGGGATCGACCTGCAGCTGCTCGGCATCGGCGCCGACGGGCATCTGGCCTTCAACGAGCCCGGCTCCTCGCTGGCCTCGCGGACCCGGATGAAGACCCTCACCGCCGAGACCCGCCGCGACAACGCCCGCTTCTTCGGCTCCGAGGACGAGGTCCCCCGGCACGTCCTCACCCAGGGCCTCGGCACGATCCTCGATGCCCGGCACCTGGTGCTGATCGCCACCGGCGCCGGCAAGGCCGCCGCCATCGCCGCCGCCGTCGAGGGCCCCGTCAGCGCCTCCTGCCCCGCCTCCGTCCTGCAGCTCCACCCCCACGTCACCGTCCTCCTCGACGAGGCGGCCGCCGCGGGACTGGAGCGGTCGGAGTACTACCGCGAGGTGCACGCCGGGAAGCCTTCCTGGCAAGGGATCTGAGCGTTCAGGGGCCGAGCAGACCCAGCGGGATGACGTGCACTCCGTCGTCACGGGTGTAGGCCAGCGAGGTCCCGGTGACGACGATCAGCGACGTGGGCTTGCGAGCCACCCGATCGGCCAGGCGGCGCAGGGAGGCAGCGGCCTTGTCGACCTCGGCCTCACCGAGCTTGACCTCGATGCCCATCCAGTCGCCGTCGCGGGTTTCCACGACATAGTCGACCTCCAGGCGACCCTCGGCCTCGCGATAGTGGAAGCAGGAGGCACCTGCCGCTTCGGCGTAGACACGCAGGTCGTGGGCGACCAGGCTCTCGAACAGGAAGCCCGCCGTCTCCAGGTCGTCGAGCATGCGCGCCGGCGACATCTGTAGGAGCGTCGCGGCCAGAGAGGGATCCGCCAGTGATCTTTTGGGGGTCACGACGAGTCGCTTGGACGATCTCACGGCAGGGTCCCAGGCCGGGAACTCGTCGAGGATCATCATGCGCCGCAGTGCGTCGAGATAGACCTCGGCGGTCTGGCGGGAGGGCATCTCCGCCTCCTCGCCGACCCGTCTCATGATGGTGCTGAGGTTCGCGGTCTGGGAGGTCATCTGGGCGTAGGCGTAGAGGAATCGCCGGACGAGACGTGGATTCCTCGGGCCACCGGAGACCTCGTCGATGTCGCGGTCGACGATGGTGTCGAGGTAGCCGTCCACATACGTTCTCGCCGTGCGCTCGTCGGCGCCCACGAGCATCGGCCACCCACCCACGGCGATGTGGTGGAGATAGTCGTGCACGGTCACCGGGCTGTTGGCGGGAACCGGATCGGCTCCGCCCAGAAGTCCGGCCACCGACACGCTGGGCGTCGTCGCCTGCTTCTCGACCAGAGTCATGGTGCGCATCCGCAGCGTCCCGAAGCGCCCGGCGCCGGAATGCCGAGGTGCATCGTTCTTGGGAGTCGCGGAGCCGGTGAGGATGAACTGCCCAGGCTCGCCGCGATCGTCGACGGCGCGGCGGACGGCATCCCAGATGCGTGGGATGCGCTGCCACTCGTCGAGGAGTCGGGGAGTCTCACCATCGAGCAGGAGCCGTGGATCGATGCTCGCCCGGCGCTCGGCCTCAGGATCGGTGTCGAGGAGGACCTCGCTGGCCGCCTGCTGACGTGCCGTTGCCGTCTTCCCGCATCCTTTGACGCCTTCGATGAGCACGGCACCCATCGCATGGAGCTGATCATCGAGCAGTCCGTCCGCCAGACGCGGCAGGTAGCTGCCCACCACGGATGACCTGGCCATTCTTACCCTCACTTACCCACGGATCAACGGATCACACACTGACCAACATACAACTTACACATTTCTCAATAGTCAAAAAACACACTCACCAGTGTTCAAAATACACACAGACCCGGTCACTGGAAGTCGCGGGAGGAGTGGCGCGCCTTGAGGGCGGCGCCGAAGGCGGGGGCGATGGTCTCCAGCGGGGAGAGCCGATCGGCGACCAGGTTGGTGACGCCGTCGGAGCGCTCCAGCATGCCGCGGATGACCAGGCCGGCGGCGGTGCGGGCCAGGCGACGGTGGCGCTTCCACACACCCGGCGAGCAGACCACGTTGAGCATGCCGGTCTCGTCCTCGAGGTTGAGGAAGGTGATCCCGCTGGCGGTGCCCGGCCGCTGCCGGTGGGTGACCAGGCCGGCGACATGCACCCGCCGGTCGGGCTCGTCGGTGAGCAGATCGGCCACCGAGCGGATGCCGCTCATCCGCAGCATCGGCCGCAGATGCTCCATCGGATGGCCGGCCGGCGAGATCCGGGTGGCCCAGAGGTCGGCCAGGGTGAGGTCGACGGCGTCCATGTCGGGCAGCGCGGGCGCCGCGACGACAGCCCCGGCGCCGGGAAGCTGGTCGTCGCGCTCGGTGAATCCCGCCTGCCACAAGGCCTCCCGCCGCGACAGCCCCCAGCTCTCGAACGCCCCGGCGGTGGCCAGCGCCTCGAGCTGAGTGGCGTCGAGCCCGGCCCGCCGGGAGAGGTCGACCATGTCGACGAAGGGCACCTCGTCCCTGGCCGCGACGATCCGCTCCGCCACCTCCGTGCCGATGCCGCGGACGTCGGCCAGCCCCAGCCGGACGGCGAACCCTCCGTCGCGCCGGTGGGTCGTCGTCGGGTCGATGCCGTCCTCGTCGAACTCGGTCGGCGGGCCGTCGTACGACGCCAGGCAGCCGGGCAGTCCTCCGGAGGGACCGGTCTCCTCCAGGCCGGCCTGCGCGCCGGAGGACCAGATGTCGGGCCGGCGTACCTCCACCCCGTGGCGGCGGGCGTCCTGGACCAGTGACTGCGGCGAGTAGAACCCCATCGGCTGCGAGCGCAGCAGCCCGGCCAGGAACGCCGCCGGGTAGTGCAGCTTGAACCACGAGCTGGCGTAGACGAGCAGCGCGAAGGAGAGCGCGTGGCTCTCGGCGAACCCGAAGTGGGCGAAGGAGAGGATCTGCTGGTAGATCCCGTTCGCGGCCTGGCCGGTGATGCCGCGCCGCTTCATCCCGGCGAAGAGCGTCTGCTTGACCGACTCGATCCGCTCGACCCCGCGCTTGGAGCCCATCGCCCGGCGCAGCAGGTCGGCCTCGTCGGCCGAGCAGTCGCCGATCGCCCGCGCCATCGCCATCAGCTGCTCCTGGAAGAGCGGGACGCCGAGGGTGCGCCTCAGGACCGGCTTCAGATCCTCGTGCAGGTAGGTGATCTCGTCCCGGCCGGTCTTGCGGCGGATGTAGGGGTGCACCGCGCCGCCTTGGATCGGCCCCGGGCGGATCAGCGCGATCTCGATGGCCAGGTCGTAGAACGCGCGTGGCCGCAGCCGGGGAAGCGTGCCGATCTGGGCCCGGCTCTCCACCTGGAAGACGCCGATCGAGTCGGCCCGGCAGAGCATGTCGTAGACGGCCGGCTCCTCCTTGGGGAGGTCCTGCAGCGTCCAGTGCTCGCCGAGGTGCTCGCCGGCCAGTCGGATCATCTGGTCGAGCGCGCCGAGCATGCCCAGGCCGAGCAGGTCGAACTTCACCAGACCCATGTACTCGCAGGCGTCCTTGTCCCACTGCAGGACGGTCCGCTTCTCCATCCGCGCCCGCTCGATCGGGCAGACCTCCCCGATCGGCTGCTCGGTGAGCACCATCCCGCCGGAGTGGATGCCCAGGTGGCGCGGCGCCCGCATCAGCTGCTCGGCCAGCTCGACCACGGGCTCGGGGATCTCGCCGTCCTGCGTGCTCACCGTGGTCCAGCTGTCGATGTGCTTGGACCAGGCGTCCTGCTGGCCGGGCGAATAGCCCAGTGCCTTGGCGGCGTCGCGCACCGCCATCTTGGGCCGGTAGCTGATCACGTTGGCGACCTGGGCGGCGTTGTACCGGCCGTACGTGTCGTAGACCCACTGGATGACCTCCTCCCGCCGGCCGGAGTCGAAGTCGACGTCGATGTCCGGCTCCTCGTCGCGGTGGGTGGAGATGAACCGCTCGAAGGGAAGCTCGTAGTAGACCGAGTCGATCGCGGTGATGCCGAGCGCGTAGCAGACCGCCGAGCTGGCCGCGGATCCCCTGCCCTGGCAGAGGATTCCCCGCTCCCGGGCATAGGCGACGATGTCGTGGACGATGACGAAGTAGCCGGCGAAGTCCTTGTCCAGGATGATCCGCATCTCGTGCTCGATCCGCTTCCGTGCTTTCTTGGCGTGCGGCAGGCGCCGGTAGCGCTCCTCGAAGCCACGCTCGACCAGCTCGCGCAGCCAGGTGCTCGCGGTGTGCCCCGCGGGGATGCCCTGCTTCGGCAGTCGCGGGCCGGCCTTCTGCAGGTCGAAGGCGAGCTGCTCGGCGAGGGTGACCGACCGGGCGATCGCCCCGTCGTACCGGCCGAATCGGCGCGCCATCTCCTCACCCGACCGCAGCGAGGCGCCGCCCCACGGCGGCAGCCAGCCGTCCATCTCGGCGAGGCTGCGCCGAGCCCGGATCGCCGCCATCGCCGTGGCCAGCCGGTGGTCGGCGGGGGTGGCGTAGTGGACGTTGTTGGTCGCCACGACGGGCAGGCCGTGATCACGAGCCAGTACGGCGAGCGCGTCGTTGACCTCCTGGTCGCGCGGGAGCCCCTGGTCGGTCAGCTCGACGACGACGTGGTCGTGGCCGAAGAGCGCGGTCAGCCGGTCCAGCTCGGCCGCCGGGTCGCCGTCCTCCAACGCGCCGCGGACCAGGCCCTTACGGCAGCCGGTCAGCACCAGCCAGTGCCCCCGGCCGCGGGCGGAGAGCTCCTCCAGGTCGTAGTCGGGCCTGCCCTTCTCGTCGCCGCGCAGGTGGGCATCGGTCATCGCGCCGGCCAGCCGGTGGTAGCCCTCGACCCCGATGGCGAGCAGGAGCAGGTGACGGCCCTCGGGGTCGGCCACGCCGTTCTGCGGGCCGGTCAGGCCGAGGGAGAGCTCGGCGCCGTAGATGGTGGCAAGCTCGTAGGGCTTCGCGGTCTCGGCGAAGAGCGGGGCGCCGGCGAAGCCGTCGTGATCGGTCAGCGCCAGCCCGTGCAGGCCGAGCCGGACGGCCTCCTCGACGAGCCGGTCGGGACCGCTGGCGCCGTCGAGGAAGCTGAAGCTGCTGTGACAGTGCAGCTCGGCGTACGGCGTGAGCGGCCCGGGCCGCGGCTCGATCGGGCGCGGCTCGTAGGCCTTGCGCTTGCGCGACCCCGGCCCCTCGTCCACCGGCCGCCCGGAGAGGGTCGCCTCCAGCTCTCGCCACGGCATCGGCGGGTTGTGCCATCCCACGTCAGTCTCCCCTCGTGATGCCGTGGTCACTCATACGCCGCCTCCACCACCCACTGCGGAGTGTCACGGTCCCCCTGGCAGCGCAGCAGCCAGGCGGTGCCGTCGGCGGCGACGATCTGGAAGCGGGCCACCAACGCGCCGGCTCCCTCCCACCACTGCTCGCTCACCGGCCACGGTCCGGCCCAGGCCTCCACCGGCAGCCAGCGGCGGTCGAGTCGGACCCGTGCCGGCGGGTCGGTGACCGCGCCGCGCTCGGTCACCGCGACCGGGCGGCCGGTCTCGCCGAGGACCACCGTGGGCCACGGCTCGGCGAAGACCCGGGTCGGCGCGGGCGGCGGGATCGACCCGGGCCAGGGCAGCACGGGCGGGCGCAGGCCGGAGGGTCGCTCCCCCCACGGCACCAGCGCCTGGCGGTCGGCCGGCGAGCGGCCACCCTGCCGGACGGGTACGACGACCGCATCGTACCCGAGCATCGCCTGGACCCGCGCGACCCCACGGTCGACCCGCTCCTCGGCGCCTCCGCCCCAGAGCCCCTCGGCATGCGCGGCGGCCGGCTCGACCGTCTCGGGGACGAAGCGCATCCGCCCGACCGGCGAGCCGAGCACCTGGCCGGACAGGTCCGCGCCGAGCTGCCAGTGCACCCGGTCGACCAGGTCGGCGACGCCGAAGAAGCCCGAGTGCAACCAGGAGCGGCTGGAGACCACCGGGCTGTCGGCGCCGTCGCCCTCGGCCTCGATGCGGACCGCGGTGGCCACCAGCCCCCGCTCGGCCAGGGCGGCCAGGAGCTCCTCGCAGGTCGTCCGGACGCTGAAGCAGACCGCCTCCACCGAGGCCAGCGGCGGCTCGAAGCCGATCTCGCGGACGAGGTCCGGCGGCGGTGTGCGGGTCGCCGGCTGCGCCGGATCGCGTCCGCTCGCGAGGCGGTGCAGCCGCGCCCCCGAGGCGCCGAACCGGGTGAGCACGTCGCCGGCGGGCAGGGCCGCCAGGTCGGCCAGCGTGGTCAGGCCGAGACGCCTCAGCAGCCCGGCCAGGTCGGCGTCGTCGATCGCCTCCACCGGCAGCGGGGCCAGGAAGGCCGGCGATCCGCCCTCCGGGACGACCACCCAGTCCTGAACGCCGGCCCGCCGCGCGGCCTGCTCGGCGGTGAAGACCTCGTCGGCGATCCCGGCCCGGACGTCGCGCACACCCACCCCGACCACGGCCTCCAGCAGCGTCGCCGCGGCCCGCTCCTCCCCGCCGTAGAACCGCGCCGGCGACCGGATCGCCAGCAGGCCCGGCCGGATCGCGGCCACCCCGGGCCGCAGCTCCTCGACGGCGGCGAGCACCGGCTCGAACTCGCGGGCGTCCCGGTCGGGGCCGGCCGGCAGCAGCCGCAGCCCCGGGCAGCGCGCCTGGGCATCGCGGCGGCGCATCCCCCGGCGGATCCCGTCGGCGCGGGCGGCCGCGTTGCAGGCCACCACCCGGTTGGCCGACAGCACCGCGGCGGGGGCCATGTCGCTCTCCCCGGCCTCGGTCAGCGCCGCCACCACCGGCCAGTCGGGACACCAGAGCACCAGGATCCTCATCCGGTCTCCCGGGCCGTCTCGGGCTCGGCGGCCTGGAGTGGGTCGGGTGCGCCCGACAGCCAGAGCTCGGTACGACGCGGGGGCGCACTGCCCCGTCGTACGGCGACCACCGAGCGGCGTGCCCGCAGCCGCCCGTGCCCCTGCTCGATGCCCTCCCACGCGGACTCCTCCAGGCTCAGCCGCGCCTCGCAGCCCGGCCAGTCGCCCCATGCCAGGAGGACCGCCGATCGCTTGCGCAGCCGGGCCGCGATCCGGCTCGCCGCCCGCTCGCTCACCCCAGCCGGCGGCCGGAGCGCCACCACCGTGACCACGTCGACCAGCGCCGCGACGACCTCCAGCCAGTGCTCCCCCGGATCGGGCACCAGCACCAGCCGGCGCAGCTCGACCCCCGCCTCCTCGGCCGCCTCGATCCCCAGGTCGGGAGCGCCCACCACCGCCGCCCACGACCCCACCCGCGACGGCCCCGCCAGCAGCGAGAGCACCAGCGCCGCGCTGTCGACCTGGTAGGCCCCGCCGGTGCGCAGGTCGAGCAGCCCGCTCAGCTCCGGCGGCGTGACCAGCGGCAGCCGCGGCACCCCGCCCGACATCTGCCGCATCCGCTCCCGCAGCGCGCCGACCGTCCCGCTGTCGGGGACGCTGAGCTCGCGGACGGACATCTGCCCATGATCGAACACATGTTCGATCCGTGCAACACTGCCGTCTCCAACCCCAGGGTCCTCCCGGGAGGCACTTCGGCCGGAGCTCTCGATCAGGGACCATGTATCCAACAGCCATCAGCAGGAGGCAGCCATGACGAACGGGCTCGTGTCCGTCGGCTACGAGGGCCGGACCATCGAGGAGTTCGTGGCCGCTCTCACCGCCATGGGGGTCGGAATCGTTGCCGACGTACGCCTGAACGCGATCAGCCGGAAGGCCGGCTTCTCCAAGACGCGTCTTCGCGAGGCATTGGCGGAAGCCGGCATCGGCTACCGGCACATGCGAGGCCTTGGGAACGCCAAGGAGAACCGGCAGCCATTCTGGACCGGCCGCATCGAAGAAGGCCGGCGCGTGTTCCGCGAGGCGCTCCGCACACCCGACGCGGAAGCATCGTTGCAGGAGCTGGCCGACTTGGCAGCCGACCACGTCGTCGCCGTCCTGTGCTTCGAGGCGGACGCCGAGGCGTGCCACCGGCAGGTCGTCATCGACGAAGTCGTCGAATCTCGCCCTGTGCCGGTCTCGGTCCTGCCAGCCTAGGTGCCGTTCCGCGGGTAGTAGATGCCGAGGATGCTGAAGGTCTGCGGTCGCTTGGCTTGATTGCCGACGTAGAACGCGACGTCGTTCTCAGGCGCACAGATCTCCTCATAGAAGCGCTGATGGATCGCTGCTCGTGCTTCCGCATCCGATCGATCTCCCAGATGTCGTTGGAGAGCGACGAACTCCCAATCGATGATCGAGCTCTCGTGTCCCGTGCAGCTCGTCTCGGCGCAACGCCACTGGTAGTAGCCCCTGAAGCGAGGCGCCTCGAGCGGTGTCTTGTCCTGTCCGCCATCGAAGACATCCAGCTCGAGCTGGCTCACATAGGCATCGATCTTGCTCTGCTCATCACCGCTCCACCCTGGATGCGGCTCGAGTCGGAATCCCAGGATCTCGGTCGGCCGCACCAGCGCGAGCGACCGCGCTCGCACATCAGCAGCGGCATCCAGCCGAATTCTGCACATCGAGTCATCGATCATCGGATCCAGCATCTGCCGGCGTCTTGTCCATGGCGGGACATGGGCCTCCACCCTGAGCGTGCTCATGTTCGGACGCCAGGATTCGAGCCGTGGCTCGCTCGCCGGTCGGCACTCGACGGTGACCACGTCGTACTTCCTGAACTTCGCCGAGGCTTCGGGCAGATGGCGGAAGTTGATGGGATAGAGGCGGATCCAGTCTCGTGGCCCCACGTCACCCAGGCGAACGCCCGCGATACAGACCGTCTCACCGTACGTCGAGGAGGGGTTCGGCGCGGCCTTGACGGTGATCAGCACGCGCTGCCTGACCGAGCCTGCCACCACCGGCTTCGCGCTCGGATGCTCGACGGTCTCACCGAACAGCGTCTCGTCGACCATGGGTCCTCCTGTGCTCAGCCTGCGAAGCGACCGTAGTGCGAGGCTCCGACACGACCGACCGACAAGGGCCCGGGCTACCGCGATCGGCTCCTCAGCGGCGGTCGCGGACGCGGACCATGCCCGCGGGAGTGGCGATGAAGGCGGCGCCGTCGGGGGCGAGGGTGACCGCGGCGTAGTGGTTGTTCATCAGCGCGCCGGTGCCGGTGCGGACGCTGAAGGCGGTCCGGCCGGTGCGGGCGTCGATGGCGGTGAGGTACCAGGTGTCGACGCCCAGCCGGCTCGGCCGCTTGGTGTAGGCGTAGACCAGGCCGGTCTCCAGCGAGGACTTCGCCACCGACGTGGGACCGTTCTCCTTGCTGGTCCACGCGACCTTGCAGGTGCCGCCATCGGCGTCCACGCGGGCGAATCCTGGCGTCGTACGCCGTCCGAGCATCGCCGAGAGCGGCGAGGAGTAGCCGTAGTTGTTCTCCACCACGACGCTGGAGGGCCCGACCACGACCAGCGAGTTGTCCGAGGCGCTGCGGTCGTTGGCGAAGACCGGCGCCTTGCAGACCTCCGCGCCGGTCGAGCGCCGGTAGAACACGACGTTCATCCGCGGATCGGCGTTGTCGGTGATCGCCACCAGGTCGCCGGGCAGCACCGTCGGCGTGGTGCCCGATCCCTGGGAGAGCTGGCCCGGCTTCTGCCGCGAGCCGCGGTCGTACGACGCCCGCCAGGCGACCGTCGGCTTCCCCTGCCCGTCGGCCACGAAGCGATAGAAGCCCTGCACCGTCACGACGTAGATCCCGCCGTTCTCGTCCGCGGCGAGGGAGTTGGCGATCTGCTCGTGGGTGTCGAAGACCTGCGACGTGCCCGACCCGGTGTCCAGCGCGCCCACCAGTCCACGCTGCGTGACCCACCAGACCCGGCCCGACCAGTCGGGCATCAGCGCGATCAGGCAGTCCTTGTCGGGGATCTGCTCGTCGAGGTCGAAGGACTCGGCCTGGCGCAGCTCGGGCTTGTCGTCGGCGTCGGAGGTGGTGAGCACCAGCACCCGCTGATCGGTCGTCGCCACGACCGCGCGGTCGTCCTGGTCGAGGTAGAAGTAGGCGCCGCCGCAGAGGTCCTCCCACGGCTTCTTGCCCTCGGCGCTCGGCTTGCGCTCGGGCAGCCGCCTGGTCGCCAGCGCGCGCATCGTCTCGGTGTCGAGCACGTGCATGACCGGGCCCTTGATGTCACCGCACAGCGCGATCATCCGGTCGTGGGAGTCGAAGGCGAGGGTGGCGCACTCCTCGATGCCGTACCAGGCGGTGTCGACCTCGGGGTCCTTCCCGAGCGGACCGGCCCAGGTGTAGGCGTCGGTGGCCCAGGCGTCGTTGTGCATGCTGTTGCGGCCGGCCGGGGCCATCGCCGGGCTGTCCGGGATGGCGACCAGCCCGATCGGCTGCGGCGTGGCCGGCTTCCCGACGTACGACGGCCCGACCAGCAGGCCTGGTCCCTGCGGGATCGGCAGCCGCCCGTCGGGGATCACGATCACCAGCAGCGTCAGCGCCGCGGCGACGAGGACCCAGGCTCCGATCACCCGCCACCAGCGCCAGGCCCGCAGGCTCCGACGCAGCGCGGGGACCAGCAGGATCGCCGGCAGCCCGAGCAGGAACCACGGCCCCCACGCCATCACCGCCGCCAGGACGACGACGATGGCCAGGGCGGCCGGCCAGCGGGCTGGTCGCTCGTCGCTCATGCTCATGCCTCCAGCGAGAACTGCCGCTCGGCGGCGTCGGCCTGGTCCTGCGCCGGCGTGTGCACCGAGTCGCGGAGAGGCACCTGGCGGATGAACCAGGCGATGACGAAGCCGACCGCGGCGATCGGCGCGGACCACCAGAAGATCTCGTGCGTGCCCGCCACCACCGCGGACCGGAAGAGCTCCTGCACCTCGGCGGGGAGATCGCGCAGCGCGGCCGGCGTGAGGCTGGAGGCGCTGCCGATCGACGTACCGGCAGAGCCCAGGTGGCTGGTGATCTGGTGGGTGTAGATCGCGCCGAGCACGGCGACGCCGAGCGAGCCGCCGAGGTTGCGGACGAACGTCGAGGCGCCGGTGGCCGCGCCGAGGTCACGCAGCTCGACGCTGTTCTGCGCGATCAGGTTGGTGGTCTGCATCAGGCAGCCCATGCCGGCGCCGAGGACGACCATGTAGAGCGCGCTGGTGCCCTTGGAGGTGTCCAGGTCCATCGTGGAGAAGAGGAAGAGGCCGGTGGTCAGCAGCCCCGCGCCGAGAATCGGGAAGGCCTTGTAGTGGCCGGTCCGGCTGATCACCTGGCCGCCGACGAGCGAGAAGACCATCGCCGCCAGCATCATCGGCATCAGCAGCAGGCCGCTGTTGGTCGCCGACTGGCCCTGGACGAACTGCTGGAACTGCGGCAGGAAGGTGATCCCGCCGAACATCGCGAAGCCGGCGACGAAGCCCAGGGCCGTGGCCAGGGAGAAGTTGGCGATGCGGAAGAGCCGCAGCGGGATCACCGGCTCGGCGGCCCGCTGCTCCACGACGAGGAAGACGATCAGGCCGACGATCGCGACCGCCTCGAGGCCGAGGATCTGCCAGGAGTCCCAGGGGTACTCGGTGCCGCCCCAGGTGATCGCCAGCACCAGCGCGGTGATCCAGACGGTGAGCACCGAGGCGCCCCGCCAGTCGATGACGACCGTGCCCTGGCTCTTGACCTCGTGCTGGAGGTGCAGCGTGGACCAGATGACGAAGAGCGCGATCGCGCCCAGCGGGATGTTGACGTAGAAGGCCCAGCGCCACGAGGCGTGGTCGGTGATGAAGCCCCCGATCAGCGGGCCTCCGATCATCGCGGCCGGCATGACGGCCATCATCACGCCGATGTACTTGCCGCGCTCGCGGGGCGAGAGCAGCATCCCGATGACCGACATGATGCCGACAACCAGGCCGCCGGCGCCGATGCCCTGGAAAGCGCGGAAGAGCACCAGCTGGGTCATGTCCTGGGCGATGCCGCACAGCGCGGAGCCGACCAGGAAGATCACGATCGAGATCATGAAGGTGCGCTTGTGGCCGAAGATGTCGCCGAGCTTGCCCCACAGCGGCGTCGCCACGGTCGAGGCCAGGATGTAGCCGGTCACCACCCAGGACAGGTGGTTGAGCCCGCCCAGCTCGCCGACGATCGTGGGCAGCGCCGGCGCCACGATCATGTTGTCCAGCTGAGCCAGCAGCATCGCGATGATGAGGCCGCTCATCGCGGTGATGATCTGGCGCGGCGTCAGCGTCGCGGGTGCCTGCTCCACGTGCTCTCCCTGTCGTCCTCGTACTTACCGATCGGTCAGCCTACGCGCTGACCGATCGGTAAGCAAGCGGGATATGCTGGGGTCGTGAGCACCAGTGACGTCGCGGCGCCAGCCGACGAGACGCCCGCGGACACCACCCGCGAGCGGATCCTGCGCGCCGCCCTCCGGCTCTTCGCCGAGCAGGGGTACGGCGCCACGTCGATGCGCGAGATCGCCGAGCAGCTGGGCATCACCAAGGCGGCGCTCTACTACCACTTCGACAGCAAGGAGGACATCGTCCGCGCCCTCCTCGCCGACGTGGAGCGGCAGGTCGGCGAGCTCGCCGACTGGGCCGAGCAGCAGCCGCCCGGAGCGCCGCTGCGCGAGGAGGTGCTCGCCCGCTGGAGCGACGTGATGCAGGCGCACGGGCTCTCGCTGTTCCGCTTCGTGATGGCCAACCGCTCGGTCGTGGCCGGCCTCAAGCAGGGGCGCGAGGGGATGCTGGAGAAGATGAAGGTGCTCTACCGCGTGCTGACGCCCGCGGACGCCAGCGTCGAGGAGCAGCTGCGCGTGCGGCTGGCGCTGATCTCGGTCAACCTCTCCGGCGTGGCCGGGGCGGACCTGGACGCCTCCGAGGAGGAGCTGCTCGCCGCCGGCCGCGCGATCGCCCGGGACCTGCTGCCCTGACCCCTCCTATGCGCGCGCGGTGACCAGCCAGGCGGCGCCGGGCAGCTGGACGCGACCGTCCACCAGGTGACGGCCCACCTCGGCGCGCACGTCGTCGAGCAGCGCCGCCCACCGCTTCGGGCCGAGCGTCGGCTCCAGCCGCTCGCGGGCCAGCTGCCCGGTCGTGGTGCCGAGGATCATCGCCAGCCGCTCCTCGACACCGTCGCTGCCGTCGGTCCCGTAGTCGCACGTGGCGTCGTACGCCGACACCTCGACCTCGCGCCATCCACTGCCGGCGAGGATGGCCCGCACCCGCTCGGCGTCCGCGAACGCGGTGGGGCCGGGCGCGTCCGGCGCCGGCGGCTCCGAAGGCGGATCGAGCAGCTGGACGAGCACGCTGGTGCCGAGCGTGAAGATCGGGTTCTCCGCGACGCTCCGCCAGCAGACGAACACCAGCGGGGAGCCCGGTCGAGCGGCGGCGCGGATGTTGGCGAAGGCGGTCACCGGGTCGTCGAAGAACATCACCCCGAAGCGGGACACGACGGCGTCGAACGGCCCGTGGGCCGCCAGATCGTCGGTCTGCGCGTCGGCGACGACGAACTCGGCGCGGGGGATCCGCTTCGCCGCGGCGGCCACCATCGCCGGCGAGATGTCGACGCCCACACCGGTCGCGCCACGGGCCACGGTCAGCTCGAGGAGCGCGCCGGTGCCGCAGCCGATGTCGAGCAGTCGCGCGCCCGGCCACGGGTCGACCGCGTCGACGACGACGTCGGCGAAGGCGGCCAGCTCCGCGTCGAAGAGCCGCTGGTGCTCGACCCAGCCCTGCGCTCCGGCCCCCGACCAGAACTCGCGCATCCGCTGGTTGGCCATGTCGCCCTCGTCAGATGGCGTTCTTGCGGGTGACGTCACCCAGACCGGGGCTGACCGACTCCACCCAGCCGACCATCGTGGCGACCAGCGGGGTCACCCTGCGAGCACGCGTCACCACGGCGTCGGCGACGACATCGGCTGCCTCGTCCATGCTCAGCGCCGGCATCCTCCGGTAGAGCTTGGTCGGCGTGATCATCGGCGTACGGACCAAGGGCATGCGGATGTTGGTGAAGACCACGCCGTCATCGAGCACCTCGCCCTGCACCGAGTCCGACCACGCCTCCAGCGCCGCCTTGGACGCGGTGTAGCCGGAGAACCGCGCCGGGCGCAGCAGGGCGGCCCAGCTGGAGATGTTGATGACCTGGCCGGTCTCGCGCTCGACCATCCGCGGCAGCAGGCCCATGGTGAGCCGGACCGCGGCGAAGTAGTTCAGCCGCATCGGCCGCTCGAAGTCGTGGAACCGCTCAGCGGAGTGGCGCACCTTGCGCCGGATCGACATGCCGGCGTTGTTGACCAGCACGTCGACGTGACCGTGCGCGTCGAGCACCTTGGTCACCAGCGCGTCGATCTGGTCGAAGTCGGCCAGGTCCGCGCGGTACGTCGTCGCGGCGCCGCCCGTGGTCTCGATCTCCTCGGCGACCTCCGTCAGCGCCTCCTCGCTGCGCGCGACCAGCAGCACGTGCGCACCGGCCGCGCCGAGCCGGACCGCCGTCGCCCGGCCGATGCCGGAGGAGGCCCCGGTCACCAGCACGACCTTGCCGGCGACCGCCTGCCGCAGCGCGTCGGCGTCACGCGCGCCCAGCCGCACCGCCCGCGACACCAGGCCGCGCGCGCTCACCGGGGTGGCGAAGAGCCGGTTGGCCCCGACCACGGCGGATCTCGTCAAGCCTCGTGGCGTCAGATCCATCAGGCCGTCCTCTCTCCTCGCTCCTCGGCTCGCGCCTTGAGCGCCTCGGCGTGCCGGCGGAAGCCGTCCGCCACCCGTTCCGGACCCGCCAGCGGAACCAGTGGCCCACTGAACTCCTCGACGGTGTCGTAGCGGGTCGGGCCACCGGGCTGCTGGGCGAGCCGCTGGAAGCGGGTGCCGCGCACGAGACCCAGTCTCGCCGGGAGTCCCTCGTAGACGTAAGCGAGGGTGGCACGCGTCACACGTGCATCCTCCGGGCCGTCCTCGTGCGGTGGCTCGACCAGGCTGATCCGCTCGGGCGATCGCGTCGTCCGCCCGTTGGCCCAGCGCACGTGCAGCACGATCGGCTCTCCCGCCTCAGGGGCCGCGCACTCCGCCCGGAAGACGAACGGGTTCCACTCGCCGTACGACGCGGTGTCGAGCATGATCTCCCACACCGTCTCCAGCGGCGCCTCGATCTCCACCGCCGCACTCGGCCGCGCCTCGGGCATCAGGCCTCCTCGCCTTGCATATCGACCGGTGACTCCGCGATCTTGTCGAGCTCGCCACGGACCACCTTGACGATGGACGGCAGCTCATGGACGGCCGACTCCAGAACCAGCGCGGAGTCGGTGACGATGTAGCCGTGGGCGATGAGGTTCCGCATGCCTCGCATGGCGTGCCACTCGCCGAATAGGTCCTCCAGATAGGTCCGATCGAGTTTGCTCATCGCCTCGATGCCTGAGGCGAGCCGAAGCGCGATCGCGTCAATGGCCATCTGCCGGGTGACGTCCTCGGCGACGTACTCCGCGACGGCATCGAAGTGAAAGAGCGCGACGGTGAGCGCCTCCTCGGGCGTACGGCTCACAGAGACACCGCCTGTCGTCGCACCCGCTCCTTGATGACCGGGATCAAGTCGTCCTCGGGAACGATGTCGACATCGAAGCCGACCACATCGCCGATCCTCCGCTGCAACCTGGCGAGGCCCATCAACCCGATCGGCGCGACCGGATCGAAGAGCAGGTCGATGTCGGAGTCCGGTCCGTCCTCCCCGGTCGCCACCGACCCGAAGACACGGACGTTCGACCCGCCGGCCTCCTTCACCAGCCAGATGATGTCGGCGCGGTGCTTGCGCAGTGCCGCCGCCCGCGGTCCGGTGCCGTGGAAGCGCAGCAGCCTGGACACCTCCGGCTGGCTGCGCCCGATCTCCTGGGCGATCTCCGCCTGGGTCATGCCGCCCGCATGCGCTTCCCGCACCGCGGCGACGAGCTCGCGGCGCGCACGAGCGACGGCCTCGTCGCAACGTCGGGCGATCTCGGAGAGCTCGGACATGCCCCCACTATAGCAAGTGCTATATCCGCCTCAGCGGTAGTTGGTGAACTGCACGGCGAAGTCGTAGTCCTGGGCCTTGACCAGGGCGATGACGGCCTGGAGGTCGTCGCGCTTCTTGCTGGAGACGCGGAGCTCGTCGCCCTGCACCTGGACCTTGACGCCCTTGGGGCCCTCGTCGCGGATCAGCTTGCCGACCTTCTTGGCGTCCTCGGAGGTGATGCCCTCCTTGAGGGCGATGCTGATCTTGGACTCCTTGCCGGACTGACGCGGCTCGGAGGCGTCGAGGATCTTCAGCGACTGGTCGCGCTTGATCAGCTTCTCCTTGAAGACCTCCAGCACGGCGCTGGCGCGGTCGTCGGCGTTGGCGGAGATCTCGATCCCCTTCTCGCCGGACCACTTGATCGCCGCGCCGGTGCCCTTGAAGTCGTAGCGCTGGGAGATCTCCCGCGCCGCCTGGGACAGCGCGTTGTCAACCTCCTGACGGTCGATCTTGCTGACGATGTCGAACGACGAGTCGGCCATGGCGGGCTCCTCCTTGGTCGATTTATCTCCGGCGCGGTTGCTGCGCTATCCTCGGCTGCGCTGTTCACCCTACGGGAGACCATCGGACGAGCAGCATCGGCAGGTTGTCCGAGCGGCCAATGGAAGCGGACTGTAAATCCGTCGGCGTATGCCTACGCAGGTTCGAATCCTGCACCTGCCACCATGTGATGTCTCAAGACATCGTGGAGGGCCGAACCCAATAGTGGTGGGTTCGGCCC
>JBIQLB010000023.1:0-40541 GCA_044464665.1 Nocardioides sp.
GCGGAAGATGAAGTTGCCCGGGGTGATCTCGTTGCGGAAGCTCTTGCCGATCTGGGCGATGCCGAACGGCGGCTTGCGGCGGCTGGAGGTCACCACGTTGGCGAAGTTGAGGAAGATGCCCTGCGCGGTCTCGGGCCGCAGGTAGTGCAGGCCGGACTCGTCCTCGATGACGCCGAGGTAGGTCTTGAGCAGGCCGGAGAACTGGCGCGGCTCGGTCCAGGCGCCGCGGGTGCCGCAATTGGGGCAGGCCAGGGTCGCGAGGTCGACCGTGTCCGGGTCGTCGATGCCCTTCTTCTCGGCGTACTCCTCCTGCAGGTGGTCGGCGCGGAAGCGCTTGTGGCAGGACTGGCACTCGGTCAGCGGGTCGGTGAAGGTCGAGACGTGGCCCGATGCCTCCCAGGTCTGCCGGGGCAGGATCACGCTGGAGTCGAGGCCGACGACGTCCTCGCGCGTCTGCACCATCGCGCGCCACCACTGGCGCTTGATGTTCTCCTTCAGCTCCACGCCCAGCGGCCCGTAGTCCCAGGCCGAGCGGGTGCCGCCGTAGATCTCCCCGCAGGGGAACACGAAGCCGCGGCGCTTGGCCAGCGAGACGACGTTGTCGAGAGGGGAAGCGGGCTTCTTGGCCACGGTGGGTCATCTCCTGCGAGTCTGCGCCGGACGGCGCGTCGGGACCGACTGGCTGCCGGCGGGACGAGGGCTCACCCTATCGAGCCGGACCCGCGCGCCTCGAACCGGTTGAGCTCACCGTCGAGAGGCTCGTAGGCGCCCGGCTCGTCGATCGCCCGGCTCAGCAGCGGGACGGCGCCGGCCTTGACCTCGTACGACGACAGGGCGCGGCGGTAGCTGCCCACATCCGCCCATCGAGTCACCATCACCCACAGCGACGGGTCGTCGAGGTTGCGGCCGAGCCGACCGTCCTCGAAGCCGGGCCGCGCGGCGAGCAGGGCGAGCGCCGCCTCGAGCTCGGCACGGAACTCGATGGCGGGCTCACGGAAGCGGTTGACGACCAGCACAGGGGTGATCCTACGGTCCGCCAGCCGGACACCGTTTTGACAATGATTCCCATTTTGAATGAGAATGGTTCTCATGAGAATCCGCGTCGCCCTGGCCTCCGCCGCTCTGCTCCCCCTCGCCGCCTGCGGAGGAGCGTCGAGCGGCGACGGCGTGCAGGTGGTGGCCGGCTTCTACCCGCTGCAGTACGTCGCCGAGCAGGTCGGCGGCGACCTCGTCACGGTGAGCAACCTGACCGCCCCCGGGGTCGAGCCGCACGACCTGGAGCTGAAGCCCCGACAGGTGGCCGAGGTCTCCGGGGCCGACCTGGCCATCCACCTCGAGGGTCTGCAGCCGGCCGTCGACGAGGCGATCGAGACCAACGGCCCGGAGCGGGTGGTCGACGCCCTCGCCGTCGTGCCGGACCTGATCCACGAGGACGAGGAGGGACACGAGCACGGCGAGGGGGTCAACCCGCACGTCTGGCTCGACCCGGCCAACATGAGCCTCATCGCCGCGGCGGTGGAGAAGCAGCTCGCCGACGCCGACCCCGACCATGCCGAGGAGTACGCCGCCCACCTGGCCGACTTCACCGGCCGGATGGAGTCGCTCTCCGCGGCGTACGACCAGGAGCTCGGCTCCTGCCGGATCGACGACGTGGTGGTCAGCCACGACGCCTTCGCCTACCTGCCCACGCCGTTCGCCTTCCACGCCATCGCCGGCCTGTCACCGGACGCCGAGCCGACGCCGGCCCACCTCGCCTCGCTGCACGACCTGATCGAGGACGCGGGCGTGACGACGGTCTTCACCGAGACGCTGGCCAGCCCCAAGCTCGCCGATACGCTGGCCAGGGACCTCGGGATCCGCACGGCGGTCCTCGACCCGATCGAGGGGCTCACCCAGGGAAGCTCGCGGGACTACTCGTCCATCATGCGCGACAACCTCGCCGCGCTCAGGGAGGCCAACGACTGCCGATGAGAAGCCCCGTACTCGCGATCCACGGCGGAGCGGTCACGCTCGGCGGCCGGCCGATCCTGCGCGACATCGACCTCGAGGTGGCCTCGGGGGAGATGGTCGCGCTGCTCGGCGCCAACGGCTCGGGCAAGTCCACGCTGGTCAAGGCCGCCATCGGCCTGCGGCCGCTCTCGGCCGGCCACATCCGGCTCTTCGACCGGCCGCTGGCCGACTTCGCGGACTGGGCGCGGATCGGCTACGTGCCGCAGCGCTCCCCCATCGCCCAGGGAGTGCCGGCGACCGTCGCCGAGGTGGTGGCATCGGGCCGGCTGGCCCGGCGGCGTCCCTTCGTGCCGGCCGGGCGCGCGGACCGGGCCGCGGTGGCCGAGGCGCTCGAGGTGGTCGGTCTCGCCGACCGTGCCCGCGACCCGGTCGCCACCCTCTCGGGTGGCCAGCAGCAACGCGTCCTGATCGCCCGGGCCCTCGCCGGCCGGCCGGACGTCTTCTTCCTCGACGAGCCCAACGCCGGCGTCGACCTGGTCAGCCAGGACGCGATCGCCGGCACGCTCGCGCGGCTGGTCGACAGCGGCTCGACGATCGTCGTGGTGCTCCACGAGCTCGGGCCCTTCGCCCCGCTGGTCCGGCGCACGGTCGTGCTCCGGGAGGGCCGCATCGCGTACGACGGGCTGCCGCCGGTCTCGCACGCCGCGCCGCACGCCGACCACTGCGAGCCGACGGCGGACCTGCCCGTGACGCCGGACATCACCGGCCCGCTGGAGAAGGGGACGCTGCAGTGACCTCCGTGCTCTTCGCCGACTTCATGCTGCGCGCGCTCCTCGCCGCCGCGCTCACCGGGCTGGCCGCCCCGTCGGTCGGCACCTACCTCGTCCAGCGCCGGCTCTCCCTGCTCGGCGACGGCATCGGCCACATCGCGGTGACCGGCGTGGCGCTCGGCCTGCTCACCAGCACCTCTCCCACCCTCACCGCCATCGCGGTCGCGGTGGCCGGCGCGGTGCTCATCGAGGTGATCCGCGCCGGGGAGAAGGCCTCGGGAGACGTCGCGCTGGCGCTCCTCTTCTACGGCGGCATCGCCGGCGGCCTCGTCCTGGTGTCCATGGCCGGGGACGGCGTGATCGCGCTGCAGGGCTACCTGTTCGGCTCCATCCTGACGATCGCGCCGGGCGACGTCTGGGTGACCGCGGCCCTCGCGGCCGTCGTGGTGGGCCTGTGCCTGGGGCTGCTCCCCCAGTTGTTCGCGGTGGCCAACGACGAGGACTTCGCGCGGACGCTCGGCCTTCCGGTGCGCTTCTACAACGTGCTGATCGCGGTGCTGGCCGCGGTGTCGGTCACCGTCGCGATGCGCACGGTCGGACTGCTGCTGGTCAGCGCGCTGATGGTGATCCCGGTGGCGACCGCGCAGCAGTTCGCGCGGGGCTTCCGCGCCACGATGCTCGCGGCGATGGCCGCCGGGCTGCTGGCCGCCGTCCTCGGCGTCGGCACCGCCGCGGTGGTGGACACTCCCCCGGGCGCGACCATCGTGCTGGTGGCGCTGGTCGGCTTCGCCCTCACCGCGCCGATCGGAGCCCTGGTCCGGGCCCGCCGCCGCGCCCGCCGGCCCTTCGAGCTGGCGGACGTCCCCGAGCACGCGGTCGTCGACGAGCCGCACCGTCATCAGCACGGCCCCGGCTGCGGCCACCTGGCCGTCGAGCACGGCGACCACATCGACTACATCCACGACGGTCACCGCCATGCCGTGCACGGAGGTCACTATGACGAGCACTGACGACGCCCCGCAGGCCACCGTGCGGCCCACCCGGCAGCGCCGGGCCGTCGCCGAGGCGCTGGCCCGCTTCGAGGACTTCCGCAGCGCCCAGGAGGTCCACGAGTCGCTCCGCGCCGACGGCGCGACGATCGGCCTCTCCACGGTGTACCGCGCCCTGCAGGCCATGGCCGAGGCCGGCGAGGTCGACATGATCCGCGGCGAGACCGGCGAGGCGGCGTACCGCCGGTGCAGCGACACCCACCATCACCACCTGGTCTGCCGCTCCTGCGGCGCGACCGTGGAGGTCGAGGGCCCCGCGGTGGAGCGGTGGACCCGCTCGGTCGCGGCGGACCACGGCTACTCCGAGGTCTCGCACACCCTGGAGATCTTCGGCACCTGCCCCGCCTGCGGCTGACCGCGGGCGGGGCCGCCGATCACTTGACCTTGACGGTGACGGCGCGTCCGATCGCGCCGCTGTGCGTGGCGTTGCCGGCGAAGACCACGCGGTACGTCGCCTTGCCCTTCTTCTTGCCCTTGACCACGAACTTGAAGCCGACGACGGTCCCGGCCTTGGGCATCGCCTGGGACGCGACGCGGCTCGTGGCCACGGTCTTCCAGCTCGATCCCTTCTGTTGCTGGAGGGTCACCGTCGCGCCCGGCAGCGCCGGAGCGAGGGTCCCCCAGATCGTCGTCTTCTTGCCCTTCTTGACCTTGGCCGGAGCGGCCGTCGTCTTGGCGACAGCGGCCGCCGAGCGCCGTGGCGTCGCCGCCGCTGACGGCGAGGACGCCTCGCTGGCGCCGGCCACGTTCGTGGCGGTGACCGTGAAGGTGTACGCCCGGTCGTTGACCAGCCCACGGACGACCACCTGGGTCACGCCGGCGCCGACGGTCACCGGAGCCACCCCGGGGCTGCCGGTGATCGTGTAGCCGGTCAGCGGGCTGCCGTTCGCGGCCGGGGGCGTCCAGGACACGGTCACCTGCTGGTTGCCCGCGACCACGGCCGGCGCGGCCGGCTTGGCCGGCTTGCCGAACGGCGTCACCGCGCTCGACGCCGCCGAGGGGGCACCGTCGCCGGCGACGTTGGCGGCCGTGACCGTGAAGGTGTACGCCGTGCCGTTGGTCAGCCCCGTCACCGTCGCCTCGGTCTCACCGGCATCGGCGGACGCCGTCAGCCCACCCGGCGAGGACGTCACCGTGTAGCCGGTGATCGCCGAGCCGCCGTCGGAGGCCGGAGCCGTCCACGACACCGTCGCCTGACCGTCGCCGGCCGTCGCCGACACACCCGTCGGGGCACCGGGCGCCGAGCGCGGGGTGACGGGCTCGGACGCGACCGAGAGCGCACCGGGGCCGGCGACATTCGTCGCCGTGACCGTGAAGGTGTACGCCGTGCCGTTGCTCAGCCCGGTCACCGTCGCCTCGGTCTCACCGGCATCGGCGGACGCCGTCAGCCCACCCGGCGAGGACGTCACCGTGTAGCCGGTGATCGCCGAGCCGCCGTCGGAGGCCGGAGCCGTCCACGACACCGTCGCCTGACCGTCGCCGGCCGTCGCCGACACACCCGTTGGAGCACCCGGCACCGTCCGCGGCGTGGCGGTGGCCGAAGCGGACTCCGGCGAGTCGCCGATGGCGTTCGTCGCCCGGACGGTCGCGGTGTACTCGGTGCCGTTGTCCAGGCCCGTGACGGTCGCCTCGGTCTCGGTGTCGTCCACCGTCTGGGTCAGCGAACCCGGCTGCAGGGTCACCGTGTAGCCGGTGACCGGGCTGCCGCCGTCGGACTCCGGCGCGTCCCAGGCGACGGTCAGCTCGCCGTCCCCGGACGTCGCCACCACGTTGGCCGGCGCGTCGGGCTCGGTCGTGACCAGCTCGACGGTCGTGGTCGCCTGCGCGATCGTCCCGGTCGGGTCACCGGAGCCGTCCAGCGCGTAGAGCCGCGAGCCGACGGTGAGGTCGCCGAGCGGCGCGCCGCCGGCGACCGAGAGGCGCAGCGGCACCGAGAGGTCGGCGCCGGCGGGGAAGCCGTCGCCGTCGGTCGCGTCGATCGTCCCGGACATGTGCGTGCCCTCGTCGGTGAGGGCGACCGGCTCCCAGCTCTCGCCGGCCTGCGCCTCCAAGGTCACGTGGGAGGCGTTCAGGCCCGCGACGCCGTCGAGGGTGATGACCTGGCGCACGGAGCTCTGGGCGAGCTCGCCGGCGTTGACCACCCGGTTGCCCAGGTCGACCGGGCGTGCGTCGGTCCGCACCTGCGCGGGAGGGTCGATGCCCAGCAGCCGGTCGGTCGTGTAGAGCACCGCCGTGCCGTCGGCGATGTCCTGAGCGTTCGCGGAGTAGCGCAGCCGAGTCTGCCCGTCCTTGTTGATCCCGACCACTGCCGGGTTCGACGCGGCGATCTCCTCGATGTCGGCGTACTGCACGAGCACGTCGCTGGAGTCCTCGGAGAAGACCACCTCGAACTTGGCGCGCATGCCGGAGTTGCCGTATCGATGGGCGTCCCACATCACCACGAACCTTCGGTGCGGCGCGGTGCCGACCGTATGGGTGTAAACGCCCGGCGAGGCGGCCAGGTCGGCGGCATAGGGCCGGATCAGCAGCGGCGAGCCGCTGTCCGGCAGCGTCAGCGGGCCGGTGCCGGCAGGCACACTCGACCCGAGGCTCACCTGTCCGTCGGCACTGAAGGTGACCTGGCTGGCGGCGGTGCCGTAGAGGCTCACCGGGAACGGGGTGCTCACGGTCTGGGTCCCGCTGTCGGATCCGGAGAGGTACTCGTCGCCCACGGAGGCGTCGATGAAGTCGTACGTCGGTCCGTCGGCCGCGGCCGAGCTCACCGCCCGGTAGCCGTAGGCGTCCACGGCGGTGCCACCGACCGGATCGGGGTGGAGCGACTGGTTGGCATCCAGGTCCGTGGACCAGAGCAGGGCGGTGCCGTCGACGGGAGCCGTGGCGATCCGGTGCCGCACCGACCCGTCGTGGTTGAGACCGATGTCGCCCGTCGGGTAGGAGCCGGGCACGTCGTCGTAGAGGAAGGCGAGCTCATCGTCGCCCTCGAAGAGCACCAGCTCCATCCGCGCGGTGGCGGCGCCGTCGCCGAACCGGCTGCCGACCCACTCCACGACGTACTGGCGGTGCGGAGCGGTGCCGCGCACGGCGGTGTAGACGGTGGTGCTCAGGTCGAGGTTGAACAGCATCCCCGAATCCGGGAACGCGGCGCTCGGCAGGGTCAGGCCAGGATAGGGAGCGACCTGGTCGCCGAACCGGAAGCCGGTGTCGGCCTGTACGGTGAGCTGGTCGTAGTCGGTGCCGTAGTAGCCGAACTCGAAGGGCAGGTCGAGCGTGGTCTGGCCGGAGTCACTCCAGGGCATGGCCACGCGCCCCGCGGCACCCAGGTCGTAGAAGCCGGTCGGCTTGCCGGCCTGCTTGCCGTAGCCGAGACCGTCGACGACCGGCTGGATCAGCGCGGGCACGGTGGTGGCGGCCTCGTCGGTGTAGAGCACGCTGAGCCCGTCGGCGAGCGTGCCGGTGTAGGGCAGGTCCACGCTGCTCGGGGTCGAGGTCAGCGCCGAGCCCTGGAAGCCGACCAGCTCGGCGGGTCCGCTGACGTTCGGCGTGCCGACGTCGTTGTAGCGCACCACCGCGCCGTGGCGGCCCTCGAAGAAGGTGACGGTGACGTCGACGTAGTCGTTGCCGTCGCCGAACCGCTGGATCCTGGGCAGGTGCACCTGGAGCTGCCGGCTGCCGGCCGCGCCCACGGTGGCGGTGAAGAGCTCGTTGGTCACCATGTCGTGGGCGTAGAGCGCCAGCGAGCCGTTGCCCACGGTGAGGTAGCCGTCGGTGGAGACGGTGATCTGCGAGGCCGAGCCGCCGCCGAGGGTCACCGGGAACGGCGTGTCGAGCGTGAAGGTCCCGCTGTCGGTGCCGCCCGCCGGCGCCGACCGGTCGCCGACGTGGGTCAGGTCCACCGGCGCCACCACCGGTCCGCCCGCCTCGTCGGAGTCGACCCAGTGCCAGCCGGGAGAGGCCGGGCCCCCGGTCGCGGCGATCGCCGGAGCGCCGTAGAGCAGGAAGCCGAGGGCGAGAGCCGCGGTGAGCAGGCGGCCGAGGGGTCGGGCGATCATCGAGCGGCTCCAGGGATGGTCGGTTCTTGCACGGGAGGGGGACCAAGGCCGGAGCCTGGTAGCGGGGATCCTAAGGGACGGTCGCCCCCGGTGACACCCCAGTCCTGCACCCCAGGAGCTCAGGCCGATCCGTACCGCCGGGAGCGCCGCGCGTAGGTGTCGATCGCCTGCCAGAGATGGGTGCGATCGACGTCGGGCCAGAGCACGTCGGTGAAGACCAGCTCGGCGTACGCCGCCTGCCAGAGCATGAAGTTGGAGAGCCGCTCCTCCCCCGAGGTACGCCACACCAGATCGGCGTCGGCCAGCTCGGGGACGTAGAGGTAGCGGGCGAAGGCGCGCTGGTCCACCTTGGCCGGGTCGAGGCGGCCCGCGGCGACGTCGCGGGCCAGGGCCTGGGCCGCGTCGGCGAGCTCGGCCCGGCCGCCGTAGTTCACGCACATCGTCAAGGTGAGCACGTCGTTGCCCGCGGTCTGCTCCTCGGCCGCGCGCAGCTCCTTGACCACCGAGCGCCACAGCCGTGGCTCGCGGCCGGCCCAGCGCACCCGGACCCCGAGCTCGTCCAGCTCGTCGCGGCGGCGCCGGATCACGTCGCGGTTGAAGCCCATCAGGAAGCGGACCTCGTCGGCCGAGCGGGACCAGTTCTCCGTGGAGAAGGCGTACGCCGAGATGGCCGGCACCCCGATCTCGATGGCGCCCTTGACCACGTCGACCAGGGAGAGCTCGCCACGCTCGTGCCCCGCCGTGCGCGGCAGTCCGCGCTGCTGGGCCCAGCGCCCGTTGCCGTCCATGATGATCGCGATGTGCCGTGGGATCAGGTCGGCGGGGATCTCCGGCGGGCGCGCGCCGCTGGGGTGCGGCTCGGGCGCCTTGACCTGCCGCTGCCGGCGGGCACGCCTCACGCACCGACCTCCGCGTAGGGCAGCGAGCGCAGCCCACGCTCCAGGTGCCAGGCGACGTAGGCGGCGACCAGTCCGCGGGCCTCGCGGCGGCTGCGCTCCTCGGCCTCGTCCACCACGGTCCAGTCGCCGGTGAGCAGCGCGCCCAGCAGGGTGACGGTGGCGACCGCCGGCTGAGCCGACCCGGGCACCCGGCAGTCGGCGCAGAGCATCCCGCCGGAGGCGGCGTGGAAGGCCCGGTGCGGGCCCTCCAGGCCACAGCGGGCACAAGCGTCGAAGGAGGGCGCGTAGCCGGCGACGGCCAGCGAGCGCAGCAGGAAGGAGTCCAGGATGTCGCCGGGCCGGTGCTGGGCCTCGGACATCGCCCGGAGCGCGCCGACCAGGAGGAGGTACTGCTGCACCGAGGGCTGGCGTTCCTCGGCGACCAGGCGCTCGGCGGTCTCCAGCATCACCGAGGCCGCCGTGTAGCGGTCGTAGTCGCTGCCGATCACCGCGCCGAACGGCGACTTGGTCTCCGCCTGGGTGACCACGTCGAGATTGCGGCCATGGGCCAGCTGCAGGTCGACGTGGGTGAACGGCTCCAGCCGCGAGCCGAACCGCGAGGTGGTCCGGCGCACCCCCTTGGCGACCGCCCGGACGACGCCGTTCTGCCGGGTCAGCAGGGTGATGATCCGGTCCGCCTCCGCGAGCTTGCGCGTGCGCAGCACGATCGCTTCGTCGCGGTAGAGGGGCATGGGGTCATTCTCCCCCGCTCAGCCGCTCCGCAGCCGCTGACCCGCCGAGCCGTCCTCGCACTCCTCGACGAAGGCGACGGCGATCCGGTCCAGACGGGCGGGGCGGAGTCGCCACTCCCACGGGGTCCGCGCGGCGGCGTACCGGGAGGCGACCAGCTCGTCGGCCAGCATCTGCGCGTCCGCCTCGGGGTGGACCGGGTCGCGGGCGTGCCCGACGACGAGCGCCGGCGCCTCGATCGCCCGCCGCTCACGCGACGGCGGCGCCGTGCGGCCGAAGAGGATGCCGTGCACCATGGCCGCCAGCGGGCCGGGGCGCTGGTCCAGCGAGTCCAGCGCGGCCGCGATCCGCAGCGGGGTGAGCCGGCGCGGCACCAGGCGGCCGGCCAGGCGCACGCCGTCCACGAGCAGGGGCGCGATCCGGGAGACGGTCAGCAGCGCGCCGTTGGCCAGCGTCCCGGCCGCCACGGCGTTGTCGAGGACCGGCGCCTCCAGCAGGAGTCCGCGGACCCGGTCCGGGGCGAGCACCGCCACCTCCAGGGCGACGTTGGCGCCCAGGGACGTGCCGCCCACGATCGCCTCGCGCGCGCCGAGGTGGTCCAGCAGCGCGACGACCTGCTCGGCGAAGCCCGGCACCGAGTAGGCCAGCGGGTCGGCCGGCCGGTCCGAGCGGCCGTGCCCGAGCGGGTCGAGGGTCACCACCCGCGCACCGGCGCCGGCGAGCGTCCGGGCCAGCGACTGGTGCATGGAGCGGGCCATCAGCTGGGCCGGGACGAGGACGACCCAGCGCTCGCCCCCGCCGTACTCGGTGTACTCCAGCCGGTGATCGTCGTGGAAGAGCTGGCCGACGCGCTCGGAGACGAGAACCATCCCGCCATCTTTGCATCCAATGGGGGGACGACGGGGCCACTGTGCGCCAGACTTCTTCCATGGTGAGGGAGCCAGCCGGGTCGATCGGCCTGAGCGCCGTGCTGCTCGCGGCCACGCTGTCCGCCAGCCTGACCGGCTCCCTGCTGACCGTGCACACCGAGGCGCCCAGCTCGCTGTGGTGGACCTCCGCCGGCGCGGGGGTCAGCCTGCTGCTCACCGCGCCCCGGTCGTGGTGGCCGGCGCTCCTCGGACTCGTCCTGGTGGGCTACACGGGGACCTGCCTGACCGAGCGCACCGGCTTCGCCGTGGCCTTCCTGACCGCCGCCGTCGGCACGGCCGAGATCCTCGCCGTCGGCGTGGGCGTGCGCCGCTTCATCGGCTATCAGATCGACACCCTGCAGCGGTTCTTCCGGCTGCTGGCGATCACCGTGGTCAGCGCCCTGGCCGGAGCGCTCGGCTATGCCGTCATCGCGGAGACGCTGCTGGACGGGAGGTTCCGCGACGTCGTGGTGCCGACGTTCAGCTCGCACTTCGCCTGGATGGTCCTGGTGGCCTGCTTCATCCTGGCGCCGGCGCCCAACAACCCGATCCGGTGGCGCGCGGTCGCGCTCCAGACGGTGGCGATCGTCGTCTTGACCGCCCTGGTCTTCCGGCCGAACCAGCACCTGCCGCTGGCCTCGCTGGTGATCCCGATCGCGCTCTCGGCCGCGCTCGTGGTCTCGATGCGCACGGTCGTGCTGCAGCAGCTCGTGCTCGCCGGGTACGTCAGCGCGGCGACCCTGCTGGGCTGGGGCCCTTTCGCCGACCCCGACCACCTGTTCCGCGCCTACACGCTCTCCCAGGCCTACCTGGTCGGCACCGCCGTGGTGACCCTCGCCTTCGCGCTGGCGCTGGGCCAGCAGCGGGACGCGACCGCGGCCGCCGTCGAGCAGCGCCGCCGCGCCGAGGCGGTCATGGACTCCTCGCGGACCGCGATCATGCTCGTCGGCGCCGACGGCGCGATCCAGACCGTGAACCCAGCGGCCGTGCGGATCACCGGCTACCAGGAGGAGGAGCTCCTCGGCCGGGTGGTGTGGGAGGCCCTGCTGCCCGAGCTCGCCTGGGGCGCGGCCGAGGGCCGCTTCAGCGAGCTGCAGGGCATCAACCGGCAGGCCGAGGCGGTGATCCGGCGCGCCGACGGGGAGTACCGCACCATCACCTACTCCGTCGGCCTGCTCGGCGGCTCCGACAGCCTGGAGACCGCACGCTACGTGCTGACCGCCACCGACGTCACCCTCGAGCGCACCCGGTCCGGCCTGCTGGACCACCTGCTCAGCTCGCAGACCTCGGTCACCATCATCGCCACCACCGCCGACGGCCGGATCACGCTGTGGAACGTCGGCGCGCAGGCGGTGCTCGGCCTGGACCCGGTCGAGGCCGCCAGCCACGTCTTCACCGACTTCCTCGATCCCGGCGAGCTGGCCCTCCGGGCCGCTGAGCAGGGCATCGCCCCCTCCTTCGAGGCGGTCGTGGCCGATCTCGCCGAGGGCAGCGCCCCGGACACCGAGGACTGGACCTTCGTGCCGGCGGTCGGCGACAACCTGACCGTGTCGATGACCCGCAGCGTCGTGCGCGACACCGCCGGCTACACGCTCGGCTACCTCTTCGTGGCCCGCGACGTCACCGAGATCCGGCACAACCAGGAGCTGCTGCTGGAGGCGCTGGAGCGGGAGCAGGCGGCGGTCGACCACCTGCGCGCGCTCGACCGCACCAAGGACGACTTCGTCTCGACGGTGAGCCACGAGCTGCGCACGCCGCTGACCAGCATCCTGGGCAGCATCGAGATGATGGCCGAGGGCATGGCCGGCACGCTGAGCGAGCAGCAGCGCCAGCTCACCGGGGTGATCGACCGCAACTGCCACCGGCTCCTCGACCTGGTCGACGACCTGCTGCTGGTCGCGACCTTCGAGAGCGGCGGGCCACCACGGCGCGACGACCTGATCGACCTGCGCGCCGTCGTACAGACCGTGCACGCGGGCGCCTCGACGGTGGCGGCCCGCTCCGGGATCGTGCTGGAGGAGCACCTGCCCGCCGAGATGGTCGGCGTGCGCGGCGACGCCGCCTTCCTCGAGCGCGCGCTGTCGAACCTGATCGTCAACGCGATCAAGTTCAGCCCCGACGGCGGCCGGGTGACCACCCGGCTCACCGTCGACCCGGGCGCCGGTGTCTGTCACGTGGCGGTCACCGACCACGGCCTGGGCATCGCCGCGCACGACCAGCCGAAGCTCTTCGAGCGCTTCTTCCGCGCCGACAACAACCAGAGCCGGGCCATCCAGGGCACCGGACTCGGCCTGCCGATCGTGAAGTCCGTGGTGGAGAACCACGGTGGAAAGGTCGAGGTCTACTCCGAGCTCGGCATCGGCTCGACCTTCACCGTGACCCTGCCACTGGCCTGACTCAGCGGGTCCGGTTGACCGCCGAGATCACGGCCTTGAGCGAGGCGGTGACGATGTTGGCGTCCAGCCCCACACCCCAGAGCACCTCGTCGCCCACCGCGCACTCGACGTACGCCGCCGCGATGGCGTCGCCGCCCGCGGAGAGGGCGTGCTCGGCGTAGTCGAGCACCCGCACGTCGAAGTTGTGCGGCAGGCCGTTGATGGCGTCCACGAAGGCGGCGATCGGCCCGTTGCCGGTGCCCTGCAGCTCGCGGATCTCGCCCTCGACGTACACGTTGACGGTGAGCTGGTCCTTCTCCCCCGCCGCCGAGGAGGTGTGCACCGAGTTGAGCCGCAGCGGCTCGGTCCGGGTGAGGTACTCGCCCTGGAAGGTCTCCCAGATCGCCTCGGGCGTCATCTCGCCGCCCTCGCCGTCGGTGAGCTGCTGGACGACGCGGCTGAACTCGATCTGCAGCCGGCGCGGCAGGTCGAGCTTGTGCTCGGACTTCATGATGTAGGCCACGCCGCCCTTGCCGGACTGGCTGTTGACCCGGATCACGGCCTCGTAGGTGCGGCCGACGTCCTTGGGGTCGATCGGCAGGTACGGCGCCTCCCAGGTGACCTCCCCGACCGGCTTGCCCTGCTCCGCGGCGACGCGGTCGAGGTCCTCCAGGCCCTTCTTGATGGCGTCCTGGTGGCTGCCGGAGAACGCCGTGTAGACCAGGTCGCCCGCGTAGGGGTGGCGCGGGTGGACCGGCAGGCCGGTGCAGTACTCCACCGTGCGGCGGATCTCGTCGATGTCGGAGAAGTCGATCTGCGGGTCGATGCCCTGGCTGAAGAGGTTCATCCCCAGGGTCACCAGGCAGACGTTGCCGGTGCGCTCGCCGTGGCCGAAGAGGCAGCCCTCGACGCGGTCGGCGCCGGCCATCATCGCCAGCTCGGTGGCGGCGACGGCGGTGCCGCGGTCGTTGTGCGGGTGCAGGCTGATGGTGGTGTGCTCGCGCCGGGTCAGCTGGCGGGAGAACCACTCGATCTGGTCGGCGTACACGTTGGGCGTGGCCACCTCGACGGTCGCCGGCAGGTTGAGGATGATCTCCCGGCCGTCGGCGGGCTGCCAGACGTCGGAGACCGCCTCGCAGACCTCCAGGGAGAACGGCAGCTCGGTGGAGGTGAAGATCTCCGGGCTGTACTCGTAGCCGATCACCGTCTGCTGCAGGTGGTTCTCGGCGTGCTTCATCACCAGCTGCGTGCCGCGGACGGCGATGTCCTTGATCTCGTCCTTGCCGGCGTGGAAGACCACGCGGCGGAAGAGCGGGGCCAGGGCGTTGTAGAGGTGGATGTTGGCCTTGGGAACGCCGATCAGCGACTGCACCGTGCGCTCGATGAGGTCCTCGCGGGCCTGGGTCAGCACCGAGATGGTGACGTCGTCGGGGATCTTGTCGCGCTCGATGAGCTGGCGCACGAAGGCGAAGTCGGTCTCGCTGGCGCTGGGGAAGCCGACCTCGATCTCCTTGTAGCCCATCCGCACCAGCAGGTCGAACATCCGGTGCTTGCGCTCGGGGTCCATCGGGTCGATGAGCGCCTGGTTGCCGTCGCGCAGGTCGGTGGAGAGCCACCGCGGCGCCTGGGTGATGACCTGGGACGGCCAGGTGCGGTCGGGCAGGTCGATCGGCGGGAACGCGCGGTAGCGCTCCACGGGCATGCCGCTGGGCTTCTGGGTGTTGCGGAACCGGCTCATCGCGGAGCCGAACTGCTGCTCGGTCATGTGTGTCTTCTCTTCGCTGGGAGTCTCAGGTGCCGGCAGACGCGGAACCTCCGCAGCGAGGGGGTCCGGCTGAGTCAGACCTCGCTGCGGCAGCGAAGGAGGAGCTGGCGCGTCGACATGATGGGCTCATGGTAGCGCACCTCGCGGTGCCATGATCGTGGGATGCCCCGGTTGCTGGTCGTCCACCACTCGCCCACGGAGTCGCTGCGGCGGCTGACCGAGGCGGTCCTCGCGGGCACCCGGGACGAGTCGATCGAGGGCGTCGAGGTCGTCGTGCTGGAGGCGCTGGCCTTCGCCCGGGGCGAGGCCGATCATCGCGATCTGGCCGCGGCCGACGGCTATCTGCTCGGGACCAGCGCCAACTTCGGCTACATGAGCGGCGCGCTCAAGCACGTCCTCGACAGCACCTTCCTGTCTCTGGGCGGGGCGCTCGACGAGTCCGGCGCGGCGACCACTCCCCCGGCGTCGGCCGGCCCGCCGTACGGGCTCTACGTGCACGGCCGCTACGACCTCACCGGCGCGGTCAGATCGGTGCGGTCGATCGTCGGGGCACTGGGCTGGAGACAGGGGTACGACGTGCTGGAGTCGCTCGGTCCGGTGGAAGACGCCGATCTCGAGTCGGCGTACGAGCTCGGCGGTACCATCGCGGCACTGCTGGCCGACCGGACGCCGGCCGGCTGATGTTCTCCAGGGAGGCAGCGTGCCCATCGGGCCTCGGACCCTGCTGCCCCTGCTCGTCCTCCTGATGGCTCCGGCGCTGGTCGCGTGCGGCAACCCGCTGCACCGCGAGACCGACGCCGACAAGACCACCCCGCCCACGGTGGGCGCCTGCCGCGACCTGGACGCGCGCGACCTGAGCCGGCCCAGCAACGCCGACCCGGTCGTGCCCTGCTCGCGGCCGCACACCGCGCAGACCTTCGCGGTCGGCACCCTGCCCGCCTCCACCGGCAAGGCCTACGACGACCGGCGGCACGGCGCGTTCGTCTACCAGTCCTGCCAGCAGCAGTTCGCCGACTTCATCGGCGCCGACGAGAGCCTGGCGGTGCGCAGCCGGCTCAGCTGGGCCTGGTTCCGCGCCTCGGAGCTGGGCTGGGAGCGGGGCGGGCGATGGTTCCGCTGCGACCTGATCGGCGGCCCCGAGGGCACGAAGACCCTGCGCCCGCTTCCCGCCGACGGCCGGGGCATGCTCGACGGCAACCCGCCGCCGGACGAGTGGATGACCTGCGCGCGCGGATCGACCGTCCCGGGCTCGACCAAGGTCCCGTGCAGCGAGCCGCACGACTGGCGCGCGGTGACCACGATCAAGCTCGGCCAGCCCGGCGATCCCTATCCCGGCGACCGGGTCGTGGAGGTGCGCACCCGGGACTACTGCTCGGACTGGATCGGCGCCTGGACGAACTACACCTCCGACTACGACTTCGGCTACACGTGGTTCCACGAGGCCGAGTGGGCGGCCGGCAACCGGCGCTCGATCTGCTGGGCGAGGACCGCGAAGTGAGCGCCCACCGGCTCGTCGCCCTGGTCGCCTCGGCGGTCCTCCTCGCGGGCTGCTCCGGCTCGGACGAGCCCCCGGCCGCCGACGCCTCCCCCAGCCCGACCGCGATCACCCCGGCGCCAGCGCCGGCGCGCGGCGCCTGCTACGACCTGAGCTTCGAGGACGCGATCGCCCCGTCCAGCACGGCGGACCCGGTGCCGTGCGCGGAGCCGCACACCGCGACGACCTTCCACGTCGGCCGGATCAAGCCGGTGGTCGACGGGCATCTGCTGGCCCTGGACTCCACGCACGTGCAGGCGCAGGTGGTGCGGGGCTGCCAGAGCCGGCTGGCGGCGTACCTCGGCGGCAGCGAGGAGGACCAGCGGCTGAGCAGGTTCCTCGCCGTCGGGTTCGCGCCCACGCTGGAGCAGGGCGACGAGGGCGCGCGGTGGTACCGCTGCGACGTGGTGTTGCTGCGGGCTCCCGAGCGGCTCGCCCGGCTCCCGCGCGAGACCCGCGGAGTGCTGGACGCCGACGGCGCGCTGGACCGGTACGGCACCTGCGGCACCGCCGCTCCGGCCGCCGATCGCTTCGCCCGCGTGGTCTGCTCCCGGCCGCATACCTGGCGGGCGCGTGCGACGATCGACCTGCCCGCCGACGCCTCCTACCTGGACTCGGCCGCCGGCAAGACGGCCGATTCCGCCTGCCGCGACATCGACGCCCGGATCGCGGCCAACAGCCTCAAGCTCCGCTGGAGCTTCGAGTGGCCGACCCGCGAGCAGTGGGACGCCGGCCAGCGCTACGGCTACTGCTGGACGCCCGACCCCGCGTGAGGCCGACGCCCAGGTTCACGTCTTCCACAGCTTGTCCGAAGTCGGTTGGATCTGACCCCGCGGACTGCCAGACTTGCGGATCGTCGTACGACCAGCGCGCAGGAGGTGAGGTCTATGAGCACGCAGTTCGAGTTCCGTCTCAAGAACGCCGGCGCGCCCGACGGCGAGCTGGACGCCGACCATCTGCTGGCGATCGTGGCTGGTCTCAAGGAGGTCGCCACCAAGATCGGCCGCGCCGAGACGGACGCTGAACGGCTCGGCCGAGCCCCGCAACGGGTTCGACGGGTCGCCAGGCTGACGATCGGACTCGCCCCGGGCAGCACCAGCGTCCTGGCCCGCCGAGCCGGGACCGGCGAGGACTCCCTCGACTTCGATCTCGCGGACGAGCAGGCTTTCGACGAGAGGTTCGAGGCGCTGGTGGACTCGATCGCCTCGGATCGGCGGCCAGACTGGGTCAACGACTCGCTGGCGCTGGCGGCGGCCGACCTGACAGCCGCGTTGCAACAGGCCGCGCCCGAGGTCGAGTTCAAGGTCGGCGGACAGACACGATGTGCCTTCAGGACCGCAGACGTGCATCGGGAGACCTGGCGGGTCGACAGCGCGATCGCGGCCCAGGCAGTGACCTTCGTCGGCCGGCTCTATGCGGCGAATCTCAACACCCATCGACTCCAAGTGCAGGACGACACCGGTCATCAGGTGGCGTTGCCGAAGGTGGTCGACGATGCCCAGACCGGCAGGCTGCTCGGATCGCACGTGACGGTCACGGGGATGCCCGAGCTCGACGCAACTGGGCGTCTCACCCACATCCACGACGCAAGGATCGCCTCAGCCCCCGACCCGCTGAGCGGATCCACTGTGCCCGATGTCATCTCACTAGAGGAGATCCTCGCGAGCACTCCCGCGATCGAGCCGGGGGGAATCGAAGGCCTCACCGAAGCGGAGTCCGAGGCGTTCTTCGGGGCGATGGGGCTCTGAGTGGCAGAGCAGATCGTCGCCGTCGTCGACACCGACGTGTTCAGCACTCTCTACTTCGATCCCAATGGCGCTGCTCAGCGTGGGCTCCCGGTCGACGCCTGGCGCGACATGCTCATCGGCGTCCGGGTGGTCATCTCATTCCAGACACGGGCCGAGGTGCTGGCCGGGTTGCTCGGAAGCAACTGGGGGGAGCGCAAGCTGGCTGACGCACGGCTCAAGCTGGACGCCGCTCCTACGATCCCAGCGGATCGGCAGGTGATCGACGTCTTCGCAGAGCTCACCGCCAACTGCCGACGCAGCGGACATGCCCTGCACGACAAGATTCACACAGGAGATCGTTGGGTCGCGGCGTGCGCCGTCGCCAAGGACCTTCCCTTGCTCAGCCGCGATGGGATCTACCGGGATGCCCCCGGCGTGAGGCTGCTCGACTGATCACCGGACCGGGTAGCCCGACTCGGCGAGGGCGCGCTTGACGTCGGGGATGCGCAGCGTGCCGAAGTGGAAGACGGTCGCGGCGAGCACCGCGTCGGCGCCGGCCTCGACGGCCGGGGCGAAGTGCTCGACCCGGCCGGCGCCGCCGCTGGCGATGACGGGCACGTGGACCTCCCGGCGTACGGCGCGGATCAGCTCCAGGTCGAAGCCGTCCTGGGTGCCGTCGGCGTCCATCGCGTTGAGCAGGATCTCCCCCGCGCCGAGCTCGACCGCACGCGTCGCCCAGGCCACCGCGTCCAGGCCGGCGGACTTCCGGCCGCCGTGCGTGGTCACCTCGAAGCCGGAATCGGTCCCGTCGGCCCGGCGGGCGTCGACGGAGAGCACCAGCACCTGGTTGCCGAACCGGTCGGCGATCTCGGCGACCAGCTCGGGCCGGGTGATCGCCGCGGTGTTGACGGCGATCTTGTCGGCGCCGGCACGCAGCAGACGGTCCACGTCGTCGACGCTGGAGATCCCGCCGCCCACGGTCAGCGGGATGAAGACCTGCTCGGCGGTCCGCGAGACGATCTCCAGCGTCGTCGCGCGACCCTCGTGGGAGGCGGAGATGTCCAGGAAGGTCAGCTCGTCGGCGCCCTCGGCGTCGTACACCTTGGCCAGCCCGACCGGGTCGCCGGCGTCACGGAGGTCCTGGAAGTTGATGCCCTTGACCACCCGGCCGGCGTCGACGTCCAGGCACGGGATCACACGGACGGCGAGGCTCACGAGGCGCCCCGGGTGAGGGCGAGCGCCTCGGCGAGCGAGAGCGAGCCCGTGTAGAGCGCCGTGCCGGCGATCGCGCCCTCGACGCCCAGCGGAACGAGCTCCATCAGCGCGGCGATGTCGTCGATCGTGGTCACACCGCCGGAGGCGACGACCGGCGCGCCGGTGGCGGCGCAGACGTCCCGCAGCAGAGCGAGATTGGGGCCCTGCAGCATGCCGTCCTTGTTGACGTCGGTGACCACGTAGCGCGCGCAGCCCTCGGAGTCGAGGCGGGCCAGCGTCTCGTAGAGGTCACCGCCCTCCTGGGTCCAGCCGCGCGCGGCCAGCGTGGTGCCGCGGACGTCGAGCCCGATCGCGACCCGGTCGCCGTACGTCGCGATGGCGCGCGCGCACCACTCGGGCTGCTCCAGCGCGGCGGTGCCGATGTTGACCCGGGTACACCCGGAGTCCATCGCGCGCTTCAGCGACTCGTCGTCGCGGATGCCGCCGCTGCGCTCGACCTTGAGGTCGACCGCCGCGGTCACCCGCGCGAGCACCTCGGCGTTGTCGCCGTGGCCGAACGCCGCGTCGAGGTCGACGAGATGGATCCACTCCGCACCGGCCTCCTGCCAGCGCAGCGCGGCCTCGACCGGGTCCCCGAAGACCTTCTCGGAGCCGTCGACGCCCTGCACCAGCTGGACGGCGTGGCCGCCCTTGACGTCGACGGCGGGCAGCAGCTCGAGGTAGGACAACGTCTTCTCCTAAAGACTCTGGACCCAGTTGCGCAGCAGCCGGGCGCCGGCGTCGCCGGACTTCTCGGGGTGGAACTGGGTGGCGCACAGCGGGCCGTTCTCGACGGCCGCGACGAAGCGGTCCCGTTGATCGGCGGAGCCGTGCTCGGCCCAGGTGACCAGCGGCGCGCGGGTCCGGTCGTTGGTGACCAGGGTCCACTCGCGCACGGCGTACGAGTGCACGAAGTAGAACCGCTCCCCCTCGACGCCGGCGAAGAGGCCGGAGCCCTCGGGCACCTCGACGGTGTTCCAGCCCATGTGGGGAACAACGGGCGCCTGGATGCGCTCGACCACCCCGGGCCACTCGTCGCAGCCCTCGGTGCGCACGCCGTGCTCGACGCCCTCGGCGAAGAGCACCTGCATGCCCACGCAGATGCCGAGCACCGGACGGCCTCCGGCCAGACGCCGGCCGATGATCTCGGGGCCTTTCACCTCGCGCAGCCCGGCCATGCAGGCCGCGAAGGCGCCGACACCTGGGACGACCAGGCCGTCGGCGTCCAGCGCGGACTGCTTGTCGCCGGTCAGCTCCACGGTGGCGCCGGCGCGCTCCAGCGCGCGCACCGCCGAGCGCACGTTGCCCGACCCGTAGTCGAGCACGACGACGGCAGGGCTCACAGAGTGCCCTTCGTGGACGGCACGCCGGTCTCGCGCGGGTCCAGGGCGATCGCGTCGCGGAAGGCACGGGCGAGCGCCTTGAACTGCGTCTCCACGATGTGGTGCGGCTCGCGGCCCGACAGCACCCGCACGTGCAGGGCGATGTGGGCGTGGAAGGCGATCGTCTCGAAGACGTGCCGGGTCAGCGAGCCGAGATAGGACTCCCCCAGCACGACGTACTGCTGGCCCTCGGGCTCGCCGGTGTGCACGCAGTACGGACGCCCGGAGACGTCGACGACGGCCTGCACCAGCGCCTCGTCCAGCGGCACGGTGGCGTCGCCGAAGCGGCGGATGCCGACCTTGTCGCCGAGCGCCTCGCGCAGCGCCTGGCCGAGCACGATCGCGGTGTCCTCGACGGTGTGGTGGGCGTCGATGTGGGTGTCGCCCTCGGTGCGCACGGTCAGGTCGAGCAGCGCGTGCCGGCCGAAGGCGTCGAGCATGTGGTCGTAGAAGCCGACGCCGGTGGAGACGTCGGTGCGGCCCGAGCCGTCGAGGTCCACCTCGACGAGGACCTTCGACTCCTTGGTCTGCCGCTCGATCCGTGCGGTCCGGCTCATGCTCCTACCTCTTTCAGTGAGACCACGTCTTCCAGGGCGGCCTTGAAGGCGGCCATCTCCTCCGCTGTGCCGACCGACACCCGGAGCCAGCCGTCGGGACCAGTCTCCCGGATCAGGACCCCGCGATCGAGCAGGCCCTGCCAGACCGCGTGCCGGTCGGCGAAGCGGCCGAACAGCACGAAGTTGGCGTCGGAGTCGGCCACCTCGTGACCGCGGCCCCGCAGCCAGTCCACGGTGCGGTCCCGCTCGACACGGAGCTCGGCCACCTTGCCGAGCAGCTCCGGCGCGTGACGCAGGGCCGCCAGCGCGACCGCCTGGGTCACCGCGGAGAGGTGGTAGGGCAGCCGGACGACCCGCAGCGCGTCGCAGATCTCCGGCGCCGCGGCGAGATAGCCGATCCGGGCGCCGGCCAGCGCGAAGGCCTTGCTCATCGTGCGGGTGACCACCAGGTTGCGGTGCTCGGGCAGCAGCTCCAGCGCGCTCGGCGTGCCGGCGCGGCGGAACTCGGCGTACGCCTCGTCGATGACCACGATGCCGTCGGGCAGCAGCGCGCACAGCGTGCCGATCACGTCGTGCGGAAGCGCGGTGCCGGTCGGGTTGTTCGGCGAGGGCAGCAGCACGACCGAGGGCCGGTGCTCGGCGATCAGCTCGCGGGCGTGGCCGGCGTCGAAGGAGAAGTCCTCGCGGCGGCGGCCGGCCACCCAGGCGGTGTTGGAGTCGCGGGCGTACTCGGGATACATCGAGTACGTCGGCGCGAACGAGATCGCCGTGCGGCCGGGACCGCCGAAGGCCTGCAGGATCTGGAGCATGACCTCGTTGGAGCCGTTGGCGGCCCAGACCTGCTCGGGCCGGATGCCCGTGCCGCCGTCGGCGTTGAGGTAGCCGGCCAGCGCCTCGCGGAGCTCGGTGAACTCGCGGTCGGGGTAGCGGTTGAGGTCGCCGGCGACGGCCGCGACCGACGCGGCGATGTCGGCGACCGTCTCGGGGGACGGCCCGTAGGGGTTCTCGTTGACGTTGAGCTGCACGGGCACGTCCAGCTGGGGCGCGCCGTACGGCTCCGCGCCCGCGAGCTCCGGGCGCAGTGGAGGCCAGCTCATCGCTCGAACCGGACCTTGACCGCCGCGCCGTGACCCGGCAGGTCCTCGGCGTCCGCCAGCGTGGTGACGTGGCCGGCCACCGCGGCCAGGGCCTCCTCGGAGTACTCCACGACGTGCATCGCCTTGAGGAAAGCGCGCACCGAGAGACCGGAGGAGTGGCAGGCGCAGCCGGCCGTGGGCAGCACGTGGTTGGAGCCGGCGCAGTAGTCGCCCAGCGAGACCGGGGCGAACGAGCCGACGAAGACCGCGCCGGCGTTGCGCACGCGAGCGGCCACCGCGGCGGCGTCGCGGGTCTGGATCTCCAGGTGCTCGGCGGCGTAGGCGTTGACCACGTCGAGACCCTGCGCGATGTCGTCGACCAGGACGACGCCGGACTGCGGGCCGCTCAGCGCGGTGCGGATGCGCTCGACGTGCCTGGTGGCGGCCACCTGCTTCTCCAGCTCGGCGTCCACGTCGTCGGCCAGGCCCGGCGAGTCGGTCACCAGCACCGATGCGGCCATCGGGTCGTGCTCGGCCTGGCTGATCAGGTCGGCGGCGACGTACGCCGGATCGGCGCTGTCGTCGGCGAGGATCGCGATCTCGGTCGGCCCCGCCTCGGAGTCGATGCCGACGACGCCCTTGAGCAGCCGCTTGGCGGAGACCACGTAGATGTTGCCGGGGCCGGTGACCAGGTCGACGGGACGGCAGGGGCCGGCGCCGTAGGCCAGCATCGCGATGGCCTGGGCGCCGCCCGCGGCGTACACCTCGTCGATGCCGAGCAGGGCGCACGCGGCCAGGATCGTCGGGTGCGGCAGACCGTCGTGGTCGGACTGCGGCGAGCTGGTCAGCGCGATCGAGCGGACGCCGGCGACCTGCGCCGGCACGACGTTCATCACCACGCTGGAGACCAGCGGCGCGACGCCGCCGGGGACGTAGAGGCCGACGCGGTCGACCGGGACCATCCGCTGGGTGACCCGCGCGCCCGGGCCGAGGTCGGTGATCGTGTCGGTCTCCAGCTCGGCCTCGCAGGTCGCCCGCAGCCGGCGGATCGACTCCTCCAGCCCGGCGCGCACCCGCGGGTCGAGGTTGCCCAAGGCCCAGTCGAGCGTCTCGCGGGGCACCGCGATCTCGGTCTGCTCGACGCCGTCGAAGCGCGCGGCGTACTCCATCACGGCCTCGGCGCCGCGCAGCCGGACGTCCTCGCAGATCGGGCGCACGATCTCGACCGCGGCCTCGACGTCGAGCTCGGCCCGCGGCACCAGCGCGCGGTAGTCCAGGCCGGTGCGACCGCGCAGGTCGGTGCGCCGCAGCGCCTGGGTCACGCCGGTCGTGGTCATGGGGTCAAGTCTATGGGCCGTCCCGGTCGCGCTCCCACGGGTTTCCGGCTGCCGGGATCTATGTTGAGCCAGTGACCACGGTGCCGGTGTTCCCGCTCAACGCGGTGCTCTTCCCCGGCGTGATCGCGCCGCTGCACGTCTTCGAGCAGCGCTACCGCGACCTGGTGGGCGACCTGCTGGCCATCGAGGAGCCCGCCGAGCGGGTCTTCGCCGTCGTCGCGATCCGGGAGGGCTACGAGGTCGAGGCGCCCGGGCACCAGGGCCGGCACGCGGTGCAGTCGCTCCACCGCGTCGGCACCCTCGTCCAGCTGACCGCGGTCGAGCCGTACGACGACGGGCGCTACGACATCGAGGTCACCGGGAGGAGCCGGGTCGTCCTCACCGAGGTCCACCACACCGGCAGCTACCTGACCGCCGAGGTCGAGGAGCCGCACGACGGCGAGGTGGACGTGCTCGCGGACGAGGCCGCGCTGACCCGGAGCACCTTCGAGCGCTACCGCGAGGAGCTCTCCGCGCTGCGCGGCGGCCCGGTCCTCGCCGGCGACCTGCCCGGCGATCCCGTCTACCTGTCGTACTCGCTGGCCGCCACCTGCCTGCTCACCCTCCCCGAGCGCCAAGCCCTGCTGGAGGCCCCCGATGCCGGCACCCGGCTGCGGCTTCTCCGCGACTCGCTGCGCGGGGAGATGCGGGCCATGCGGGTCGTCCCCTCCCTCCCCGCCACCGAGGTCGCCCGGACCCGCTGGTCTCCGAACTAGGGGCGGCCGATGGGGGCGCGGGTGGCACCGAGGTGGGCGGCGAGGGCGTCCGGGGCGAGGCCGAGGTCGAAGCCGCGACGGCCGCCGCTGACGTAGATCCGCGGGTGGGCGAAGGCGCTCTCGTCGAAGACCGTCGGCAGGCGCTTCCTCTGTCCCACCGGGGAGATCCCGCCCACGACGTACCCGGTGGTCCGCTCGGCGACCTTGGGATCGGCCATCGTCGCGCGCTTGGCGCCGACCGCGGCGGCCAGCGCCTTGAGGTCGAGCTGGCCGGTCACCGGGACGACGCCGACGACCAGGCCGGAGTCGGTCTCGGCGAGCAGCGTCTTGAAGACCGTGGCCGGGTCGAGTCCCAGGGCCTCGGCCGCCTCCAGGCCGAACGACGCGGCGGACGGGTCGTGGGCGTAGGCGTGGGTGGAGAACTCGATCCCGGCCCGGCTCAGCGCCGTCGTGGCCGGCGTCGCGGCGGCCTTCTCCTTGCGTGCCATGGGTCGATCCTCGCGGAGGCTCAGGCGAAGCCGGCCAGCAGGTCCTCGACGTGGGCGTTGAACCGCGGGCAGTTGGTGATGTCGTGGGCCCGGCAGCGCAGGGCGTGCAGGGTCATCTCCCGCGAGGCCCGCATCTCCGCCATCCGCCGGTCCAGGTCGGCGAGGTGCTCCTCGAGCACCTGGTGGCGGCTCCACGGGTCGGGGTCGAGCATCGCGCGGATCTGGTCCAGGCTCATCCCGGCCGCCTTGCTGCGCACGATCACCGCGACCCGGGTGACGTCCTCCTCGGCGTACCTGCGCCGGCCACCGGAATCGCGCTCGGGCTCGACGAGCCCCATGGTCTCCCAGTGCCGCAGCACGTTCGTGGGCAGTCCGAACCGCTCGGCGACGTCCCCGATCGACCAACGAGTTGACTTCATGTCGACATGAAGTCACACAGTGGTGCGGAACGCAAAGGAGCCCACATGTACGACGTCATCGTCATCGGCGGCGGACCGGCCGGTCTGCAGGCCGGCCTCACCCTCGGCCGGGTCCACCGGCCCGCGCTGGTCCTCGACTCCGGTGAGTACCGCAACGCGCCGGCCGGCCACATGCACAACGTCATCGGCCAGGACGGCACGCCGCCGGCCGAGCTGCGCGCGGTCGCGCGCAAGGAGATCGAGCGGTACGGCACCGTCGAGGTCCACGACGCCGCGGCAGCGGCCGTGCGCGCGCTCGACGACGGCTTCGAGGTCGAGCTCGTCGACGGCCGCACGGAGCGGGCCCGCCGCCTGCTGCTGGCCACCGGTCTGCGCGACCGGCTACCCGAGATCCCCGGCCTGGCCGAGGTCTTCGGCGATCTGGCCGCCCACTGCCCGTTCTGCCACGGCCACGAGCTTGCCGGCGGGACGGTCGCCATCTCGGCCGGTCCGCACGCGGCGATGCTGGCCGGCACGATGAGCCGGATCGCCGGCCGGCTCGTCATCGTCGGGTCGGCCGAGGCGCCGGAGGTCCCGGGTGCCGAGACCGTCGCCGCCGACATCGCCGAGGTGCGCCGCGACGGCGAGCGCGCCCGGCTGATGCTCGACGACGGCCGCGAGCTGCTCGTCGACGGCCTCATCGTCAGCCCCCGGCTGGAGCAGTCCGCCCCCTTCGCCGAGCAGCTCGGCCTGACCCTGCTGTCCAGTGGCTGCGTGGAGGTCGACGTCCTCGGCCGCACCAGCCTGGCCGGGGTCTCGGCCGCCGGAGACCTCGCCCACGTCGCCGCGCTGCCGATGCCGCTGGCGTCGGTGATCAACGCCGCGGCGGCCGGCCAGGTCGCGGCCTCGGGTCTCCACCACGACCTGGTCATGGCGGAGGCCGGCTCACTCGCCGGGTGAGACCGGTGGCCAGAGCGCCGCGATGAGGTCGGCGCAGAGGCCGTCGGGACGCAGGCCGATCCCGTGGAGGTCGGCGGGGGCGATCCAGGCGTGCTCGTAGCGGTTGTGCTCGGAGGCGAGGAACGCCTCGACGCCGCCGAGCACCGGGTCGCCCGACGTACCGCTGATGGCGAAGTAGCTGGCGGGACGGCCACCGTGGTCGGCCTCGAAGAGCAGCCGGTCGATGGTGCCGTCGAAGCCGCACTCCTCCTTCAGCTCGCGCAGGACCGCCTCCTCGACGGTCTCGCCGGGGTCGACGCCGCCGCCGGGCAGCACGGCGTACTCCTCGGCGCCACGGCGACGCTTGATCACCAGCACGCAGCCGTCCCGCTCGACGACCGCGACGGCGCGAGCCGGCTGACCCCACATGTCAGCGCTTCGACTTCTCCGGCGCCTGCGTCGTGGAGAGCGCGGCGATGAACGCCTCCTGGGGGACCTCGACGCGGCCGACCATCTTCATCCGCTTCTTGCCCTCCTTCTGCTTCTCCAGCAGCTTGCGCTTGCGGGTGATGTCGCCGCCGTAGCACTTGGCGAGCACGTCCTTGCGGATCGCGCGGATCGTCTCGCGCGCGATCACCCGCGAGCCGATGGCCGCCTGGATGGGCACCTCGAACTGCTGGCGCGGGATCAGCTCGCGGAGCTTGCCGGCCAGCATCACGCCGTACGCGTAGGCCGCGTCCTTGTGCACGATCGCGCTGAACGCGTCGACCGGCTCGCCGTGCAGCAGGATGTCGACCTTGACCAGCTGGCCGGGCTGCTCCTCCGCGAACTCGTAGTTGAGCGAGGCGTAGCCCTTGGTCTTGGACTTGAGCTGGTCGAAGAAGTCGAAGGCGATCTCGCCCATCGGCAGCGTGTAGCGCATCTCGACGCGGTCCTCGGAGAGGTAGTCCATCCCCTGAAGCGTGCCGCGCTTGGTCTGGCAGAGCTCCATGATCGCGCCGATGTAGTCCGAGGGCGCCAGGATGGTGGCGTTGACGACCGGCTCGAGGACCTCGGCGATCTTGCCCTCGGGGTACTCGCTGGGGTTGGTCACCTCGTGACGGGTGCCGTCCTCCATGGTCACGTGGTAGACGACGTTCGGCGCGGTCGAGATGAGGTCGAGGTTGAACTCCCGCTCCAGCCGCTCCCGGGTGATCTCCATGTGCAGCAGGCCAAGGAAGCCGCAGCGGAAGCCGAAGCCGAGCGCGCCCGAGGTCTCGGGCTCGTAGGTCAGCGCCGCGTCGTTGAGCTGGAGCTTGTCCAGCGCGTCGCGCAGCGTCGGGTAGTCGTCGCCGTCGATGGGGTAGAGCCCGGCGAAGACCATCGGCTTGGGGTGCTCGTAGCCGCCCAGCGGCTCGGTCGCCCCGGCGTGCTGGCTGGTCACCGTGTCACCGACGCGGGACTGGCGCACGTCCTTCACGCCGGTGATGAGGTAGCCGACCTCGCCGACCCCGAGGTCGCCGGCCTTGACCGGCTCGGGGCTGATCACGCCGATCTCGAGCATCTCGTGGACCGCGCCGGTGGACATCATCTTGATCCGCTCGCGGTGCGAGAGCTTGCCGTCGACCACCCGGACGTAGGTCACCACGCCGCGGTAGGTGTCGTAGACGGAGTCGAAGATCAGCGCTCGCGGCGGGGCGTCGGGGTCGCCGACCGGGGCCGGCGTCTGGGCCACCACCTCGTTGAGCAGCGCCTCGACGCCGAGGCCGGTCTTGGCGCTCACCTGGAGCACGTCGGCGGGGTCGCAGCCGATGATGCCGGCCAGCTCCGCGGCGTACTTCTCGGGGTTGGCCGACGGCAGGTCGATCTTGTTGAGCACCGGGATGATGTGCAGGTCGGCGCCGAGCGCCAGGTAGAGGTTGGCCAGCGTCTGGGCCTCGATGCCCTGCGCGGCGTCCACCAGGAGGATCGCCGCCTCACAGGCCTCCAGCGAGCGGGAGACCTCGTAGGTGAAGTCCACGTGGCCCGGTGTGTCGATCATGTTGAGCACGAAGGTCTGGCCCGCCTGCTCGCCCTCGGTGACGGTCCAGGGCATCCGGACCGCCTGGCTCTTGATGGTGATGCCGCGCTCGCGCTCGATGTCCATCCGGTCGAGGTACTGGGCGCGGGCCGCCCGCTCGTCCACGACGCCGGTCAGCTGCAGCATCCGGTCGGCCAGCGTCGACTTGCCGTGATCGATGTGGGCGATGATGCAGAAGTTGCGGATGATCGCCGGGGCGGTCTGCCCCGGCTTGGGCGCGGTCGGTTGGCTGGCCACGTACTGCTCTCGTCGTCTCGGGCGATCAGGGACTCGGATCATCCTCCCACGAGCGGACCAGCCCGTGGACCGATGCATGACCGGCCGCCGAATGGGAACGGAACCGGCATGACTGACCTGTCCGAGAAGAAGGTCGCGTTCCTGACCGCCATCGAGGGCGTGGAGCGCGTGGAGCTCAGCCGACCCTGGTCCGCGGTGGTCGCCGCCGGCGCGACGGCCGAGCTGCTCAGCACCGAGGAGGGCGACGTGCAGACGTTCGACCACCTCGACAAGGCGGAGACGCGCCCGGTCGACCGCGTGGTCGGCAAGGCGAGCATCGAGGAGTACGACGCCCTGGTGCTGCCCGGCGGCGTCGCCAACCCCGACGCGCTCCGGCTCGACGAGGACGCGGTGCGCTTCGTCCGTGACTTCCTCGCCGCGGGCAAGCCGGTGGCGGCGATCTGTCACGCACCCTGGATGCTCGCCGAGGCCGGGGTGGCCGGGGGCCGGCGGCTCACCTCCTGGCCGAGCCTTCGGACCGACCTGCGCAACGCCGGCGCCACCTGGGTGGACGAGGAGGTCGTCACCGACGGCAACCTGATCACCAGCCGGAAGCCCGACGACATCCCCGCGTTCGCCAATGCGCTGCTGGAGGCGCTGGCCCACGGGGCCGCCGGCACCGACTGACCGGGCCGTCCCGGACGGTCGCCTCGGCAGGCTGCTTCGACGGCGAGATACGGGCGCATCGGGCCGCCGCTTCCCTACGCTGTGCGCATGAAGCGCATGAGTGGGGTGGATGCGGCGTTCTGGTACGGCGAGACGCCGGCCTGGCACATGCACATCGGCGCGGTGGCGATCCACGAGACCGCCGACGCGCCGGAGTTCAGCTTCGAGCTGGTGCGCCGGCTGGTGATCGAGCGGCTGCCGCAGATGCCCCAGTTGCGCTGGAAGGTCGTCGAGGTGCCGTTGGGCCTGGACCGGCCCTGGTTCGTCGAGGACGAGAACCTCGATCCCGACTTCCACATCCGCCGGATCGGCGTACCGCAGCCGGGGACGCGCAAGGAGCTCGACGAGCTGATCAGCCGGCTGATGTCCTACAAGCTCGACCGCTCCCGGCCGCTGTGGGAGCTGTGGGTGATCGAGGGCCTGCAGAAGGGCCGGATCGCCACCCTGACCAAGATGCACCACGCGATCGTCGACGGCGTCTCCGGCGCGGGGCTCGGCGAGATCCTGCTCGACATCACCCCCGAGCCGCGCGAGGCGTCCGGCGAGGTCGTGCACGGCATCGGCAGCCGCGGCCCCAACCGGGTCAAGACGCTGGCCGAGTCGTGGGTCAACGTCGCCGTGCGCACTCCCCTGCGCGTGGCCGGGATCCTCAACCAGACCGTGCGCCAGCAGATCGACACCCGCGGCTTCGCCAACAGGCCGCCGCGCTTCTTCTCCGCGCCGACCACCCGCTTCAACGCGACGCTCTCGCCCCACCGCCGGATCACCGGGGTCAAGATCGAGCTGGACCGGGTCAAGGCGCTCAAGGACGCCTACGACGTCAAGCTGAACGACGTCGTGCTGGCCCTGGTCTCCGGGGCGTTGCGGATCTATCTCGCCGAGCGCGAGGGCGTGCCGGCCAAGGCGATGATCGCCCAGATCCCCGTCTCCACCCGGACCGCCGACACCGCGGGTCACGTCGGCAACCAGGTCAGCTCGATGACGGTCAACATGGCGACCGACCTCGCCGACGCCGGCGAGCGGATCCGGGCGATCTACGAGAGCACCCAGGGCGCCAAGGAGATGGCCAAGGCGCTCAGCGCCCGCCAGATCATGCAGCTGCCGGACATCACCCCGCCCGGGCTCCTCCAGGTCGCCTCGCGCGCTTACACGATGAGCGGCCTGTCCAACAGCCTCGCGCCGATCAACCTGGTCGTCTCCAACGTGCCCGGGCCGAGCTTCCCCCTCTACATGGCCACCGCGCCGCTGCGCTCCCTGCTGCCGATCGGCCCCCTGGTCCTCGACGTGGCGCTCAACGTCACCGTCTTCAGCTACCTGGACTCCATCGACTTCGGCTTCGTCAGCACCCCCGAGGTCGCCCCCGACCTCGACCGCCTGGCCGACGCGGTCCGGGGCGCGCTGGTCGAGCTGGAGGAGGCCGCGGGGGCGGGCTGAGGCTGGGGTCTTGGCGGCGACTACGGGCCGGCGGTGGGGCTTCTGCTCTCGGGCTTGTCGGTGCGTGGGCCGGTGGTCGCACTATCTTGCGCTCGCTTCCGGGCATCCGGCTCTGCTGTGGTCGCCTTCTTGGGGCGGCGACGAGGGCCGGGGCGTGGACTGGCTTCTGCTCTCGGGCCGGCGGTCAGCAGCCGGTGGTCCTGGGTGCGGGCAGTTCGCGTGCAGCGGCCCGGTTTGGTCGCCCGGATGGTCGAACTGCCTGCGTGGAGGTACGCGGAGTGGCTGTTCGGGCAGCCCGGGGTGGGCGGCGCGCGGACCCGGTCCGGGTCTTCCGAAGAACTTTCTCATCTTCTTGTCCGCATCATGGACTTTCGCCCTCAACCACGGGCCAAAGTGTGGGTGCCTGCTGATGCAATAGACCTATGAGCAAGCACCGCCACGTCACGACCCGGCAGCCGGTTCGACCGGCTGAGTCGGGCGTGGTGCCAAGCGGCGCTCGCACTGATGCGGGCGCGGTGCTGGCCGGGGCCCGGCGGGCTCGGGCGACCGCGGATGCGGCCGAGGCGGAGATCCTCTGCCGTGCCGTGGAGTGGGCTCGCCTGCACCCCGTCGACGACACCGATGCTGATGGTGCGGCGCAGTGGTTGATCCCCGGTGTCGGGCGTGAAGGACTCATGATTGCCGGCGAGGGTGCCCCGCTGGTCGCGGAGTGGTGCATCGCCGAGCTCGCCACCGTGCTGGGACTCTCCACCGATGCCGGGATGGCGCTGGTCGGGGAAGCCCTCGAGCTGGCCTACCGGCTGCCGTGGCTCTGGGCGCGGGTCCAGGCCGGGGAGGTCACCGTCTGGCGGGCCCGGCGGGTGGCTGCCCAGACCATCCGGCTCACCGCCGAGGCCGCCGATCATGTGGACCGTCAGGTGGCGGCGTTCGCGCACTCGATCACGGGTCCGGGGATCGAGCGGCTGGTCGCCGATGCGGTGGCCCGGTTCATGCCGCAGACCGCGGAAGAGGCGGGGGCGCGGGCGGCGGATCGGCGGTGCTTCGAGATCGACCACCAGCAGGTCTCCTTCGAAGGCACCTCCCGGGTCTACGGCGAGCTCGACCTCGCCGATGCCCTCGACCTGGATGCCGCGGTCGCCGCGGGGGCCGAGCAGCTCAAAGCCCTCGGATCACTCGAGAGCCTGGACGTGCGCCGCTCCCTCGCCGCCGGGGAGCTGGCCCGCCGCCAACTCACCCTCGGCTTCGAGTACGACCCTGACCCCGACGCGGGCCTTGGCCTCGGGGCGGCCGGCCTGACCGTTGATGCCGACGCCGCCACCGGCTCTGCCGAGTCGATCGAGACCGGCAAGAGCCGCCCGACCGATCCTGCAGGCCTCGGCCACCGGGTACACCCGGTACGGGAGGTGGTGATCTACGCCCACCTCTCCGCCGAGACCATCACCCACCCCGACAGCCCTAACACCCCCGCGGCCAGCGGGACCGGGTTCGCGCGGGTGGAGAACACCGGCACCAAGCTCCTCACCCCCGCCCAGATCGCCACCTGGTGCGGCACCGACACGGCCAAGATCACCGTCCGCCCGGTGATCGACCTCAACGCCACCCTGTCCTCGACCTCCTACGAGATCCCCGACCGGATCCGCGAACAGATCATCCTCAGAGACCGCACCTGCCGCTTCCCCCACTGCGGGCGCACCGCCCGCCGCGCCGACATCGACCACATCGACCCCTGGCACGCCGGTGGAGCCACCAGCACCGAGAACCTCGCCGCACTCTGCCGCCGGCACCACCGCTACAAGACCCACCACGGCTGGACCTACCACCGCACCGGACCAGCCACCTATCAGTGGACCAGCCCCCACGGCTTCACCTACACCGTCACACCCGCCGGAACCCGCGCCGGCAGCCGACCCGGCATCCAGACCGGCAGTCAGACCGGCAGTCAGACCAGTGTCGATGCCCGGGCAACGCGCCCGCGCGCCGGTGCCCTCGCGAGAAGACCGCGCCCGGACACCGAACCGCACCTGGTCACCGAGCCGCGTCGCCAACGACTGACCCTGCCCACCACGCGCACCGAGCCCTCGGCCCGCCCAGCCGCCCACCGGCACCGACGAACCAGCTGACCCCCACCCCGCCAGCCAGCAGCACCACCAGGCCGGCGGGGCCACCGTCATGCCCGGGCGCTGCCTCAGGGCGACGTCGGCACCCAGAAGCGGAGCTTGCCGTTGCGCTCGTCCTCCAGGACGCCGCCGTTGCGCTCGATCACGGCGCGCGAGCCCAGGTTGTCGGTGTCGCAGGTGACCAGGGCGGGGTCGATGCCGAGGGCGGAAGCGACGGGCAGGGCCGCGGCGAGCATGGCGGTCGCGTGGCCCTCCCGGCGACGTGAGGGGCGGACGTCGTAGCCGATGTGCCCGCCGATCTCGCGGAGGAAGTCGTTGAGGACGTGCCGGACCCCGATGCGGCCGAGGTAGGTCTCGCCCTCGACCCACCACAGGACCGTGGCCGGCACCCGGTCGGCGGGCCGGGGCTCCTCGGGGAGCGCCTGGCGCACGAGGCCCTCCGCGAAGTCGGCGAACACGGCCGGGTCGGACCACGCGGGCGCGTGCTCCTCGATCCAATGCGCCGTCTGGGAGTCCTCCACGCCCTCGGCGACGAACTCCTCCATCGCGTCGAGGAAGGACGACTGGAAGCGGAGGGAGGGTGCGACGAGCTCGGCCATGGGTCGAGTCTGGAACGGGTCGCGGTTCGCACGCACCGGGTTTTTGCGTTTGACTGGGCGCATCATGAGCGGACCTGCATGAGCGGACCGGCCGGTCTCGACGCGGTGCCCCGGGTCCCGCACGGGCAGACCGCCCAGCGGCTGACCTGGCGCTTCCTCCCGCCGGAGGTGCGCGACCTGGTCGAGGGCCGGCTGGGAGCCGCGGTCGCGGACGCCGAGTCGCGCGACGGTGGGTTCACGCCGGGGTTCGCCTCGGTGCTCACCGGCGAGGACGGCAGCCGGCTCTTCGTGAAGGCAGCCAGCCGGGCGGCCCAGGCGCTCGCCGCCTCGTCGTACAGCGAGGAGGCCCGCAAGCGCGCCCTGCTGGGCGACGCGATCCCGGCGCCCCGGCTGCTGTGGACCCACGAGGACGACGCCTGGGTGATCCTCGCCTTCGAGGCCGTCGACGCGGCGCCGCCGAGGCGACCCTGGCGGCCCGACGAGCTGGACCGCGCGCTGGACCTGGCCGAGGAGATCGCCGAGGCGACCGCGAGCGTCCCCGAGGCCCTGGAGCTGCGCCCGCTGGTCGAGGACATCCCCTCGCTGCTGACCAGCTGGTCGCTGGTCGACGCCGACTGGCCGCACCGCGAGGAGGCCGCCGAGCTGGCCGCCGCCTTCGCCGGGCTGCCGGACCCGCGCTTCGTCCATGCCGACCTGCGCGACGACAACGTCCTGCTGCTCGACGACGGGGGCGCACTGGCCTGTGACTGGAATTGGCCGGCCCTCGGCCCGGTCTGGCTGGACACCGTGGACCTGCTGGTCTCCGCCCACGGCGACGGCCTGGACGCCGACGACCTGCTCTCCCGCCGCGCCCTGACCCGGGACGCCGATCCCGACGCGATCGACTCCTGGCTCGCCGCGATCTGCGGCTTCATGCTCGCCTCGACCTCGCGCCCGGCGCCGCCCTCCTCCCCGCACCTGCGCACGCACGCGACCTGGTACGCCGAGGCGAGCTGGTCCTGGCTGGCCCGGCGCCGGGGCTGGACGGCCGCTCCACGCCGCCGAGCCAGGCCCTGACCTGGGCCGATGGAACCCGCGGGCCGATTTGGGCGCGGGGCGCGCCCGCTGGTAGCCTTGCCGCTTGTGTCCGGGCGTCTCCGCCTGCGCACCACCAGTCTTTTCGCAATCGAACTCCAGTACAGAAGGCGCACACGTGGCGAACATCAAGTCCCAGATCAAGCGGAACCGTCAGAACGAGGTCGCGCGGGAGCGGAACAAGTCCGTGAAGTCCGCGCTCAAGACGTCGGTCCGCAAGTTCCGCGAGGCCGCGGACGCCGGCAACGCCGACGAGGCCAAGAAGCTCGCCGCCGACGCCGGCCGCGCGCTGGACAAGGCCGCCTCCAAGGGCGTCATCCACAAGAACCAGGCCGCGAACCGGAAGTCCTCGATCCAGAAGCAGGCCGCCGCTCTCTGAGCGCACCCGTCCTTCCACGAAGGCGTCGTCCCACCGGGACGGCGCCTTCGTCGTCTCTCGGGACCGTGCTCCGGGCTTGGCCCCGGCTCACTGCCGGGCTCGCTGCTGGGCTCGCCGCTGGGCTCGCTGCCGGGCTCGCTGCTGGGGCGGGCGCTCAGCCGCGGCCCGAGCGGGCGCCGACCACGTCGAGCACCATCCGCTCCAGCGCGTACGCCGGGTCGTGCGCCTGGCCCTTGATCTCCGCGTCGGCGCGGGCCACCACCTGGATCGCCGTGCCGAGGCCCGGCTCGTCCCAGGAGCGGGCCTGGTCGCGCAGGATGTCGAGCTTCCAGCCCGGGACGCCGACCTCGCGCATCAGGTCGACGTTGCGCAGGCCGCGCGGCGCCGACTTGTACTTGGCCAGGCTGCGCAGGTTGCCGGCCAGGGCGCTGGTCACCAGCACCGGGGCGGTGCCCAGGGCGAGCGCCCAGCGCAGCTCCTCCAGCGCCTTGGCCGTGCGCCCGAACAGGGCATGGTCGGCGACCGCGAAGGACTTCGCCTCCGCCCGGCCGCCGAAGTAGGTCTTCACCATCTCCAGGGTGATCGGCTTGCCCTCGAAGTCGCCGGCCAGCTGGCTGGCGGCGGCGGCGAGGCCCCGCAGGTCCTGCCCCACGGCCTGGACCAGGAACGAGGCGGCGTCGTTGTCGATCTTGACCCGGTGGGCGCGCAGCTCGCCGGTGACGAAGTTGGGGTACTCCCGCGCGGTGAGGGCGGCGGACTTCACCTCGGTGACCGAGCCGACCTTGCGCAGCTTGGTGAGCAGGCCGCTGCCCTTCTGCCCGCCGCCGTGGACCAGGACCAGGGCGACCTCGTCGGAGGGCGCCGCCGCGTAGTCGAGCAGCCCGGCCACCGACTCCTCGGGCAGGTCCTCCAGCTTGCGGACCACCACGCACCGGGTGGAGCTGAACAGCGACGGCGCGGCGAGCTCTCCGAGGGTCGCCATGCTGAGCTGGTCGGCGCCGGTCTCGCTGAGCTCGGCCTCGGCGTCGAAGGCCCGCACCGCGGCCCGCACCGACCGCACGGTCCGCTCGGAGAGGAACTCCTCCGGCCCGGTGACCAGCGTGATCCGGCCGAGCACCTGCGACGCGTCCGGACCAGCCATGCGGGCAGCCTCTCACGAGCGGCCGACACTGCCGAGGCGACCCCGCCGGTCCACCACGACCGCGATGTCCCCCTCCCGATCGGTACGCCGAACGCGCATGCCGGCCTCCTCGAGCAGACGCAACGTGACCGCCGCGGGGTGGCCGTAGTCGTTGCCGCGACCGGCCGAGATCAGCGCCAGCCGCGCCCCCAGCAACCCCACCAGCGCGGCGTCCTGCTTGGCGCTGCCGTGATGGGCGACCTTGAGCACGTCGGCGCGCAGGCCGGGCAGACGCCGCGCCAGATCGCGCTGCGCCGGCACCTCCTGGTCGCCGAGGAGGAGCAGCCGGATGCCGCGGCTCTCGATCAGCAGGACCACGCTCGCGTCGTTGGGCGGCGAGTCCGACTCGGGCCCCGGGAGCCCGTCCGGCGCGAGCACCTGCCAGCGCAGGGGCCCGACCCTCCCGGTCTCCCCCACGACCGCCTCGGTCACGCCGATGCCCGCGCGCCCGGCCGCGGCCAGCACCTCGCCCGTCCCTCCGGCCGGCTCCCGGAGCGGTGAGGTCTCGATCCGCCCGACGCGGCGACCGCGCAGCACCCCGGCGATCCCGTCCACGTGGTCGGCATGGAAGTGGGTCAGCAGCAGGACCGGCACCTCCTCGATGCCCAGCCGGCGCAGGCAGCGATCCATCGCCCGCGGATCCGGGCCGGCGTCCACGACCACCGCGCGCCCCCGGCCGGCGGCGAGCACGAGGCCGTCACCCTGGCCGACGTCACACATCACCATCACCCATCCGGGCGGGGGCCACGCGGCCGCCGGCTGGGGCAGCAGCCAGAGCGCGAGGAGCACGCAGCCCACTCCCATCGACCACGTCCGGCGGGCCAGCAGGCCCGGCAGCAGGATCACGAGCAGGCAGCACGCGAGCACCAGGAGCGCGATCGACCAGGGCGAGACCGGCCAGTCCACCGCCGCGCCGCGCACGGCCGCGCACCGCTCGGCCACCGTCACGATCCAGGCGGCTCCCCACGCGGCCGGGGCGGCCACCACCTGGCCGAGCGGCACCCACAGCGTGGCGAGCAGCCCGCCGAGGAGACCGAGCACCGTGGCCGGCCCGACCACCGGGGCCGCCAGCAGGTTGGCCACCACCGCCACCAGGCTGACCTGCCCGGACAGCACCGCCACGACCGGCGTGCAGGCGACCTGTGCGGCCAACGGCACGGCCACCGCCTCGGCCAGCCAGTGCGGCATCCACCGGCACAGCGCGTCCCGGCACGCCCCGCCGAGCAGGACGATGCCTGCCGTCGCCAGCACCGAGAGGACGAACCCGGGCGCCACAGCCAGCCAGGGGTCGGCGAGCAGCAGCACCAGGACCGCGACGCCGATCGTCCGGACGCCGCGCCGCCTGCCGGTGTCGCCCATGCCCACCAGGGCGACGCCGCCCATCACCGCGGCCCTGAGCACGCTCGGCTCGGTGCGGGCCAGCAGCACGAACCCGACGACGCCGAGCATCCCGGCCACGACCAGTCCCCCGGCCCGGAGCCGGCACCATCGCCCGAGCACCAGCACGAAGCCGACGATCAGGGTCAGGTTGGTGCCGCTGACGGCGAGGAGATGGGTCAGGCCGGCCACCCGGAAGTCGGCCTGCACGTCCTCGTCGAGACCGCCGTCGTCACCGTCCACGAGTGCCGGCACCAGCGCGCGCGGGGCATCCGCCTGCCCCGACATCGCGTCCCGGATGCCCTGCCGGACCCGGTCCACGGCGCGCAGCACCGTCGGTGGCCGGGCCGTCACCCGCGGCGGTCCGCGCGTGACGATGACCGCCGCCAGCCGGTCGTCGGCAGCCGGGCCCAGCCGGCCCACCGCCCGGATCCGCGAGGCGAGCGCCACCCGGGACCAGTCGCCGGGAGCCACGACCAGCACCGCCGAGCCACGGACGGCCCGCCCTCGCGCCGTGGCCTCGACCACCCGGGCGCGGAACGTCACGTAGTCGCCGAACCTCCCGCTCCGCGACACCGGATCGGAGAGCACGAGCAGCTCACCGGTGACGGCCGCCCGCTCGGCGGCCACCGCCGTCAGTGGATCGGTGGTCGCCGCCTCGCGCCGCATGGAGGCGACGCAGAGCACGGCCACCACGACGACCAGCCAGGCGATCGCGGTCGCGAGGTGGGCGGGGCGCCGGACGCCGTGCCACACCAGGAGCAGACCCGTCACCCCGAGCGCGACCGCGCACCAGCGCGGCAGCAGCAGCCCGACCAGCGCGCTCCCCCAGGCCAGCAGTCCCACCACCGGCATCCGCAGGTCGGTCCGCATCAGGCCAGGCTGCTCGCTCCCGCCGGGGAGCTCCGGCGCCCTCACAGCGTCACCCGCGAGGCCATCTGGGCCAGCGTCTTCTCGCCGATTCCGTCGATCTCCAGCAGCTCGTCGACCGAGGTGAACGCGCCGTGACTGCCGCGCCAGTCGAGGATCCGCTGCGCCGTCACCGGCCCGACACCGGGCAGGGTGTCCAGCTCGGCCAGGGTCGCGGTGTTGAGGTTGACCAGCGGGCCGGAGCCACCGGCGCTCGGAGCGCCCGCCGCCGGCGCCGCGACGCCACCGGCCGGGGCGAGGCCGACCAGGATCTGCTCGCCGTCGACGAGCACCCGCGCCAGGTTGAGCGAGGTGAGACTGACGCCGGGTCGCGGTCCTCCCGCCTGCCTGATCGCGTCGGTCACCCGGGAGCCGGCCGGCAGCGTGAGCACGCCCGGGCGCCGGACCTTGCCGGCCACGTCGACGACCACGGTCCCCGGCGAGCCCGCTCCGGCCGCACCGCTACCGGACGTACCGGTCCCGGGAACACCGGTGTCGAGCGCGCCGGTCGATCCGGTGGGTGTCGAGATGCCGGCGACCGGGGTGACCAGCGCGGGTCCCGACGCCGACGGGACCGCCACCCGCTCGACCGGAGCCGAGGGCCGGTGGAGGAACCAGGCGGTGAGTCCCACGGCCGCCACCGCGACGGCCGCCAGGACGGCGACGTGACCGCCGCCGAGGCTCACCCGGCCCAGCAGCCAGGGCGGCATCCGGTCCGCCAGCCAGTCGGCCACCGGCGCTCTCGCCCGGGAACGACCGCCGGCGTGCCGCCCCGGCGCCGCCGCGACCGCAGGCTCCCGGACGACCGCCGGCCCGAGGCCGGCGACGGGCTCGACAACTGCCGGGTCACCGAGGACCATCGGCTCCCCCGTCCCGTCGTCGAGGCCCGGCACGTCCCGCGGGGCCACGCCGTCCGGCTCGGCGCGCGGCACACCCGCGCGCTCCAGGCGCACAGCGAGCTCCGCCAGCCTGCGGCTGGCGCTCTCGGCGACGGCGTCCTTCCTGCGCATGCCGGGAACCTAGGCAGGCCGAAGGGCCGCTCCCAGAGGTCCGATCGGATCTGTGGAGAACCCCGCGGAGAGGCCGCCTGTGGACGCTTCCGGGACAGCGTCAGAGGCAGACGGCGTCAGCGTCAGAGACGCGGCGCCACGCAGGCGGCGACCATGCCGGGACCGACGTGGGCGCCCAGGGCCGCGCCGACCTCGCCGACGCGCACCTCCCGGTCACCCAGCTGGCCGGCGAGCCGCTCGCGCAGCCGCGAGGCGAGCTGGTCGGCACGGTCGGGGCTCGCGAGGTGAGCCACCGCGACGTCCACCTCACCGTCGGCCGCGGCCTCGACGGCCAGCTCCTCCAGGCGGGCCAGCGCCTTGCCCGAGGTGCGGACCTTCTCGAACGGGCCGATCCGCCCGTCCTCGACCTTGAGGATCGGCTTCACCGCGAGGGCCGAGCCCAGCAGCGCGGCGGCCGCGCCGATGCGGCCTCCGCGCCGGAGGTACTCCAGCGTGTCGACGTAGAAGAGCGACGTGGTCGCGGCGGCACGCGCCCGGGCCACCTCGGCGACGGCGTCGGCCTCGGCACCTGCGTCCCGCGCGTCGGCGGAGGCCAGGACCGCGAAGCCGGTCCCCATCGACACCTGCCGCGAGTCGACCACCGCGACCGGCACCGGCGACTCCCGGGCGGCGAGCTGCGCGGACTCGACGGTGCCGCTCAGCTCCGCGGAGAGGTGGATCGAGACGATCGCGGACGCACCCTCCTCCGCGAGCCGGCGATAGGTCGCGGCCAGCGCCTCCGGGCTGGGCCGCGAGGTGCTCACCGGCACCCAGGCGCGCAGCGCCTCGGAGACCATCTCGGTCGTGGCGCCCTCGCCGTCGGGCCCGCCGCTCTCGTCGTACGCCGTGCCACCGATGACCACCTGCAGCGGCACGACCGCGATCCCCCGCTCCTCCGCCAGGGCCGGCGGAAGGGACGCCGAGGAGTCGGTGACCAGGGCGAGGGACATGCGCGAAGCGTACTGACCGGCCCCTCAGCAGGCGTCGTCAGACGACGATGTTGACCAGCTTCGGCGCCCGCACGATCACCTTGCGGATCTCCGCGCCGTCGATCGCGCGCCGGACGGACTCGTCGGCCAGCGCCGCGGCCTCCAGGTCGGCCTCGGAGATGTCCGGGGCGACCTCGAGCCGCGCCCGCACCTTGCCCCGGACCTGGACCACCGCGGTGACCGACTCCTGCACCAGGAGCGCCTCGTCGACGACCGGCCAGCTCGTCCGGGCGACGGTCGGCTCGTGGCCGAGCCGATCCCACATCTCCTCCGCGGTGTACGGCGCCACGAGGGAGAGCAGGATCGCCACGGTCTCGGCCGCCTCGCGGACAGCCGGGTCGGCCGGCCCGCAGCCGGAGTCGATCGCCTTGCGGGTGGCGTTGACCAGCTCCATCACCCGGGCCACGACCACGTTGAAGCGGTAGGACTCGACCAGCTCGGCGGCCTCGTGCACGGTCCGGTGGGTGACCCGCCGCAGAGCGACGTCGCCGG
>JBIQLB010000023.1:40641-62409 GCA_044464665.1 Nocardioides sp.
GACGTCGCCGGAGAGCCGCCAGGCGCGCTGCAGGAAGCGCAGCGAGCCGGCCGGGGAGACGTCCGCCCAGTCGATGTTGTCCTCCGGCGGGCCGGCGAAGACCAGCGTCAGCCGCACCGCATCCACGCCGAACTCCGCCAGCTGGTCGCCGAGGTTGACGCCGTTGCCCAGGGACTTGCTCATCTTCTTGCCCTGGTTGATCACCACGCCCTGGTTGAGCTGGGCGGAGAAGGGCTCGCGGAAGTCCAGCAGACCCATGTCGGCCAGCACCTTGGTGAAGAAGCGCGAGTAGAGCAGGTGCAGCACGGCGTGCTCGACGCCGCCGACGTAGATGTCGGCCGGCATCCAGGCGTTGACCTTGGCGGTGTCGAAGGCCTGGGTGTCGTCCTGGGGCGAGCAGTAGCGCAGGAAGTACCACGAAGAGTCCACGAACGTGTCCATCGTGTCGCTGTCCCGCGTCGCCTCCCCGCCACAGCGGGGGCAGGGCACGGTGACCCACTCGGTGGCCGCGGCCAGCGGCGAGACGCCCTTGGGCTTGAGGTCGGCGCCGCGCAGCTCGGGCAGGGTGACCGGCAGCTGGTCGTCGGGCACCGGCACCTCGCCGCACGCGGGGCAGTGCACGATCGGGATCGGGCAGCCCCAGTAGCGCTGCCGGCTCAGCAGCCAGTCGCGCAGCCGGAAGTTGACCGCGCCGCTGCCGGTGCCGTCGGCCTCGAGTCGCTCGATGATCGTGTGGATGCCGGCCGTCTTGTCGCTCAGGCCGTCCAGGGGGCCGGAGTTGACGTAGGTCCCGTTGCCGGTCGTGGCGACGTACGTCTCCTCCGGGTTCGGCTCGCCGGTGTCCACGACGCGGCGTACCGGCAGGCCCATCGCCTGGGCGAAGTCGAGGTCGCGCTGGTCGTGCGCGGGCACGGCCATGATCGCGCCGGTGCCGTAGTCGGCCAGCACGTAGTCACTCGCCCAGACGGGGATCTGCTCGCCGTTGACCGGGTTCGTGGCGGTGACGCCCAGGTCGACGCCGGTCTTGGGCCGCTCGGTGGAGAGGCGGTCGATGTCGGAGGCCTTGCGCACCTCGTCCAGGTAGGCCTCCAGCGCCGGGCGCTGGGCGTCGGAGACCAGCTCGGCGGCCAGGGGCGCGTCGGCGGCGATGACCATGAACGTCGCGCCGTACAGCGTGTCCGGCCGCGTGGTGTAGACGTCGATCGGCCGGTCGCCGACGCGGAAGGTGACGTGCGCGCCCTCGGAGCGGCCGATCCAGTTGCGCTGGGCGGTGACCACCCGGTCGGGCCAGGTCGGCGCCAGGACGTCGAGGTCGTCGAGCAGCTCCTGGGCGTAGTCGGTGATCTTGAAGTACCACTGGTTGAGCTCGCGCTTGGTGACCTCGGCGCCGCAGCGCTCGCAGCGGCCGTCGACGACCTGCTCGTTGGCCAGCACCGTCTGGTCGTTGGGGCACCAGTTGACCGGGCTGTCCTTGCGGTAGGCCAGACCGCGCTCGTAGAAGCGCAGGAAGAGCCACTGGGTCCAGCGGTAGTACTCCGGGTCGGAGGTGTGCAGCCGGCGGGACCAGTCGAAGCTCACGCCGTACCGCTTGAAGCTCTCGGCCTGGGTCTCGATGTTGGCGTAGGTATAGGTCGCCGGGTGCTCGTCGTTGCGGATCGCGGCGTTCTCGGCCGGCAGGCCGAAGGAGTCCCAGCCCATCGGGTTGAGCACCTCGTAGCCACGCAGCCACCAGTAGCGGGCGATGACGTCGTGGAGCGCGGTCACCTCGGCATGCCCCATGTGCAGGTCGCCGCTGGGGTAGGGGAACATCGTCAGCGCGTAGCGCTTCTCCCGCGGTGAGTCGTCGTCGGCGCGGAAGGGCTCCAGCCGCTGCCACACCGGCAGCCACTTCTCCTCCACCGCGTGTACGTCGTACCCGACCTGCTCGTCTCGCTCGCTCATCTCGTCCTTGTCCGCTGCGCCGTCTCAGCCGGCAAATCTACTAGTGTCGGTGGCTCTACCCACGACGGCCCACGAGGGCGGTCCACGAGGAGGAGAGCGGATGAGCTGGCTGGTCACAGGCGGGGCCGGGTACATCGGATCCCACGTCGCGCGAGCCTTCGCCGAGGTGGGCCTGACCGCCGTGGTGATCGACGACCTCTCCAGCGGCCACCGTGCCTTCGTCGACGACTCCACGCCGTTCGTGGAGGGCTCGATCCTCGACACCGCCCTGGTCGCCCGGACCCTGCGCGAGCACGAGGTGGAGGGCGTCGTGCACCTGGCGGGCTTCAAGTACGCCGGGGTCTCGGTGCAGCGGCCGCTGCACACCTACTCCCAGAACGTCACCGGCACGGTCTCCCTGCTGGAGGCGATGGCCGAGACCGGGGTCGAGCTGATGGTCTTCTCCTCCAGCGCGGCCACCTTCGGCACGCCCGACGTGGACCTGGTCACCGAGACCACGCCGACCACTCCCGAGTCGCCGTACGGCGAGACGAAGCTGATCGGCGAGTGGCTGCTGCGCGACCAGGCGGCGGCGACCGGTCTGCGGCACACCTCGCTGCGCTACTTCAACGTGGTCGGGAGCGGGTACGACGACCTGTACGACACCAGTCCGCACAATCTCTTCCCACTGGTCTTCGATGCCCTGCTGGACGGGCGCACGCCGCGGATCAACGGCGAGGACTACCCCACCCCCGACGGCACCTGCGTGCGCGACTACATCCACGTGCAGGACCTCGCGGTGGCCCATGTCGCCGCGGCCCGGCGGCTCGCGGCCGGCGAGCCGGTCGAGCCGGTCTACAACCTGGGCAGTGGCACCGGCTCGTCGGTACGCCAGATCATGGACGCCGTGCGCGAGGTGACCGGCATCGACTTCACCCCCGAGATCGGCCCCCGCCGGCCAGGCGACCCGGCCCGGATCGTCGCCTCCGGCGAGCTCGCCACCCGCGACCTGGACTGGGCGATGCGGCACTCGCTGACCGACATGGTCGCCTCGGCCTGGCGAGCACGCAGTCAGGCATGATGCCCGCATGATCACCGATCTCTTCAGTCTCGACGGCAAGGTCGCCGTCGTCACCGGCGCGTCCTCCGGCTTGGGCGTGGCCTTCGCGCAGGCGCTCGCCGAGGCCGGGGCCGACGTGGCTCTGGGCGCCCGCCGCGTGGACCGTCTCGCCGACACCGCCGCGCTCGTCGAGGCCGCCGGACGCCGGGCGCTGAGCGTGGCGACCGACGTGGCCGACCCGGCGTCCTGCCAGGCGCTGGTCGACGCCGCCATGTCCGAGTTCGGCCGCGTCGACATCCTGGTCAACAACGCCGGCATCGGCACCGCCGTACCCGCCACGAGGGAGACGCCCGAGGAGTTCCGCGGCGTCATCGACGTCAACCTCAACGGCTGCTACTGGATGGCGCAGGCCTGCGGCCGGGTGATGCGGCCCGGGTCGAGCATCGTCAACATCTCCTCGGTCCTGGGCATCACCACGGCGGGCCTGCCCCAGGCGGCCTACGCCGCGTCCAAGGCCGGCCTCATCGGCATGACCCGCGACCTCGCCCAGCAGTGGACGGGCCGCAAGGGCATCCGGGTCAACGCGATCGCGCCGGGCTTCTTCACCTCGGAGATGACCGACCAGTACCCGCCGGGCTACCTGGAGAGCCAGCAGGCCCGCATCCCCGCCGGCCGCAAGGGCGATCCGCGCGAGCTCGCCGCCGCCGTGGTCTTCCTGGCCTCCGACGCCGCCGGCTACATCACCGGCCAGACGCTGCCGGTCGACGGCGGCATGACCATCACCTGAGCCGGTAGGCCGTGGGCGTCATGCCGCGCCACCGCCGGAACGCCCGGGTGAACGCGGTCGCGTCGGCATAGCCGAGCCGGGCGGCGACGTCCTCGACGCCCATCGAGCCGCGGTGCAGCAGTCGCTCGGCCAGCGAGCAGCGCACCTCGTCCAGCAGCCGCCGGAAGCCGGTGCCCTCGGCCGCGAGCCGGCGGTCCAGCGTGCGCACGCTCATCCCGAGGGCGCCGGCCACGCCGGCCATCGTGGCGTCGTACCCCAGCCGCTGGGCGAGCACGACCCGCACCTGCTGCGCCGTCGCCTCGCTCCCCCGCCGGGTCGAGGCCAGGTCGGCGCAGAGCGACTCGCACAGCGCGAGGGTGGCCGGATTGGCCTGCGGCAGCGCCTTGTCCAGGTACGCCGCGGGGAAGCGCAGCGTGCCCTCGGCCACCGAGAGCCGGCTCGGCCAGGACTCGTTGAGCAGCTCGCCGACCACGGTGTCGATCGCCACCAGATCGCGCTCGCGGAGGAACGAGCCCACGTCCGCGGGCAGCGCGCCGTCGTCCAGCTCGACGACGACCTCGTCGCCCTCCAATCGCACCGCGGGCAGGCAGAAGATGAAGGTGAGGTCGACGAAGCGCAACGTGAACTCCACCGCGTCGCGCAGCGTGCGACTGCTCAGCAGCGCGTAGCCGGCGATGCCGAAGGAGCTCACGTGGTAGCGCCGGCCGGCCTCGCTCCCGGTCGGGGGCGGGCTCGCGCCGGCGAGCAGGTTGCGCACCACCCGCAGCTCCTGCGTGGCGGTCACCAGCCGGTCGGGATCGCTCAGATCGCCGGCGTGCAGGCCGGTGCCGGCGAGCGCGCGGCGTACCGGCATGCCTCGTGCGCCGGCCTCCTCGACGAGCACTGCCACCGCGACCACCGAGCGCGGGAAGTCCCAGTCCCGCACGGCGGGCGGAGCGAAGGACGACATCGCGCCATCATGGCAGGAAATGTCAGGTCGGTGGCGCCTCGTGCCTGGGCGACCGGGCACCCCGCCTCGTACCGTGACGCCATGACTCCGCCACCCACCGCGCCCGCGGGCCCTCGCATCGTCGTCATCGGCGCCGGCTTCGGCGGGCTGGGCACCGCCGCCGAGCTCATCCGCGCGGGCTTCGAGGACGTCACCCTCCTGGAGAAGGCCGGCGACATCGGCGGCGTGTGGCGGGACAACACCTATCCCGACGCCGCCTGTGACGTGCCGTCCTCGCTCTACTCCTGGTCGTTCGCGCCCAACCCCGGATGGCCGCGGCGCTATGCCCAGCAGGCGGACATCCTGTCCTACATCAAGCGGACCGCCGACGAGCTCGGCCTCACCGAGCGGGTGCGCGCCGGCGTGGAGGTGGCGACGGCCGAGTTCGACGAGGCCACCGCCACCTGGACGATCACCACGACCACCGGCGAGACGCTGACCGCGGACGTGCTGGTCTCGGCGGTCGGCCAGCTCTCCCGCCCGGTGATCCCCGACCTCCCCGGACGCGAGGACTTCGCCGGCCCGGCGTTCCACTCCGCTCGGTGGGACCACTCCGTGGACCTCACCGGCAAGCGGATCGCGGTGATCGGCACCGGGGCCAGCGCGATCCAGTTCGTCCCGGCGATCCAGCCGCGCGCCGGCCATGTGACGGTCTTCCAGCGCTCCGCGCCGTACGTCGTGCCGAAGCCGGACCGTGCCTACACCGAGCGGCATCACCGCTCCTTCCGGCGGCGGCCGGCCACCCAGCGCTTCGGCCGCGAGCTCACCCGGGTGCTCTCCGAGCAGCTCAACCGCTCGCTGACCGGGACCAACCCGATGAAGCGGCTGCTGGAGCTGGGCTGGCGGATCCAGCTGCGCGCCCAGGTGCCGGATCCGGCGCTCCGGGCCAAGCTCGTCCCCGACTACCCGCTGGGCTGCAAGCGATTGCTCTTCTCCAACGACTGGTATCCCGCGCTCGTCCAGCCCAACGTCTCGCTGGTCACCGAGCGGGCGGCGGAGATCCTGCCGCACGGCGTCCGCGCCGCCGACGGATCGGTCCACGAGGCCGACGTGATCGTCTACGGCACGGGCTTCGCGGCCACGGAGTTCCTGGCGCCGATGACCGTGCGGGGCGTCGGCGGGCGGTCGCTGGAGGAGGCGTGGGCCGGCGGGGCGCGCGCCTACCTCGGCGTCTGCGTGCCCGGCTTCCCCAACCTCTTCGTCGTCTACGGCCCCAACACCAACCTGGGCGGCAGCTCGATCATCTCGATGATGGAGGCCCAGGCGGCGCTGATCCGCCAGCTCGTCGAGCGGTCGGCCCGCGGCGGCGCGCCGGTGGCGGTGCGCGACGGCGCCGAGGAGCGCTTCGACGCCGAGATGCACGAGCGCCTGACGCGCACCGTCTGGTCGGGCTGCGAGAGCTGGTACGCCGACGAGCAGGGCCGGGTCACCACCAACTGGCCCGGCACCGTGGCGGAGTACCGCGCCCGCTGCTCGGCCGTGGACCACGCGGACTTCGAGGAGGTCCACGCGACCGTGCCCCGCTGACGGCGGTCAGCGGGTCACGGTCACGCGGTCATCGGCTCACTCGTGGATGGCGCACATGGATACAGCCTCCGGCCGCGACGAAGGTCGCACAAGTCACTCGTGGATCATGCGCGGGATGCTCCGGTTGGCGATGCGGTTCTCCGCGTCGATCATCCAGGCGAGCTGCTCGAGCCGCTCCAGGATCGCGTGCAGGATGTCCGCGGTGGTCGGGTCCTCCTCGTCCACCTCGTCGTGGATCCGGCGGGCGGTGCCGGCAGCGGCGTACAGCGCGGCGGTGATGAGGTCCACCGTCTCGCCGGTGTCGACCTCGTCGGCGGGGAAGGGCGCCAGGCTGGTCTGCGCCGCCACCGTGGCCGCGCGGCCGTCCGGGGTGATGTAGAGCGCCCGCATCCGCTCGGCCACCTGGTCGGAGAACGCGCGGGCGGCGTCGACGACCTCGTCCAGCTGCAGGTGCAGGTCGCGGAAGTTCTTGCCGACGACGTTCCAGTGCGCCTGCTTGCCCTGCAGATGCAGGTCGATCAGGTCGACGTGGAGCGCCTGCAGGTGGTCGGCGAGCCGCTGCGAGGCCCGGAAGGGCGGCTGCGCGACGTGCGGGACCTTGGCCTCGATCGTGTCGGTCATGGGACTTCGTCCTCCTCTTCTCGGCTGTGACTTCAGCCAAGCACGTACCCCGAGGGGTTTCCAGCGATGCAAGCCTGGCCTCAGTGATCCGGGTCTCACCGGCCCAGGCTGGTTGGCGACCGCCCGAGCGGACATGAGACCCTGGGCGTTCGCACACCGTGGCTGCACGTGCAGCATTCCGGCGTGCCCGAGCGCCGCCGGACCGGGCAGAACGCCGACGCAACGGTCGGCAGGATCGAAAGGACCAGTCGTGAGCGGCCTTGATGAGAAGTTGCACTCGATCTACGACGAGGTGTTGCGGCGCAACCCCGGCGAGGCCGAGTTCCACCAGGCCGTCCGTGAGGTCCTCGAGAGTCTGACCCCGGTGGTCGCCAAGCACCCGCAGTACGCCGACGAGGCGGTCATCCGCCGGCTGTGCGAGCCGGAGCGGCAGATCATCTTCCGCGTCCCGTGGGTCGACGACCGCGGCCGGGTCCAGATCAACCGCGGCTTCCGGGTGGAGTTCAACTCCGCCCTCGGCCCCTACAAGGGCGGCCTGCGCTTCCACCCCAGCGTCTACCTCGGCATCGTGAAGTTCCTCGGCTTCGAGCAGATCTTCAAGAACTCGCTGACCGGCATGCCGATCGGCGGCGGCAAGGGCGGGTCGGACTTCGACCCCAAGGGCCGCTCCGACAACGAGGTGATGCGCTTCTGCCAGGCCTTCATGACCGAGCTCTACCGGCACATCGGCGAGTACACCGACGTCCCCGCCGGTGACATCGGCGTCGGCGGCCGCGAGATCGGCTACCTCTTCGGCCAGTACAAGCGGATCACCAACCGCTACGAGTCCGGCGTGCTGACCGGCAAGGGCCTGAGCTGGGGCGGCTCGCAGGTGCGCACCGAGGCGACCGGCTACGGCACCGTCTTCTTCGTCGACGAGATCCTCAAGGCCCGCAGGCAGTCCTTCGACGGCAAGCGCGTGGTCGTCTCCGGCTCGGGCAACGTCGCGATCTACGCCATCGAGAAGATCCAGGACCTCGGCGGCACCGTCGTCGCCTGCTCCGACTCCGGCGGGTACGTCGTGGACGAGGCCGGCCTGGACCTGGAGCTGCTCAAGGACATCAAGGAGAACCGCCGCGAGCGTCTCTCCGTGTACGCCGAGGAGCGGGGCAACGGCGTGCGGCACGTGGCCGGCTCGTCGGTCTGGGAGATCCCCTGCGACATCGCGCTCCCCTGCGCCACGCAGAACGAGCTGGACGGCTCGGACGCCAAGACCCTGATCGCCAACGGCTGCACCGTGGTCGCCGAGGGCGCCAACATGCCGTGCACCCCCGACGCGGTGCGCCTGCTCGCCGACTCCGGCGTGGCCTTCGCTCCCGGCAAGGCGGCCAACGCCGGCGGTGTGGCGACCAGCGCGCTGGAGATGCAGCAGAACGCCTCGCGCGACCGGTGGAGCTTCGAGCACACCGAGGAGCGGCTGGCCGACATCATGCGCGGCATCCACGACCGCTGCCTGGAGACCGCCGACGAGTACGGCGTACCGGGCAGCTATGTCGCGGGCGCCAACATCGCCGGCTTCATCCAGGTCGCCGACGCCATGCTCGCCCTCGGCGTCATCTGAGCCTGAGCCTCACCGCCAGACAGGCTGGTTCGGGGCCACCGGCTCGACCTCGGCGCTACCGGTCATTCGGATCGGCAGCTCGTTCGACCAGCGCGGCCCGGATCGCCTCGGGGTCGCGACGGGTGTGGAAGAGACCCACCACGAGAACCTCGTCGTCTTCGACGGCGTACGCGAAGAGGTAGGGAAAGGTCGTCAGCAGCACCCGCCGCCATCCGGTGAGGTACTCGCGCAGCAGAATCGGATGCGCCTCGATCCACCGAAGGCCGGAGGCGAAGTCGTCGGCAAGGCGTTCCGGCAGCGACGGGTCGAGTTGGGCGTAGTAGGTGATCGCCTCGGCGAGGTCGACGGCCACGACGTCCGGATGGACGCGTAGGCGCATTCGGTCATGCGGTCAGTCGGCGCGCGGCCTTAACGGCCTCGTCGACCGTCAAGCCGATCGACGGGTCGGTCCTCATCGCGCCTAGACGGCGCTCGGCGATCGCCTGCTGCTCGGCGGTCGGGGCAGCGTCTGGACCCAGCGTGCCCTCGATATAGGCGAGCAACTCGATCCGCTCGGCGTCGCTGAGCGCGTCCACCGAGGCAAGGAGATCTGTGCTGACCATGTGCCAAGCGTACGCCGCCGCCGCGCGCCTGGGGCCTTCCTCCACAGGCTGCTCTACTCCTCCTGCAGCCGCTTGCGGAGCATCTGAGCCTCACCGCCAGCCGAGCTCCGGCGCGACGTGCCGCAGCACGGCGTCGAGGACGTGGACGTTGTAGTCGACCCCTAACTGGTTCGGGATCGTCAGCAGCAGCGTGTCCGCGGCGGCGATCGCCTCGTCCTCGGCGAGCTGGGCCACCAGTGCGTCCGGCTCCCCGGCGTACGTCTTGCCGAACCGGGCGTTGCCGCCCTCCAGGTAGCCGACCTGGTCCTGGCTGGCCGTCTCGTGCCCGAAGTAGGCCCGGTCGGCGTCGCTGACGATCGGGAAGATGCTCCGGCTCACCGAGACGCGGGGCTCGCGCTCGTGCCCGGCGGCCTTCCAGGCGTCGCGGAAGCGCTGGATCTGCTCGGCCTGCAGCTGATGGAACGGCACGCCGGTGTCCTCGGTCAGCAGCGTCGAGCTCATCAGGTTCATGCCCCGCGCCGCCGCCCACTCGGCCGTCGCGCGGGAGCCGGCTCCCCACCAGATCCGCTCACGCAGGCCCTCGGAGTGCGGCTCGATGCGCAGCAGTCCCGGCGGGTTGGGGAACATCGGGCGGGGGTTCGGCTCGGCGAATCCCCGGCCGGTGAGGACCTCCAGCAGCACCTCGGTGTGCTGCCGGGCCATCTCGGCGTGGTCGGAGCCCTCGGCCGGCGCGTAGCCGAAGTAGCGGAACCCGTCGATCACCTGCTCCGGTGAGCCGCGGCTGATGCCGAGCTGCAACCGCCCGCCCGCGATCAGGTCGGCCGCGCCCGCGTCCTCGGCGAAGTACATCGGGTTCTCGTAGCGCATGTCGATGACGCCGGTGCCGATCTCGATCCGGCTCGTCCTGGCGCCGATCGCGGAGAGCAGCGCGAACGGCGAGGAGAGCTGCTGGGCGAAGTGGTGCACCCGGACATAGGCGCCGTCGACGCCGATCTCCTCGGCCGCCACCGCCAGGTCGATGGTCTGCAGCAGCGCGTCGGAGGCCGAGCGCGTCTGCGAGTGCGGCGAGCCCGACCAGTGGCCGAAGGAGAGGAAGCCGATCTTCTTCATGCCCTCTCCAACAACCGCCGGGCGAGGATCTTCCCTCACTCGCTCTCGCGCGAGGCCTCCACGGCGATCAGCAGCAGGTCCGCCGCGGCCTCGGCGAGGCGCTCCTCGGGCCGCCAGACGGCGGTGAGCGGGCGCATCAGGTCGAGCTCGGTGGGCACCACCCGCAGCCGTCCGGTCTCCACCTCGGCCCGCACGGAGAGCGCGGAGAGCACGGCCGGGCCGACACCGGCGACCGCCGCGCCGACCAGCGAGGTCGTCGAGGTGCCCTCCAGGGCGATCTGCGGCTCGGCGCGCAGGGCGCCCTCGAAGGTGCTGCGGGTCCCGCTGCCCGGCTCGCGCAGCACCCACCGCTCGCGGGCCAGCTCCTCGCGCGTGACCGGCGTACGCCGCAGGGCCCAGCGATGCGCCGGCGCGACCACCACCGCCAGCCGGTCGCGGCCCACGGTCTTGCGGGCCAGGCCGAGGGGCAGCTCCGCGGACTCGATGAAGCCGAGGTCGGCGCTGCCGTCGCGGACCGCCGCGGCGACCGACTCGCTGTTGACGACCTGGAGCACCGGCCGTACCTCGGGGCGGCGGGTGTGCAGCTCCCCCAGCCAGCGGGGCAGCAGCTGCTCGGCGACGGTGAGACTGGCCGCGACCACGACACCGGCGAGCCGCTGCTCGCTCAGCGCGGTCAGGGCGGCGCGCATGGTGTCGGTGCTGTGCAGCACGGTCCGGGCCCAGGAGACGACCGCCTCGCCGTCGGTAGTCAGCCGGGAGCCCCGTGGCGAGCGGCGTACGACGGCCAGGCGCCATCGGGCCTCGAACTCCTTGAGCCGCGCACTGGCCGCCGGCTGGCTGATCCCGCACTCGGCCGCCGCCGCGCTGAGACTCCCGCGCTCCCCCACGGCGACGAGCAGGCGCAGGGTCTCGATGTCGAGATCGGCAGCCATAACCAAACCCTATAACCCGCCAGGGATTGCCGGCTACCGGGTCCCCGTCGCTCCCCCGACGCTGGAGCGGTGACCCTGCTCGACGCCTCGCCGACCGCGCTCGCACGGACCCGCGCCGCGCTGCCGCCGCTCGCCGCGGCCCTGGCCGCGCTGCTGCTGAGCCGGGTCGCGCCGCTGCTGAGCCCGCTGCTGGTCGCGATGGTGATCGGCGCGGTCATCGTGAACACCCGGCTGGGCCGGATCCCCTGGCTGACCTCCGACGCCGCGACCACCAAGCTGCTGCTCCGGCTCGGCGTGGTGATGGTGGGGCTGCGGCTCCCCCTCGACGACGTGCTGGCCATCGGGCTCCCCGGCGTGGCCGTCATCGTGTGCACGCTGACCGGGACCTACTGGCTGACCCGCCGCATCGGCGCCCGGATGGACCTCGACCACCGGTTCGTCACGCTCCTCGCCGCGGGCTTCTCGGTCTGCGGCGCCGCCGCCATCGCGACGGTCAGCGACGCGGTCCGGGCCCGCCAGAAGGACGTCGCGCTCGCGGTGGCGCTGGTGACGATCTACGGCAGTGCGATGATCCTGGCGCTCCCCTGGGTGGCCGGCCTGATCGGGCTCAGTGACCACGAGGCCGGGATCTGGGCCGGCGCCAGCGTCCACGAGGTCGCCCAGGTCGCGGTGACCGCCTCGGTGGTGGGCGGCGGCGCGCTCGCGGTCGCGATGACCGTCAAGCTCGGGCGGGTCGCCCTGCTGGCCCCGCTCTACGTGCTCATCGCCCGCGGCAACCCCGACCGGCGCAACGTGCCGATCCTGCCGTGGTTCGTGGTCGGCTTCGCGATCGCCGTGGCGATCCGCAGCACGGTCCCGCTCTCCGACCCGGTTCTCTCGGTCGCCGACACGGCCACCACGCTGCTGCTGGGCGCCGGGATGTTCGGCCTGGGCATCGGGCTGAGGCTCAAGGACCTCTGGCCGATCCCGCCGGCCGCGCTGGCGCTGGCGACCGCCTCGACGCTGGTGGCCGCGAGCATCTCGCTGACCCTCATCCTGGTCCTGATCTGACCGGCGCCGGGCTGCCCTGGTCCAGGTCGACCCGCCCGCACAGACGAATGGGGCCCACGGCTCTCGCCGTGGGCCCCATTGCTCCCTCCAGGTCGATCAGACGTCGAAGCGATCGGCGTCCATGACCTTGACCCAGGCCGCGATGAAGTCGTCCACGAACTTCTCCTTGGCGTCGTCGCTGGCGTAGACCTCGGCCAGCGCCCGCAGCTCGGAGTTGGCGGCGAACACCAGGTCCACCCGGCTGCCGGTGCCGACGACCTCGCCGGACGCGTCGCGCCCCTCGAAGAGGTCGGCCGCCTCGGAGGTCGGCTTCCACGTCGTGCCCATGTCGAGCAGGTTGACGAAGAAGTCGTTGCTCAGCGTGCCCGGCCGGTCGGTGAGGACACCGAGGCTGGACCCGTCGTAGTTCGCGCCGAGGACCCGCAGGCCGCCGACCAGCGCGGTCATCTCCGGCGCGCTGACGCCGAGCAGGTTGGCCCGGTCGACGAGCTGGTACTCCGCGGGGAGGCGGCTGCCCTTGCCCTGGTAGTTGCGGAACCCGTCGGCGGCCGGCTCCAGCCACGCGAAGGAGTCGACGTCGGTCTGCTCCTGGCTGGCGTCCACCCGGCCCGGGGTGAACGGCACCTGGACGTCGTACCCGCCGGCCTTGGCCGCCTGCTCGATGCCGACCCCGCCCGCCAGGACGATCAGGTCGGCCAGCGAGACGTGCCGGTCACCGGAGTTGAACGACTCCTGGACGCCCTCGAGGGCACGCAGCACCCGGGCGAGCTCGGCCGGGTTGTTGACCGCCCAGCCCGACTGCGGCGCCAGGCGGATGCGCGCGCCGTTGGCGCCGCCCCGCTTGTCGCTGCTGCGGAAGGAGGCTGCCGAGGCCCAGGCCGTGCGGACCAGGTCGGCCACGCTCAGGCCCGACTCGGCGATCGCCGTCTTGAGCGCGGCGACGTCCGCGTCGGTCAGCGGCGCGCCCACCGGCTCGGGCAGCGGGTCCTGCCAGATCTGCACCTCGGCGGGCACCTCGGGGCCGAGGTAGCGCGAGACCGGGCCCATGTCGCGGTGGGTCAGCTTGAACCACGCCCGGGCGTACGCGTCGGCGAACTCCTCCGGGTTGTCGTGGAACCGCTTGGAGATCGGCCCGTAGATCGGGTCGAAGCGCAGCGCCAGGTCCGAGGTCAGCATCCGGGGCTCGCGCTTGCCGTCGCCGAAGGCCTCGGGAACCATGTCCGCGCCGCCGCCGTTCTTCGGCCGCCACTGGTGCGCGCCGGCCGGGGACTCCATCAGCTCCCACTCGTAGGCGAAGAGGATGTGGAAGAACTCGTTGTCCCAGCGGGTCGGGTGGTAGGTCCAGGTGACCTCGATGCCCGAGCCGATCGCGTCCTGGCCCTTGCCGGTGCCGAAGCTCGACTTCCAGCCCAGGCCGACCTCCTCCAGCGGAGCCGCCTCCGGCTCCGGGCCGACGTGGTCCGCCGGGCCGGCTCCGTGGGTCTTGCCGAAGGTGTGGCCACCGGCGATCAGCGCGACGGTCTCCTCGTCGTTCATGTTCATCCGGTGGAAGGTCTCGCGGATGTCGATGGCCGAGGCGAGCGGGTCCGGGTTGCCGTTGGGGCCCTCGGGGTTGACGTAGATCAGGCCCATCTGGACCGCGGCCAGCGGGTTCTCCAGGTCGCGCTCACCGGTGTAGCGGGCCTCGTCGCCCAGCCACTCGGTCTCGGCGCCCCAGTAGACGTCCTCGTCGGGCTCCCAGACGTCCTCACGGCCGCCGGCGAAGCCGAAGGTGGTGAAGCCCATCTGCTCCATGGCCACGTTGCCGGCCAGGACCAGCAGATCGGCCCAGGAGATGCTCTGGCCGTACTTCTTCTTCACCGGCCACAGCAGGCGGCGGGCCTTGTCCAGGTTGACGTTGTCCGGCCAGCTGTTCAGCGGGGCGAACCGCTGCTGACCGGCGCCCGCGCCACCGCGGCCGTCCTGGACCCGGTAGGTGCCGGCGGCGTGCCAGGCCATCCGGACCATGAGCGGGCCGTAGTTGCCGAAGTCGGCCGGCCACCAGTCCTGGGAGTCGGTCATCACCGCGGCGAGGTCGGCCTTGACCGCGGCGAGGTCCAGGGCGTTGAACGCCGCGGCGTAGTCGAAGTCCGCCCCCAGGGGGTTGGCCTCGACGGGGTTCTTGGCGAGGATCCTCAGGTTCAGCCGGTTGGGCCACCAGCCCTGGTTGGCGCCGCCCTGCGTGGGGTGGACGACCCTGCCGTGGACGACAGGGCACTGGCCGGCCGTACTGTCGTTGATCTCTCCGATGACTGCGTCAGGCGTGTCGGACACAGGTGCTTCCTTCCGGGACGTGGTTGTTGTGTTGGGACGTGGGTGGAACGGGATCGCGGGACTCAGCGGCCTGCCGAGCAGGCGGGGCACAGTCCCCAGTAGATGACCTCCGCCTCGTCGATGACGAAGCCGTTGTCGTGCGAGGCCGTCAGGCATGGGGCCTCGCCCACCGCGCAGTCGACGTCCTCGATGGAGCCGCAGGAGCGGCAGACCACGTGGTGGTGGTTGTCACCCACCCGCGACTCGTAGCGGGCGACCGAGCCGAGCGGCTGGATGCGCCGGACGAGACCGCTCGCGGTCAGCGTGTTGAGCGAGTCGTAGACGGCCTGATGCGAGACCTCGGGCAGGTGCTCGCGGACCGCGCCGATGATCGAGTCGGTGTCGGCGTGGGGGTGTCCGTGCACGGCATCGAGCACAGCCAGGCGGGGCCGCGTGACGCGCAGGCCCACCTCCCGCAGCTGCTGCTCGTGGTCGCTCTGGTGCACGTCGGCCACTCTTGCGCATTTTCTTGAAAGAATCAAGAAAAGAGGGGCGAGATGGCCTCGACGTCCGGCGTCACCGTGCGCTACCGTCAGTCCTGGTTATCTTGACAATGAGTAGGCGAATGCGAAGAGCCATGCTTGGACGCGCAAGGATCGCCGCCGCAGCCATCACCACGACCATTGCGCTGATGCTCCCGGTCGCCGGCTCGGGGGCAGCCTTCGCCGACACTCCCGGGTGCTCGCTCAACAATCACTGCTACGCAACGCTCCGAGCCGGAAACAGCAGCAGTACCCAGTATCAAGGGATGTACGGCACCTGGAACCGCGCGGCGATGGCAGCCGACTGCGACTCCAGCCACCATCGCTGGTTGAACTCGGAGATGTGGTTCTGGCCACTTGGTGGGGGATGGGTCGAAGGTGGCCACACGGCAGGTTGGCTTGACCCCGGCGGGTCATGCGACTACTACGCTTTCGCAGCGTGGATGAAGGAGGACGGCACCGGGTACAGCGAGCGGATGCTCGCTCGCCTGGACCACAACGACGCCGTGACCGACGAGTTCCAGATCTCTCGGTCGTCGACCACCAATCGCTTCTACATCTACTTCAACGGAGGCAGGGTTCAGAGCAGCAACGTCCAGTTCTGGAACAGCCGCAGATTCCAGATGGGCGGAGAGGTAGCCACCTCCTTCGGCACATCACACCTGTTCCGCATGTCGGGACGAGCTATCAACGCCGCCGGCGTCAAGTCTCTGCTGCCCAATCCGAAGTCGACACAGGTCGATGACCCCCCGCTACAGGCCAGCCATCCCAGCAACTCCGAGTGGACATGGAGAGTACGGCCATGAGAGCCAGCGCACGCGGACGGATCGCACTCGCGGGCACCATCGCCGGGGTCACCGCGCTTCTTCTCGGGGTCGCCGTTCTCACCACCCATCGAGATGATGGGACAGCAGGTCGGTCGACAGCACCAGGAGAGAGTGCAGCCGTTTCTTCCTCACGGCTCCAGAGCGATGCCGATTCGGGCACGACACCATCGGTCGCCGATGACGAGAAGTGCGATATCGCCGCCGTCCCCACGCTGTCCCCAACAGCAGACCAGCGGTCCGCTGAGGCTCTCCGATCAAATCCAGCCTCCCAAGCGGTGCTCCCTGGAAAGCCGCTGAGCAGAGCAGACGCCATCAAGACGGCACGACAGTTGGCGTCACCAGCTCAGCAGGCGTTCGCATCGAGCATCGAGGATCCCGACCTGAGCAAGTACCCAGCGGCCGCCACGCTGCTGACGTTCGCGACAGCAGATCGTTGGATGCCGGGCACCTCCGAAGACTCACTGGTCGCCGCCACACGTTGTGTCTGGATGGTCACGGTGAAGGCGCCGTTTCGGCCCCGCTCCACCCCCGAGAACGACTCGACGATCGAGTTTCAGAGCTACACAGCGCTCTTCGATGAGGCCTCCGGCGACTACCTGGGAGTCAGTGCCGGCACCGAGACACCTGATCTCATCAGCGGTCGCCACGTAGGGACGGACAACTGAGAGGTGCCCGCTTCGGCGGGCGGGCGACCGGGGCTCCAGAGAGTCGGCTTAGCCGCGCGGCGCGCGCGAAAACCCCTCTAAGGCAAGGGTCTCCTCGCTCGCGAAGGTCCCAGATCTTCGGGACCTTGGTCCTTGGAGCGGGCTCGTACTTGACATTAGCGTCCCGAATGTAAAGTCCACGAGCCGGCTCCAGGAGTCGCCTCCGACACCGCGAGGTGCGTCATGAAAGCCCGTACCCGATCCGCTCCCCTCCCCCTCCCCACGGTCTCGGCCGAGCCGGACCCGAAGGCCCGCCCGGACTGGAAGGACGGCAACCGCTACCTCTGGCTGCTCGGCGCGATCCTCCCCGCGCTGGTCTTCGCCGCCTGGGGGCTCAACGCCTGGACCGGCTGGTCGCTGTGGTGGTGGCTGGGCCCCATCGCCGTCTTCGGCGTGATCGCGCCGCTGGACGCGCTGGTCGGCACCGACCCCAACAACGCGCCGGAGGAGATGGTGCCCTTCCTCGAGGAGGACCGCTGGTACCGCTGGGTGACCTACCTCTTCCTGCCGGTGCAGTACGTCTCCTTCTTCGGGGCGTTCTGGATGCTCACCCACCTGGACCTCGCCCTGGTCGACAAGCTCGGCCTGATGGTGACCCAGGGCATGATCACCGGCATCTCCATCGCGCTCGCCCACGAGATGGGGCACAAGCGGCCGCAGGTCGAGCGCTGGATGGCCCGGATCTGCCTGGCGCCCACCTGCTACGGCCACTTCTACACCGAGCACAACCGTGGTCACCACGTCCGCGTCGCGACCCCGGAGGACCCCGCCACCAGCCGGCTCGGCGAGAGCGTGTGGACCTTCCTGCCGCGCACCGTGGTCGGCGGGGTCCGCAGCGCCTGGCGGCTGGAGGCCACCCGGATGCGCCGGCGCGGCCGCAGCCCCTTCTCGCTGCACAACGAGGTGCTCACCGACTGGCTGATGTCGGCGCTCCTCGCCGCGATCGTCGGCGTGCTCTTCGGTCCCGTGGCGATCGCGTGGTTCGTCTTCCAGGCCGCGATCGGCTCGCTGCTGATGTTCGAGCCGGTCAACTACCTGGAGCACTACGGGCTGCTGCGCCGCAAGGGAGCCGACGGCCGCTACGAGCGGGTCAGCCCGGAGCACAGCTGGAACAGCAACAACCGGGTGACCAACGTGTGGCTCTACCACCTGCAGCGGCACAGCGATCACCACGCCAACCCGACCCGGCGCTACCAGGCGCTGCGCCACTACGACGAGGCTCCCGAGCTGCCCACCGGGTACGCCGGCATGCTGATCCTGGCCTACATCCCACCGCTGTGGCACGCCGTGATGGACCGCCGCGTGGTGGCCCACTACGAGGGGGACGTCAGCCGGGCCAACATCGCACCGCGCAAGCGGGCCAAGATGCTCGCCCGCTACGGCAACCCGCCGGCGATGGCGGGCTGACCCGATCGCGCGTGCGGCGTCGTACCGTGAGGGCTGGAGAGGAGTCCTCATGGCGACGACGCCGCGCGTGCGGGTACGACGGGCCTACGACGCTCCCGAGCCCGCCGACGGCACACGGGTCCTGGTGGACCGGGTCTGGCCGCGCGGGCTGAGCAAGGAGCGCGCCGATCTCGACGAGTGGTGCAAGGAGGTGGCGCCCTCGACCGAGCTGCGGAAGTGGTACTCCCACGATCCCGAGAGGTTCGCCGAGTTCACCACGCGCTACCGCGCCGAGCTCGAGGAGCCCGAGCGCGCCGAGGCCCTCGCCGGCCTGCGCGAGATCGCGGGCCGCGGGACGCTGACCCTGCTGACCGCGTCCAAGCGCAGCGACATCAGCCAGGCGACCGTCCTGGCCGAGCTGCTGAACGGCTAGCCTCAGCCGCCGTTGAGCGCGACGCTGGACTCGGCGGTGAGCGCCAGGAAGCCCATCGACTCCTGCAGGTAGAGCTCGATGCCCTCGGCGTCGTGGGAGAGGTAGCCGATCGAGACGTCCTGGCCGAGGTGGAGCTCGTAGTCGCCGCCACGCGTGGAGACCAGCAGGCCGCCGCTCATCGCCGGCGCCCAGATGATCTCCCCGCCGGGCAGCAGCCGGGCGAGGTGGTCGCGGATCGGGTAGCCGTGGTCGGTCGTCTCGGCGACCTCGGTGTAGGCGTCGGCGGAGAGCAGCAGGCTGTACGGCCCGTCCACGCCGGCCAGCCGCAGGGCGCTGACCGCGCGGGCGACCGCGTCGGGCAGCTCGCGCACGTCCTCGGGCAGCACGACCGGGGCGTTGGAGCTGCTCGGCACGATCCCGGTGATGCCCGCGGAGGCCATGCCGTGGAAGATCGCACGGTCCTCGGCGAAGGCGATCGCCTTGGCCGCGTCCTTCACCGGCTGCCAGTCGGAGTCCTTGGAGCCACGCTCGACGTCGTCCACGGCGTCGCGGGTCACGGTGAACGGCACGCGCAGCTCCACGACCGGCTGCACCTCGCGCTGGTGGACGATCACGCCGTCGCCCGGGGAGTCCAGCCGCCGCTGGTGGCCCGTGCCCAGCGCGGAGAGCTCGAAGCCGGAGGGGCCGACCAGGTCGACGACGCGGCGCCCGGCGATGTGCCGGGTGAAGGTACGCCGCGCCTCCTCCTCGATCTCCGCCCAGGCGGCCTCGGAGACGGGGGCGAGCTCGCGATGCAGGTTGTTCATGTGCCACTCCTCTTCAGGCTTCCGATACCCAGGGACCCGTCCGCGGACGCGGGCTCGGGGGTCGGTGTCTCGGCTGGTGTCTGTGCTGTCTCGCCCGGAGCCGCCGGCGGGTCCTCGAGCAGGTCGACGGTGGGCACGAAGAAGAGCCCACCGGTGACGGCGGTGGAGAAGTCCAGGATCCGGTCGTAGTTGCCGGGCGGGTCGCCGAGGAACATGTTCCTCAGCATCTCCTCGATCACATCGGGCGTCGCGGCGTACCCGATGAAGTAGGTGCCGAACTCGCCCGCGCCGACCCTCCCGAACGGCATGTTGTCGCGCACGATCTGCCGCTCGGTGCCGTCCTCGTCCTCGATGGTGTTCAGCTCGACGTGGGAGTTCGACGGCTTCACCTCGTCGGGCAGCTCGACGTCGCTGAGCTTGTGCCGGCCGATGACCAGCTCCTGCTCCTCGACGGGCAACGCGTCCCAGCGGTCCAGGTCGTGGAGGTACTTCTGCACGACCACATAGCTGCCGCCGGCGTACGACGGGTCCTCCTCGCCGATCCGCACGGCGGCCACGGCGTCCTCGCCGTCGGGGTTCTCGGTGCCGTCGACGAAGCCGAGCATGTCGCGCTGGTCGAAGAAGCGGAAGCCGTGCACCTCGTCGACGATGTCGCCGATCCCGGCCAGCCGCCTGCCGAGCTGGTGGGCCAGCTCGAAGCAGACGTCCATCCGCCGGGCGCGCAGGTGGAAGAGCAGGTCGCCGGGCGTGGCGACGGCGCTGTGCACCGGGCCGGTCAGCGGCACGAAGGGGTGCAGGCCGGCGGGTCGCGGCGCGTCGTACAGGCGGTCCCAGAGGCCGGCGCCGAGGCCGGTCACGCAGGTCAGCTCCTCGTCGGGCAGGCGGAACGCGACCGCGCGGGTGAGGCCGGGGAGATCGGCCAGCAGCCCACGCGCCGCCTCCTCCGCGCCCGGCCGCACGGTGACCACGAGGAAGATCGCCGCCCGGGCCGGTGACGCCAGCACCTGCTGCGGTGGGCCGCTCGCCCCCACCGCCGCCTCGGAATCCGCCACCCGTCCCCCTCACCGGTCGTCGGCGCCCGTCGGCGCCCGCCCCTCGATCCTGCCACCCGTCGGCGGATCGGTCGACGGTCATCCGGTTGCTATCCTGGGACCTGCTTTTCGCACGTGCATCTACCTCGGGTCCGGACGGGCCGTCCAAGGCGGCACACCGTCCGTAGGAGGTAGCAATGGCCGTCATCGAGGCTCCCGCCCGCACCACCGTTCTCGACGTGGTCGGCACCCGGTACTTCGCCACCGCGTTCCTGGCGCGGCTCCCGTTCGCGATGATGGTGGTCGGCGTGCTCACGCTGATCGTCTCGGCGCGCGGCTCCCTCGCCCTCGGTGGGCTGACCTCGGCGGTGGCCGGCGCCGGCTCGGCCCTGGTGGGACCGGCGATCGGCGCGATGGCCGACCGGCTCGGGCAGCGGTACGTCGTCCTGGTCGCCGGCGCGATCAACGCCGTGCTCCTGCTGCTGCTCGCCGTGGTCGCCTACAGCTCGCTGTCCGACGCGGCGCTGCTCGCGGTCGCCTTCGGTGTCGGCGCCTCGGCTCCCCAGGTCGCGCCGATGTCGCGCAGCCGGCTGGTCGGCGCGATCCGGCGGCATCTGCCGCTCGAGCGCCGGATCCCGGCGACCGGCGGCGTCATGGCCTACGAGTCGGCGGCCGACGAGGTCGTCTTCGTCTTCGGCCCGGTCCTGGTCGGCGTGCTGGCCAGCCTGTTGCACCCGGCGGCGCCCATCGTGGCCGCCGGCCTGCTGGCCCTCGTCTTCGTCACGGCCTTCGCGCTGCACCCGACCGGGCTCACCCGCGCCGCCGGCCACCGGCTTGAGCAGGCCCCGGCGCGAGAGCTGCTCCGGCCCGGGCTGGTCGTCGTCATCGCCGGCATCACCGGCGTCGGCCTGTTCTTCGGCACCACCCTCACGGCGCTGACCTCGTTCATGGCCGACCGCGGAGCGGCCGAGCAGGCCGGGTTCGCGTACGGCGCGATGGGTGTCGGCTCGGCGATCCTGGCCCTGAGCATGACCAGGCTCCCCCTGTCCTTCCGGCTGTCCAGCCGCTGGGTGGTCTTCGGCGGCGTCCTGGCCGCCGGCGCTCTGGTCCTCGCCGTCGCCCAGAGCCCGCCGATGCTCCTGGCCGGGCTGGCCCTGGCCGGCATCGGGATCGGCCCGACGCTGGTCACCATCTTCAGCCTGGGCTCGGAGCGCAGCCCGGCGGGCCGCTCGGCCACGGTGATGACCCTGCTCGGCTCCGGCGTCATCGTCGGCCAGGCCTCCTCGGCCGCCATCACCGGCCTGGTCGCCGAGGACCTCGGCACCCGCGCCGCCCTCCTCGGCCCCGCGATCGCCGCCGCGATCGTCCTGGTCGCGGCCCTGCTCAACGCCCGGATGAGCGCGCCCCGCGTCGAGGCCCCCGAGCCGGAGCCGGTCCGCTCAGACGCGCCGCTCGTTGCCTCGCTCCCAGGCCGTCCATAGCCGGGCGAACACCCTGAATCGCCCCGGGTCTGATGGAGGCTCTCAATCCATGGAGGATGAGAGTCATGG
>JBIQLB010000024.1:0-55076 GCA_044464665.1 Nocardioides sp.
ACATAGGTCAACAATCCCGACCCCACACCCCGATCTTTAGGAGACACGCCCTAGGGCCGGCCGAAGAAGTCCGGCGGCACCCAGTAGAACATCGAGGCGATCTGCACCGGCTGGCCCGTGCGCGGGGCGTGCAGGATCAGGCCGTCGCCGATGTAGAGCGCGACGTGGTGGATCGTGGCCGGCGAGCTGCCCCAGAAGACCAGGTCGCCCGGGCGCAGGTCGCCCATCGAGATGTGCTTGGTCTGGCTGTACTGCGCCGCCGAGTAGTGCGGCAGCGAGACCCCGCCCTGGCGCCAGGCCATCATGGTCAGCCCGGAGCAGTCCCAGGCGTTCGGTCCGGCGGCGCCCCAGCGGTAGGGCTCACCGAGCTGGTCGCGCGCGAAGGCGATCGCCTTGGCGGCTCCCTTCGAGGTGGCGCTCGACGAGGACAGGCCCGGGTCGTCCCAGCCGCCCTCGCCGCCGCTCTGGGCCAGGTCGTCGACGGCGTCCTTCGCGTCGTTCTTGGCGGCCTTCGCCTTGGCCGCCTCGGCCTTGGCCTTGGCCTTCGCGGCGGCCTCGGCCTCCGCCTTCGCCTGTGCCTCCAGCGCCTCCTGGCGCTGGGTCGCCAGCGCCAGCGAGGTCTTCTGGGCCTTGGCCAGCTCCTCGATCAGCGCGGTCCGCTCGGCGGCGATCGAGGCGGCGGCGCTGCTCGCGGCGGCCGCCGCGGACGCGGCCTGGTCGCGCAGCTCGCGTGCCTCGTCGGCGAGCCGCTCCTGCTCGCGCTCGGCCTTGGCCGCCTTCTCGCGGGCCAGCTTGGCCAGCGTCGCCACGGCGGTGTAGCGGTCGTACTCCGCCTGCATCGACTCACCGGCGCTCTGCACGACGCCGTAGCGCTGCATCACCCCGGTCGGCCCCTCGGCGCCGAGGAAGGCGGTCATGCCGTTGAGGACGGTCCCGTCCTGGTAGCTCTGGGTGACCAGCTGGGCGATGCCCGCGCGCTGACCCTCGCGCTCGGCGTCCGCGGCCGCGACGGCCGCCTTGGCCTCCCGCGTCGCCTTGCGCGCCTCGGCGAGCCGCCAGCGGGCGCCGTTCCAGGCCTCGGCCGCGATCTCCGCGCGTTGGGCGGCGTCGTGGAGCCGGGTGTTGGCCACGACGAGAGCGGCCTGGATGGAGGCGACGTCGGCCGCCTTCGCCTCAGCCGTGGCCTGCGCGGCGTCCACCTGCTGCTGCGAGGGGATCGTCGGCTTCCGGTCGGCCTGCGCGGACGGCACCAGCGACAGCCCGAGCACCAGGGCGGTCGCGAGCGCGCCGACACGGCTGGCACGGCGCACGGCGTGACCCCTTCGCTCCCGGCTCATGCCTCTCTATCGGCACGAGACCCCGATGACTTGAATCCCAGGAGTCACATTGGACACAGTTTTCACAGATTTCCGCAAGTCCATCGGCGTGTCGGCTTGACGAACTACAACGTTGTCATTTGGCCGAAGCGGGATCAGGCGGGCTCGGGACGGGTCTCGGGGTCCAGCGGAACGTCGCCCGTGGACGTCGTCGGGTGGGAGCTGCGCCCGTGTCTGTCGAACCGCTGACCGGTGGCGAGACCCGCGACGTAGACCGAGACGATCGCGATGAAGGCGCCCGCGATGTCGTCGGCGATGTAGTGCCACCCGAAGTACGTCGTCGCGAGCATGGTCAGCACGACGTACACCCACAGCGTCACCCGCAGCGCCTTGGTGCGCAGCGTGTACTGCCCGACCAGGGCCATGCACATCGTGATCGCGACATGCAGCGAGGCGAAGCCGGCCACCGACTGGACCCCGTCGGCGAACGGGTTGAACCAGATGTTCTGCCGGCCGTACCAGAGCGCGTCCTGGAGCTGGGTGACGCCGGTCGCCGGGAGATCGGTGTAGAGCCAGGGGAAGAAGAAGTTCGGCCCCATCGTCGGGATGACGTAGTAGCTCAGCGTGCCCAGCGACCAGCACAGGCACTGCGCGGTGATGAACCAGTAGCCGAAGCTGACGTTGCGCGACCAGACCGCCCAGATCACGATCGAGACCGGCACCATCGGCAGGAAGAGCACGTAGACGAACGACAGCAGGTGGGCCGAGATGCCCGTGCCGAGCACCTGGTGGAGCAGGTTGGACGGGTCGTGGCCGAAGAGCAGCCACTCGTCGAAGCGGTGCAGCGCGAAGTCGTACTTCGTCGGCGGCCCCTCGCCGTCGCTGCGGATGAAGGGCAGGAAGTTCTTGAGGTTCCGGTAGCTGACGTAGGTGATGTAGAAGCAGACCAGGCCGACGACCACCAGGGTGATCCGGTCCCGGGTCCAGTGCTCCCGGATCAGCAGTCGCGCCTCGGAGCGGAATCGTTGCGGCTTCATCCGCGCGCGGTAGAGCGTGCGCGGCACCACGTCGGCGACGAAGGCGCCCAGCACCAGGAGCGGCAGCCGGAGCCAGCCGGGCCCGAGGAAGCCGTCCGGGTCGCGCAACGGGTAGCCCAGCGCCTTGCTGCAGATGAAGGCGAGCACGCCCATCACGACGGCGACGGCCACCAGCAGCGCGTAGGCGCGGCGGAACAGCGGCGGTCTCGACACCGCGAGGTCCCCGACGGGACCCTCACTCACCGGCGTCTGACTCACAGAGGGGAGTCTAGGGGTGCCGTTCCAGGGGCAGCCGCGAGCGCCGCGATGCGGTCGGCCGCCACGTCCAGCCGGACCTCGTCCCCGACACGAACGGCCTGCCCGGAGTCGGCGACGCCGTCGATGTCCCCGATGCCCTCCACCCGCAGCTCCAGGCGGACCTGCTCCGGCGTCGCCCGGACGGTGAGCACGCGGCCCGGCAGCGGCCCGCGGTCGGCGACCCGGAGCGCGGAACGACGCAGCGCCACGCTCGTCCAGGTGGCCGACGAATCCACGACCTCGCGCACCCGGATGGCCGCCGCGCCGTCCAGCACGGTCGGATAGCCGAGGAAGCGCGCGGTCCAGGCGTCGGCCGGCCGGCCCCACACCTCGGCGAGGGTGCCTTGCTGCACCAGCCGTCCGGCGCGCATCACCGCCATGCGGTCGGCGATCGCGAACGCCTCCTCGTGGTCGTGGGTGACCAGCAGGGCGGTGATCCCGGCCCGGCGCAGGATGTCGTGCAGATCACCGGCGAGGCGCTCGCGCAGGCCCCGGTCGAGCGCGCTCAGCGGCTCGTCGAGCAGCAGCAGCCGGGGCTCGACCGCCAGCGCGCGGGCCAGGGCGACCCGCTGCCGCTCCCCGCCGGAGAGCGTCGCCGGCATCCGGTCGCCGTAGCCGGCCAGCCCGACCAGGTCGAGCAGCTCGGCCACGCGGACCGATCGCTCCGCCGCCGGCACCCGCCGCAGCTCCAGGGCATAGCCGACGTTGCGCGCCACCGACCGGTGGGCGAAGAGCTGCCCGTCCTGGAACATCAGCGCGAAGCCGCGCCGGTACGCCGGGACGCGGCTCAGGTCGCGGCCGTCGTACGACACGGAGCCGGCGGCGGGCGCCTCCAGGCCGGCGATCGCCCGCAGCAGCGTGGACTTGCCGCAGCCCGAGGGCCCGAGCACCGCGGTGATGCCGCCCGGCGCCACGGTCAGGTCGACGGCATCGACGGCGACCGCCGAGCCGAAGCGCACCGTCAGGTCGCGCACCTCCAGACCCACCTCGTCTCCGGCCACCTCAGAAGGCTCCCACGCGAGGCACCCGCAGCCGCTCGACCGCCACCACCGCCGCCGCTGTCGCGGCGGCCAGGATCACCGAGGCGGCCATCGCCATCCCGTAGTGCTGGTGGCCGGGCAGCCCGATCAGCCGGTAGATCACCACCGGCAGCGTCGGATGGTCCTCGCGCACCACGAAGCTGGTGGCGCCGAACTCACCCAGGGAGACAGCGAAGGCAAAGCCCGCCGCGGCCAGCGCGGCCCGGCGCGCCATCGGCACGTCCACGGCGAGCAGCACCCGCACCGGGCCGGCGCCCAAGGTGGCTGCCGCCTCACGCTGCCGGCTGTCGATCGAGCGCAGCACCGGCACGAGGGTGCGCACCACCAGCGGCAGCGCCACCAGCGCCTGGGCGATCGGCACCAGCCACGGCGAGGAGCGCAGGTCCAGCGGCGGCCGGTCCAGCGCGATCAGGAAGCCGAAGCCGAGGGTGACCGCGGAGACGCCGAGCGGCAGCATCACCGCGCCGTTCAACGCGGCCGTCCACCGCCGGAGGGCCGGGGTGCGGGGGCGTCGGGAGAGCAGCCCGGAGACCAGCACGCCCAGGGCCATCGCCAGGGCGGCCGCCTGCACCGCGATCAGCAGCGAGTTGCCCAGCGCGGTGGTCACCGGCACGAGCAGGGCGCCACCCTCGGTCTCCTCGCCCAGTGCCCGGTAGCTCGCCAGCCCCCAGCCGTCACCGACGCGCAGCGAGGAGAGCACGAGAGAGGCGATCGGGAGCAGCAGGAAGACCAGCACCGCGACGGTCCACAGCAGCACCGGCACGTGCCGTACGCCGGGCCGGGCCGGTCCCAGCGGCGCCCGCTCCAACGCCGGCGCGGAGCGCTGCACCCGGCCGGAGAGGACCAGCAGCACGACGATCACCGCGAGCTGCAGCAGCGAGAGGGCGGCCGCCGCGCTGAGATCCAGCTCCTGGGTGGTGAGCTGGTAGATCTCGGTCTCGACGTTGGCGTAGCGCAGACCGCCCATGGTCAGCACGATCCCGAACGCCGTGGAGCAGAAGAGGAAGACGATCGTCGCGGCGGCCGCGATGCCCGGCCCGATCGCGGGCAGCGTCACGTCACGGAAGACCCGCCACGGCGAGGCGCCCAGCGCGGCGGCCGCCTCCTCCGCGCGACGGTCCAGCCCCTCCCAGAAGGCGCCGACCGTGCGGACGACGACGCTGACGTTGCAGAAGACCAGGGCCGCGACGATCGCCGCGGCGCTGCCGTCCAGGTCGAGCCCACCCAGCGGCCCGTTGGCGGCGATCAGCTGCCGGAAGGCGACGCCGACCACCACCGTGGGCAGCACGAACGGCAGCAGCACCACCGCCCGCAGCACCCCGGCCATCGGCACCCGCAGCCGGTGCAGCGCGAACGCCACCGGCACGCCCAGGACGAGCGCGAGCACCGTGGCCAGGCCGGCGGACCACAGCGTGAACCAGAGCACCCGGTGGGTGCGCTCGCGGCCCAGCACCTCGACGACGGCGCCCGGGTCGAAGGCGTCGTCCGGCCAGAAGCCCCGCGCCACCATGCTGGCCACCGGGTAGACGAAGAAGACGGCCAGCACGACGACCGGGATCGCCGCGAGAACGACGACGCCCAGCCGCGCACGCCAGCTCAGCACGGGTCCACCCCTCGGCTCAGCCGGTGGCGATGTCGCGCCACTCCCGCAGCCACTCGGTGCGGTGCTCGGTGATCTGCTCGGCCGGGACCCGGACGGGGTCCGGCGCCGGCGGCGCCCACTTCGCCCACTCCTCGGGCAGGGCCACCGACGGGTCCACCGGGTAGACGTACATGCTCTCCGGCAGCGCGGCCTGGAAGTCCTTGCCCTGCAGGAAGTCGACCAGCTTCTTGGCGCCCTCGGCGTTGTCGGCGCCGGCCAGCACCCCGGCGTACTCGACCTGGCGGAAGCACGTGCTCAGCACCGCGCTGGTGGTCGGCCGGTCACCGCCCTCGGGCACGGTGAACGGCGGCGAGGAGGAGTAGGACACGACGATCGGCCGGTCGCCCTGGCCGCCGCCGGCGGTGAAGTCGACCTCGTAGGCGTCGGACCAGCCGGAGACGACCTTCACCCCGTTGGCCACCAGCGCCCGCCAGTAGTCCTGCCATCCGTCCGGCATCGCGCCGATGGTGGCGAGCAGGAAGGCCATCCCGGGCGAGGAGGTCGAGGCGCCCGGCATCACCGTCAGGTTCTTGTACGCCGGCTTGACCAGGTCGTCCAGCCCGGTCGGCGGCGCGAGACCCTTCTCGGCGAACCAGGTGTCGTCGAGGTTGAGGCAGACGTCCCCGTAGTCCACCGGCGTCAGGTACTCCGCGCCGTCGCCGTCGAGCGCGAACTCGCCGCCGACCTCCCCGGCGGGTTGATAGGGCGCCAGCACCTTCTCCTCCACCGCCCGGCTGGCGAAGGTGTTGTCGATGCCGAAGACCGCGTCGGCGATCGGCGATCCCTTGGTCAGCACCAGCTTGTTGGTCAGCGTCCCGGCGTCGCCCTGCTGCCGGATCACCACCTTCAGGCCGGACTCCTTCTCGAACTCCGCGATCAGGCTCTTGGGGGCGGCCCAGGAGTCATGGGTGGCCAGGACGACGGTGTCGGCCGACGAGCCGGACGAGCCGCCGCAGCCGGCGAGGACGGCGGCGACCACGAGGACGAGCAGGACGGACAGCGCGCGAGCGCGGCCAGAACGGATGGACCCAGGACGGGCAGGCAATTGAATCTCTCCTTCGACTTCCTTCGCCGGTGCTAACCGGAGCAGGTTCAAGGGTCTGCGGCTGGTCCGCACTCTCAGCGCCGGGGCCTTCTGCCGGGGCGCTCCCCTGTCGTACGGGTCGAATCTATCCCACGGCGTACCGACGCTCGACCTCGCCGGTCCTGCTCAGCCGTCCCTGGAGGACGAGCAGGTCGAGGTGGGCGAGGGTCTCGAAGGCGGCGAGGACGGCGTCGAAGGGGCCGAGCTCGTCGCGGCGGCGGCCACGCTTGGTCCAGGGGATCTCCCCGGCGACCTCCCAGGCCGTGGCGGCGCCACCGGCGACCGCGGCCAGGCAGAGGTCGAGCCGGTGGACGTGGAACCCGGCCAGCTCGTCGACCCGGGCGTGCGAGCTCGCGGTGACCGGGCCGTGCGCCGGCAGCAGCATCAGGTCCGGCAGCGCCCGCACCTTCTCCAGGGAGTCCAGGAAGTCGCGCAGCGGCTGCTCGACCCAGGCCGGCTCGAAGCCGATCGATGGCGTGATCGTCGGCAGCACGTGGTCACCGGCGAAGAGCAGGCCGGCCGCCTGGTCGGCGAAGACGTAGTGGCCCTGGGTGTGCCCCGGGGTCGAGATCGCGTCGATCCGCCGACCGCCCGCGTCGATCACCAGGTCCCGGTCGAGCCAGCGGCCCGGCAGGCCGTAGTCGTCCAGAGAGGGCCGGCTGGCCGGCATCATCGCCCGCCAGCCCTCGGCCAGGTGCAGCGCGCCGGCGGCCTCGAGCCGGTCGAGGTTCGGATCGCGCTCGACGGTGTCGTCGTGCATCAGCTCCATCGAGGGCCGGTCGCCGATCCCCAATGCCACCTCGGCGCCGACCTCCTGGCCCACGACGTACGCCTGCGTGTAGTGATCCCGGTGCATGTGCGTGACCAGGAAGCGGCGGATGTCGCGGGTGGTGTAGCCGAGGGTGCGCAGTCCCTCGACGAAGAGCTCGCGCGAGACCGGGATGGCCCAGCCGCCGTCGACGAGCACCAGCCCGTCCTCGGTCTCCATCACATAGACGTTGACCGCGCGCAGGCCGTCCATGGGCAGCGGCAGCGGAATGCGGTGCACGCCCGGTGCGACTGTCCAGGCTCCGGGCTCGGTCCAGTCGTCGGGCTGCGGTTCCATCACGTCCCGATTTGTACCAGGCCTCGTCCGGTGACCGACGGGAGGTCCTTGGCCAGGACGAGTCCGCCGGGTGAGTCGCAGACCGCGTGGACCGCGTTGACCAGCCGCATCGCGGTGACGATCATCCCCGAGACGTTGTGGTCGCCGTGCTCGCCGTGGTGGGTGAAGTCCACCCGCATCATCGGCTCGCCCTCGATCTCGATGCGGTAGCAGCCACCGCCCTCCGGGGGCTGCGGCCACTCCGGCACCTGGTCGGTGGCGGTGCGGGTCACGTGGTCCAGGATCACGCGCGGTACGCCGTTCACGGTGCCGATCACCTGGAAGCGGACGGCTCCCATCGTGCCGGCGGCGATGTCCACGCTGACCGTGCTGACGTCGCGCTCGGCCGGCCGCCGGTCGACGACCTCCTGCAACTGGGTGTCGAGCTTGAGGTCCAGACCCGCGGCGATCTGGCGCACGACCGGTCCCCACGCGGTGGTGAGGATGCCCGGCTGCCACATCAGCGGCGTCTCCTCCATCGGCTTGCCGAAGCCGAAGAGCTGCTGCATCACGACCGGCTGGTAGTACGTCGAGTAGTCCGCGATCTCGCTGACCCGGACCAGGTCGATGCGCTGGGAGAGGCTGGTCATCGCCAGCGGCAGCACGTCGTTGGCGAAGCCGGGGTCGATGCCGTTGACGTGCAGGCTGGCGCCGGTGCGCTCGCCGGCGGCGCGGATCCGCTCGACGAAGGAGTCCAGGCCGAGGCCGTCGGGGTAGACGAGCAGGACCGGGCCGCTGGAGACCACGTTGATGCCGTGCTCCAGCATCTCGATGAGGTCCTCCATGCCCTCGAAGACCCGGTCGTCGGTCATCGCGGTGTGCACGATGGCGTCCGGCTCCAGGGCGTAGAGGGCCTCCTTGTCGTTGGTCGCCAGCACGCCCAGGTCGCGGTCGAGACCGGCCAGCCGGCCGGCGTCCTGGCCGACCTTGTCGGGGTTGGAGACCCACAGGCCGACCAGCTCCAGGTCGGGCCGGGCGTCGATGCCGGCGATGACGTGGCGGCCGACGGTGCCGGTGGACCAGCCGACGACGCGCTTGACGGGTGCACTCATGACTGTCCTCCGGTGATCGGGAGATCGGGCAGCTTCAGGTCGAGATTGGGCGACTGGAGGCCGCCGTCGGCCTCCAGCACCTTGCCGGTGAGGAAGCTTCCGGCGGGGCTGGAGAGGTAGAGCACGGCCGCGGCGATGTCCTCGACCGTGCCGATCCGGCCCAGCGGCGTCTTGCCGGTGAGCTCGGCCATGGTCGCCTCGTCACTGGCGACGAACTCCAGCGCGCTGGTCATCACCGAGCCGACGGCGATGGCGTTGACCCGGATGCCCGGGCTCAGGTCGGTGGCGGCGAGCCGGGTCCAGTGGGCCAGGGCCGCCTTGGCAGTGCCGTACGCCAGGTAGCCGCGGCCGGCGAGACGGCCGATCAGCGAGGAGATGCTGACGATCGCGCCGCCCGGGCCGTCCTCCTTCTCGGTCAGCATCAGCGGCGCCGCCGCGCGGCTCAGTGCGTGGGCGGTGCTGACGTTGAAGTGGAAGGCCTCCTCCAGGTACGCCGGATCGGTGTCCAGGAAGGCGTTGGGGATGGTCCCGCCGACGTTGTTGACCACGACGTCGAGGCGGCCGAACTCGTCGTGCGCGGCGCCGGCCAGGCCCGCGGCGGCGTCGAGGTCGGAGAGGTCGGCCGGCACCACCAGCGCGCGGCGCCCGGCCGCCCGAACACGCTCGGCCACGACCTCGAGCTGGTCGGCGTGCCGGGCGGAGATCAGCACGTCGGCGCCCGCCTCGGCCAGGGCGACCGCGCTGCCGGCGCCGATCCCCCGTCCGGCCCCGGTCACGACCGCGACCTTCCCGTCGACTCTGAAGCGATCCAGGATCATGGGCGCGACGATAACGTGTTCTAGTTCTGCCGGACAGTGCCCGGCGCGCGCCTCATCCCACGGGATCGAGCCGGAGATCGCGGATGGACGGCCGGGTGAGGCCGATCAGCGTCACGATCAGGCACACCGCCACCCCGCCCAGCTGCACCGCGCGGGCGCCGAAGGCGTGGGCCAGCGGGCCGACCAGCACCTCGCCGAGCGGCATCGCCACGAACGAGAAGAAGCCGTCGATCGCCATCACCCGGGACAGCATGTCCTCGCGGACCTTCTGCTGGACGGTGAGGTTCCAGGCCAGGTTGATGATCGACAGGCCGGCGCCGGCGATCAGGAACGCGACGACGAGCGGCCCGGTCCGCAGCCAGAAGGCCAGCGCCAGCATCGGCACGGCGTACAGCGAGAAGCCGAGCACGCAGGTCCGCAGCGGCCGCCGGAAGGTCACCCGCACGAGGACCAGCGTGGCCAGCAGCATGCCGACCGCCTCGCCGGACCGGGCGAATCCCCATCCCTGGCTGCCGATCGTGTCGGCGGCCATCACCGGGCCGAGCACGCCGATCGGCCCGCTGATCAGCGCGTTGAAGACCAGCGAGCAGCAGGCGATCGGCAGCACCCAGCCGAGCGCGCACGAGTAGGACCAGCCGGCCACGAAGTCGCCGATCACGCTGGGGCTGCGCTCCGGACGCTCGGAGAAGGGCAGCCGGACGAGCGCCAGGAAGAGCGCCGCCACCAGGAAGGTCACGGCATCGACCGCCAGGCCCCAGCCCGGGCCGGCCGTCGCCACCAGGATGCCCGCGACGGCCGGTCCGCCGATGCGCAGGCTGCTCTCGGACTGACTGATCAGCAGGTACGCCGACTTGCGCTCGCGCTCGGGCAGCAGGATCGGCACCATGCCGTGGAAGGCGGGGTAGCTGATCGCGAACGCCGTGCCACTGACGAACTGCAGGACCACCAGATGCCACACCTCGGCCTCGCCGGTCAGCACCAGCGTGGCCGCGATCCCCTGGGTGAGGGCCTGGAGCAGGTTGCAGGCCCGCAGCAGCAGCACCCGCGGCAGCCGGTCGGCGATCGCGCCCCCGATGAGCATGAACCCGACCATCGGGACGGTCCACGCCGCCGCGACCAGTCCCACCGCGAGCGCCGACCTGTCGATGGCCAGGACCGCGAAGATCAGCGCGATCCCGGCCATCGAGGAGCCGGCGGTGTTGACGACCTGGCCGCAGAAGAACCACCGGAAGCCGGGCGCGCGCAGCGGCGAGAGGTGGCTGCGGAGCGTCACCCGGTGACGCTACCCCGTCAGGTCCGCCATGTCAGTGTCCTCGCGGGCCGGTGACCCGGTCGCGGTCCTCCTCCGACATCCGGCGCGAGGCGATCAGGCTGAGCACCGTGGTGACCACCAGGGTCAGCACGATCACGCCCAGGGACATCCAGATCGGGATCTCCGGGGCCCACTCGACATGGTGGCCGCCGTTGATGAACGGCAGCTCGTTGGTGTGCAGCGCGTGCAGCACCAGCTTCACGCCGATGAAGCCGAGCAGGAAGGCCAGGCCGTAGGAGAGGTAGACCAGCCGCTCCAGCAGGCCGCCGATGAGGAAGTAGAGCTGCCGCAGGCCCATCAGCGCGAAGACGTTCGCGGTGAAGACCAGGTAGGGCTCCTTGGTGAGACCGAAGATCGCCGGGATCGAGTCCAGCGCGAAGAGCAGGTCGGTGGTGCCCAGCGCCAGGATCACGATGAACATCGGGGTGATCAGCCGGCGACCACCCTCCTTGATGATCATCTTGGTGCCGTGCCAGTTGGAGGTCGCCGGGAGACGGCGCTCCACCCACTTGATGAGCGCGCTCTCCTCGTACTCGTCCTCGTCCTCCGCGCCCTCCTTGGCGAGCTTGACCGCGGTGTAGATGAGGAAGAGGCCGAAGAGGTAGAAGACCCAGGTGAAGTTGTCGATCGCCGCGGCGCCGATGCCGATGAAGAGACCGCGCATCACCAGGGCGAGGACGATGCCGATCATCAGCGCGGCCTGCTGATACTGCCGAGGCACGCCGAACTTGGCCATGATGATCAAGAAGATGAACAGGTTGTCCACCGAGAGCGAGTACTCGGTGAGCCAGCCCGCGAAGAACTCCGTGCCGTACTGGTGCCCGGCGATCACCCAGACCCCGATGCCGAAGGCCACGGCCAGCCCGATGAAGAAGCTCAGCGCGACGGTGACCTCGCGCCGGGAGGGCTCGTGGGGGCGCCGGCCGATGACGAAGAGGTCGATGGCCAGCAGGACGGTGGTGACACCGATGGTGATCCACCAGACCAAGGGGGTGACGTGCATGGGCTTCCTCCGGACAGGCTCCCAGATATACCAGGGGCAGGGTTCAAGGTCCGGAGGTCTCTTCCGCCTGCGCCGATCGGGGCGGGCCGGCGACGCCGGGCGGTCCGTGACCACCGTGATGACGACATCGCCGCGAAGGAATACTCCCCTCCACTGCCCCCGATCCTTTCATCCGGAGCCCGGCAGCTCCAAACCGGCGGGGTCACCATCGATAGGATGCTCCTCGGTGTGCCGGGAAGTCTGGTCGGCGTTCTCCTGCTCGACCCCGACCGACGAGAGGCACCGCATGGTCCGCCGCCGCATCCTGGCCCGGCTCTCCGCCGAGGAGAGCACCTTCCTGGGCGGGCTCTTCCGCTCCGAGACCGTCGGCGGCGCGGTCGCCCTGGGCGCGGCCGCGCTCGCGCTCGTCTGGGCCAACGCCGCCGGTGACTCCTACCTGGCGGTCCGCGAGCTGCGGATCGGCCCGCTCGACCTGGAGCACTGGGCCGCCGACGGCGCGCTGACCCTCTTCTTCCTCGTCGCCGGGCTGGAGCTCGCCCGCGAGCTGACCGTGGGCTCGCTGAGCCGGGCGGAGGACGCCGTGGTGCCGGTGGTCGCCGCGGCCTGCGGCGTCGCGGTCCCGGCGCTGCTGTTCCTGCTGGTCAACCGGTTGTCCTCGTCGGGCACCGACAACCTCGGCGGCTGGGCGATCCCGGCCGCCACCGACATCGCCTTCGCGCTGGCCGTGCTCGCGGTCGCCGGCCCCGGCCTGCCCACCCAGCTGCGCGCCTTCCTGCTCACCCTGGCGGTGGTGGACGACCTGATCGTGATCGCGATCATCGCGGTCTTCTACACCGCCGACGTCCACCTCCTCGCGCTGGCCGGCTCGCTGCTGCTGATCGCGACGTACGCCGTGACGCAGCGACTGCGGCTCCACCACCCGCTGCTGCTCGTCGTCCTGGGCATCGCGGCCTGGTGGCTGCTGCTGGAGAGCGGCGTCCACGCCACCATCGCCGGTGCCGCGCTCGGACTGCTCACCCGGGTCCGCCGCGACCCGGGCGAGGAGCAGTCCCCCGGCGAGCGGCTGGAGCACCACCTCTCGCCGTGGAGCGCCGGGCTGGCGGTGCCGCTCTTCGCCCTGATGAGCGCGGGCGTCGTGCTGGACCGCTCGGCGCTGGAGTCGCTGGCCACCTCGCCGGTGGCGATCGGCGTCGCGCTCGGCCTGGTCGTGGGCAAGCCGCTCGGCGTGCTCGGCGGCACCTGGCTGCTCACCCGGCTGACCCGGGCCGAGCTCTCCGAGGGGGTGACCTGGCGGGATCTGGCCGGCGTCGGCGTCCTCACCGGCATCGGATTCACGGTCGCGCTGCTGGTCTCGGGCCTCGCCTTCGACGATCACCGGGCCGAGGAGGCGAAGGCCGCCGTACTGCTGGCATCACTGGTCTCGGCGGCGCTGGGTACTGCGGTCCTGCGGGCTCGCGGACGGAGGAGCCGGACAGGATAGGGTCGTCGGCGACGCGAGCCGCACGAGCGAAGGGGACACCATGGCACACCGCGATCCGGTGACCGAGGACGAGCCGACGATCGGCAGGCTCGTCGTCGATGCCTTCGACGACGCGGGCGTCCTGGTGCGCAACATCGTCGAGCTGGCCAAGTCCGAGCTGCGGATCAGCGCCAAGGCCGGCGGCATCGGCATCGCGCTCTTCGCGCTGGCCGGCTTCGTCTCGCTGCTGGCGATCGTGATGATCTCGATCGCCTTCGCGTTCTTCCTGCACATGACCGGGCTCGACCTGGCGTGGTGCTTCCTGATCGTCTTCGGCGCCTACCTCCTGCTCGCCGGGCTGCTCGCCCTGGTGGGCTACCTCAAGATCCGCAAGGTCCGCGCGCCGGAGCACACCATCGCCCAGGTCCAGGAGGTCCCCCGGGCGCTCAAGCACTCCGAGCCGAGCCACTAGCGTGCGATCTTCCGGCACCTGACGCCGGGAGATCACACCCTAGGCGCAGTTGCCGCTGGAGACCCGCTCGCTGCCGGACAGCCCGCGGGCGGCCGCGTCGGCGACCTGGTCGGCGGTCAGCGCGTAGCCCGTCTTCGGGTCGGTGATCGAGGCCGCGAAGACCACCCCGAGCACGGTGCCGTCGCGGGAGACCAGCGGGCCGCCGGAGTTGCCGGGGCGGATCTTGCCGCGCAGCGAGAAGACTTCGCGGGTGACCGTCCCCCGGCCGTAGATGTCCGGCGAGCGCAGCCGCTGCTGGGCCCGGATCCGCACCGGCTGGGCGTCGAACGGCCCGTCGTTGGGATAGCCCAGCACGGCGCCGGGCTGGCCCGCCTTGCCGGTCTTGTCGAAGTGCACCGCGGGCCCGTCGATGTCGACGGAGAGGACGGCCACGTCGATGTCGGCGTCGTAGTAGACGACCGTGGCCGGGAGGTTGCGGGTCCCGACCCGGACCAGCGGCTTGTTGACGCCGGCGACCACGTGGGCGTTGGTCATCAGCCGGCTCGGCGAGTAGAGGAAGCCGGTGCCCTCGATGCCCTCGCCGCAGCTGTTGTTGCCGCGGATCTTGAAGACGCTCAGCTCGGCGCGCTGGACCGCCGGCAGCGCCAGGATGCCCCGCGTCGGCGCCGGCACCTCGACGATCCGCTCCCGGGCGAAGGGCTCCAGGTAGCGCGGGAAGAAGCTCGAGCCGACCACCCGGTCGAAGGAGCGCAGGGCCCCCTGCGCCTGAGCCGGCATCACCTCGTTGACCGAGTTCAGCACCTTGGAGTCGCGCACCATCGGCGCGATCCCGGGGATGCTCGACCCGCTGATCGCGACGCCCAGCATCCAGGTGACGATCAGCACCGCGGTCACGCTGAGGAAGGCGCCGCCCACCGCGTCCAGCGCGCGCACCGGCTGCCAGCGGATCCGGTCGCGGATCCGGCTCCCGGCGTACTGCAGCAGCGCCTGGCCGAACGAGGCGCACACCAGCACCACGAAGAGCGCGCCCAGCGAGACCCAGACCGACGGCTCGGCGCCGCCGAGCAGCTGCGGCGCCAGCCAGATGCCCGCGAAGCCGCCGGCCAGCAGGCCGATCGTGGCGAACGCGCCGGTGACGAAGCCCTGCCAGTAGCCGGAGAGCGCGTACGCGAACACGACGAGCACCAGCATCCAGTCGAGCAGGTTCATCGTCTTCTCACCGATCGTCGGGGCGCGGAGGGCTCAATCCTGGCGTACGCCGAGCATGTGACCCGGCAACTCGCGGGTGACACTCGGGTCCCACGCGCGGGTGAGCCCGACGAAGTCGAAGAGCTTGTTGATGATCCCGGCGGTGAAGCCCCACAGGATCAGGTCATGGTCCTCGCCGATCAGGAAGCCCGGGCTGGAGTAGCCGACCGGGTGCGTGACCGTGACGCGGTACGCCGGGTCGAGCAGCTCCTCGATCGGCACCCGGAGCACCGCGTGCACCTCGGCCGGGTCGACCACGCCCACCGGGGACTCCTGGGCCCACCAGCCGAGGATCGGGGTGACCGCGAAGTTGCTCGGCGGCAGCCAGAGCTCGGGCAGCGAGGCGACCACCTCGACGCCCGCGGGGTCCAGGCCGACCTCCTCCTCGGCCTCGCGCAGCGCGGCGGCCACGGGACCCGCGTCCCCGGGGTCGATGGCGCCCCCGGGGAAGGAGACGTGCCCGGGGTGGGAGCGCATGCCGTGGGCGCGCTCGGTGAGCAGCAGGTCGGGTCCGCGCTCGCCCTCGCCGAAGAGCATCAGCACCGCGCCGGGCCGCGCGCCGGAGTCCGGCGGCGGGGTGAAGCGGGTGATGTCCTCCGCGGAGATCCGCTCGGCGCCGTCGCGGATCGGGATCAGCCAGTCCGGGATCACGGCGGGCTCACCCCGAGGTGCTCCTGGACCAGGTCCTCGAGCTGGGCGGTGCTCTTGATCAGGAGGTACTCGTCGAAGACGGCGCGGCCGTCCTCGTCGATGAGCACCAGCTTCGGCAGGTTCATCCCCCGGATCGCGGGCTTGGTGTCGGCCACCAGCGGATAGGTGATCCCGTTGGCCTTGGCCATCTCCAGCGCCGCGCGCGGCTGGGTGTCCTGCCAGTCGACGCCGAGGACGCCGACCGTGCCGGCGTACCTCTCGTGGAACTCCTGGTAGTAGGGCAGCTCCTTCTCGCACGGCGGGCACCACTGGGCCCAGACGTTCACCACCAGCGGGCCGCGCAGCCGGGCCATCGCCACGTCGGGGCCGCCACCCAGGCAGGGCAGCTCGACGTCGGGCAGGCCGTCCTCGACCACCGGGGCGGTCTGCTCCTCGCAGTCGGCGATCCTGGTGGTCGCCTTGAGCGCGCGCAGCTCGGGGGTGTCGACCTTGACGCCCGGCGCCGTGACCGTGGCCACCGGGTCCGCGGAGCAGCCGGCCGCGAGCAGCGTCACGAGGACCGCCGCCAGCAGCGCCCTCATGCCGGCCCCTGGGTCTTGACCAGCGCCGCCGCCTCCGCCGGATCGGTCGGGCCGATGCCGTACGACGGGCACCAGCGGGCGATCGTGCATGCGCCGCAGGCGGGCTTCTTGGCGTGGCAGACCCGGCGGCCGTGCCAGATCAAGTGGTGGCTCAGCATCGTCCAGTCACGCGGGGGGAAGAGCTCGGCGATGGCGTGCTCGGCCTTGACCGGGTCGGTCTCCTCGGTCCAGCCCAGCCGGCGGATCAGCCGGCCGAAGTGGGTGTCCACGGTGATGCCGGGGATGTCGAAGGCGTTGCCCAGGACGACGTTGGCGGTCTTGCGGCCGACGCCGGGCAGGGTGACCAGGTCGTCGAGCCGGGGCGGCACCTGGCCGTCGTACCGCTCGACGAGGGCGGCCGAGAGCTTCAGCAGCGCCTGGGTCTTCTGCCGGAAGAACCCGAGCGGCCCGACGATGCGCTCCAGGTCCTCGCGCGAGGCGGCGGCCATGGCGCGGGCGTCGGGGTAGGCCGCGAAGAGCGTCGGGCGGACCGCGTTGACCCGCCGGTCGGTGGTCTGGGCGCTCAGGACGGTCACGACCAGCAGCTGGAAGGGGTCGTCGAAGTCCAGCTCGCAGCGGGCGTCGGGGTACGTCTCGGCCAGCACCCGGTCGATCTTGCGGGCGCGACGGACGAGAGCTGTCTCCGGCACGTGGTGCAGCGTACGCGGCAGCGCCCACAGTCCCGACGGGCCCTCAGCGCGCCCCGGCCGGGTCCCCGCGCGGCTCGCCGGGGCCCATGTGGTGACGCGATCTGCGATCATGCGACAGACTGTGACCAGCAACACCGGATCCTGCACGAATGCCCGGGCGGCGGCGCCGCGCGCGACAGCCGAGTCGTGCCAGGCCGTCATCTGGAAGGAAGACCTGTGGAGAACGACGTACTGCGGCAGGCCCCGCTCTTCGGAGCGCTGGACGACGAGGCCGCCGAGGCGCTGCGCCAGTCGATGGGCGAGGCCCGTCTGCGGCGGGGCGAGGTGCTCTTCCACGAGGGCGACTCCGGCGACAAGCTCTACATCGTCACCGACGGCAAGGTGAAGCTCGGCCGCACCTCCACCGACGGCCGGGAGAACCTCCTGGCGATCCTCGGCCCGGGCCAGATGTTCGGCGAGCTCTCGCTCTTCGACCCGGGCCCGCGCTCGGCCACGGTCACCGCGGTCACCGAGACCCACCTGCTCTCGCTCTCCCACGACGACCTGCAGCGCTGGCTGGAGGGCCGCCCGGCGGTGGCCCGCGGCCTGCTCTCCCAGCTGGCCGCCCGGCTCCGCAAGGCCAACGACGTCGTCGCCGACCTGGTCTTCTCCGACGTGCCCGGCCGCGTGGCCAAGGCGCTGCTCGACCTGGCCGACCGCTTCGGCCGCACCGCCGACGACGGCGTGCACGTCCACCACGACCTCACCCAGGAGGAGCTGGCCCAGCTGGTCGGCGCGTCGCGAGAGACCGTCAACAAGGCGCTCGCCGACTTCGCCTCCCGCGGCTGGCTCCGCCTCGAGCCGCGCTCCGTGGTCATCATGGACGTCGAGCGGATGAGGCGCCGCGCCCGCTGAGTCCCCGGGACCGTAGTCTGGGCCGGTGAACGCCGTCATCAAGGACACCGCCCAGGTGGCCGACTCCGCCACCCTCGGCGAGGGAACCACCGTCTGGGAGCTCGCGCAGATCCGCGAGGACGCCCGCCTCGGCCAGGGCTGCATCGTCGGCCGCGGCGCGTACGTCGGCACCGGCGTGCGCATCGGCGACCACGTCAAGCTGCAGAACTACGCGCTGGTCTACGAGCCGGCCGTGCTCGGCGACGGTGTCTTCGTCGGGCCAGCCGCGGTCCTGACCAACGACGAGTACCCCCGCTCGGTCGACCCCGAGGGCAACCTCAAGCGCGGGTCGGACTGGCACGCGGTGGCCGTCGAGGTCGGCGACGGCGCGTCCATCGGCGCCCGGGCGGTCTGCGTCGCCCCCGTCAAGATCGGCCGCTGGGCCCTGGTCGCGGCCGGAGCCGTGGTCACCCGGGACGTCCCGGACTACGCCCTGGTCGCCGGCGTCCCCGCCCGCCGGATCGGCTGGGTCGGCGAGGCCGGGGTGCGCCTGGAGCAGGACGAGGATGGCGCCTGGCGCTGCCCCTCCACCGGCACGCTGTACGACGAGGCGGACGGCGCGCTCAGCCGCCGATGACGCTCAGCCGCCGATAACTACGCGCCGGCGGCCCTCCCAGGCAGCCGGGTCGGTGACGCGGCGACCGTCGACCAGCACCTCGACGCCGGGCAGGTCGGCCGGCGTCAGCGAGCGGTACTCGGGGTGGTCGGCCTGGATGACCGCCGCCACGACCGGCTCGCCGCGGTGGGCGGGCAGGCCGTGCTGCTCCAGCTCCTCGGCGGTGAACAGCGGGTCGGAGACGTACGGCGTGGCCCCACGCTCGCGCAGCTCGGCCACCAGCGGGAAGACGCCGGAGAAGGCCGTCTCCTTGACCGAGCCCCGGTAGGACGCTCCGAGCACGAGCACGGCCGCGCCGGAGAGGTCGCCGTGGGCGGCGGCCAGCAGGTCGACGGAGTAGTGCGGCATCGCGGCGTTGGCCTCGCGGGCCGCGCGCACGACGGTCGCGTCCGGGTCGTTCCAGAGGTAGAGCCGCGGGTAGATCGGGATGCAGTGCCCGCCGACCGCGATCCCCGGCAGGTGGATGTGCGAGTACGGCTGGGAGTTGCAGGCCTCGATCACCTTGAGGATGTCGACGTCGATCGTGTCGGCGTACCGCGCGAACTGGTTGGCCAGGCCGATGTTGACGTCGCGGAAGGTCGTCTCGGCGAGCTTGGCCAGCTCGGAGGCCTCGGAGCTACCGAGGTCCCAGACGCCGTTGGGGCGCGGGAGGTCGTCGCGCTCGTCGAAGTCGAGCACGGCCTCGTAGAACTCGACCGACCGCGCCGTCGAGGCCTCGTCGATGCCGCCGACCAGCTTGGGGTACCTACGCAGGTCGGCGAAGACCCGGCCGGTCAGCACCCGCTCCGGGCTGAACACCAGGTGGAAGTCCTCGCCCGCGCGCAGGCCGGAGCCCTCCTCCAGCATCGGCGCCCAGCGGTTCCGGGTGGTGCCGACCGGCAGCGTGGTCTCGTAGCTGACCAGCGTGCCCGGCCGCAGGCCCTTGGCCACGGCCTGGGTGGCGGAGTCCATCCACGCGAAGTCCGGGATCCCCTCGGCGTCGACGAACAGCGGCACGACCAGGACGACGACCTCGCTGCGCGACACGGCGTCGGCGGTGTCGGTCGTCGCGGTCAGCAGTCCGGCGTCGACGGCCTCCTTGAGCTTGACGCCCAGGTCGGCCTCGCCGGGGAAGGGCTCCTCGCCGCGGTTGACCACGTCGACGAGCGCCTGGTTCACGTCCGCGCCGATGACGCGATGCCCCTTGCTCGCGAACTGGACCGCCAAGGGCAGGCCGATCTTGCCCAGGGCGACTACGCAGATGTCCACCGACGTACCTTTCTCGACAGCCTCTCGGCCAGTGTGGCGGCCGGCTGGGGTTCGACCACCACGACCAGCCGGCCGTTCGCGGTGGAACGCGCCGTCAGCTCGCAGGCCGAGTTGCCGGCCCTCACCGTAGTCGTCGCCTCCAGATCCGACGGAAGCGGCCACGGGTCGAGCGCCTCCAGCCCACGGGGCCGGACGCTCACGATCCACCGGCTGACCTCGGCACCGGCCGCGAGGACCGGCGCACAGTCCACGCGCAGCCGCAGGTCGGCGCCCTCCCCGCTGGGCACGGCGCCGAGGAGCTCGGACCGTGGCGTGGGGCCGTCCTGGGGCACGCGGCGCCGGACGAAGGTCTCCAGCGACTCCGCGCTCTCCGGGGTGAGCAGGCTGTGCGCCGACACGATCAGGCTCGCGCCGTCCCACTCCAGCCCGGTGACCTCCAGGCGCGCGGCGAACCGGGCCCGGGCGACCTCGTGGGTCAGCTCGAACACCTCGTCGGGATAGCGCTCCCCGAAGCCGGGGTAGGCGAGGAAGACCCGCTCGCCGCGGACGACCACCGCGGGCAGGCGGTCGTTCTCCTCGAAGTCGTTGAGCGTCCGCAGCGCGTCCAGGTCGCCGGCGCCGGCGTAGTGCAGTCGCAGCCGGGCGGCCACGGGCAGCAGCCGGATCAGCCCCGGCGTGGCATAGGTCTCGATGGCCGAGCGGGTGCGCGCGAGCAGCTCCGGCTCGTCCTCGCCGTACTCCTCGATCCGGGCCAGCCGCGCGGCGTACTCCCAGCGCAGATGGCGGACCAGGACGGCGTCGCGTACGTCGGGCTCGGCGATCAGCGTGGCGACGTACGCCATCGTCCGCTCGATCGCGTCGAGGCGGTCCCGCCAGCCGCCGCTGTACATGACGTTGCCGCCCTCGGGCCGCAGCACCGCGTAGTAGTAGTCGTAGTCGCCGAGCACCGAGATGCGCGCGGAGCGGTACATCGCCTCGATCGTGAAGGTCTGATCGCTGGCGATGCGGATGTCCTCCTGGTACCGCACGCGGTGCTCCTCGATCACGGAGCGGCGGAAGAGCTTGGTGTTGGCGGTCAGGTAGGGGCGCTGGTCGGGGAAGCCGATGTCCGGGTCGTTCTCGCGGAAGAGCTCGTGGCCGATCTCGCGGCCTCCTGTGCCGACGAGCTTCACGCAGACCACGTCGGAGCCCCACTCGTCGGCCTTCGCGACCATCCGCTCCAGCGCCTCGGGGCCGAGGTGGTCGTCGGAGCCGAGGAAGAAGACGTAGCGGCCGGTCGCGTGCTCCAGCGCGACGTTGCAGGGCCGCGCCGGGCCGCCGGAGTTCTCCTGGTGGATGACCGTGAAGAGACCGGGATGGCGCTCGGCGTACTCGTCGAGCAGCTCGCCGCTGCCGTCGGTCGACCCGTCGTCGACCGCCACGACCTGCATGGCCTCGACGCCGATGGTCTGGCTCACCAGCGAGTCCAGGCACTCCGGGAGATAGGAGACCGTGTTGTAGACCGGCACGATGACCGTGACATCGGCGGCAGCGGTCACGGACCGACCTGGACCGTCCCGCCAGTGCTCGCCGAGTCGAGGACCGCGGCGGAGACCTCGACGGTCCGCAGGCCCTGTCGCAGCGTCACGATGTCGTCGCCGGTGCCGGCCACGGCGTCGCGGAAGCGCTCGTGCTCGACGAGCAGCGGCTCCCGCCTGGCGATCGCGAAGCGGGTCATGTCGCCCTCGGCGACGCCGCGGAAGTTGCGCACGGTCTCCCACTCGCTGGTCACCGCGCCGTTGGCGTAGAAGGTGAGGTCGGCGGTCAGGGTGTCGGCGACGAAGCAGCCCTTCTCGCCGGTGACGACGGTGGAGCGCTCCTTGAGCGGGCTGAGCCAGTTGACCAGGTGGTTGACCATCGTGCCGTCGGCCAGCTCGCCGACCACGACCACCATGTCCTCGTGCTCGCGGCCGCTCTTGCGGGCGGTGCGGGCGGAGACGGAGGTGTACGGCTGGCCGGTCACCCAGGCGGTGAGGTCGATGTCGTGGGTCGCCAGGTCCTTGACCACGCCGACGTCGGCGATCCGGGCCGGGAACGGGCCCTGGCGGCGGGTGACGACCTGGTAGACCTCGCCCAGATCGCCCTCGGCCAGGCGGGTCCGCAGGCTCTGCAGGGCGGGGTTGTAGCGCTCGATGTGGCCGACGCCGGCGACCAGTGAGCGGGACTCGAAGGCCTCGACGAGCCGCTGGGCGGCCTCGACGGAGTGGGCCAGCGGCTTCTCGATGAGGGCGCTGACGCCCGCCTCGGCGAGTGCCAGGCCGATCTCCTCGTGCAGGCCGGTGGGCGCGGCCACGACGACGTAGTCGACGCCCTGCGCGACCAGCTCCTCGAGCGAGGCGACCAGGGGCACGCCGGGGGCGGCGTACTCACCGGGAGCGCCGGGGTCGACGGCGCCGACGAGCTCGACCCCCTCCAGCAGGCCGAGGACCCGCAGGTGGTTGCGGCCCATGGCGCCCAGGCCGACCATGCCGGCGCGGAGGGGCCGGCCGGCGTACGACGCGCTCACGCGAGGCTCTCCCAGGCCTCGTTGACCGCGTCGATGACCCGCTGCAGCTCCTCGGCCGTCAGCGTCGGGTAGACCGGCAGCGAGAGCGCCTCACGGGCGGCCAGCTCGGTCTGCGGCAGGTCCCAGCGGGGATCCGGGTTGCCGTCGGCGGCCAGGAACGGCTTGAGCCGGTGGATCGGCGTCGGGTAGTACGTCGCGCTGCCCACGCCACGCTCGGTCAGCGCGGCCTGCAGGGCGTCGCGGTGCTCGGGGACGCGGATCGTGTACTGGTGGTAGACGTGCCGGTAGCCCTCCGGGACGAACGGCGTGACGACACCCTTGAGGCCGGCGTCCAGGGCCGCGGCGTTGGCCCGGCGCTGCTCGGTCCACCCCGGCAGCTTGGCCAGCTGGGTCCGGCCGATCGCGGCGGCGACGTCGGTGAGCCGCACGTTGGAGCCGACGATCTCGTTGGCGTAGCGCTGCTCCATGCCCTGGTTGCGCAGCAGCCGCAGCGTGCGCGCCACCTCGGCGTCGCCGGTGGTGACCATGCCTCCCTCCAGGGAGTGCATGTTCTTGGTCGGGTAGAAGCTGAAGCAGCCGGCGTTGCCCCACGCGCCCACGGGCCGGTCGCCGATCCGGGCGTCGTGCGCCTGCGCGGCGTCCTCGACGACGACCAGGCCGTGCTGCTCGGCGATCTCGGTGATCGCCGGCATGTCCGCGGGGAGGCCGTAGAGGTGCACCGGCATGATCGCCGCCGTCTTGGGGCCGACCAGCGCGCGCACCGCCGCCGGGTCGATGTCGAAGGTGTCCGGGAGGATGTCGGCGAAGACCGGCTCGGCGCCGACGAGTCGGACCGCGTTGGCCGTGGCGGCGAACGAGAACGACGGGACGATCACCTCGTCACCCGGCCCGATCCCCAGCGCCAGCAGCGACATGTGGAGGGCCGAGGTGCCGGAGTTCACCGCCACGCAGTGCCGGCCGTCGACCAGCGCGGAGAACTCCTCCTCGAATCCGGCCACCTCCGGGCCCTGGACCACCATGCCACTGCGCAGCACCCGCACAGCGGCCTCGATGTCGGCCTCGTCGATGACGGGCCGCGCGGCGGGGATGTTGGCGACGCCACTCATGCAGGCTCCTGTGTTGATGACTCCGGTATCAGCGGTGACCCAGCCTAACGCCCGCCGCAGGCAGGACAGCGAGCGACCGACGGGGCCGGGCCAGCGGCTACGCTCAGGGGCGCCATGACTTCCACCTCACCTGCTCCGGACCAGCCGCGTCCGCATGTGTTGTTCGTCTCGTGGGGCTTCCCTCCGATGTCCGGCGGCGGCGCCTACCGGACCATGTCGACGGCCAACGTCCTCGTCGAGAGCGGCTTCGACGTCACCGTCCTGGCGGCCGAGGCCGAGGCGTACGTCGGGCTGACGGCCATCGACAGCACCCTGGAGCAGGGCATCGATCCCCGCGTGCAGGTGCGCCGCGTCCCGTTCTACGACCCTCAGTCCGACCACGATCTCAGGACCTGGCCCCGTGAGCGCGCGGCCGAGCCCGACGACTGGGTCGAGGACTACTGGAAGGGCGTGGAGTTCCCCGAGCCGCACTTCGGCCAGTGGAAGCCGGCCCTGCTCGCGGCCGCCGACGAGGTCCACGCCGCCCGGCGGGTCGACCTGGTGATCGGCTCCGCGAACCCGCACGTCGACCTCAGCGTCGGCCTGCACCTCCACCAGCGGCACGGCATCCCGTACGTCGTCGACCACCGCGACTCCTGGCGGCTCAACTGGTACACCGGGACCGAGGCGCACGTCACGAACCCGCGGGTGGCCGAGACCGAGACCGAGATCGTCCGGTCGGCCCACGAGGTGTGGTTCGTCAACGAGGCGATCGCGACCTGGCACCGCGCGCTCTACCCCGACCAGGCGCACAAGATCCGCGTCGTCCCCAACGGCTACGACGCCGCCTATGCGCCGAGCCCGATGCTCACTCCCCCGGCGGCCGACAAGCCGCTCGTCTTCACCTACGTGGGCGCCTTGAGCCCCGTCGTCCCGGTCGCGGAGCTCATCGAGGGCTGGATCGCCGCCCGCGAGCGCGATCCGGACATCCGGGAGGCCACCGCGCTGATCTACGGACCGCTCCGCCTCAGCGACAACGTCACGCCGCAGTTGCTCGGCGCCGCCGCGGAGCACGGCGTGCGGTACTGCGGCGCCGCGCGCAAGGACGAGCTGGCCGGCATCTACGAGGGCTCCGACGTCCTCCTGCTGCTCCTGGCCGGCGGCCCGTACGTCACCAGCGGCAAGGTCTTCGAGTACGCCTCGTCCGCGCTGCCGATCGTCTCGGTCCACGAGCCCGACAACGGGGCCGGCGAGGTGCTCGAGCGGTACCCGCTCTGGGCGCGGACCGAGGGCCTGGCCGCCGACCAGATGGCCGACGCCCTCGTCGCCGCGGCGCGCCTCGCCCGGACCAGTGGCGCGGAGGTCCGTCAGGAGGCCGCGCGGTTCGCCTCCGGGCTCGAGCGCCACCGGCAGCTGCGCCAGCCGATCCAGGACCTCTACGCGTTCGTCACCGAGACCAGGACGGGCGCCGCATGAGGATCATGGTGCTCACCAGCCGCAAGGAGGTCGGGCCGAAGCAGGTCAAGCGCTGGCTGGAGAAGCTCGCCCTCGGCCCGGACGTGGACCTCCAGGTCGTCACCGTCCATCCTCCGCTCGCGCCGTTGCCGGTCTCGCGCGTGGAGTGCGTCGACCCGACCTGGGTGCCCTGGCGTCCCGTCGTGCCCCTGCAGGGCGAGCGGGTCGACGGCTGGGGAGGTCCACGACGGGTCGCGTCCCGGGCCCTGCGCCTGGCGCGACGGGTCAAGAACAGGCTGCCGCTGCCGGAGGAGGTCCTCGAGGACTCGACCCACCTGGCGATCGCCTGCGCCACCTCTCCGCTCCTGAAGGAGATGGCCGAGTCGGCCGACGTCATCGTGGCGGCCAACGTCAAGGCGATCCCGGGCACCTGGCGCCTGGCCAGGCGGGCCGGCTCGCCGGTCGCAGTCGACCAGCTCGAGAACGTCCGGATCACGCTGGAGCGGCAGGGCCGCGAGATCCCGCCGCAGTGGTCGGCGGGACCCGGAGCCTCCCTGACGCTGCCCACGCCTCCCGCCGCGCCGCTCTCCTTCCCCGAGCCGCCCGGCCTGGCCGAGGCGAGCGGGAGCCTGCTCATCGCGCCGGCGAACTACGCCGGCCAGGCGCATGCCTGGGTCGAGGCGCTGCGCACCCACACCGACGCCACCGGCCTGAACCTGCGCGTCGGCGCCCGCCTGGCGAACCCGTTCCCGACCGACCTCGAGGTGAGCTACAAGCAGTTCAAGAGCCTCCCCTGGCGGCTCGCCTGGCGCTCGTACGTCATGAAGACCTACTCGCACGTGATCATCGAGGCGAACCTCCCGATCCTGGGACACATCCAGGCCGGCTTCGGCGAGCGGAACGCCGGCGAGCTCGCCCGCGCCGGCATCAAGGTGGCGATGCTCTCCCACGGCTCGGACGGCCGCATCCCCTCGGTCCACGCCGGCCAGGAGAGATGGCACGCGTACGACGCGCTGCCGCCCGCCACGCTGGACTACCTGGAGGTGCGCGCCCAGCACAACGTCCCGGTCTACAACTCCTTCGACGGGACCGTCTTCATCTCGACGCCGGCCCTGGCCGCCTTCATGCCCGAGGCGACCTGGCTGCCGCTGACGATCGACGTCGACATGTGGCGCACCCAAGTGCCACCGCTGAGCCACGGCGGCCGTCCCGTCGTCGCGCACATCCCCAGCAGCGCGCAGAAGGGCTCGCACATGATCGACCCGATCCTGCGCAAGCTCGAGCACCAGGGCGTCATCCGGTACCTCCGCATGGAGAACGTCCCGCACGAGGAGATGCCGGCGATGTACCAGTCGGCCGACCTCGTGGTCGAGCAGTTCGGCATCGCCGACTACAGCGCGGCGGCGTGCGAGTCCATGGCGGCCGGCCGGGTCGTGGTCAGCCGGGTCTCGGACCTCGCGCGCGACACCGTCCTGAAGGAGACCGGGCACGAGCTCCCGGTCGTCGAGGCCAACCCCGAGACGCTCGCCGACGTCATCGTCGAGCTTCTCGCCGACCCCCAGCGGGTCCAGGAGATCGGCCGGCGGGGCGAGTCGTTCGTCCGGGAGGTCCACGACGGCCGGTTCTCCGCCCGTGTCCTCCGCGAGTGGATGGGCTGACCTCAGCGGAGACTTGGGCCGCATTCGATACGGTGACCGGGGTTCGGAGCCCGGTCATGCCCACCGGGCCGACTAGCTGGAGGCGTCGGAGATGTACGAGGGTCTGCGGATCGCCGTCGTCGTACCCGCGCACAACGAGGAGCGGCTGATCGCCAAGACGATCACCACCGTGCCCGCGTTCGTCGACCGCGTCTTCGTCATCGACGACGCGAGCACCGACCGCACCGCGGCCATCGCCGAGGAGATCGCCGACCCCCGGGTCACGGTCATCCGGCACGAGAAGAACACCGGCGTCGGCGGCGCGATCCTCACCGGGCACCGGCGGGTGCTCGAGGAGGGCCTCGACGTCAGCGTCGTCATGGCCGGCGACGCCCAGATGGACCCCGACTACCTGCCGGCGCTGCTCGATCCCATCGCCCACGACGGCGTCCTCTTCACCAAGGCCAACCGCTTCTACGCCCGCTCCTCGACCGCCGGCATGCCCAAGCACCGGGTCTTCGGCAATGTCGTGCTGTCCGTCATGACGAAGTTCGCCTCGGGCTACTACCACCTCTTCGACCCGCAGAACGGCTACACCGCCCTCCACCGCGAGGCGCTGGCCCGGCTCGACCTGGACGCGATCAAGGCCGACTACTCCTTCGAGAACAGCCTGCTCATCCACCTCAACGTGCTGCGCGTACGCGCCCGCGACGTGCCGATCCCGGCGGTGTACGGCGACGAGGTCTCCGGCATGCGGCTGCGTCGCGTCGTGCCGATGCTGCTGCACACGCTGATCGGCGGCTTCTGGACCCGCGTCTGGCGCAAGTACGTCTTCCCGAGCTTCGGCCCCTTCGCCCTGCTCTTCTTCTCCGGGCTCATCCTCAGCGCGATCGGCTTCGTGGCGGCGGTCGTGATCACGATCCTCGCCTTCAACGACGTGACCGCCTCGCCCGCGACCGTGATGATCGCCATCGCTCCCCTGCTCGCGGGCATCCAGCTGCTGATCAGCGCGCTGAACCTCGACATCGCCGACAGTCCCGACTGAAAGGACGGCTGTGAACGACTCCCCCGAAGAGACCACCGAGGCGCGCCCCCGGCGGCACTGGTGGCCGACCCGGAGCAACCTGACCCTGTGGGGCATCGTCATCGCGGCGTACCTGGTCAGCTACGTCTCCACCGCCACGTCGCGGTCCCTCTTCGTCGGCGACAGCCACTACTACGCGGCCATGGCGCTGCGCTTCAGCGGCGAGAGCCGCGCCGAGGCGGCCCGCATCGTCGCGGAGAAGAGCACCGAGCTGGGCTGGCGGGTCATCCCCGCGGAGACGCTCTTCGGCTGGGACCTGGTGCGCCCACGCGTGGTGTACCCCGCGCTGTCCGCGCCGTTCGTGAAGTTCATGGGCATCTCCGGTCTGGCCGTGGTCTCCGCGATCGCCCTCTTCGCGCTGTACGTCGTGCTGACCATGCAGCTGCGGGCGCGCTACGGGAATCTCGCCGCCCTGGTGCCGATCCTGCTGATCGCCGCGAGCAACTACCTGTCGATCTACGGCGCGGTGATGATCACCGAGTCGCTGACCGCGCTGTGGGTGGCGCTGATCGTGGCGGCGGTATGGCGCTATCTCAACGAGCCGAGCGGGCGAATGCTCTGGGCCATGGGGCTGCTGACCGTGGTCCTCGGCTTCACCCGGCAGGCGACGCTGATCCCGGCCGGGGCCGTCATCATGGCCTGGCTCTGCGCCCTGCTGCTCCGCCAGGACCACGCCCGCTGGCGATGGCCGGCACTGGTCGTGGGCGGGACCGGGATCGGCGTCCAGGTCCTGCAGATGCTGTTGTTCCCCGGGTTCTCCCAGGTCGACCAGTTCAAGAAGGTCACCCACACCGACACGCTGTGGGAGGCCGTCCTCACCGCGCCCCGTCTCGCCGCCCACATCGCCAAGGCCGATGTGAAGGTCATGGCCGCCGCCGACCACGCGCTGATGATGCTGCTCATCTTCGCGGTCGTGTCGATGGTCATCTTCTGGCGACGACCCGAGTCGCACCTGCTGCTGGGCAGCCTGCTCGCCTACGCGCTCTACAACATCACCAACGGCACACCGACCGCGTTCCGCTACGGCATGCCCGGCCTGGTCTTCGTGGCCTGCTCGGTGTCGCTGCTGGTCGCCTCGGCACGAGGCGCGCTACGACCCGCGCCCCCGGCCCTCGCCGACTAGGGAGAGTCCATGACATCTGAGGTGACCGAGCCGGTCGTGGGAGCTGGGCCCTCGGCCGACGACGAGGACCGCGGCGGCACGGGAGTGCCGCTCCGGATCGCGGCGGCGGTCGCCGCCGGCACCACCCTGCTGTGGGTGGTCGCGGCGATCCTGTGCGCCCCTCGCGGCCTCGACGTCAGCGACGAGAGCTTCTACCTGCTCTCCTACCGCTGGTGGGACGTCAACTTCGACACCTTCACCGGCGCGCAGTACTTCTACGGCCCGGTCTTCCAGCTGCTCGGCCACGACATCGCCCTCCTGCGGGTCTTCAAGGTCGCCACCCTCCTGGCGTCGCACGGCTTCCTCGGGTGGGAGTTCATGCGCTGGCTCCGCCTGCACCGCCCCAGCGCGCCCCCCACGCGGTGGTGGGAGGCCGCCGGGGCGATCGCGATCATGGCCTGCAGCGGGGCCGTCTACAGCTGGCTGCCGCTGAGCCCCGGCTACAACGACCTGATCCTCACCGCCACCGCGGTCGCGGCCGGGCTCACGCTCCGCATCGCGCGCGCCATGACCATCGGCCGGCGAGCGCCGTGGTGGGCGTCGTTCGCGCTCGGCGCCCTCGCTGTGGTGATGGTGCTCACCAAGTGGTCGTCCTCGCTGCTGGTGCTCAGCGCGATCGGGCTGGTGATCGTGATCCTCGCCCTCACCTCGAGGGTGGGCTGGCGAGCGTTCGCGATCCTGGCCGGTCTCATCGTGGCCGGCGCCGTGGTGGCCGTCGCCGCGATCAACTTCCTGCTGGTCCCCCTGGCGACGATGCTGCCGCCGATGCGCGCGGTCAACGCGATCGTCGCCGGCTCCAGCAACTCCCCCGCCACGCTGCTCTCCCTGTACTGGGACACCGCGGTCGAGCTGGCCAAGACGATCGTGAAGCAGCACACCGTCCTGCTCCTGGCGGCGCTGGTGATCCCCTTCCTCAGGAGCCGGTGGATCGCCGCCCTGCTGGCGGTCCTGGCGCTCGGCACGACCGTGCTCCAGGTGCTCAGGCACGACGGGCTGCGGGCCGGCTCGCACAACCTCGGCGCGCTGACCGTCACGCTCTTCACCCCGCTGGTCGCGATCGCCCTCGCGGCGCTCGCCGGCGCCGTCGCCCGCCGTCTCCGCGAGCGCGGCACGGCGACGTCGTCGTCCTCCACGCAGGAGGCCCTCGGACGCTGGGCCGTCTACGGCCTGCTGCTGGCCCTGCCCATCGCGCAGGCGGCGGGCACCGGGAATCCGGTCCACTACCTCGCCCTGACCGGGATGGGCATCTGGATGGCGGTCGCGATCGCGGTCGCGACGGCGTACTGGGACAGCATCCCCGGCGCGCGGACCCTCCTGGCCGGCACCCTGGTCGTCCTCATGCTCGCCACCTCGCTGATCGCGGTCGACGGGCTGTGGAACCACCCCTACCGCACCACGGGACACAGCGTGAGCACGGCGGTCGCCGAGGGCGTGCCCGCGCTCAGCTCGCTGCGCCTGGAGCCGAACACCGCGCGGGACTACTCCGACCTGCACCGGCTCCTGCGCCCGTACATCGAGCCCGAGGGCCGCGCGATGATGGCCTTCGACACGATGGCCGGGATCGTCCTGCTCCTCGACGCCCGTCCGGTCGGCGAGGCGTGGTACTCCGCGGCGTTCCCGCAGCGGTCCGCCGCCGGCATCCGCCGGGCCTGCGCCGACGGCACCCCCTGGTGGGGCGACCGGAAGCCGCTGGTGCTCTTCAACCGCAAGGTGACCAACCTGGAGCGCCGCGCGCTCGCGGCCTGCGACCTCAGCCTGACCAGGGACTACCAGAAGCTGTCCTTCGTGAGGCCGCCGCAGTGGAAGCTCGCGATCTACGTCCCGAACGAGGAGGTCACCCCGTGACCGAGCAGCGCAGCGAGGCGGCCCGCCGCCTGGTGTCGATCGTCGTCCCGGCGCTGGACGAGGCCGACAACGTGCCCGGGCTGATCGGGCGGTTCACCGAGCTGGCGGCGGCGCACCCCCGCTACGACTTCGAGCTGGTGGTCGTCGACGACGGCTCCACCGACCGGACCGCCGACCTGGTGCTCGAGCTGGCGGAGCCGGCGTACCGGACGGTCGTGGTCCGGCTGGCCCGTCGCTTCGGCTCCCACTACGCGATCTCCGCCGGCGTGGCCGAGTGCCACGGCGACTGCGCCATCGTCCTGGGCGCCGACCTCCAGGAGCCGCCCAGCCTCATCGAGGACTTCCTCTCCGGCTGGGAGCAGGGCTCCCAGGTCGTCTGGGGCGTACGCCGCACCCGGACGGGCCGCTCGTGGACCCAGGAGCTCTTCTCCCGCTCGTTCTCGCTGCTGTTCACCCGGTACGCCGACCTGCAGAACTACCCGGCGGAGGGCCCCTCGGGCGTGCTGGTCGACCGGTGCGTGATCGACGAGCTGATCAAGCTGCCCGAGCACAACCGCAACGTGCTCGCGCTCATCGCCTGGCTGGGCTTCACCCAGACGCGCGTCGACTACGACCAGGTCGCGCGCAAGCACGGCGAGTCGCGCTGGACCCGGCGACGCATGATCCAGCTGGCGATCGACTCGCTCATCCAGTTCTCCTCGATGCCGCTGCGCCTGTGCGTCGTCGCCGGCCTCGGGGTCGCCCTGGTCGGCCTGATCTACGCCGTCGTGCTGGTGGCGCGGGTGCTGTTCGGCGTGGAGACCCCGCCGGGATGGGCGACCGTGCTGGTGGCCGTGCTCGTGCTCGGCGGCATGCAGCTCACCGTGCTGGGCGTGATGGGCGAGTACCTCTGGCGCGCGGTCGAGGAGTCGCGGGCGCGCCCGCTCTTCGTGGTGCGCGACGTCAGGACCGCGGAGCGGTCCGGCGACTCTCCGCGACGCTCCGGGTGAGCGACTCGACGATCAGGTCGAGGTCGGCCGGGGTCAGGCCGGGGTAGAGCGGCAGGGTCAGCGCCTGCCGGTGGGCGCGGGTCGCGTGCGGCAGCCGGTCGGCCTGCTCGCCGAGCCGGGAGACGTAGTACGGCTGGAGGTGCATGCCGTAGGTGCCCAGCGTCGTCTCGACGCCCAGGTCGCGCATCTGACGGATCACCTGGTCGCGGTCGATGTCGTCGTCCAGCGTCACGACGTACGACTGGTAGGTGTGCTCGATGCCGTCCGGGGCCGACGGAGGTCGCACGCCGCCGAGCTCGCGCAGCCTCTCGGTCAGCCCGGCGGCCAGCCGCCGGCGATCCTCGAGGATCCCCGAGAGCTTGCGCATCTGGGCCACGCCGATCGCGGCGTGCACGTCGGAGAGCCGGTAGTTGAAGCCGGCGTCGACGAACTCCAGGTAGAGCTCGCGCCGGACGCCGCCGTGCGTGCGCAGGACGTCGATCCGCGCCGCCAGCTCCTCGGAGTCGGTCGTCACCATCCCGCCCTCGGCCGTGGTGACGATCTTGCGCGGGTGGAAGGAGAACACGCCGGCCGTCCCGAGCGAGCCCACCGCCCGTCCCCGGTAGCTCCCGCCGAGCGCGCACGCCGCGTCCTCGAGGACCGGGACCCCGTGCCGCTCCGCGACCTCGACGATGGGGTCCATGTCGGCGCACAGGCCGAAGGCGTGGACCGGCATGATCGCCGCCGTCCGCGAGGTGATCGCGGCCTCCAGCAGCCCCGGATCCAGGTTGAACGTGTCGGGCTCGATGTCGACGAACACGGGCGTCGCGTCCTGCTGCACCACGACGTTCGCGGTGGCCGGGAAGCTGAACGCCGGCATCACCACCTCGTCGCCCGCGCCCACGCCCAGCGCCACCAGCGCCAGGTGCAGGCCGGTCGTGGCCGAGCTGACCGCCGCCGCGTGGGACGTGCCGGTCACCTCGCGCACGGCGTCCTCGAGAGCCCGCGCCTTCGCGCCCTGGGTCAGCATCCCGGACGCGAGCACCTCCGCGACGGCCGCGAGCTCCTCGTCGCCCAGGCTGGGGACGGTCAGCCTCAAGCGAGGACCTTCTGGTACCACTCGACGGTCGCGGCCAGCTCGTCGTCGGTCAGCACCGGGACGTCCCGGCCGATGATCTTGCGCAGCTTGGTCGCGTCCGCCAGGTGACGGCGCACGTCGCCGGGACGCGGGTCGGTGTGGACGACCTCGTGGCCGGACGCGCCCATGACGTCGAGGAGCCGGCGGACCAGCTCGTTGACCGAGGTCTCGACCCCGGTGGCCAGGTTGAGGACCTCGCCGCGGCACTCCGGGGCGTCGTGGATCTCGACGATCAGGTCGGCGGTGTCGCGCACGAAGATGAAGTCGCGGGTCTGCTCGCCGTCGCCGAAGATCTCGATCGGCTGGCCGGACATGACCCGCTGCACGACGATCGGCACGATGCCGGCGTACGACCCGGGGTTCTGCCGCGGCCCGATGTTGTTGAACGGCCGCACGACGGTGACGTCGATCCCGAACGTCTGCACGTAGGACTCGATGATCCGGTCCGCGGCGCTCTTGCTCGCGGCGTACGGCGTGATGGCGTCGTGGGGGTGGTCCTCGTCCATCGGGATGTGCCGCGCGCTGCCGTAGGCCTCCGAGCTGGACACGTGCAGCAGGCGCTCCACGAGGCCGCGCCGGGTCAGCTCGGCGACGGTCGTGGCGATGGCGACGTTGATCTGGACCGTCCACGCCGGGTAGGTCAGCGACGTGGGCAGCGGGATGACCGCGAGGTCGAACAGGGTGTCGACCTGACGACGCTCGACGATGTCCTGCATGGCGGCCAGGTCGGAGGCGTCGAGACGGATCACCTCGATGTCGGCGTGCTTGCCGAGGGCGTCCCGGAGGTTGTCGTGGCTGCCCAGGAAGAAGTTGTCGACCACGGTGATCCGCGCGGGATCGTCCTCGATCAGACGATCGACCAGGTGGCTGCCGATGAAGCCGGCCCCGCCGGTCACCAGGATGGACTTCGATGTGACTGACATGAGCCTCTCGCTATGGATCGGGGCGACGACACGTAGTCTGTGCGCGGCGCCGGAAGCGTATCAGGGTACGTGCCGGCCGGATCGGAGAGGACGAGGCCCCATGACCACAGCCGACGAGCCCTCCGCCAGCAGCCCGCTCCCGCCCAATCCGTACAACCCGCTGGCCTGGATCGTCGGCGAGCCCAGCATCGGCTCGGACGTCTGGATCGGCGCCCACACGGTCATCGACGGCAGTGGCGGACTGACCATCGGGGACGGCTGCGACATCTCCTCGGGCGTCCACATCTACACGCACTCGACCGTCGCCCGCTGCCTGAGCGATCGGGCTCGGGACATCGAGCGCGCGCCCACCAGCATCGGCCGCAACGTGCACATCGGCGCCAACGCCGTGGTGCTGATGGGCAGCACGATCGGGGACTACTGCGCCGTCGGCGCGGGCGCCGTCGTCCTGGAGGGCACCGAGGCGCCGCCGTACAGCCTGCTGGTCGGGGTCCCCGCGCGTGTGATCCCGGACGCGACCCGGCGCTTCCGGTCCTGACCGGAGCGGCTCAGCCGCGGCGCGGGAGCGCGCTGTTGCGGAGGGGCACCTCCACGGTCGGCGCGTCGACCTCCCGGGCGCCCTCGCGGACGTAGAGCGCCAGGACGCCCAGCGTCGCCACGGTGACGGCGACGGCGATGCCGACGCGGACGGGCGAGGTGAGGCTCATCGAGGAGGCGGAGGCGAAGTCGGCGATCAGCAGCGCGCTCTGCAGCAGGGTGATGACGGTGAAGCCGAACAGCAGGCTGTTGCGGCGGGCGTCGAAGCGGGCGGAGCGGCGGCCGTGCTCGATCCGGATCAGCCCGCTGACGGACTCGGCGTTGCGCAGCAGCGACTCCCGGGCGTCCACCAGGTCCCAGACCCGGCAGGCGGCCTGGTGCACGCGCTGCGCGGCGTTGGCCAGATGGCGGCGGCGCTCGTCGAGGAGCAGCGACACCAGGGCGATCTCCTCGGTCAGCTGCTCGGCCTCGACCAGCGCGTGGCCCAGCACCTCGTCGTCGCCGCGGGTGTAGGTCAGCGACTGGCGCAGCCGCCGGCTGAGCTCGTCGATGAGCAGCCAGTCCTCGGTCGCCGCGGTGAGGCCGCGCACGACCTCCGCGATGAGGGCGGGCGTGGGGTCGCGTAGCGAGGAGAAGCCGTTGGCCACGCAGCCGTCGGCGGTGTCGGTCGCCCGGAACGGCTCGCCGAAGACGCGCAGCGCCCGCGGCTCGTCCTCGCCCGGGTCCACCAGCACGCGGTGCCACCACAGCACCCGTCCGGTGGGGTAGCCGTCCAGTGAGGTCTCGCCCGGCCCGAAGTGCTCGGCGATGAGCGGGTTGATCCGCTCGGTCAGCTCCGCCTCCAGGCGGTGGAGCTCCTCGCGGTCGTCGACCTCGATCTCGGCGATCACCGTGCCGAAGCCGGTGGAGCCCACGCGCAGGCTCAGCGCGATGTCGCCGTGCTCGGCCATGGCGACCTCGGCATGGTCGGTCAGGGCGCGCATCCGGGACTCGTGGTGGTCGTAGACCAGGCCGCTCTCGGAGAGGCCCGGCGGCTCCGAGGTCAGCAGGCGGGGCAGCAGCCCGGCCCCCGGGACGCCGAAGGGGCCGATCAGCACGATCTTCACGCGGGTACCTCCAGCAGACACCACTCACCGGCGTCCACGCGCTGCGCGGTCACCGTCCAGCCCGGCGGCGCCTGCGCCTCGAGCCGCTCCGGGGCGACGTACATGGGCGTCTCGGGGCCGAACGAGGCGGCCCAGACGACGACCCCGCCCGGCCGGAGCACCCGGGCGAACTCGGGGAGATGGGGGACGGCGTTCAGGCCGCAGATCAGGTCCACCGACGCCTCGCGCAACGGCAGGAGGCGTACGTCGCAGCAGATGCGCCGGCGTCCGGGGTTGCGCGAGATCATCTCGAAGGAGACGTCGGAGAGGACCGCCACCCGCGCGGCGCCCTCGATCCGCAGCGAGGAGTCGTCCGAGCCGGCGCCCACCTCGATCGCCACGTCACGGGGACCGACGCGCTCCAGCGCGACCCGCAGGGCCAGGTCGTAGTCGCCCTGCACGTTGGCCCATCCGGCCCACTCCGGCGCCTGGTGGTCGTAGTCGTCCCTGAGCGCCTGCCAGGCGGACTCGTCGGACGGGTCGTCCAGCAGCCGGTCGAGGTGCGGCCGGTTCGGATGCCGGCCGCCCTGCAGCGTGTCGTCGACGCGCGCCGCCAGTGGCTCCAGCCAGGTCACCACGGGCGATCACCCACGGGAGGAGTCAGGCACGCTTGGCGGCGCCCTCGATGGCGGCGTTCTCGACGGCGGAGTGCTCGGCGGCGATCTCGGCCGCCTTGGCGTCCCAGGTGGCCAGCTCGGCGGCGGGGCCGCTGTGAGCGACCGCCTCCTCGTGCGCGTCGCGCAGCTCGGAGAGCTCGGCCTCGAGCGCGGTGACCCGGGCACGGGCCTCGTCCCGCTCCGTCTCGCTGCTGTCGGCGCGGACGGTGACGTCGGCGAGCCGGCGCTGCGCGGCCACCAGCGAGGCCTGCAGCTCGCGGACCGAGGTGGTGGACTCCGCCAGCCGCTCGGTCATGGTCGTGGTGAACTCGGCGTGCTCGGCGGCACGCTGCGCGAAGAGCTCGCGGTACGCCGTCGCGGCAGCCGCCCGGTCCGCGGCGTTCTCCCGCCGCGACTGGAGCACCTCGGTCCACATCATCCGCAGCGCCGCCCAGGCCAGCAGCAGGCCCACCACGGAGCTGACGCTGAGCAGGACGGGAGACTGCGTCGGCAGCGTCGCCAGCACCGCGATGGTGCCGACCGCGAGGAGCGTGACCGCCACGGTCACCCGGACACTGCGCTGACGCCGGCGGGCCGAGCTACGGGTGTTCGCTGCCATGACAGCAGCGTAGGTCGCTACTCGTCCGCGTCCCGGACGCGACACGCACGCTCCAGCGCCAGGCCGGCCAGCAGCACGAGCACGCCGCCGAGGGCGGCCAGGGCCGAGCGGACGACCTGGCCGGCCGCCGAGGGCGAGTCGATGCCGACGTGCGCGATGGCGTAGCCGAGGTAGCCGCCCGCCACCGCGGCGCCGACCACGGCACTGGCCTTGCCCAGCACCAGGCGGTTGACGGCCTGGTGGGCCGGCAGCCGGCCGCGATCGCGGTGCAGCGTGCGCCAGGTGAGGTACGCCGCCCCGGCGACGACCGCGGCCACGAAGAAGACCGCGACGATCGCCAGCCAGGAGACCTGGGGCACCACCCAGCCGGCCCGCAGGCACACCGGCCGGATCGCCCAGCCGATGGCCAGGCCCGCCAGGCCGCAGCACACCAGCGGCCCCGGCCCGGTGAGCCGCACATGACCCGCCGGCTCCGGCGGCTCGGGCTCCTCGTCGGGCTCCGGCGGGACGTCGCGGCTCACGGTGGGACTCGGGCTCAGCGGCTCTCGAGCCCGAGATCCTCGCGGAGCCGCACGCCGCCCTGATCGAGGCTCTCCAGCAGGCCGGCCACCGGGCCGCGCCCGGGGAACTCCGCGTCAGGCTCCAGCTCGACCCACGGCACCAGCACGAAGGCCCGCTCGGCGGCCCGCGGGTGCGGCAGCACCAGGTGCTCGTCGTCCGCCCGCCGGTCCCCGACCACGATCAGGTCCACGTCGAGCGTGCGCGGGGCGTTGCGCTCCCCGCGCTCGCGGCCGTAGGCCGCCTCGATCGCCAGCGCGCGCTCCAGCAGGGTGTGCACCGAGAGCGTGGTGTCCAGCAGGACGACGGCGTTGAGGTAGTCCCGGGAGCCCTCCGGGGCGTCCACCGGCTCGGTCTCGTAGACCGCGGAGATCCCGGTGACCCAGACGTCCGGGGTGTCGGCCAGGGAGTCGACCGCGCCCTGCAGGTTGGCCAATCGCTCGCCCAGGTTGGAGCCGATGGAGAGCACCGCCCGGCGGATGGGCCGCATCTCGCCGGTGATCGTGTCGGCGTCGATGGCGTAGGGGTTGGGAGACTGGTTCACGGTCGGCTCCGGGTGATCGTCAGGGCGACGTCGGCGAACGTCGCTTCGATGGGCGCGTGCGGCTTGTGCACCGTCACCGCGACGCCGAGGACCGGCTCGAAGGACAGGCACACGTCGGCGACGCGCTGGGCGAGGGTCTCGATGAGGTCGACCGGGTCACGCTGCACGGCCGCGACCACCTCGGTCACCAGGACGCCGTAGTCCACGGTCCGGGCGAGGTCGTCCCCCGCCGCGGCGGCCGTCGTGTCCAGCTCCAGATCCAGGTCGACCACGAAGGTCTGCCCATCCCGGCGCTCGAAGTCGAAGACACCGTGATGGGCGTGGATCTCAAGGCCGCGGACGGCGAGGTGATCACTCATCTCCAAGGACCCTACCCGCGTGGACCGACGCCCTCGACCCCGCCGTCCACCAGGCGTGACGCGACTCTCAGGGCGTCGAGGTTGCCGCGCACCTGGTGCACGCGGACCCCCCAGACGCCGATCAGGCCGGCGATCGTGGTCAGCGCGACCGTCGCGTCCTCGCGCTCCCCGACCGGTCGCGGAGTCCCGTCGGGGCCCGCCAGGAGCGTCCCCAGGAAGGACTTGCGGCTGGAGCCGACCAGGATCGGCAGGCCGAGCACGTCCAGCTCCGGCAGCCGCCGCAGCAGCTCCCAGTTGTGCTCGGCGGTCTTGGCGAAGCCGAGGCCGGGATCCACGCAGATCCGGTCCTCCGCGATGCCGGCGGCGAGCGCCGCCTCGACCCGCGCGGCCAGCTCGGCGCGCACGTCCACCACGACGTCGCCGTACGACGCGCGCTGCTGCATCACCACGGAGTGGCCGCGCCAGTGCATCGCGATGTACGCCGCGCCGCTCTCCGCGACCGCCTCCAGCATCCGCGGGTCGGCCAGCCCGCCGGAGACGTCGTTGACCACCGAGGCCCCCGCCTCGACCGCCGCCAGCGCCACCTCGGCGCGCATCGTGTCCACCGAGACGCACACGCCCTCGGCCACCAGCGCCTCGATGACCGGGACGACCCGCTCCAGCTCCTCGGCGACGACCGGCCTGGTGGCTCCCGGACGCGTGGACTCCCCGCCCACGTCGAGCAGGTCGGCACCCTCGTCGCGCAGCCGCAGGCCGTGCTCGATGGCGCGGTCGACCTCGACGCGGTCGCCGTGGACGAACTGGCCGCCGTCGGAGAAGGAGTCCGGGGTGACGTTGAGGACGCCCATCACCAGCGGACGGTCGTGGACCGGCAGGCCGGCCAGCGCACGCTTGGGGAGGACGTCCACGGGCTACCGCCGGGCGTTGATCAGCGCCATCGCCTCCGAGCGGGTGGTGGCGTTGTGCATCACCCCGCGCACGGCGGAGGTGACCGTGCGGGCGCCGGCCTTGCGGACGCCGCGCATGGTCATGCACAGGTGCTCGGCCTCGATGACCACGACGACGCCGCGCGCCTCCAGGATCTCCATGAGCGCGTCGGCGACCTGGGTGGTCAGCCGCTCCTGGACCTGCGGCCGCTTGGCGTAGACGTCGACCAGGCGGGCCAGCTTGGAGAGCCCGGTGATCTTGCCGGACTCCGCCGGGATGTAGCCGACGTGCGCGACGCCGGTGAACGGCACCAGGTGGTGCTCGCACATCGACCACAGCTCGATGTCGCGCACCAGCACCATCTCGTCGTGGCCAAGGTCGAACGTCGTGGTGAGCACGTCCTCGGGCCGCATCCGCAGGCCGGCGGTCAGCTCGGCGTACGCCCGGGCCACGCGGGCCGGGGTGTCGCGCAGGCCCTCGCGGTCGGGGTCCTCCCCGATCGCGGCGAGCAGCTCGCGGACGGCCGCCTCGGCGCGGTCGTGGTCGAACTCGCGGGGCTCGCCACTGGGCGGCGAGACCGGGCCGATGCTCACGTGGGCGCCCCGGGGGTCGGCGTCTCGCCGTACGTGTCGCCGTCGTCGCTGGGCGGGGTGAGGATCACGCCGCCCTCCGGCTGGCCGTTGTCCTGGGCCGGCGCCTTGGCGGGCACCACCACCGGCGGGATGATCGACGGGATCCGCGTCGGCGACCCGGTCCACGCGGGCCGTGCCGGGCGGCGCCGCAGCGGCTCGAAGACCTCGGCGACCTCCTGCTTGTCCAGGGTCTCGCGCTCCATGAGGGCCAGCACCAGCGAGTCCAGGACGTCGCGGTTCTCCTCGAGGATGTCGAAGGCCTCCTGGTGGGCGTTGGCCAGCAGCAGCTTGGTCTCCTCGTCGACGATCGCGGCGACGTCCTCGGAGTAGTTGCGGGTGTGGCCGAAGTCGCGGCCCAGGAAGGGCTCGCCGTTGCTCTCGCCGAGCTTGATCGCGCCGAGGCGCTCGGTCATGCCGTACTGGGTGACCATCGCGCGGGCCAGCGAGGTGGCCTTCTCGATGTCGTTGCCGGCGCCGGTCGTCGGGTCGTGGAAGACCATCTCCTCCGCGGCGCGGCCGCCGAGCATGTAGGCCAGCTTGTCGAGCATCTCCGAGCGGGTCTGGGAGTACTTGTCCTCGTCGGGCAGCACCATCGTGTAGCCCAGGGCCCGGCCGCGCGGCAGGATCGTCACCTTGTGCACCGGGTCGGTGCCCGGCAGGGCCGCGGCCACCAGGGCGTGCCCGCCCTCGTGGTACGCCGTGATGAGCTTCTCCTTCTCGCTCATCAGGCGGGTGCGCTTCTGCGGGCCGGCGATGACCCGGTCGATCGCCTCGTCCATCGCGGCGTTGTCGATCAGCTTGGCGTTCTGGCGTGCGGTCAGCAGCGCCGCCTCGTTGAGCACGTTGGCCAGGTCGGCGCCGGTGAAGCCCGGGGTACGACGCGCGACGGACCGCAGGTCCACGTCGGGCGCCATCGGCTTGCCGCGGGCGTGGACGCTGAGGATCTTCTCCCGGCCGGCGAGGTCGGGGGCGTCGACGCTGATCTGCCGGTCGAAGCGGCCCGGACGCAGCAGCGCGGGGTCGAGGATGTCGGGACGGTTGGTCGCCGCGATCAGGATGACCCCGCCGCGCACGTCGAAGCCGTCCATCTCCACCAGCAGCTGGTTGAGGGTCTGCTCGCGCTCGTCGTGGCCACCGCCCATGCCCGCGCCGCGATGCCGGCCCACGGCGTCGATCTCGTCGATGAAGACGATCGCCGGGGCGTTCTCCTTGGCCTGCTCGAAGAGGTCACGCACCCGCGAGGCGCCGACGCCGACGAACATCTCCACGAAGTCCGAGCCGGAGATCGAGTAGAACGGCACGCCCGCCTCGCCGGCGACCGCCCGGGCGAGCAGCGTCTTGCCGGTGCCGGGCTGGCCGTAGAGCAGCACGCCCTTGGGGATCTTGGCGCCGACGGCCTGGAACTTGGCCGGCTCCTGGAGGAACTCCTTGATCTCGCCGAGCTCCTCGATCGCCTCGTCGCAGCCGGCGACGTCGGCGAACGTGGTCTTGGGCATGTCCTTGGTGATCATCTTCGCCTTGGACTTGGCGAACTGCATGACCCGGCCGCCGCCACCCTGTATCTGGTTCATCAGGAACAGGAAGATCAGCACGATGATGATGAAGGGGAGGATCGTGCCCAGGATCGAGCCGATCAGGCTCGGCTTGGGGTTCTTGCCGTTCCACTCCTTGATCTTGCCGTCGTCGACCTGCTTCTGGATGGTCTCGACGAGTGCGCCCTGCTGACCGCTGATCCAGGTCGCCATGACCTTCTTGCCGTCGTCCAGCTCGGCGCGGATCTCCTGGTCGCCGCCGTCGACGAGGGTGACCTTCTCGACGTCGCCGTCGTTGATGTGGGCGATCATCTTCGAGGTCTCGATCTCGGTGTACCCGCCATTGGGCACCAGGTACTGCAGGGCGATGATGACGCCCAGGCCGGCCAGACCGATCCACAACCAGGGACCACGGAGGATTCGCTTCACGCCCGATATCCTCTCAGGTCGGACCAGCGGAGTCCGCGTTCGGGGCGAGACACGTGGCGCGCGGGCGGCCGCTCAGGAGTAGACGGACGGCGAGAGCACGCCGATGGCGCGCAGGTTGCGGTAGCGCTCCTGGTAGTCGAGGCCGTAGCCGACCACGAAGTCGTTGGGGATGTCCCACCCGACGTACCGCACCTGGACGTCCATCTGCTGGGCCTCCGGCTTGCGCAGCAGCGTGCAGATCTCCAGCGAGGCCGGGTTGCGCGAGGCCAGGTTGGAGATCAGCCAGGAGAGCGTCAGCCCGGTGTCGATGATCTCGTCGACCACGATCACGTGGCGTCCGGTGATGTCGGTGTCGAGGTCCTTGAGGATGCGCACGACGCCGGAGGACTTCGTCCCCGAGCCGTACGACGACACGGCCATCCAGTCCATCTCGACGTGCCGGCCGAGGGCGCGGGCGAGATCGGCCATCACCATGACCGCGCCGCGGAGCACCCCGACGATGAGGATCTCCTTGCCCTCGTAGTCCGCCTCGATCCGGGCGGCCAGCTCATCGAGCTTGGCGAGGATCTGCTCCTCGGTGAAGAGGATGTCGACGAGGTCGGACTCGACGTCGGAGGCGTCCATGCGAGAAGAGTGCCACAGGCGCCGCGCGGCTCCGGCGGCGGGGAAGACCGCGGGCCTCTCGTGGGTTGTGCCTCTCGTGCGCCTCTCCGTCCTCGACCTCGTGCCCGTCCGCTCCGACCAGTCCACCGGCGACGCCGTCGCCGCGACCCGGCGGCTGGCCGTCGAGGCGGACCGGCTCGGGTACCACCGCTACTGGCTGGCCGAGCACCACAACATGCCGGCGGTCGCCGCGACGAACCCGCCGGTGCTGATCTCCCTGGTCGCCGCGGCCACCGAGCGGATCCGCGTCGGCTCGGGCGGGGTGATGCTGCCCAACCACGCGCCGCTGGTCGTGGCGGAGCAGTTCGCCCTGCTGGAGGCGGCCTTCCCGGGCCGGATCGACCTGGGCATCGGCCGGGCGCCGGGCAGCGACCCGGTCACGTCGTACGCGCTCAGGCACGGCCAGGACGACGTCGCGCTCTTCCCCCAGCACGTGGACAACGTGATCGCGCTGATGAGCCCCGGCGGCGCCGGCATCAACGTCGCCGGCCGCACCCACCCGCTCAACGCCACCCCGCGCGCGAGCAGCCGGCCCGACGTGTGGCTGCTCGGCTCCTCGGACTACTCCGCCCGGCTCGCCGCCGACCGTGGGCTGCCCTACGTCTTCGCGCACCACTTCTCCGGGTCGGGCACCGCGGAGGCGCTGGAGCTCTACCGCTCCGGCTTCCGTCCCTCGGCCGAGCTCGCCGAGCCGCGGACCTTCCTGACCGTCAACGCGGTCGTCGCCGGGAGCGCCGAGGAGGCCCGTCGCCTGGCGCTGCCGCAGATCCAGGCGATGGTCGCGCTGCGCACCGGCCAGCCGCTGCGCCCGCAGCGACTGGTCGAGGAGGCCGAGGCCGCGCCGCTGGCCCCCGAGCATGAGTCCCTGGCCCGCGCGATGGCCGCCCGCTGGGTGATCGGCACGCCCGAGGAGGCCGCCGCGCGGATCGGCGAGCTCGCGGCGGCGTACGCCGTGGACGAGGTGATGGTGCATCCCGTCGCCGGCGCCCTGACCGGCACGCCCGCCGACGCCTCCCCGGCTCGCGAGGAGACCCTCCGGCTCCTGGCCGATGCGCTGATCCGCTGATCCGCTGATCGGGGAGGATTCCAGTCACCTGCTGACTGGAATCCTCCCCGATCCCACGCCACGACTCACCAGACCGGCGGCCGACCCGGAGGCTGCTGCTGCGGCGGCGGGTACGGCGGCATCGGCGGGCCCTGGCGCGGGCGGTTGCGGTACCACGCGCGCACCGGCTCGGTGAGCAGCAGTACCGTGGTCACACCGGCCGCGGCGACGTTGAGCAGGCCGACCGGGAAGGCCAGCATCGAGACGACCGTGGCCAGTCCGGCCGAGGCGACCAGCAGGGCCCAGGCCCACCGGTGACGCCGCCAGGCGAAGAGGACCAGGACGAGCGTGGCGAGGCACCAGGCCAGCAGGACCAGCCCGCCGAGCACCATCGCGGGCACGACCAGGCGGTCGTCGTACGACGGGTCCCACTCCGGCGACTCGCGCACGGCCTCGACCAGCGCGTCGGAGTCGATGGCCAGGAAGGCCAGGACCGCCATCAGGAACAGCGCGGTGGCCGTGGTGATGACCGCGGCGACGATGCAGGCGACCTGCAGCTGGGCAGGCCGCACCGGAGGGCGGGGCATCCAGGGCGCCGGCGGCGGCACGGGCTGTCCCCAGTAGGGCATCGGCGCCGGCTGGCCGGACGGCGGCTGGGCGAGCGAGGGCGGGGCCGCGGGAGGCGACAGCGGGGCCGATGGTCCCGACGGCTCCGGCGGCTCGGCGGGTCCCGAGACGAGGACCGGCGTGGGCGGGCGGCCGGCGAACCAGTCCCGCGCGGGCCGGGTCCAGAGCAGGATGGCCGCGCAGGCCACCAGAGTGCCCCAGAAGCCGCCGGCGAACGGCGCCGCCAGCAGGATCGGCACCGCCAGCACCGAGACCCCGATCCGGGCACCGGTGTGACGCTGCAGCACGAAGATCCCGAGAATCGAGGCGGCCACGGCGGCGACGGCGGTCACCACCAGCGCGACGTGCATCAGATCGGTCGCCTGGTCGACGGTGATCCCCAGCCCCCGCGCCGAGGCGGAGTCCAGCGCCTCGGTCAGCTGCTGGCGCATGTCGACCGAGCGCAGCCGGCCCAGCGAGTCGAAGACCGAGACCACCAGCAGGCCCGAGGCGATCGCGATCGTCCAGCCCGCGACGGTCACCTGCGGCGGTCGGGCGGTGGGCACGCGATCGGGATCGGTCACGCGCACATTCCACCAGACGGTGCCTGATCAGTCGGCCGGACGGCCGTCCTGGGTCCGCAGCGCCAGGCCCTCGCCCTCGACGTCGACCAGGACGTGCTGGCCGTCGAGCACCTGCCCGGCGATGAGCATCCGGGCGAGCGGGTCGCCGATGGCCGTCTGCACCAGGCGGCGCAGCGGCCGGGCGCCGTACGCCGGGTCGTAGCCGTGCTCGGTGAGCCAGGTCCGGGCCGCCTCGGTGACCTCGACGGTGATCCGCCGCGGGGCCAGCCGCTTGTCGAAGGCGGCCAGCTGCAGGTCGACGATGTGCGCCAGCTGCTCCTTGTCGAGCGCGTCGAACATGACGATCTCGTCGAGCCGGTTGAGGAACTCCGGCTTGAAGGACTGCCGCACCACGCTCATCACCGACTCATGCTTCTTCTCGGTGTCCAGCAGCGGGTCCACGAGGTACTGCGAGCCCAGGTTGCTGGTCAGGATGAGCAGCGTGTTGCGGAAGTCGACCGTGCGGCCCTGACCGTCGGTCAGGCGACCGTCGTCGAGCACCTGCAGCAGGATGTCGAAGACCTCGGGGTGGGCCTTCTCCACCTCGTCGAGCAGGACGACGGAGTACGGCCGGCGGCGGACCGCCTCGGTGAGCTGGCCGCCCTCGTCGTAGCCGACGTAGCCCGGAGGCGCGCCGATGAGGCGCGCCACGCTGTGCTTCTCCGCGTACTCGCTCATGTCGATGCGCACGATCGCGCGCTCGTCGTCGAAGAGGAAGTCCGCCAGCGACTTGGCCAGCTCGGTCTTGCCGACGCCGGTCGGGCCCAGGAAGAGGAAGCTGCCGGTCGGCCGGTTCGGGTCGGAGATCCCGGCCCGCGCCCGTCGTACGGCGTCGGAGACGGCCATGACCGCGGAGCGCTGGCCCACCAGCCGCTCGCCGATGATCTCCTCCATCCGCAGCAGCTTGGCGGTCTCGCCCTCCAGCAGCCGGCCGGTGGGGATGCCGGTCCAGGCCTCGACCACCTCGGCGATCTCGCTGGGCCCGACCTCCTCGGCCACCATCGGCTCGGAGTCGTCGACCTTCTCCTCGGCCTCGGCGGCGTCGATCTGCCGCTCCAGCACGGGAATCCGGCCGTAGAGGATCTCCGAGGCCGCGGCCAGGTCGCCCTCGCGCTGCAGCCGCTCGGCCTCCACGCGCAGGGCGTCGATCTGCTTGCGCAGCTCGCCGGTGCCCTCCAGCGCGGCCTTCTCCCGCTCCCAGCGCAGCTCCAGGCCGTGCAGCTCGGACTCCTTGTCGGCCAGGTCGGCGCGCAGCCGCTCCAGCCGGTCCTTCGACGCCTCGTCGCTCTCCCGCTCCAGGGCGAGCTGCTCCATCCGCATCCGGTCCACGGCGCGGCGGAGCTGGTCGATCTCGACCGGGCTCGACTCGATCTCCATGCGCAGTCGCGAGGCGGCCTCGTCGACCAGGTCGATCGCCTTGTCGGGGAGCTGGCGGCCGGTGATGTAGCGGTCGCTGAGCATCGCCGCGGAGACCAGCGCCGCGTCGGTGATCTTCACGCCGTGGTGGGCCTCGTACTTCTGCTGCAGCCCGCGCAGGATCGCCACCGTGTCCTCGACGCTGGGCTCGCCCACGAAGACCTGCTGGAAGCGGCGCTCCAGCGCCGGGTCCTTCTCGATCCGCTCGCGGTACTCGTCCAGCGTGGTCGCGCCGATCAGCCGCAGCTCGCCACGGGCCAGCATCGGCTTGAGCATGTTGCCGGCATCCATCGCGGAGTCGCCGCCGGCGCCCGCGCCGACGACCGTGTGCAGCTCGTCGATGAAGGTGATGACCTGGCCCTCGGAGCCCTTGATCTCCTCCAGGACGGCCTTGAGCCGCTCCTCGAACTCGCCGCGGTACTTCGCGCCGGCCACCATCGCGGCCAGGTCCAGGCTGAGCACCCGGCGGCCCTTGAGGGAGTCGGGCACGTCGCCGGCGACCACGCGCTGGGCCAGCCCCTCGACGACGGCGGTCTTGCCGACGCCGGGCTCGCCGATGAGGACGGGGTTGTTCTTGGTACGCCGGGAGAGCACCTGGACCACGCGGCGGATCTCGGCGTCACGGCCGATCACCGGGTCGAGCTTGCCCTCCTCGGCACGCGCGGTCAGGTCGACGGCGTACTTCTCCAGCGCCTCGTACGTCGCCTCGGCGTCCTGACTGGTCACGTGACGGTTGCCGCGCACCGCCGTGATCGCCTCGCGCAGCCGCTCCTCGGTGGCGCCCGCCGCCACGAACGCGTCCTTGACCGGGCTGTCCACGATGGCGAGCGCGAGCACCAGGTGCTCGGTGGCGACGTAGTCGTCGCCCATCTCCTCGGCGAGCTCGAGCGACCTGGCGAGCACGCGGGTGAGCCCGGGCGAGGTGCCGGGGCTGGACACGGTGGCGCCGCTGGCCTTGGGCAGCATGCTCAGCTCGTCGGTGAGCACCCGCGCCAGGCCGCCGTCGGCGCCGGCCTTGGTGAGCAGCGAGGCGGCGATGCCCTTCTCCTGGGTCACCAGCGCGACCGCGAGGTGCACCGGCTCGATCTGGGCGTTGCCCGCGGTCACCGCCGCGGTGTGGGCAGCGTTGATCACCTCGACGCTGCGCGAGGTGAACTTCGATCCGTCCATGTGGATGCGCTCCTGAGGTGTGTGTAGGTCCAAGAGTGGCGGACCCGAGCGGATCCGTCACCTGTCCCAACACGCCCAGAGTTGAGTCCATTCCCCTCAACTTTGAGTCCGGCTCAGAACCGCGGCGCCCTCGGGAGCGCGAGGGCGAAGGCGAAGCCGCCGACGCAGGCGGCCACGCCGACCAGCAGCGCCACGGTGAACCCGTGGTCCGAGGGGAGCGTCACCGGCCCGAGCGTCATCGTCTGGTGGGCCAGGACGCCGGCCACGGCGGCCGAGGAGAGCGAGGTGCCCATCGAGCGCATCAGCGCGTTCAGGCCGTTGGCGGCCGCGGTCTCGGTGATCGGCACCGCGCCCATGATCAGCGCGGGCATCGCGGCGTAGGCGATGCCGATGCCGGCGCCGCTGAGGGCCGAGGCGAGGAGGATCTGCCACCACTCCTCGCGGAACGGCAGCAGCACGGCGTACCCGGCGGTGAGCACGACGATGCCGACCAGCAGGCTGGCGCGCGGCCCGCGGGCCCGGGAGATGCGGGCGCCGATGCTGGAGCAGAGGTACATCATCAGGCCGCTCGGCGCGATCACCAGGCCGGCCTTGATCATGGTCAGGCCCATGCCGTAGCCGGTCTCCGGCGGCGCCATCAGCAGCTGGATCGGCACCAGCGACATGCCGTACATCCCGAAGCCGACCGCCACCGAGGAGATGTTGGTCAGCAGGACCTGCCGGCGCGCGGAGACCCGGAGGTCGACCAGCGGCGCGCCGACCCGCAGCTCCCAGGCGCCCCACAACAGGAAGGTCACCAGCGAGCCGGCGAGGAGGCCCAGGCTCAGCCCGCTCGTCCAGCCCCAGTCGGCTCCGCTGGTGATCACCAGCAGCAGCATGACCAGGGCGGCGGTGAGCCCGATCGCGCCGAGCACGTCGAAGCGGGCGGGCGTCTTGACCGGCGACTCGGGGACGACCGCGAACACCGCCACGAGGCAGAGGGCGGCCAGGCCGGCGGAGACCCAGAAGAGGACGTGCCAGCTGCCCTTCTCGGCGATGATCGCGGCGAGCGGCAGGCCGATGGCGCCGCCGACGCCCATGGTGGCGCTCATCCGCGCGACGGCCGGGCCGATCCGGTCGGCGGGGAGCTCGTCGCGCATGATGCTGATGCCCAGGGCGATGCAGCCCATCGCCATGCCCTGGAGGCCACGGCCGAGCACGACCAGCCCCAGCGAGCTGGACACCGCGCAGACCACGGATCCGATCAGCAGCATGCCCAGGCTGATCAGCAGCATCAGCCGCTTGCCGTACATGTCGCCGAGCCGCCCGGCGATCGGGGTGGCGACGGCGGCGGTCAGCAGCGTGGCGGTGATCGCCCACGAGGCGTCGGCCGCCGAGCTGTGCAGGATCGTGGGCAGGACCGGCACCAGCGGCACGATCATCGTCTGGGTCAGCGCGACGACGATGCCGCACAGCGAGCCGACCGCGACGATCGCTCCCGGGTGTGCCGCCGGCCGGCCGGTCAGCGACGCCTCCGTCGAGGGCGGGGCAGTCTGGGTCATCGCGGTCCTCAGGTCACGGGCCGCACCACCGCGGTGAGCCGGGTATGCATGCTACACATCTTGTGTAGGGTGCACATCACGTCCGCCCGATCGCTCCTGAGAGGTGCGCCACAGTGTCCGCTACCAAGGACCGGTCCGCCACCGACCTGCTGGCCCTGCTCGAGCAGGAGCTGACCCTGCTGGCCCGGCACCAGCTCAGCTCGGCCCAGCACGACCCCGACCTGGAGCTGGACCGCTCGGGCTACCAGCTGCTCTCGCGGCTCCGGCTCGGCCCGCTCAGCCTGGGCCAGCTCGCCGAGGCCTTCCGGCTCGACGTCTCCACCGTCAACCGCCAGGTCGCCGCGCTGCTGCGCGCCGACCTCGTCGAGCGGCTCCCCGATCCCGGCGGCAGCCTGGCCCGCCTGGTCCGGCCCACCCGCTCCGGCCTTGCCCGGCTGCGGCACGACCGCCGGGTCAAGCAGGGCCGCATCCGCCAGATCATCGCCGGCTGGGACGAGGCCGACGTCGCCCGCCTCCACGAGCTGCTCGCCCGGTTCAACGGCTCCATCGAGGCCCTCGAGGGGCGCCCCTGGCCCCGGAGGTGAGGGCTACTCCTCGGGCGACTCGTGCTCGGGGAGGTCGTGGGTGGTCTCCTCGTCGACCAGGCAGGTCCGGCAGAAGTCGATGCCGAACGGGGTGAGGTGGATCGAGCGACGCACCACCTTGGGGAAGCGCACGGCGTGCATGGCCTCCAGCACGTCGGGCTGCGCCTCGACGACCTGGTACTCCAGCGGGTCCTCCAGCTGCTCGCGGGAGAACCAGACCAGGCCGAGGCGGTTGAGGTTGTTGAGGTAGGCCGGGACCTCCTCGAGATGCCGGACACCGGCCCGCGGGCCGATCATGTTCATGCCGCCCGCGACGAGCGAGGAGGAGACCATCCCCACCGGGCCGCCGGTGCGCACGTCGACCGAGGGCTGCGGGCCGCCGCGCAGGAGCAGCAGCAGGATGCGGGCCTCGTCGGGGGCGAGCTCGTCGAGGATCCGGGCGTACGCCGGGTGCGCGTCGTACTGACTCCACACGTCGCGCGACTGCCGCAGCAGCTCCTCGCCCCGCTCCCGCAGGCTCAGCTCGCGCTGGCTGTCGGCGGGCTCGTCCGACGGCACGAAGGCCGCGGTCAGGGAGACGCTGGCGTCGAAGAGCGCTCGGGGCAGCGGTACGCCGCTCGACACGGCCTGCGCGACGTCGGAGACCGCGCGACTCGCCTCGGCGAGGTCGTGCGCGACGCCCCGCACCAGCTCGCCCGCCGCCGACGGGTCGGTCATCGCCCGGCCGAGGTTGCGCATCGAGCGCATGCCCGAGCCGATCGACCACGCGGAGGCCCGCACGGCCGCCGTGCCGGCGATCCGGGCCAGGCCCGGCAGCGCCTCGGCGGCGCCGTTGAGCCGCGCCAGCTCGACCTGGCGCGTGGGCTCGGCCTCCTGCCGCTCCTCGCTCACCCGCCACCCCCGACGCCGAAGATCCACAGGTGGAGGAGACCACCCGCGAATCCCATGATCGCGCCGTGCGCGTAGAGCATCCACTCGTCCTCCTTGATGGCCGAGCGCATCATCTCCACGAAGTCGCGCGGCGGCAGCTCCTTGGTCCGCGCCTCCACCAGCGTGCGGATGCGGTCGGACTGGCGCTTGCTGAACTCGGGATCGCGGAAGGGCGTGATGGTGCGGTCGACCGCCTCGATCGCCACCGCGTCGCGGATGCTGTCGAACCGCTTGCGGCCGACCGCGATCCGCACCGCGCCGCGGACCGGCCCGGCGGCCTGGTCGATCGCCGGCCGCATCGCCTCGGCCAGCATCTGCCGGGTGCGGTCCCCGCGCGGGCCCTCCAGCAGGAAGTCGCCGATCCGCTCCAGGGTGATCACGTCGTCGGCGATGATCCGGGCGTAGACCTCGGCGGCCTCGTCCTGGCGGCGCAGGAAGAGCCCGTGCACCTTGATGCCGAGGATCCGGCGCGGCTCCGGCGGCTCGAAGATCAGCCACATGCCCAGCGCGTTGGTGGTCCAGCCGACCAGCACGCCGAGGACCGGCAGCAGCCACCACTGGCCGAACCAGTGGTCCAGGATCGCGACCGGGATGCCGAGCACGAAGCCGAAGATGAACCCGAAGGCCACCATCAGGTTCAGCTCCTTCTGACCGAAGTCGCGGAAGATCCGCACCACCAGGGCGGGGTTCTTCCGGAAGTGCTCGATCACCATGATCTTGGGGTCGAGGAGCTGGTCGATGTGCACGCCGATCTCGTCGGTGATGTCGCGCACGACGCTCGGCAGCTGCGCCTGGACCCGGGCGATGATCGCCTGCCGGGCCGGCCGCGGGAGGTCGCGCCACAGGTTCGGGTGCTCCCGCTCCATGATGTCCTCGATCATCCGCGGCATGTCGGGGCGGAAGATCGTGACGATGTGCTCGGCGATCTGGTCGGGCTCCAGCTGCTGGTAGAACTCGGCCGGCGTGCCCAGCTTCGCGATCGCCTTGTCCACCGCGATGCTGCCCATCTTGGCCGCCCGCGCGGGCACGATGCCCTGCCAGCCGACGCCGCCCTGGAGGAAGCCGGGCACCTCCTGCACCTTGCGCGGCAGGACCCGGCTGAGCTGGCGCAGGCCTGGCACGGTGAAGCCGTGGAACTGCACCGGGGCGAAGAGCATGATCAGGCCGGTCCAGTTGATCAGCCAGCCGACCACGCCGGTGAAGACCGGGATGGTCAGTATGTGGATCCACCCGTGCAGGTCGACGTCCTGGAAGAACCAGTCGATCTCCAGGGGCACCACGGGGCCTGCTCCCCTCGGTCGTCGCGGTCGGCGGCTGCCGGCTGTCGTGAGACTAACGGCCGACGCGTCCGGTGGTCACTGTCGCGGTCCTCACGCCGGCCCTTTGAGCGGTGAGTCTGTTCCCTGACCTCTGGGCGAGCGGTGAGGCTGTTCCCTATCCCACGCCGCGATCGGGAACAGACTCACCGACCCGGCCGACGATCGGGAACAGGCTCACCGGCTACTCGAAGGGCCGCAGCGTGCCTCGCGGCCGCAGCGCGGGGAGGTTCGGGCGGCGCGCGTCCCGCATCTGCTCCATCGCGGTCAGGGCCGCCTCCAGGGCCGACCCGAGCTCGGCGACGCGGCGGCCCAGCTCGGAGTTGCGCGAGCGCAGCGCGCTCACCTGGTTCTCCAGCTCCAGGATCCGGCGGACGCCCTCCAGACCGATGCCCGCGGCGGTGAGCTCGGCGACCTCGCGCAGCAGCTCGATGTCGTTGAGCGAGTAGCGGCGCCCCCCGCCGCCGGTGCGGCCGGGCGAGACCAGCCCGAGCCGGTCGTACTGGCGCAGGGTCTGCGGGTGCAGGCCGGTCAGCTCCGCGGCCACGCTGATCACGTAGACCGGCGTGCTCGGAGCCGGGCTCTGCGGGCGTCCGCGTGGCATCAGCCGCTCCTCTGCTCGCTCAGCAGGCCGGCGCGCGGGTCGGAGCCGGCGGTCGCCTCACGGTAGGCCTCCACCGCGGCGCGGGCCTCGTCGGAGAGCTGCGCCGGCACGGCCACCTCCACGGTGACCAGCAGGTCGCCGCGCGACCCGTCCTTGCGCTTGGCGCCCCGGCCCCGGACCCGGAAGACCCGGCCGTTGGGAGTGCCGCCGGGGATGCGCAGGGTGACCGGACCACCGTCCAGGGTGGGCACCGTGATCTCCGCGCCGAGCGCGGCCTCGTCGAAGTCCACCGGGACGCTGAGGGTCAGGTGGTCGCCCTTGCGGCCGAAGACCGAGTGGCTGCCGACGTGCACGGTGACCATCAGGTCGCCGGCCGGACCGCCGTCCTCGCCCGGCGCGCCCTTGCCCTTGAGCCGGATGCGCTGCCCGTCCTTGACGCCGGCGGGGATGCGCGCGGTGATCGTGCGCGAGCTCCGGCCTCGACCCGAGCCGTGGCACACCGGGCACGGCTCGCTGTAGATGAGCTGGCGGCCGTGGCAGGTCGGGCAGGTCTCGTTCATCGAGAACGCGCCGCCCACCGAGCTGACCACCATGCCGGAGCCGTCGCAGGTCGGGCAGACGTGCGGGGTCGTGCCCGGCTTGCCGCCGGTGCCATGGCAGGTCTCACAGGCGGTCTCGGCGGAGAGCCGCAGCGAGATCGTGGTGCCCTCGACCGCCTCGGTGAACGAGATCGTCACCTCGGCGTCGAGGTCGGCGCCGCGCGTGGCCCGGCGGGCCTGCGAGCGGCCCCGGCCACCGCCACGACCGCCGAAGAAGCCGCCCAGCAGGTCGGAGATGTCGAAGCCGCCGTCGCCGCCGCCCGTCGAGTACGTCGTCTGGAAGCCGCCCGGGAAGCCCCCGGCGCCGGAGAACCCGCCGCCCGAGAACCCGCCGGGGAATCCCCCGGCGAAGGCGGCGCGCATCTCGTCGTACTCCTTGCGCTTGGCCGCGTCGCCGAGCACGTCGTAGGCCTCGGCGACCTCCTTGAAGCGGTCCTCCGCGGCCTTGTCCCCCGGCCCCGAAGCGGCATGGGAGTCGGGGTGGTGCTCGCGGGCGAGCTTGCGGTAGGCCTTCTTGATGGCCGCCTGGTCGGCGTCCTTGTCGACGCCCAGGACCTTGTAGAAGTCCTTGTCGACCCAGTCAGCGCTGCTCACGATTCACCCCTCTCCTGTCTCGGCCCATCTCGTCGGTACGTGTCGGCCTCGTCGGTACGCGCCGGCTCAATCCGCGGTCGTGCCCTCGGGATCGACCACCAGCACCTGGGCGGCGCGGACCACCCGCTCGCCGATCCGGTAGCCGGCCTTGGCGATGTGCTTGCAGGTGACCACGGCGACCTCCGGGTCGGTGCCCACGTGCGAGAGCGCCTCGTGCAGCTGCGGGTCGAACGGGTCGCCCGGCTCGCCGAAGCGCACCAGCCCGAGCCCGGCGACGACCCGCTCGAGCTGCTCGGCGACGCCCTTGAAGCCGCCCTCCAGCTCGCCGGCCTCACGCGCCCGGTCGATGCTGTCGAGCACGTCGAGCATCGGGGTGAGCACCGCGAAGACGGCGTTCTCCCGGACCAGCTCGCGGTCGCGCTCGACCCGGCGCTTGTAGTTGAGGAACTCCGCCTGCAGCCGCTGCAGGTCGGCGGTCCGCTCGGCGGCCTCGCGCTGCGCGACGGCCAGCGGGTCCGTGTCGGCCACGGCCTCCTCGACCTCGGCGACGTCCTGCGGCTCCAGCGGGCCGCCCTCCTCGAGCAGCTCGGAGATGCCGGAGATGTCGTCGGGGACCTCGGCGGGCTGGTGGGCAGGGTGCTCCTGCCCACCAGCCGGGGTCTGCTCGGTCACTTCGACTCGCCCTCCTCGGGCTCGTCGACGATCTCCGCCTCGACGACGTCGTCGTCACCGCCGTCGGCCTCGCCCTCGGGAGCGGCCGCCCCCTCGGCGCCGGCCGCCTCGTTGGCGGCGTACAGCGCGGCGCCCATCTTCTGGCTGGACTCGCCCAGCTTGGTGATGGCCGCGGTGAGCGCGTCGGTGTCGGCGTCCTCGGCCTCGAGCAGGGCCTTGAGCGCGTCGACGTCGGCCTGCACCTCGGTCTTGACGTCCTCGGGCAGCTTGTCGGCGTTGTCGGCGACGAACTTCTCGGTCGTGTAGACGAGGCTGTCGGCCTGGTTGCGGGTCTCGACCGCCTCGCGCCGCTTGGCGTCCTCCTCGGCGTACTGCTCGGCGTCCTTGACCATCCGGTCGATGTCGTCCTTGGAGAGCGCGCTCCCGCCGGAGATCGTCATCGACTGCTCCTTGCCGGTGCCCTGGTCCTTGGCGGACACGTGCACGATGCCGTTGGCGTCGATGTCGAAGGTGACCTCGATCTTGGGCACGCCGCGCGGCGCCGGCGGGAGGCCGGTCAGCTCGAAGTTGCCCAGCGGCTGGTTCTGCGCCCACATCTGACGCTCGCCCTGCGCGACCTTGATCTCCACCGACGGCTGGTTGTCGTCGGCGGTGGTGAAGATCTCCGAGCGCTTGGTCGGGATCGTGGTGTTGCGCTCGATCAGGGTGGTCATCACGCCGCCCTTGGTCTCGATGCCCAGGCTCAGCGGGGTCACGTCGAGCAGCAGCACGTCCTTGACCTCGCCCTTGAGCACACCGGCCTGGAGCGCGGCGCCCACGGCGACGACCTCGTCGGGGTTGACGCCCTTGTTGGGCTCCTTGCCGCCGGTCAGCTCGCGGACCACCTCGGTGACCGCGGGCATCCGGGTCGAGCCGCCGACCAGCACGACGTGGTCGATCTTGCTCACGTCGAGGCCGGCGTCCTTGATCACCTGCTTGAACGGCGACTTGGTGCGCTCGAGCAGGTCCGCGGTGAGCTTCTGGAACTCGGCGCGGGTCAGCTTCTCCTCGAAGTGCAGCGGGCCGGACTCGCCGTGGGTGATGTAGGGCAGGTGGATGGTCGTCTCGCTGGAGCTGGAGAGCTCGATCTTGGCCTTCTCCGCGGCCTCCTGCAGACGCTGCAGGGCGATCTTGTCCTGGCTCAGGTCGACGCCGTTGCTGTCCTTGAACTTCTTGGTCATCCACTCGACGATGCGGTGGTCCCAGTCGTCGCCGCCGAGGTGGTTGTCACCGCTGGTGGCCTTGACCTCCACGACGCCCTCGCCGATCTCCAGCAGCGAGACGTCGAACGTGCCGCCACCGAGGTCGAAGA
>JBIQLB010000025.1:0-9795 GCA_044464665.1 Nocardioides sp.
ATTCTCCTTCAGGGACTGACTAAACGTCCCTGCCAGAAATCCTGACGCGCGACAACCCACACCTCTCCGTGTTCAGCGCGGGCGTCGGTGACCTCCAGGTCGTCCGCCGTCAGTGGACGCGAGTTCTGCTCCCAGAACTCCCCCTGCGCGGCCAACGGGGTGTAGGTAGGTGTCGCAGTGGTGCTCATCGATACTTCCTCTCGTTAAGGAGCGCCCAGGCAGGCGCTCCGGCTTCCCTTGAAGGGTTCGTGGGGTAGTCCGCAGACAGTCCGCAAGCGGACTGAAACAGCTAGAACTAGATCGAGGTAGATGGGGAGGTTTCCGCTGTGGTTGAGGGGGGATGGGCCTCTGGCCAGCAGAGATGAAACGGGCTGCTGATTTCTTACAAGGAAGATGTCGGGGGTTCGATCCCCTCCGCACCCACTGGCCGGTGCCCTCAGGCCCGGCCGGGCATGATGAGCCTCATGGACAGCGCCCCCAGCCAGAAGATCAACCTCGACGTGCCCGCGGAGGTCGAGTCGGGCGCGTACGCCGACTTCGCCAGCATCTGGCACACCGAGCAGACCTTCGTGCTCGACTTCGCCGCGATGACCCGCCCGCCGCAGCCCGCCACCGAGGCCGACGGCAGCGAGGTCGTCTCCATCGAGAGCCGGGTGGTCTCCCGGGTCCGGATCCCGGCCTCGCAGGCCTGGGAGCTGATGCGCGCCCTGGAGATCCAGCTGACCGCCTGGGAGAAGGAGCAGGAGGGCTGACTACAGTGGCGAGAGCGGATGTGCCGCGCGTCACAGGAGGCTGCTCGTGATCGTTCCGTTCGGTGCCCATGACTTCCTGGACCGTGCTCTGGCGGTGTACGCCGGGCGCGTCGGGATCGTCGACGAGCCGGATCAGCCGGCGTCCTCGTGGGGTGAGCTGACCTATGCCGAGGTGGGCCGCCGGGCCCGGGCCATGGCCGCGCACCTGGACCGGCTGGGCATCGGCCGGGGCGAGCGGGTCGCCTTCGTCTCGCACAACAGCGCCCGCCTGCTCACCGCGTTCTTCGGTGTCAGCGGCTACGGCCGCGTGCTGGTGCCGATCAACTTCCGGCTCTCCGCCGAGGAGGTGGGCTACATCGTCGGGCACTCCGGCGCCCGCGTCCTGTACGTCGACCCGGAGCTGGAGGAGCACCTGGCCTCCGTCGAGTGCGAGCACACCTACCTCATCGGCGACGACGAGCACCTGCTCGCCGACGACGCGGAGCCCGAGCCGTGGGAGCCGGACGAGGACGCCACCGCCACGATCAACTACACCTCCGGCACCACCGCGCGCCCCAAGGGCGTACAGATCACCCACCGCAACATCTGGACCAACGCGGTCACCTTCGCCCTGCACGCCGGCGTCAGCGACCGCGACGTCTACCTGCACACGCTGCCGATGTTCCATGCCAACGGCTGGGGCATGCCGTTCGCGATGACCGGCATGGGCGCGCGCCACATCGTGCTGCGCAAGGTCGACGGCCCCGAGATCCTGCGCCGGGTCGAGCGCCACGGCGTCACCGTCATGTGCGCGGCGCCGGCTGTCGTCAACGCCGTGCTCGACGCGGCGGGCACGTGGGAGGGCGAGATCCCCGGCCGCGACCGGGTCCGGATCATCGTGGCGGGCGCGCCGCCGCCCACCACGACCATCGCGCGGGTGGAGGAGGAGCTCGGCTGGGAGTTCATCCAGATCTACGGCCTGACCGAGACCTCGCCGCTGCTGACCATCAACCGCACCCGCGAGGAGTGGGACGACCTGTCGGCCCAGGACCGTGCCGCCAAGCTGGTGCGCGCGGGCACGCCGGCGATCGGCGTGACGCTGAAGGTCGCCGACTCCGGCGAGGTGCTGGCCCGGTCGAACGTCGTGCTGGAGGGCTACTGGGAGCAGCCCGAGGAGACCGCCGCGGCGCTGGAGGACGGCTGGTTCCACACCGGCGACGGCGGCGTCATCGGCGAGGACGGCTACCTGACCATCTCGGACCGGAAGAAGGACGTGATCATCACCGGCGGCGAGAACGTCTCCTCGATCGAGGTCGAGGACGTGCTCTTCTCCCATCCCGACGTCGCCGAGGTGGCCGTGATCGGCGTACCCGACGAGAAGTGGGGCGAGACGATCAAGGCGCTGGTGGTCAAGGCCGAGGGCTCCACGCTCACCGAGGCCGAGCTGATCGCCTACTGCAAGTCCAAGGTCGCCGGCTACAAGGCGCCGACGTCGGTGGAGTTCCGGGATATCCTGGCCCGGACCGCGACGGGCAAGCTGCAGAAGTTCAAGCTGCGCGCGCCGTACTGGGAAGGGCGCGAGCGCCAGGTCAACTGACGGACGGAGTGAAGTCCGGGTGCGGGCACGTCCCCACGCGGGCGCCACGCCGCCGGCCCGGACTTCCCTCCGTCGGTCCGCGCCGGCCTACGCTGAGCCCATGCTGCTGCGCGAGGTCGTCGAGCTGGTCGAGGGCTGGTACCCACCGGGCCATGCCGAGGAGTGGGACCGCGTCGGTCTCGTCTGCGGCGACCCGGACGCCTCCGTCGATCGGATCCTGCTCGCGGTCGATCCGGTGGTGGCCGTCGCCGACGAGGCCGTGGCACTCGACGCCGACCTGGTGATCACCCACCACCCGCTCTTCCTGCGCGGCACCAGCACGGTCGCCGCGGACACGCCCAAGGGCCGGGTCGTGCACCGGCTGCTGACCCACGGCTGCGGTCTCCTGGCGGCGCACACCAACGCCGACTCGCCGGCGCTGGGCGTCTCGGAGTCGATGGCGATGGCGCTGGGCCTGGCCGATCTCGCGCCCCTGGAGGCCGACCCGGAGGAGCCGCGCGACAAGGTCGTGGTCTTCGTGCCGGTCGCCGACGCCGAGTGGGTGCGGACGGCCATGACCGACGCCGGGGCGGGAGCGCTGGGCGACTACGCGGCCTGCACGTTCACCTCGGCGGGCGAGGGACGCTTCCTGCCGCTGGAGGGGGCGAGCCCGGCGATCGGCCGCGTCGGCGATCTGGAGGTCGTCGAGGAGGTGCGGATCGAGGCGCTCGTCGACCGGCGCGCGCGGGCGGCGGTCCTGGCCGCGATGCGGGCCGCGCATCCCTACGAGGAGCCGGCATACGACGTGCTGGAGCGGGTGTCGCTGCCGGAGCCGCACCGGGGCTCGGGGCGGATCGGCCGGCTGGAGTCGCCGATGTCGCTGCGGCAGTTCGCCGAGCGGGTCGCCGCCGCGCTGCCCGAGACCGCGCACGGCGTCCGCGTGGCCGGGGATCCCTCGGCGGAGGTCTCCCGGGTGGCGCTCTGCGGCGGCGCCGGTGACTTCCTGCTCGACCGCGCGGCGGCCAGCGGGGCCGACGTCTACGTCACCTCCGACCTGCGCCACCACCCGGCCTCGGAGCTGCGTGAGCGCGACGGCGCGCCCGCTCTCGTCGACGTCGCGCACTGGGCCGCGGAGTGGACCTGGCTGCCGGTCCTCCGGGAGCGACTGGCCACCGCGCTGGGCGATAGGGTCGAGGTGCACGTCAGCACGATCAACACCGACCCGTGGACCTTCCGAGCCTAGGAGCCCCGCTGAAAGCCGATCCGTCCGCCCAGCTGCGATTGCTCGACGTCCAGGAGCTCGACTCCAACCACGACGCGCTCCGGCACCGGCTCGCGACCATCCCGGAGGTGGCGGCGCTCGCCGACCTGGCCGCGCGCCGTGCCGAGGTCGACGACCGGGTCCGTGACCTGCGGGTGAGCGTCAGCGACCTCACCGAGGAGCAGCGCCGGGCCGACGCCGATGTCGAGCAGGTCAAGGCCCGCCGCGAGCGCGACCAGGGCATGGTCGACGGCGGCGCGGTGACCGACCCCAAGGCGCTGGAGCGGCTGCTGGGCGAGCTGGAGTCGCTGGCCCGCCGGATCCGCGACCTCGAGGATCTCGAGATCGAGGTCATGGAGCGGCTGGAGACGGCTCAGGCCGAGCTCGACGCGGGCGAGGCCGAGCTGATCCGGATGGACGAGGAGGCCGCCTCCCTGGAGGCCGCGCGGGCCAACCGCGCCGCCGACCTGGAGAAGGAGCTGGCCGAGGTCGCCGCCGAGCGCGTCACCGCCGCCGACGGCCTGCCCGAGGACCTGATGGCGCTCTACAGCCGGCTGCGTGAGCAGAAGGGCGGCGTGGGCGCGGCCGCGCTCCACCGGCGGGAGTGCGGCGGCTGCCGTCTGGCGCTGAACGCCTCCGACCTGGCCAGCATCGCGGCCGCGCCGGCCGACGACGTGGTGCGCTGCGAGGAGTGCAACCGGATCCTGGTGCGGACGGCGGAGTCCGGCCTGTGACCAGCCCGCGGGCGGTCGTCGTCGAGGCGGACGGCGGCTCGCGCGGCAACCCCGGGCCCGCGGCGTACGGCGCGGTGGTGCGCGACGCCGAGACCGGCGAGGTGATCGCCGAGACGGGCGAGACCATCGGCGTCGCGACGAACAACGTGGCGGAGTACCAAGGGCTGATCGCCGGCCTGCGTCTCGTGGCGGAGTTCGCCCCCGGCGCTCGCGTCGAGGTGCTGATGGACTCCAAGCTCGTCGTCGAGCAGATGTCGGGCCGGTGGAAGATCAAGCACCCGGCGATGCGCCCGCTGGCGGCCGAGGCCTCCGCGCTGGCGCCGGCCGGCACGACGTACAGATGGATCCCGCGGGAGCGGAACCAGCACGCCGACCGGCTGGTCAACCAGGCGCTGGACGGCGAGCCGACGCTGGCGGTGCCGGACGTGGCGCCGGCTGCTGTGGCTCCGGCCGGTGAGGCTCCGGTCGCGGGGAAGGCGCCGGCGCGCGGCTGGGCCCGGGCCGGCGGACGGCCGACCACGCTGGTGCTGGTCCGCCACGGCGCGACCGAGCACACCGCGCACAAGCGGTTCTCCGGCGGACGACGCGGTGAGGACCCGGTGCTCGTCGAGGAGGGCCGCGCGCAGATCCGGGCGGTCGCCGACTGGCTCGCCGGCTCGACGAGTGACGCGACGGCCGTGGTGACCTCGCCCCTGCGCCGGGCCGTCGAGAGCGCGGAGATCCTCGGCTCGGTCCTGGGGCTGCCCGTCGAGGTCGAGGACGGCGTGATCGAGATGGAGTTCGGCGCGTGGGAGGGCCTGACCTTCGGCGAGATCTGGCAGCGCGCTCCCGAGGAGCTGACCGCGTGGATCGCCGACCCCGAGGCGCCGGCCGGGGGAGACGGCGACTCGTTCGGGACGGCCGGCCGCCGGGTGCTGGAGGGTCGCGACCGGATCGTCGCGCGTCGCGAGGGCGAGACCGTCCTGGTGGTCAGCCACGTCACGCCGATCAAGCTGCTGGTGGCCGACGCCCTCGGCGCCCCGATCGAGGCGATCCACCGGATGGAGCTCGCCGCCGCCTCGGTCACCGTCCTGTCGTACTTCGAGGACCCGCAGGGCCGGCGCGCCGGCTCGATGCGCCTCTACAACGGCGGTCCGGCGATGGTGGGCTTGTGACGACCGCGCGGTCGGCGCTGGTGACGCTCGGCGTCACCGGGGCGCTGCTGACGCTGCTCGCGCTCCTCGTCGACACCGGCCGCGTCGGCGGCTCCCGCGTGGTGGCCCTGGGCCGGCCGTTGCCGTGGCTTCACCAGGATCTCGCCGGTTCCGACCATCCGGTGCCCTTTGCGGCCGGGCTCGCCAGTCCGTGGGAGTCCCCGATCAGGGACATCGACATCGTGGCGCTGCTCGTCGACATCGTCGTCCTCGGGCTGGCCGGGCTCGCGCTGGTGCTGCTCGTCCGGCGGGTGGCGGAGCGGCGTACTAGAGCTCGCTGACGACCACGTCGAGCTGCTGGCCCGAGCGGGTCGGGGGCTGGACCTCGACCGTCCAGCCGAGGTCGCGCAGGTGCTCGGCCAGCCGGGCCGGCGAGGACGGAGTGCCGCCGTCGGTGAGCAGGTCGCGGACGAGGCGGCCCTTGGTCGCCTTGTTGAAGTGGCTGACCACCTTGCGCTTCCCGCCGCTCTCGTGAAGGACCCGGACGGTCGCGACGCGGGTGGTGAGCGGGGGAGCCGGACGCCAGAAGGCGGCGTACGCGGTGGAGCGCAGGTCGACGATCAGGCCCGCGCCGGCGGCGGCCTCGGCGGCCGGGCCGAGACGCGCGCGCCAGTGGGCCGCGACCGGGCCCAGGCCGGGCAGGGTCACGTCACCGGAGAGCCGGTAGGCGGGGATCGCGTCGTTGGGCCGGACCAGGCCGAAGAGCGAGGAGGCGATGGCCAGCCAGCGGGTCGCCCGCCGTCGTGCCGCGGCGTCGAGCGAGCCCAGGTCCAGGGCGTCGTAGAGCACGCCGGTGTAGATCCGGTCGGCCCGCGCGGCCGGCGCGGTGAGGAGCGCGGCGTTGCGGCGTACCTCGTCGTGCTGGGTCGGTCCCAGGCCGAGCACCCGTGCCGCCTCCTCGACCTGCTCGGACTCGTCGACGCCCGGCTGGGGCGTGCAGAGCGCGACCAGCGCCTCGATCACCGCGGCCCTCGCGTCGGTGAGCTCGGGAAGGTCGAGCGTGGCCAGGTCGAGCGGACGGCCCCGTCGCGGGGAGGACTTGCCCTCGGACGGCGGGAGCAGGATCAGCACGCGGAGAGCCTACGGAGGGCCCGCCTCGGCCCGGCCCTAGGGTGTGGGGGAGTCCGGAGCGAAAGGGGCGAGAGTGGCGAACCGGGTCCTGCGGGTGCGGCCGTGTCCCGAGCCCGCGCTGGCTTCGCTGCGGGCGGGCATCGCGCGGATCCAGACCGAGCAGAAGCTGGAGACCGGCTTCCCCGCCGAGGTCCTCGCGGAGGCAGGCCGCGCCGCCGGAGCGCCGCGGCTGCCCGCGCTCGATCGCACCGACATCCCGTTCGTCACCATCGACCCGCCCTCCTCGATGGACCTCGACCAGGCGCTGCACATCGAGCGATCCGACGGCGGGTACGTCGTGCACTACGCGATCGCCGACCTCGGGGCCTTCGTCGATCCCGGCGGCGTGCTGGACCTGGAGGTCAACCGGCGCGGCGAGACGCTCTACGGCGCCGACTCCTCGATCCCGCTGCACCCTCGCGAGCTGTCGGAGGGGGCGGCCTCGCTGCTGCCCGAGCAGACCCGGCCGGCGTACCTCTGGACGATCCGGCTCGACGCCGACGGCGCCCAGACCGAGGCGCGGGTCGAGCGGGCGCTGGTCCGCTCGCGGGCGCGCTACGACTACGACGGCGCGCAGCGGGAGATCGACGCGGGGAACGCGGTGGACGCGCTCGCCCTGCTCGAGGAGGTCGGCCGGCTGCGGATCGAGCGGGAGATCGCCCGGGGCGGGGTGAACCTGCCCGTGCCGGAGCAGGTGGTCGACACCTCCGGTGAGCGGTGGCGGCTGGAGTTCCGCGACCTGCTACCGGTCGAGGGGTGGAACGCGCAGATCTCCCTGCTGACCGGGTTCGCGGCGGCCTCGATGATGATCGAGGGGCGGGTCGGCGTGCTGCGGACGCTCCCGCCGCCCGACGACGATGCGGTCAGGCGGCTGCGGCGTACGGCGCGGGCGCTGGGGATCGACTGGCCGGCCTCCCAGGGCTACCCCGAGCTCATCCGGTCGCTGAACCCGCGGCTCCCGCACGAGGCCGCGATGACGGTGGCCTGCACGACGCTGCTGCGCGGCGCGGCGTACGTCGACTTCGCCGGCGAGGTCCCCGAGCAGACCGAGCACGCCGCGCTGGCATCGCCGTACGCACACGTCACCGCGCCGCTGCGGCGCCTGGTCGACCGCTACGGCGCGGAGGTCTGCGTGGCACTGTGCGCCGACGAGGCCGTGCCGGAGTGGGTGCTGGCCGGCCTGCGGACGCTGCCGGACACGATGCGCCGGTCAGGTCAGCGGGCCGGCGCCTACGAGCGCGCGGTCCTGGACCTGGTCGAGGCCGAGACGCTGCGCGGCCGGGTGGGGGAGCGCTTCCCCGGCGTGATCCTGGAGGCCGGCCGCGACGAGCGCACCGGCGACGTGATGGTCCGCGACCCCGCCGTCTCAGCCCGCGTCACCGGCCATGCCCCGCTACCGGTCGGCGAGGAGGTCGAGGTCCGCCTGGCCGAGGCCGAGCCCGCGACCCGGACGGTGAGATTCGACTGGTGACCTGCCCGGCCCTATCGTTGGCGGCGCGGATGGGCTGGCCGGGCGACCGCGTCCCACCTCCGGGTGGGCCGAGGAAGGTCCGGGCTCCACAGGGCAGGGTGGTGGCCAACGGCCACCCGGGGTGACCCGCGGGACAGTGCCACAGAGAACAGACCGCCGTCCTCCGGGACGGTAAGGGTGAAACGGTGGTGCAAGAGACCACCAGCGCGGCGGGCGACCGCCGTGGCTAGGCAAACCCCACCCGGAGCAAGACCAGACAGCGAGCGTTCGAGGGCGGCCCGCCCGAGCTCGCGGGTAGGTTGCTGGAGGGCGTCGGCAACGGCGCCCCTAGATGGATGGTCGCCAACCAGGTCGTCGCGAGGCGGCCCGGCGAACAGAACCCGGCCTATGAGCCAGCCCATCCGCCCTCACTGTCACCATGGAGCCGTGGACGACGAGGCACGGCGGTTGCGCGACATCAGGGTGATGCGGCGGGTCAGGGACCGGATCGACCGGGAGTACGCCGAGCCGCTCAACCTCGACGAGCTGGCGCGGGGAGTGCACATGTCCTCGGGGCACCTGAGCCGCGAGTTCCGCAGGGTGTACGGCGAGTCGCCGTACTCGTATCTGATGACCCGGCGGATCGAGCGCGCGATGACGCTGCTGCGGCGGGGCGATCTGAGCGTCACGGAGATCTGCTTCGAGGTGGGCTTCTCCTCGCTGGGGACCTTCAGCACCCGCTTCACCGAGTTGGTGGGCGTGCCGCCGACGGCCTACCGGCGGGACCACTCGCGCGCGGCGGAGGGCATCCCGGCCTGCCTGGCCAAGCAGGTCACCAGGCCGGTCAGGAATCGAGAAGCAGCGACGGCCGGAGCCGGGCTAGCGTCGCGCTCATGAAGACGATCATCCACTACGCGTTCCTTCCGCACACCGATCCCGACGCCAGCCTGGCGTTCTACCGCGACGTGATGGGCTTCGAGGTCCGCAACGACGTCGGCTACCAGAACATGCGCTGGATCACCGTCGGTCCGCCCGACCAGCCGGAGACCTCGCTCGTCCTGCACCCGCCGGCCGTCGACCCCGGCATCAGCGACGAGGAGCGCCAGGTCGTGCTCGACCTGATCGCCAAGGGCTCCTACACCCAGCTGACCCTCGCCACCGACGACCTCGACGCTCTCTTCGCCCGTCTCGAGGCGGCCGGCGGCGACGTGGTCCAGGAGCCGATGGACCAGGACTACGGCGTGCGCGACTGCGCCTTCCGCGACCCGTCCGGCAACCTGCTGCGGATCAACCAGCTCGGCTGAGGGAATCGCGCGTGGCGCGGGGGCGTTGAGCGGGGCATGGAGGAGTTCGAGCTCAAGGCGCCGCCGGTGGTCTTCCCCGGGCAGCGGGACGTGACGTCGACCTACCGGACCGGCTACGACCTGCTGACCCGCCGCGCCGCGCGCGAGGCGCTCGAGGTGATCGAGCCCGCCCTGGAGGAGGAGCCGGACAACACCGGTCTCCGCGTCCTGCGCGCCTGGGCCTACCTCATCCGCGTCCAGCTCGCGAAGGCCGAGGCCGAGCTGCGCTCGCTGGCCGAGCGGCACCCCGACGACCTCTGGATCCGGTTCGCCCTCGGCCGCAGCCTGGAGCGGCAGTCCCGGTACGACGACGCGCTGCCGCACCTGCGGCTGGCCGCGGCGATGTCCGACGACGTCGAGTACGAGGTCGCCGTCCTCCGCGTGGAGCGCCTGGCGG
>JBIQLB010000025.1:9895-50642 GCA_044464665.1 Nocardioides sp.
ATGTCCGACGACGTCGAGTACGAGGTCGCCGTCCTCCGCGTGGAGCGCCTGGCGGCCGGTCTCTAGCGGCGCAGCGAGGACGTGTCGACGGCCTCGAAGGCGGAGGCGGGGATGCGCTTGAGCTCCTCGACGAGCGACGCGGGCCACCGGCGGTGGCGCTCGCCCTGGAAGAACCAGGGGGAGCCGTTGTCGGCGAGCACCAGGCCGTAGCGCTTCATCGCGCGCAGCACCGCGCGGGCGCGGGCGCTGTAGCCGCTCTCGGCGTACGACGCGCGGAGCCGGAACCGGGCGCCCATCGGCGGGTAGTCCCAGCTGTTCGTCGAGCCCGCGTGGTGACGCGCCGGCCACAGATGGTGGTTGCTGGTGCGGTCTGTGGTGAAGCGGATCGCGTGGTTGACGCGCCCGGCCTTGACCTCGTTCCAGCGCAGGAGCCCGGGCAGGATCGGCAGCCCGGCGGCGTCGGCGGAGGTCCAGCCGTCGGGGCGCAGCCGGTTGCTCCTCAGCGACCAGACCGCGCCGGACCCTGCACTCCAGCGGCCGTTGCGGACCGTGGTGTTCCAGGTCTCGTAGAGCCGGCAGCGGCCCTTGTCCACGACGATCGCGTGCATGTCGCCGCCGGAGTTGCGCCCGCCCTCGATGCGGGTGTCCTTGCCGAGCGGGTAGCGCACCCGGTCGCTCTCGGAGGCGTAGCCGAACCGCACCTTCACCTTGCGGTGCTTGCGCTTCACCACGGTGATCGGGATGCCGTAGTCCGGGCCGTCGCCGTACGACGGGCCGAAGTCGGGGTGCAGCCTCCGCCCGGTCGACATGTGCGAGAGCCAGGTGGCGCCGCGCGGATCGATCGGGAGGGCGGAGACGTCGGTGTTCCAGTAGCTGTCCGCCGGGAACGGGCGGCAACTGGTCCCGGCGACCGGCACGACGCCGGTGTCGACCCGGGGCGCCACGGCCTGGGTCGGCGCGGCGAGCGAGAGGACGACGGCCAGCGCCGCCAGGAGGAGCAGCCGGCGGGTCACGGCAGCGTGAGGATCTCGGCGCCGGACTCGGTCACCAGCAGGGTGTGCTCGAACTGCGCGGAGGTGCGCCGGTCCTTGGTGACCACCGTCCAGTCGTCCTCCCACATGTCCCACTCGTGCGTGCCGAGGTTGAGCATCGGCTCGATGGTGAAGGTCATCCCGGGCTCCATGACGGTGTCGTAGTACGGATCGTCGAAGTGCGGGATGACCAGCCCGGAGTGGAAGGACGTGCCGATCCCGTGGCCGGTGAACTCCCGGACCACGCCGTACCCGAACCGCTTGGCGTAGGACTCGATCACCCGCCCGATGACGTTGATCTGCCGGCCCGGCCGCACGGCGTTGATCGCCCGGCGCAGGGCCTCCTGGGTGCGCGAGACGAGCTCGCGGACCTCCTCGCTCACACCGGGCGTCATGAAGGTGGCGTTGGTGTCGCCGTGCACGCCCCCGACGTACGCCGTGATGTCGATGTTGACGATGTCGCCGTCCTCGACGACCCGGCTGTCCGGGATGCCGTGGCAGACCACCTCGTTGGCGCTGGTGCACAGCGACTTGGGGAAGCCCTTGTAGCCCAGCGTGGAGGGGTAGGCGTCGTGGTCGCAGAGGAACTCGTGCCCGATCCGGTCGAGCTCGTCGTGGGTGACGCCGGGCTCGACATGCGCGCCGACCTCCTGGAGCGCCTGCGCGGCGAGACGGCCGGCGGCCCGCATCCGCTCGATGGTCTCGGCGTCCTTGACCTCCGAGCCCTCGAACGACGCCGGCCCCGGCTTGTCGACGTACTCGGGCCGGGGGATGTGCGCGGGGACCGCGCGGCGCGGGGAGACGGTTCCGGGTACGACGCTCACGCGGGCGAGTGTAGTTTCGGCAGACATGAGCGAGTTCTGGTACTGCCTCAAGCACCACACCGTGGAGCCCCGCGAGGGCTGCCGGAACGCCGATCGCCTGGGTCCCTACGAGACCGAGACCGAGGCCGAGCACGCGCTGGACCGGGTGGCCGAGCGCAACGAGGAGTGGGAGAACGACCCGCGCTGGAACGACAACGTCGAGGAGAGCGACTGAGTCAGCGGCTACGCGGGGTGGGCGTGAACTCGATCGGGTAGCGCACCGCCCCGGTGTTGCCGGAGACCGGCAGCCACTCGCCGCCGGGAGCGGGCCGGGCGTCCGGCATCCGCTGGGCCAGGAGCGGCAGCGCCACCGTCATGTCGGTGCGCGCCACGAAGTGCCCCAGGCAGTGGTGTACGCCGGCCCCGAAGCCGAAGTGCGGCGGGTTGCCGGTCGACGTGATGTCGAAATCCGGGTGCGGCATCGCCCGCGGATCGGTGCCGGCGGCGTGGGAGAGCATCTGGATGATGTCGCCCTCGCGCAGGGTCAGCCCACCGATCTCCACGTCCTCCAGCGCCTCGCGGGTCACCCAGGTGACCGTCGGGTTGACCCGGAGCACCTCCTCGACGGCGTTGGCGCCGAGCTCGGGCCGCTCGGCCAGCAGCCGCCACTGATCGGGGTGGGCGAGCAGCGTCTGCAGGGCGAGGCCGAGCTGGTTCCGGGTGGTCTCCATGCCGGCGAAGATCAAGAAGACCAGCGCCACGCCGAGCTCCTCCTCGGTCAGCTCGCCGGTGTCGCGGGCGGCGACGATGGTGCTGACCAGGTCGTCGCGCGGATGGGCGCTCCGGTCGGCGATCACCTCGCGGCAGTAGCCGTACAGCCCGTCCAGCGCCGCCTCGATGAGCGGCAGGTCCTGGGCCAGGTTGATCCCGAAGGACTTGCCCAGGTCGTCGGCCCAGCGGGCGATCCGCGGCCACTCCTCCTCGGGCAGGCCGAGCATCCGGCAGATGATCCGGGTGGCGTACGGCTCGGCGAACTCGTGCACGAACTCCACCTCGCCGCGCTCGCTGAACCCGTCGATCAGCTCGATCGCCAGCTCCTGGAAGCCCGGCACCCAGCCCTGGATCACCTTGCGGCCGAACGCCGGGCGCAGCAGTCGCCGGATCCGGGCGTGGTCCTCGCCCTCCAGGCTGAGCAGCACCTGCTGCCACCAGTCGCTGAACATCCCGGAGTGGATGCCGTTCTGTGCCGGCCACCTCGCGTTGCCCTGGCGGAAGCGACGGTCCTTGAGCAACGCGTTGACCTCGTCGTAGCGCAGCGCCGCGTGGCCGTAGCTGGTACGCACCGCCCAGGACTCCTCCCGGGCGGCGTGCACCTGCGGTGAGGTGACGTCGAAGGCCGGGTCGGCCAGGTCGAAGAAGCGCTCGCTCATGGCAGTGATTCTGTCCCGTCGGCAAGGCGCGGCGTCGCCGGACTCGGTGGGAGGATGGCGCTCGTGGCGAGAGCGTCGGACATCCGCACCTATCGGCCCGCCTTCTTCGGCATGGGCCTGATGGCGTGCCTGCTCTTCCTGGTGCTGGCCGCCACCCCGGCGTACGGCGTCCTGGCGACCGTGCTGCTCAGCGTGCTCTGGCTGGTGCTCTTCGTGCTGGCCTGCGGATGGTTCACCCGGCGTCCCCGCTGGGTGCCCGTGGTCGCGTGCCTGGGCCTGCTCGCCTGGCTCGGCACGGTCGCCCTGGCCTCCCTCTGATCGTCCGGCCGGGCCGGCCGGGTCAGAACGTCTGCTCGGGCCCGGGGAAGGAGCCGTCGCGGACCTCGGCGGCGTACGCCTTGGCCCCTTCGAGCAGTACGCCGTGCAGGTCGGCGTACTGCTTGACGAAGCGCGGCATCTTGCCGGTGCGCAGCCCGAAGGCGTCCTGCCAGACCAGGACCTGGCCGTCGCACTGGTTGCCGGCGCCGATGCCGATCGTGGGGATGCTCAGCTCCTGGGTGACCTGGGCGGCCACGTCGCCGGGCACCATCTCCATGACGACGGCGAAGGCTCCGGCCGCCTCGACCGCCTTGGCGTCGGCGAGGATGCGCTGGGCCGCGTCGCCACGCCCCTGGATGCGGTAGCCGCCGAGGGCGTGCTCGCTCTGCGGGGTGAAGCCGATGTGCGCCATGACCGGGATGCCGCCGTGAGTGAGCAGCTCGATCTGGCCGGCCATCTCGCGGCCGCCCTCCAGCTTCACGCAGTGCGCGCCGCCCTCCTTCATGAAGCGCACCGCGGTGTCGTAGGCCTGCTCGGGGCTGCGCTGGTAGGAGCCGAAGGGCAGGTCGCCGACCACGAGCGCGCGCTTGACCGAGCGCGCCACCGCCCGGGTCAGCGGGATCAGCTCGTCGACGGTCACCGGGAGGGAGGTCTCGTTGCCGTAGACGTTGTTCGACGCGCTGTCGCCGACCAGCAGCACCTCGATGCCGGCCTCGTCGAACGTGGCGGCGGTGTACATGTCGTAGGAGGTGAGCATGGCGAACTTCTCGCCGCGCTCCTTCATCTCGCGCAGGTGGTGCGTGCGGATCCGCTTCACCGGTGTCGGAGCGGGAGCCGCTCCCTGGCCGTACGGCGCAGTCTCTTCGCTCATGATCGAGCCCTTCTCGTCATCTCGACGCTCCCTGATGGAGTCCCCGGACCGATGACAACGCTAGACCCGAACCCGTCGGTAGGCGCCTGTGTCGCTGGTCACGGTGACGCCATGGAGGGCACGACGAAGCCGTTCACGATCGGATCGGAGCCGTGCTCGGCAATCTCGGGGAACCGGAAGCCGGGCAGGATCGTGACATCGAAGATCTCCTGGACGAGGTCTTCGAATCTGAGGAAGGCCACGGTGGCGCCGGTCTCGATGTGGATCACCCAGATGCCGCACTGGCGGTCCTCCAGCCTGGTGGTCAGTGGAAGGCCCCCGAAGGTGGCTGTCTCACGGACCTCCGAGAGCCCGACGAACGCGAGCGGTCCGACCAGGGCGAGGCCCCGGGTGAAGCCGGGGAGTCGTGCGACCGTCTCGAGCCGACCCGTGGTCAGGTCCACGACGGACAGGGCGCCTTCGCCCGACTCCAGTACCCAGAGTCGATTGCGGTGCCAACGCGGTGAATGCGGCATCGATATCCCGGCCGCGACCACCTCGCCGGACTCGACGTCCATGATGACGCCGCCGTCTGCCCTGTTTTCCCGCCAACCACCTGCAGTGTCGGAGACGCCCAGGGCGGTGACGTAGCGGATCTTGTTGTCGACGGTGGCCAGGCCGTTGAGATGGCATCGATCCTCCGCTGCCAAGGCGGTGACGAACGGTGGACGCCAGCGCGGGACGAAGCTGTGGTCCTCGTCGAGGGTGGCCAGGCACGAGAAGCGCGTCGCCACCACCCAGAGCTCGTCCTCGGCCCACGCGACATCGTGCACGCGGATGTCGCCGGTGTAGTGGATGCGTCGTGGCACGAAGCAGGCGTCGTGGCGCTCGGACTCCTCGAGCCGATCGGTCAGCTGGGCCACGTTGCGGAGGTCCCAGATCTGGGTCCGAGTGCCGACCGCCAGGCGGCCTTTCCGGTACGCCATGCCCATTGGAGCCTCGAACGGCCGGAAGTGCGTGTTCACCTGGCCGTCGATCGCTCGAACGGCGACGACCTTGCCGGTCTGGTAGGTCGAGGCGAGGACAGTGCTACCGAGCTGGGCGAGCAATTCGCCGAACGGGCCCGAGCTCACGCTGCGGTAGGGCGAATCGGCCGCGGGCGATGATCCGGTGCTTGACACGGCGCCAGGGCTCACTCGAAACTCATCCTGCGTATGACCATATAAAGATGATATTCAGATCGTGAACGACGTGCGTCGAGTGGGGATGGGTGTCGGATGAGCAGAGCGATGCGGCGTGCCAAGAGCAAGCGGGAGCGCAAGCAGGCGCGTCGAGCAGCAGTGCTCGGGCTGTTGGTTGCGGGAGCCTCGGGCTCCCTGGGTGCTTCGGTGCTGATCGCCGCGCCCGCTCAGGCGGCCTCGTTCCAGGTGACGAACCTCAACGACTCCGGCGCGGGCAGCCTGCGCGCTGCGATTGCGGCGGCGAACGCGGCCGACGGCGCCGACACGATCACCTTCGCCCCCGGCGCCTCCTCCGGCGTCATCGAGCTGACCAGCGGTGAACTGGAGATCACCGACGACCTCACCCTCACCGGCCCTGGCTCCGGCAAGCTCACCATCGATGGCGGCGGCAGAAGCCGCGTCTTGAACATGGTCGGCACAGCGGGAATCGAATCTGTAGTCGTCTCGGGCCTGACGGTGACCGGCGGCTTGGCGCCGACGTGGGAGTATGAGTATTACGACGAAATCCACCAAGACCTACGACCCGGGGGAGCCGTGTACGGCGACTTCCAGGTTGACAACGTGCCGCTCTCCTACTTCGACCACAAGAACCACTCTGTGACTCTGGTGGACCTCGTGGTCAGTGACAGCAAATCGGACGACGGTGGCGGCATGTACGTCTACGGCGCCGACACGGTGGACGTGATCGACTCGGTCTTCGACGGCAACTCAGCGACCGACAGCGGTTATGGCGGCGGCATCTCGGTGTATGCAGGTCAGTTGAGGATCACTGATTCGACCATCTCGAACAATCATGCTGCGGACGGCGGCGGCGGCATCTCGGTTGGCAACGCGGTCATCACTGGCTCGACGATCTCGAACAACACGGTTGGCGGTTCCTTCACATACGAAGGCGAGGAGTACGCCTTTGGAAGTGGCGGTGGCATCTCGGCAAGTGGTGAGTTGACTCTGTCGAACGTCACGATCGTGGCCAACCAGGCGTCCGCCGCGGGTGGGGGTTTGAGTGTGGGCGGTGTTGCCACATTGAGCGGCGTGACCATCGCGGGGAACTCCGCTGGGGGAGGCGGTGGCGTCGACATTTGGAACGACGACGGTGGGTTGTCTGCGCGCAGCAGCATCTTCGCAGGCAACACGGCTGCAGCAAGCAGTGCTCGCGACCTGTCCGCGGCCGACGGCGCATTCGTAGACCTCGGCTTCTCGTTGGTGCAGTCCACGCCCGCTGCCGGAACGATCGCGGAGCTCGTGGTTGGGTCGAACATCTTTGGGCAGGATCCGCAGTTGGGGGAGCTGGCGGATAACGGTGGGCCGACGATGACGATGCTGCCCGCTGTGACCAGTCCGGTGATCGACAAGGGGAAGTCGTTCGGGCTGAGCACTGATCAGCGTGGTGAGTCGCGGCCGGCGGATCTGCCCGGCGTGACCAACGCAATCGGCGGTGATGGCTCGGACATGGGTGCGGTCGAGCGGACAGCTGGTGATGGAGAGCCGGCATCGGTCGTTTCCAACACGACGTTGCCGACCATTGGTGGCACCGCTCAGGTCGGGTCGGTGTTGACGGCGACTGGGACGGGCTCTTGGACTCCTGCCGACGTGACCACCGCGCGTCAGTGGTTGCGCAACGGCACCCCGGTGCCAGGAGCCACCGGAAGCAGCTATCGACTTGCGGCCGCGGATATGGGCGCGAGGATCGCGTTACGTGTAGTCGCGTCGAAGAGTGGTTTCACTCCCGCGACTGCCGAAAGCCTGCCCACCCCGCCTGTGGTTCGCGGCGTGCTGGCCGTCGCTGGAGTGCCGACGGTGAAGGGCAAGGCGAAGGTCGGCAAGAAGTTGAAGGTCACTTCGCCGTCGTCAACCCCGGCTGCTCCAGTGCGGATTCAGTGGTTGCGCAATGGCAAACCGATCGCTGGTGCGACTCGGACGTCCTACAAGCTAAAGAAGAAGGACAAGCGCAAGCGGCTCAGCGTTCAGCTGACCTACGTCCTTCCAGGCTACGGCAACGCGATTCGGCATTCAGCCCCGACCGGCAAGGTCAGGAGCAAGAGATAGCCATCCTTGTGCATGGCCGACCTCAGCCGAGGCCGTCGAAGGGGGCGGCGTAGCGGAAGACGCCGCGCGGGTGGTCGGCCAGCGCCAGGGCCTGGAAGTAGTCGCCCCACGCCGGGTCGGGGGAGTCGACGCCGAGCTCGGCCGCGGGGCGGAAGCCGAAGCGGGAGTAGTACGCCGGGTCGCCGAGCAGCGCCACCAGGGACTCGCCGCCGTCGCGGGCCGCGTCGAGCACGGCGTGCATCAGGGCGGTGCCGACCCCGTGGCGCTGGTACGCCGGGAGCACGCTGAGCGACCCGAGCCCGAGGGCCGGCCGGTCGCCGACGTGACCGCGGGTGCAGACGACGTGGCCGACGATCTCGCCGGCCCGCTCGGCCACCAGCGACAGCCCGGGGATCCAGCCGGGATCGGCGCGCAACCAGGTCACCAGCGTCGCCTCGCCGGGGGCTGGGCTTGATCCTGGGTCGGCCTCCAGGCTCGGCGCGCGGTGCTCCACCTCGGCGAAGGCCGCCGCGACGACGGCACGGATGGCCGGCTCGTCGCCGGGGCGCTCGGCGCGGATCGCGGGCACCTTGGCGTAGGCGCGGGTCACGGTGGCGACCTCGACGCGGTAGTCGGCGTACCAGACCTCCCGGCCGCGCTCCTGGGCGACCAGGTGCTCGCCGACCTGCTTCCACGCGGCGGCCGATGCCTCGTCGGTCCAGTAGGACAGCGTGATCCCGCGGGCGCCATCGCGGACCGACTCGATGCCCAGGTAGCCCGGCTGCTCGGCGGCCAGTGCGGCCATCCGCTCGGACATCGCCGCATAGCCGTGGTCACCCTCGGTGCGGGTGCTGGTGAAGATCACGACGGTATAGGGCGGGACGGGCACGCCCCCATCCTTGCCGATGGCCGCGGGGATCAGGAGACCAGCGGATTGCGAGTGCGCAGGCCGGGGAAGTAGCCGAAGTCTCGATCGGCGGTCCACAGCTCATCGATCTCGTGGCCCAGGCAGATCGCCGCGACCCGGGCGTCGTGGACCTTGGCGCCGGTGACGCCGGAGCTGCTGAGGAGCTCGCCGAGGATCGTCAGATGGTGCTCGGTCTCGCCGAGCAGAACGAGCCGCGAGGACGCCACGAGCGCCTCGATCGATGCCGCCGCGGCGGCAGGTGTCGTCGGCGGGCGGTAGACACGCTGATGGGTCACGATGGCCAGGAACTCGTGGACGCAGGGCCACGGAACCGCCCAGCGCCGGCCCCCGGCCACCAGGTCGCGCAGAGCCTGACGAGCACGGTCGTGCCGGAGAGCATCCTCGCGATGGGCGTAGACCAGGATGTTGGTGTCGACCGCGATCACGAGGCCGGGAGGTCGTCGTAGGCGTAGCCGAGCAGCGTGTCCTCGGTGACGCCCGGCTGCAGGCCGTCGCCGTCCGCGGTGGGGAAGACGAGGTCCATGCGCGCGGCAGGACGGCTGCGGGTCTCGATCTCGTGGCGCAGGCCGTCGACCATCAGCTCGCGCATGGTCACGCCGTGCTCGTGGGCCAGGCGCTTGACCTGACGGACGAGGTCGTCCGGGAGATCGACGGTGGTCTTCATATGGGTCACCATATCAGGCCACCCATAGAGCCGTACTCAGAGCTGGTCGAGGAGCCAGGAGGGACTCATCACGCGGGCGCCGAGGTGCTCGACGCGCTGGGCGAGGGCGCGGTCGGCGGTGATGACCACCGCCTGGTGACCCGCCTCCACGGCAGCGGCCGTCGCCTTGGAGATGGCACTGTCGCCGTCCTTGGGGGCGTGGACGGTGCGGACGTGGGCATCCCTGCCCGCGCGGACCCCCGCCTTGGCCTGGCCCTCCAGGACCAGCACGATCTCCTCGTACGGCGTGTCGGCGGTCAGCAGCCGCTCGTGCAGTCGCCGTGCGGCGCCGGCGCGGTCCTTCCACCAGCCGTCGGGGACGCTGCCCACGACGTTGGCGCCGTCGACCACCAGCACGCTTCGGCTCACAGCAGGAGTCTGGCAGCCGGATCGGGCAGACTGGAGGCGTGGACTTCACTTCCGCCTACGCCCACGGCTTCGCCCGCGTGGCCGCCTGCACGATCCCGGTGGCGATCGCCGATCCGGCGACCAACGCCCGGGCGGTCCTGGAGCAGGCGCGGGAGTGCCACGACGAGGGCGTGGCGGTCGCGGTCTTCCCCGAGCTCTGCCTGACCGGCTACGCCATCGACGACCTCTTCCTCCAGGACGCCGTGCTGGAGGCGACCGTCCAGGCGATCGAGACGATCGTCGAGGCGAGCAAGGAGCTGCGGCCGGTCATCGTGGTCGGCGCGCCGCTGCGCAAGGATCACCGGCTCTACAACTGCGCGGTGGTGATCCATCGCGGCAAGATCCTCGGCGCCCCGGCGAAGTGCTACCTGCCCAACTACCGGGAGTTCTACGAGCAGCGCTGGTTCGCCTCCGGCGAGGACCAGTGGGAGGAGGTCGTGTCGATCGGGGCGCACGCCGACGTGCCGTTCGGGAAGCACCTCCTCTTCAAGGCCACCGATGTGCCGGGGCTGACGCTCTTCGTGGAGATCTGCGAGGACATGTGGGTGCCGATCCCGCCGAGCTCGTACGCCGCGCTGTCCGGCGCGACGGTCCTGGCGAACATCTCCGGGAGCCCGATCACGGTGGCCCGCGCCGAGGACCGCCGGCTCCTGGTCCGCAGCGCGAGCGCCCGCTGCCTGGCGGCGTACCTCTATGCCGCGGCGGGCGAGGGGGAGTCCAGCACGGACCTCTCCTGGGACGGCCAGACGATGGCCTACGAGTGCGGGGACCTGCTCGGCGAGAGCGAGCGGTTCCCCGACGGGCCGCGGCGCACCGTGGTCGACGTGGATCTCGACCGGATCCGGCAGGAGCGGCTGCGGCAGGGGACCTTCGACGACAACCGGCACGCTCTCCAGATCCACGACACCGGCTACGAGGAGATCGGGTTCGAGCTCGACCCGCCTGGCGGCGACATCGGCCTGCGCCGCAAGGTGGACCGCTTCCCGTTCGTCCCCGACGACCCCGAGCGGCTGGCGCTGGACTGCTACGAGGCCTACAACATCCAGGTGGCGGGCCTCGAGCAGCGCCTGCGCAGTCTGGGCTCGATCCCTTCGGGCCAGCCCAAGGTGGTCATCGGCGTCTCCGGCGGCCTCGACTCCACCCACGCGCTGATCGTCGCGGCCAAGGCGATGGACCGGCTGGGCCGCCCGCGCGGGGACATCCTCGCCTTCACGATGCCCGGCTTCGCCACCACCGACTACACCAAGAACAACGCCACTCGCCTGGCCAAATCGCTCGGCGTGAGCTTCGAGGAGCTCGACATCCGCCCGGCCGCGCGGCAGATGCTCGACGACCTCGGGCATCCCTATGCCGAGGGCGAGGCGGTCTACGACGTCACCTTCGAGAACGTCCAGGCCGGCCTGCGCACCGACTACCTGTTCCGGATCGCCAACCACCGCGGCGGGATCGTGCTGGGCACCGGCGACCTCTCCGAGCTGGCGCTGGGCTGGTGCACGTACGGCGTGGGCGACCAGATGTCGCACTACGCGGTCAACACCGGCGTGCCCAAGACGCTGATCCAGCACCTCATCCGCTGGGTGGTCTCCAGCGAGCAGTTCGAGGGCGAGGTCAACGACGTGCTCACCGAGATCGTCGAGCAGGAGATCACCCCCGAGCTGATCCCGACGAAGGAGGGCGAGGTCGCGCAGAGCACCGAGGCGAGCATCGGTCCGTACGCGCTGCAGGACTTCACGCTCTGGTACGTCCTGCGGCACGGCTTCCGGCCCAGCAAGATCGCCTTCCTCGCCGAGCACGCCTGGCGTGACGCGGATGCGGGGGAGTGGCCCCCGGGCTATCCCGAGTCCCGGCGGACGGCGTACGACCTCCCCGTCATCCGGCACTGGCTGGAGGTCTTCGTGAAGCGGTTCTTCGCCTTCAGCCAGTTCAAGCGCTCGGCGCTGCCCAACGGCCCGAAGGTCTCGGCCGGCGGCTCGCTCTCCCCGCGCGGTGACTGGCGGATGCCCTCGGACGCCAACGCCAACGCCTGGCTGGCCGACCTGGCGCGGATCCCGGAGGGCTGAGCGGTCTTTGCCGCGCCTTAGGACGGCGATGGTTCGCGGTTAGCCGCCGCCGCGAGACGGTCTACTCACGATTTCGTGAACGTGAGGAGATCCCGTGCAGAAGAAGATGATCGTCATCGTGGGCGTCCTGGCCGCCGTCGTGGTGGCAGGAGTCGCCGGCTGGGCGATCGCCCAGCGCGACGACGGCGAGACGACCGCGCGAGGCACCTGTGAGTCCGTCACCTACGAGCTGGGCGTCGAGAAGGACGACGGCGGCCACGAGGTGAGCTTCGAGCTGCAGTCCGCCGCCCCCGGCGAGAGCTGGCAGATCGACCTGTCCCAGGGCGACCGCTCGCTGTTCAGCGGCCAGCGGACCACCGACGAGGACGGCGAGGTCGACGTCGACGTGCTCGTCCACGACCTCGGCGAGGACTCGGTCACCGCCCGGTTCACGCTCGAGGGCGGCCAGACCTGCACCGCCACCGCCCGCCGCTGAGCACATCCACCCCCACCAGAGGAGAAACCCATGAAGAAGCACCTGATCACCACCGGCCTCGTCGCGACGCTCGCCGTCCCCACGGCGGTCCTGGCCGCGGCCCCGGCGTACGCCGACATCGAGCGCACCAGCCGCTGTGCCGGCGCGGAGTTCGAGCTCAGCGTCGACCGTGAGCACGGCGGGTTCGAGGTGGACGCCGACATCGACGACGCCCGGCCGGGCAGCTCCTGGCGGGTCACCCTGCGCCACGACGGCAAGGTGTTCTACTCCCAGGTCCGTCAGGCCGATCGCGAGGGCGACATCAGCGTCGACCGGTTCCGCAACAACACCCGGGGCAAGGACAAGTTCCGCCTCAAGGTGACGCCCGTGGGCGGCAGGTCCTGCTCGATCAAGGTGGTCACCCGCTGACCCGAGCCGGCCAGGAGAGGCCCGGTCCGCACCCGCGGACCGGGCCTCTTGGCGTCTCAGGCGCGACCCAGCGTGACCTCGACGAGCGCTCCGCCGGACGGCGAGCGGCCCAGGCGCAGGCCGCCGCCGGACTCGGTGGCGGTGCGCTCGACGATCGCCAGGCCCAGGCCGGTGGAGTCGGCGCCGCTGGCTCCGCGACCGGCGGGGTCCATGCCCTCGGGGAAGCCGGGGCCGCCGTCGGCGACGGTCAGGCGCAGCAGCTCGCCGTCGAGCGCGATCGACACCGCGACGGGCGTGCCGTCGGGGGTGTGGGTGAAGACGTTGTCGAGCAGTACGTCGGCCAGGGCGCCCAGATCCGCCTCGCTGGTCCGCACCGGGAACCGCGCCGCCTCGGGCACGCCGATCTCGAAGCGCCGCCCCTGCTCCTCGGCCAGCGGCTCCCAGTAGCGCACCCGGTCGGCGAGCACGGCCACCGCGTCGGTGCGTGGGTCGAGCCCCTCGCGCTCGGAGCGGCGGGCGTCGCGGACGATCCGGTCCACGGTGGCCTGCAGCTCGTCCAGGTCGGCCGACAGCCGGGCTCGGTCCGCGGGATCGGCCACGGAGTCGATGCGCAGCCGCAGCGCGGTGACCGGCGTGCGCAGCCGGTGGGAGAGGTCGGCCACCGTCTCCCGCTCCCGGCTCAGCAGCAGCTCGATCCGGCCGACCAGGCGGTTGATCGCGTCGGCCAGCTCCTCGACCTCGACCGGGCCGGAGACCTCCACCGGCTCGGGCCGCTCGCTCTGGCCCAGGGTCTGGGTGTAGTCGGCGAGGCGGCGGATCGGCTGCACGAACGAGCGGCCCAGGCGGTCCACGACCACCAGCGAGCCGGCCAGCAGCACCAGCCCGAGGGCGGCGAGCGCCAGCCAGGCCCGGCCCACCGCCGAGGTGAGCCCGGGCTGCTCGACGATCACGCGGACCACCGGGGTCTGGGAGGGCAGCGCGGAGTTGCCGCCGCGCGAGACCGGCACCAGGATCTGCGAGCCGCCGGGCACGTCGTCCACCCGCGCCCGGCCGGTGTTGCGGGCGTCGTCGACCCGGGAGTCCTCGCCGGGGTCGGGGCCGATGGCGGTCCCGTCGGGGTAGAGCACGGTCGTCCGGGAGGAGCCGGGCGTGCGGTTCAGCCTCTCGATGTACGCCGCCACGGCGCCCTTGTCCCGGGAGACGACCGTCTCGGTGGCCTGCACCTCCAGGGCGGCCCGGGAGAGCCGGTCCTCCAGGGCGTAGCTGCGCACCAGGACGGCCATCGGCACGAGCATGGCGAGCAGCACCATCGTGATGGCGGCCCCGGCGGTGACGATCAGGCTGCGACGCACGGGATCAGTCCGTCTCGCCGGGCACCGCGAGCCGGACGCCGACGCCGCGGACGGTGGTCAGGTAGCGCGGCTCGGCGGCAGACTCGCCCAGCTTGCGGCGCAGCCAGGAGAGGTGGACGTCCACGGTCTTGTCCGATCCGCCCCAGGGCTGGTGCCAGACCTCGACGAGCAGGTCCTTCTTGGTCACGACCTGGCCGGCGTGCTCGGCGAGGTGGGCGAGCAGGTCGAACTCCTTCGGGGTCAGCTCGATCTCGGCCCCGTCCAGGCGGGTACGCCGGCCGGCGAGGTCGATCTCCAGCCCGCCGACGGCGATCGTCCGCGGCTGGGAGCGCCCGCCCTCGACGCGGCGCAGGACCGCGCGGATGCGGGCCTCCAGCTGGGCCGTGGTGTACGGCTTGACCACGTAGTCGTCGGCGCCGGCGTCCAGCGCGCCGACCAGGGACGGGTCGTCGTCGCGGGCGCTGGCGATGATCACCGGCACGTCGCTCACCGCGCGCAGCATGGAGAGCACCTGGGTGCCGTCGACGTCGGGCAGGCCCAGGTCGAGGATGACCAGGTCGGGCCGGGAGTCGACGGCGAGCTGAAGGCCGGCCATGCCGGTGGGCGCCGAGGAGACGGCGTACCCGAGATCGCGCAATGACCGGACCAGCAACGGCCGGATCCGGTCGTCGTCCTCGATGATCAGCACCTCGGCCACGGGTCGAGGCTAGCGAGCGCCCGAGCTTGCTCGTGGCCGAGTGGCCGAGAACCCGTTGAGGAGCGCAGCGACGATCACGGGATGACGGTATCCGCCCGCCCGTCGTACGGCGTGGTCCTTAGCCTGCCGTTAACCGGTCGCTAGCGGCGCGCTCAGTGAGGAGGGCCCATGATCGGGGCATGAGCAAGCGCATCGGGTTCGTCCTCGCCTGGGTGCTGGCCACCGTCCTCGCGGTCGGCGTCGGCGTCGTGGCGGTGGCGACCGTGGGCGCGAGCATCCGCGACCGGGGACCCATCGGCGAGGACGTGGTCTCCGAGACCGACGCCCAGCCGGCCGCTCCGGCGACGACCGCCGCGGCCGTGCGCAAGGAGATCACCGGCGAGTTCGGCGCCTTCGTCGTCGAGTGCCGCGACACCTGGGCGTACGGCGTGAAGGCGCGTCCGGCGAGCGCGGAGGGCTGGCGGGTGGTCAGCTACGAGAAGGGCCCCGACGACGACGTGGACGCGGTCTTCAGCGACGGCCGCAACTCCGTCGACCTGGAGGTCTTCTGCAACCGCGGCCAGCCGACCGTCGCGGAGATGGAGCGCAACACCCTCGGCGAGGACTGATCCTCAGCCCTGCTGGGCGGCCCACTCCGCGACCCGGCGGGCCGACTCCTCCTCGGAGATGTCCTCGACCCGGGTCATCACCGACCAGCGGATCCCGAACGGGTCGCGAATGCTGGCGAAGCGGTCGCCGGAGACGAAGTTCATGAGCGGCTCGCGGATGGTCGCGCCGGCCTCCTCGGCCCGCGCCACGACGCCGTCCGCGTCGGAGCAGTAGAGCCCCATCGAGTAGCAGTCGTCCTCGCCGGCGGGAGGCGGCACCATGTGGTACTCCGGGCTCGGCTCGCCCAGCTGGAGGCAGCCGTGGCCGAAGTCCAGCACGGCGTGGGCGACGACCCCGCCCATCTCGGTGACGTCGACGACCCGGGCGCCGAACACGTCCCGGTAGAAGTCGATCGCGCCCCGGGCGTCGGGGACGGCGATGAAGGGCGTCAGGCTGCTGACGCCGTGGGGGATTCCGTGGTCGGTGTGCTCGCCGTGAGCGGCGGCGGTGGTCTCGGTCATGGGACCGACGCTACGAGCGCGCGCCGCGGCCGGGCTTGGAGATACGCGACAGAGCCGTGGAAGGCTGGTCCCGTGGCGCACCACGACCGAGGCATCCTCTACCCGGCGCGGCTCCCGTCGTTCCACCGGCTGCCGCCGCCCGAGCCGGTGGCCGAGCTCGTGCGCTGGTTCTGGATCCCGGAGTGGGACATCGCGCCCGGTCGCGTCTCGCGTCAGGAGGTGATCGCCTTCCCGGCCTGCAACCTGGTCGTGGAGACCGGCCTGACCGGCTTCACCGGACCGACGACCCGCCGCTCGCACCGGGACCTCACCGGCCGTGGTTGGGCGGTCGGCGCGCTGCTGCGGCCGGCCGCGGTCCCGGCGTTCACCGAGGACCCGGCCGCCCTGCGTGACGGCTACCAGCCGGTCGATCTGCCCGGCCTGAGAGCGGCCGTGAGCGCCGCGATGACCGGCGCCGACGGCGACGTACGCCGGACCGCGGCCGTGGCGGCGTTCGCCGACTGGCTCGCCGGGCACGTGCCCGAGCCCGGGGAGGAGGCGCTGCTCGCCAACCGCATGGCCGACCTGCTCGACGGCGACCCGGAGATCCGCACCGTGAGCGAGGCGGCCGAGCGGCTCGGCGTCTCGGTGCGCACGCTCCAGCGGATCGCCGGACGGTACGTCGGCCTCCCGCCCGCCGCGATGATCCGCCGGCGCCGGCTGCAGGAGGCGGCCGAGCTGCTGCGGACCCGGACGGAGACCGACCCGGAGATCAGCATCGCCTCGATGGCCGCCGACCTGGGGTACGCCGACCAGGCACACCTGGCCAACGACTTCCGCTCGGTCCTCGGCTTCACCCCGAGCGGCTACCGTCAGCGCTCGCGTCGGACACATGACGGCAACACGGATGCGCCATAGTTCTCCCATGGGCAAGCAAGAGGACTTCGTGCTGCGTGCGCTGGAGGAGCGAGACGTCCGCTTCGTGCGGCTGTGGTTCACCGACGTGCTCGGCTACCTGAAGTCGGTCGCGATCGCCCCGGCCGAGCTGGAGGGCGCCTTCAGCGAGGGCATCGGCTTCGACGGCTCGGCGATCGAGGGCTTCGCGCGGGTGACCGAGGCCGACATGCTGGCCCGCCCCGATCCGGCGACGTTCCAGATCCTGCCGTGGCGCGGTGACGGGCCCTCGACGGCGCGGATGTTCTGCGACATCACGATGCCCGACGGCTCCGCGTCGTACGCCGACCCGCGCTACGTGCTCAAGCGGACGCTGAGCGCGGCCGCCGAGCAGGGCTTCACCTTCTACACCCATCCCGAGATCGAGTTCTACCTCTTCAAGGGACAGCCCGAGCCCGGGCAGATCCCCGAGCCGGTGGACCGCAGCGGCTACTTCGACCACACCGCGCAGTCCAAGGGCTCGGACTTCCGGCGCGAGGCGATCACGATGCTGGAGTCGATGGGCATCTCGGTGGAGTTCAGCCACCACGAGGGCGGCCCGGGCCAGCAGGAGATCGACCTGCGCTACGCCGACGCGCTCTCCACGGCCGACAACATCATGACCTTCCGCACCGTGGTGCGGGAGGTGGCGCTGAGCCAGGGCATCTGGGCGACCTTCATGCCCAAGCCGTTCACCACGCACCCGGGCTCGGGCATGCACACCCACCTCTCGCTCTTCGAGGGCGACCGCAACGCCTTCTTCGAGGCCGGCGCGGAGTACCAGCTCTCCAAGACCGCGCGGCACTTCATCGCCGGCATGCTCCACCACGCCGCCGAGATCACCTGCGTCACCAACCAGTGGGTCAACTCCTACAAGCGGCTGATCGGCGGCGACGAGGCGCCCTCCTACATCTGCTGGGGCCACAACAACCGCTCGGCGATGGTCCGGGTGCCGATGTACAAGCCCAACAAGGGTCAGTCCACCCGGATCGAGCTGCGCACGCTGGACTCCGCCTGCAACCCCTACCTGGCCTATGCCGTGGTGCTCGCGGCCGGGCTCAAGGGGCTCAAGGAGGGCTACGAGCTGCCGCGGGAGACCGAGGACGACGTCTGGGCGCTCAACGAGCGCGAGCGCAAGGCGCTCGGCCTGGAGCAGCTGCCCAAGAGCCTGCACGACGCGATCGCGATCGCCGAGCGCTCCGAGCTGCTGGCCGAGACCCTGGGCGAGCACGTCTACGACTTCTTCCTGCGCAACAAGCGGCAGGAGTGGGAGGAGTACCGCGGCGAGGTATCCGCCTTCGAGCGCGACCGGATGCTGCCGGTTCTCTAGGTCGTTCCGAGTCCACGATGAGCCGGCCGGCGTACAAGACGGCGCGCAGCGGCCTGATCAGGCTGGGCTTCGCCGACAGCGAGCGCGCCGCGGAGCAGCTGGCCCTGCTCGGCGACGACGCCGAGCCGATGCTCGCCCTGCTGGGCAAGAGCGCCGACCCGGACCTTGCGCTGGACGCCCTGCTCCGGCTGCGGGACGCGGCGGCCGACGGCCCGGCGCTGATCGAGGCGGTGCGCGACGACGAGGGCACGGCCATGCGGCTGCTGCGCGTGCTCGGGATGAGCGAGGCGCTGGGCGACCACCTGGTCTGCCACCCCGAGCAGTGGCGCGAGCTGACCGACCCGACGCTCGGCTCGACCCGGCCCACCGCCCAGGCGCTGCGTGCCTCGCTCCTGGACGCCGTCGGCGCCGACCCCCAGGAGGAGATGCCGGTCGCGACGGTCACCGACGCGCCCGACGCCCTGCGGGTGGAGTACCGCCGGCTGCTGCTCCGGCTGGCCAGCCGCGACCTGGCCCACGATCTCGGCATCGACGACGTCGCCGCGGAGCTCTCCGATCTCGCGGCGGGCACGCTGGAGGCGGCGCTCGCCGTCGCGCGGGCGAGGGTCGGCCCGGACGCGGCCCGCTGCCGGCTCGCGGTCATCGGCATGGGCAAGTGCGGCGGCCACGAGCTGAACTATGTCAGCGACGTGGACGTGATCTTCGTGGCCGAGCCGACACCCGGAGAGGACGAGCAGGCGGCGCTGCGCGTCGCCACCCAGCTCGCTTCCTGCCTCATCCAGGTCTGCGGCGACCACACCGCGGAGGGCACGATCTGGCCGGTGGACGCGGCGCTGCGTCCCGAGGGCAAGGCGGGCCCGCTGGTGCGCACCCTCGCCAGCCACCTCAGCTACTACGAGCGCTGGGCGAAGACCTGGGAGTTCCAGGCGCTGCTCAAGGCACGGCCGGTCGCCGGAGACCGCGCCCTGGGCCAGGAGTACGTCGCCACGATCGCGCCGCTGGTCTGGCAGGCCGCCGATCGCGAGGGCTTCGTCGAGGAGGTCCAGGCGATGCGCCGCCAGGTGCTGGAGAGCATCCCGGCGCAGGAGGCACGGCGGCAGCTCAAGCTGGGCGCCGGAGGCCTGCGCGACGTGGAGTTCGCCGTCCAGCTGATGCAGCTGGTCCACGGCCGCGCCGACGAGCGGATCCGCCCGTCGGCGACGTTGAGCGCCCTGGCCCGCCTCATCGACGGCGGGTACGTCGGCCGCGAGGACGGTCAGTCGCTGCACGCGGCGTACGGCTTCCTGCGCACGCTGGAGCACCGCATCCAGCTCTACCGGCTGCGGCGCACCCATGTCGTCCCGGAGGACGAGGAGGCCCTGCGCAGGCTGGGCCGGTCGCTGGGGCACTACAAGGAGCCGGCCACCGCGCTGGAGGAGGAGTGGCGCCACCACCGCCGCGAGGTGCGCCGGCTGCACGAGAAGCTCTTCTACCGCCCGCTGCTCGCCGCCGTGGCGCGGATCCCGGGCGACGGGGTCGGGCTGACCACCGAGGCGGCCCGCGAGCGATTGGCGGCCCTCGGCTATGCCGACCCGGTGGCCGCGCTGCGCCACCTGGAGGCGCTCACCGACGGCGTCTCGCGCACCGCCGCGATCCAGCGCACGCTGCTGCCGGCGCTGCTGGGGTGGTTCGCCGACGCCCCGGACCCGGATGCCGGGCTCTTCGGGTTCCGGCGCATCTCCGAGGCGCTGGGCAGCACGTCGTGGTACCTCAAGATGCTGCGCGACGAGGGCGAGATCGCCCAGCGGCTGGCCCAGGTGCTGGCCACGAGCCGCTACGCCACCGACCTGCTCGAGCGCGAGCCGGAGGGCGTGAAGCTGCTCAGCGACGAGGGCCTGCGGCCGCTGAGCCGGGAGGCGATCCGCACCGAGATGGTCGCCAACGCCTCGCGCCGCGACGACGCCGAGGACGCGGCGCGGAGCATCCGGGCGGTCCGCCGCCGCGAGCTGCTGCGGATCAGCGCCGCCGACATCTGCGTGCCCTTCGACGCCGCCGCCGTGGGCTACGCGCTCACCGACCTGACCACCGCGACGCTGGACGCCGCGCTGGGCGTGGCGATCCGCGCGGTCGAGAAGGAGCGCGGCACGGAGCTGCCGACCCGCCTGGCGATCGTGGCGATGGGACGGTACGGCGGCCACGAGATGGGCTACGGCAGCGACGCCGACGTGATGTTCGTCCACGACCCGCTGCCCGGCGCCGACCCCGCCCAGGCGGCCACGATGGCGCAGGCGGTCATCCTGGAGCTGCGCCGGCTGCTGGCGCTGCCGGGGACCGATCCCGCCCTGGAGGTCGACGCCGACCTGCGGCCCGAGGGCAAGCAGGGGCCGCTGGTGCGGACGCTGGAGTCCTACGCGGCGTACTACGCCAAGTGGTCGGCGGTCTGGGAGGCGCAGGCGCTACTGCGCGCGGAGCCGGTGGTGGGCGACCCCGATCTGCTGCGCCGCTTCGCCGAGCTGATCGACCCGCTGCGCTACCCGGAGGCCGGGCTGACCGAGGACGACATGGTCGAGATCCGGCGGATCAAGGCGCGCGTGGACGAGGAGCGGCTGCCTCGCGGCGCGGACCCGACCACGCACGTCAAGCTCGGCCGCGGCGGTCTGGCCGACGTGGAGTGGACCATCCAGGTGCTCCAGCTCCGGCATGCCGGGACGGTGCCTGCCCTGCGGACGACCAAGACCCTGGACGCGCTGACCGCGGCGGTCGAGCACGAGCTGATGGCCGCCGCCGACGCCGAAGCGCTCGCGGAGGCCTGGCGCCTGGCCAGCCGGCTGCGCAATGCCGCGGTGCTGGTGCGGGGCAAGCCCACCGACCAGCTGCCCACCGATCCGCGGGAGCGGGCCGCGGTCGCGCGTCAGCTCCGCTACGGCCCGGGGGAGAGCACCACGATGGTCAACGACTATCAGCGGGCGGCGCGCCGCTCCTTCGCCGTCGTGGACCGGCTCTTCTGGGGCTAGTCATGAAGTCTATTGCTTCATTTAGGTCAAAAAGAAGCTATGATCTTCACTATGGTTCGGGTGAAGCAGCAGGCCGTCGCCACCGTCATCGGTGACGTCGTCGGCTCGCGGGCCGCTCCGGACCGGCAGCGGCTCCACGAGCGGGTCAGCCACGCCCTGGACCGGGTCAACCGGACACGCGCCCCGGTGATCCCGCTGCGGATCACCGTCGGCGACGAGTACCAGGGCGCCTTCGCCACGATCGGCGAGGCGCTGCGCGCGACCCTGTGGCTGCGCGTGGAGCTGCTCCCCGAGCACGACCTGCGCCACGGGGTGGGCTGGGGCGAGGTGAGCGTGCTCCAGGACGAGCCCCGGGTCGAGGACGGCCCCGGCTGGTGGGCGGCGCGCGAGGCGATCACCGCGGTGGAGTCCGCCGAGCCGAGGTCGGGGGAGCGCGGGCGGCGTACGGCGCTCCGGATCGCCGGCGAGCTCGCCGCTGCCCGGAGCGGCGAGCAGCACGCGATCGAGGCGGGCCTGACGCTGCGCGACGAGATGGTCGGCGCGCTCTCCGACCGGTCTGTGTCGGTGCTGCGTGGTCTGCTGGCAGGGCGCACTCAGCGGGAGGTGGCCGAGGAGCTGGGCATCAGCCCGTCGGCGGTGTCCCAGCGGGTGCGTGCCGACGGACTGGCGGCCCTGGTGGCCGCCGACGAGCTGATGGGAGGAGTGCGATGAGCTGGATCGCGGTGCTGCTGATCGGGATCGGGATCACCGATCTGGTCCACTCCGTGCGTCCCGTCCGGCTTCTGCCGCAGGTCGCCGGCGCCGGTGTCGCCGTGGTGACCGGACTCGCGGCCGGGCTGACCGGCTGGCGGGACCTGCTCGCCCTGGCCGCCATCGCCGCGATCGCGCTGCTGTGGGGGCAGACGGTCACGCGGGGCTTCGGTCGCGGCCCGGCCTGGGTCCCGCTGGTCGTGCTCGGCGGGTCGCTGGGGCTGGCCGTCGCGCTCTCCCCGGCGGCCGGAGAGGCCGGGGGAGCGGTGGCCGACTGGCTGGAGCACACCCCTGTCCCGGCGCTGCGCGATCTCTCCGCCGACCGTGCCCTGCTGCTCCTGGGCGCGCTGCTGGTCCAGCTCTCCACCGGCAACGTCGTGGTCCGGCTGGTGCTGCGGGCGACTGGCACCACCAACCCCGCGCGCGGGGCCGCCCACGACGCGACCCGGGCGCTCAAGGGCGGCCGGCTGCTCGGGCCGATGGAGCGTGTCTTCATCCTCGGGCTCGCCCTGGCCGGGCACGTCACCGCGGCGAGCGTGGTGGTCGCGGCCAAGGGACTGCTGCGCTTCCCCGAGCTGCAGTCGCGGCGCGACTCGGCCGACGAGCCGGGCATCGACGAGATCACCGAGTACTTCCTGGTCGGCAGCTTCGTCAGCTGGTCCATCCCCTTGGTGACCTTGGTCCTGCTCCTCTGAGGGCTCCGCGTGCCTAGGCTGGAGACAGCGACGAGGAGGTCGTCATGCGAGTACGCGACAAGGTCTGGGTGGTCACCGGAGCCGGGAGCGGCATGGGCCGCGAGCTGACCCGGCAGCTGGTCGAGCGGGGGGCGCGGGTGGCCGCGGTGGACCGCAGCACAGCGGCCCTGGCCGAGACGGCCGCGATGATCGGCGCGGGCGAGCGCGTCTCCACCCACGTCGTCGACATCACCGACCGGGCCGCGGTCGAGGCGCTGCCCGCGGCGGTCGTGGCCGCCCACGGAGCCGTCGACGGCGTGGTCAACAACGCGGGGATCATCCAGCCCTTCGTCCCGGTCGCCGACCTGGACTACGAGGCCATCCAGCGGGTGCTGGACGTCAACCTGATGGGCACGATCCACATAGTGAAGGCGTTCCTGCCGATGCTGCTGGAGCGTCCCGAGGCGCACCTCGCCAACGTCTCCAGCATGGGCGGGTTCTTCCCGTTCCCCGGACAGACCGTGTACGGCGCCAGCAAGGCCGCCGTGAAGCTCTTCACCGAGGGGCTCTACGCCGAGCTGATGGACACCCCGGTGCGGGTCACCGCGATCATGCCCGGGGCCGTGGACACCGCGATCACCGCCAACTCCGGCGTCGAGGGACCCGTGGCCGCCAGCGAGGACGCCGACGTGCCGATGACCTCGGCCCCCGACGCGGCCCGGATCATGATCGAGGGCATCGAGCGCGATCGGCTGCACGTCTACGTCGGCAAGGACTCCCGGATGATGAGCCTGATGATCCGGGTCGCCCCGCGTGCCGCCATCGGCTTCGTGAAGAAGAAGATGGAGAAGGCGCTGGCGCCCGCCACCTGATCAGGCGAGCATGTCCCGCACCGCCAGCGAGGCGAAGACCATCGCGGTGCCCAGCGGGACACCCGGGCCCGGGTAGACCGGGCCGGCCATCGAGGCCGCGGAGTTGCTGGAGGCGTACAGCCCGGGGATCGGCCCGCCGGCCGTGGACAGCACCCGGCCGGCGGCGTCGGTGACCAGGCCGCCCTTGGTGCCCAGGTCGGAGAGGACGAACCGGGCGGCGTAGAACGAACCCTGGTCGACGGGGGTGAGCGCCTTGTTGGGTCCCTCGCCGCCGGCGAAGAAGGTGTCGTACTCGTCCGCCCCGCGACCGAACTCCTCGTCGACGCCGCTCGCGGCGTAGCCGTTGAAGCGGGTCACCGTCTCCTCCAGGTCCGGGAGGTCCAGCCTCTCGGCCAGCTCGGCCAGCGTCTCGGCCCGGACCCAGGTGCCGGCGGCGAGGTGGTCGGCGGGATCGCCCTCGGGCATCGCGATCGCCGGCAGGCGCCCGCCCTCACGGGAGTCGAAGACGAACCACGACGGGATCCGGTCGGCGGAGGCGGCCATCTCGCGGCCGAAGCGGTCGTAGGGCAGGCACTCGTTGGCGTAGCGCCGGCCGTGCCTGTCCACCATGACGCCGCCGCGGAAGCCGAGGGTGAAGGAGCCGCTGCCGTCGGGGTGCTGCAGGCCCGGGCAGAACCAGCCCTCGCCGAGCAGGTCGGTGGCGGCTCCGGCCTCGACGGCGGCCAGGATGGGCTCGCCGGTGTTGGTGCCGGCCGGCGCCATGGACCAGTCCGAGTCGCCGGGCACGGCGTGCTCCTTGCGGAGCTCGGGGTTGTGCTCGAAGCCACCGGCCGCGATCAGCACCCCGCGGTCCGCGGTGATCTCGGCGCGCCCGCTCTGCGTGGTCGCCGCCACCCCGGTCACCCGGCCGTCCTCGGTGAGCAGCTCGTCGACGCAGTGGCCGGTGAGCACCGTGCCGCCGTCCCGGGTGAACGCCCAGAGCAGCCGGGCGATGAGGGACTGCCCGCCGCTGAGCGTCCGCCGGCCCTCCTCGCCGGCGCGGTCGCGCTCGACCGGTGGCCGGACCAGGGCGGCGACCTCGGCGGGCAGCTCCTCGCGGGTGATGTTCACCGGCTGGATCGAGCGGCCCCAGCTGACCCGGCCGGGCGCGTCGAAGTACTCCGGGAAGGGCAGCCACTCGAACTCCAGCGCCGGATCCTCCTCCAGCGTGGCGACCAGGCGCGGCGCCTCCGCCAGGAACGTCTCGACCTTGACCGGGTCGGGGTCGCGCAGCACGGCCGCGAGGTAGGTGCGCGCGGACTCGGTGGAGTCGGCGATCCCGGCCCGCTGCTGCACGGGGGAGCCGGGCAGCCAGCAGGCGCCGCCGGAGTACGCCGAGGTGCCGCCGACGCGGTCGGTCTTCTCCAGCACGACGGTGCGCAGGCCGGCCTTCTGGGCCAGATGGGCGGCGGTCAGCGCGCCGCCGCCGGAGCCCACCACGACGACGTCGAAAGCAGCAGTCATGCCCGGATCTTAGAACACGTTCTAGTCAACCGGGAGTGCTCAGCGGTAGGCGGACTCGCCGGTGAGCGCCTGGCCGATGACGAGCTGGTGGACCTCGCTGGTGCCCTCGTAGGTGAGCACCGACTCCAGGTTGTTCGCGTGCCGCATCACCGAGTGGTCCAGCGTGATGCCCGCCGCGCCCAGGATGGTCCGGCACTCCCGCGCGATCGCGATCGCCTCGCGGGTGCTGTTGAGCTTGCCGAGGCTGATCTGCGCCGCCTGCAGGTCGCCGGACTCCTTGAGCCGGGCCAGGTGCAGGGCCAGCAGCATGCCCTTGCCGAGCTCGAGGGTCATGTCGGCCAGCTTGGCCTGGGTGAGCTGGAAGGCCGAGAGGGAGCGGCCGAAGATCTCCCGCTCCCCGGCGTACGCGATCGTCGTCTCCAGGCAGTCCCGCGCAGCGCCGAGCGCGCCGAAGACGATGCCGAACCGCGCCTCGGTGAGGCACGAGAGCGGCCCGGACAGGCCGCGGGCGTCGGGCAGCATCGCCGAGGCGGGCAGGCGCACGTCGTCCAGGACCAGCTCGCTGGTCACCGACGCGCGCAGGGAGAGCTTCCGCTTGATCTCGGGCGCCGAGAAGCCGGGTGCGTCGGTCGGCACCACGAAGCCGCGGATGCCCTCGTCGGTCTGCGCCCAGACCACGGCGACGTCGGCCACGGACCCGTTGGTGATCCACATCTTGGTGCCGGTGAGCACCCAGTCCGCGCCGTCGCGCCGCGCGCGGGTGCGCATGCCGCCCGGGTTGGAGCCGAAGTCGGGCTCGGTGAGGCCGAAGCAGCCGATCGCCTCGCCGGCCGCCATCCGCGGCAGCCACTCCTGGCGCTGCTCCTCGCTGCCGTGCTTCCAGAGGGCGAACATCGCCAGGGAGCCCTGGACCGAGACCAGCGAGCGGAGCCCGGAGTCGCCGGCCTCCAGCTCCAGGCAGGTGAGGCCGTACGCCGTCGCGGTGGAGCCGCCACAGCCGTAGCCGGTGAGGTGCATGCCCAGCAGGCCGAGCGAGCCGAGCTCCCGGGTGAGCTCGCGGACGGGGGTGCTGCCCTCCTCGTACCAGGTCGCGACCTCCGGGCGGACCCGGTCCTCGACGAACCGGCGTACGGTGTCGCGCACCGCGCGGTCGTCCTCGCCGATGAGCAGGTCGGTCCCGACGAGGCCGAGAGGGCTCTGGGGTGTGGGTGCCATGTCGTCTCCCGGGGTCACTCATCGATGTTGAGCTGGGAGAGCTTCCAGGACACGATCTCGAATCGCTCCTGCCGGCTCAGCGCCGCGAACGGCTCGGCCATCTCCATCCCGTAGCCGGACACCTCCACGCCGTCGTGGATCGGGACCACGGTGTGCACGACCCGGTCCTCGTAGAGGTGCAGCATGGTGAAGGCCTGGTGGGCGTCGACCGCCGAGAGCAGTCGCTGGTCGGGCGCGAGCTCGCTGGTGTAGCAGCTGGCCGAGGCGACCGAGACCGGCACGCCGGCGAAGGTCGAGTACGACGTGAAGTGGAAGTGCCCGCCGATGATCGCCCGCACGTCGGTGCCCTCGACGACGTCGGCGAGCCGCTGCTGGTCGAGCAGCTCGATGATCTCCGCGAGCCGCAGCATGGGCACCGGGATCGGCGGGTGGTGCATCGCCAGGATGGTGCCGTGCGGCGCCGGCTCGGCCAGCACGCCGGCCAGCCAGGTCAGCTGCTCCTCGCGCAGCTCGCCGTGGTGCCAGCCCGGGACGCTGGTGTCCAGGGCGACGATGCGCAGGCCGTCGATGTCGTAGACGCGGTCCTGCACGGCGTCGGACTCCTCGCCGAAGAGCCCCGCGGAGTACGCCGGCCGCTCGTCGTGGTTGCCCATGACCCAGACGATCCGCGCGCCGATCCGCTCGGCCACCGGCTCGACCAGCTCGCGCAGCCGGGCGTACGCCTCCGGCTCGCCCTTGTCGGCGAGGTCGCCGGTGAAGACCAGCGCCCGGGGAGGGGGATCGAGCCGCTCCAGGCGGGTCAGCGCCAGCTGGAGCGGCGCGTCGGTCTCGATCGCGCCGTACTGCAGCCGCCCGCCGGCCAGCAGGTGCGGGTCGCTGAGATGGGCGACCACGTGGCGGGGGTCGGGGTACTGGCCGTGCTGCACCGGTTCAGGCTACGAGGCGTCCCCGCGGCCGGCGCACCCGGCGCGCACATGGACGCGAAAACCACCCTCGCGGGCCTGTTGCCGGTGGCCTCCGGGTGAGTAGGTTGCCGGGCATGGCGGAGAAGCCGCGCCGGCACGAGGCCGTGTCCGGGTCGACCGAGTCCCTGCACGGGCTCTACGACATGGTCCCCGCGAGCGAGGAGCTCGACCTCGCCGAGGAGACCGCGCAGGAGCAGGTGCACTCCCAGATCACCGCCTACCTCGCCGCCCAGGAGCGCCTCGCCGCCGAGGCCTTCGAGGAGCCCGACCCGGACGAGGAGCAGGAGCCGGAGGACTGACCCGCCGATTGGGCGGCGCCCCGCGCGGGTATCTCGCCTCCGCGGGACCGAGCGGGAGGGGATGGGCATGAGGCTGCGGACGGTCTCCTGCCAGCAGCCGGGATGGCGGCGGATCAGGCAGGGACGCGGCTTCCGGTACGTCGACCAGGAGGGCGCTCCGCTGGCGCCGGAGGACGTCGAGCGGGTCCGGGAGCTGGTGATCCCGCCGGCCTGGACCGAGGTCTGGATCTGCCCGCATCCGCGCGGCCATCTGCAGGCCGTGGGCACCGACGCCGCGGGACGCCGGCAGTACCTCTACCACCCGCAGTGGCGCGAGCAGCGGGACCTGGTGAAGTTCGACCGGGTCACGGCCATGGCGGCCACCCTGCCCGGCGTACGCCGCAAGCTGCGTCGCCAGCTCCGCGCTGAGCCGGGGGACGAGGAGGTGGAGCGCCGCCGGGTCCTCGCCGCGGCGGTACGGCTGATCGACCTGGGCTGCTTCCGTCCCGGTTCGGACTCGGCGGCCGAGGAGAACGGCAGTCACGGGCTGACCACCCTGGAGCGGCGGCACGTGCGGCGGCAGGGCGAGGGCGTCGTCTTCGAGTTCGAGGGCAAGTCCGGGGTCGAGCACGAGGTCCTCGTCGAGGACGCCGACATCGTGCCGCTGGTGCTCCGCGCACGGCGCCGGCGCTCGGCGGACGACCGGCTGCTGTCGTCCAAGGTCGGCGGGAGGTGGCGGCCGGTGACGCCGGAGGAGGTCAACGAGCACATCCGCGAGCTGACCGGCCTGGACGTCACCGCCAAGGACTTCCGGACCTGGCACGCGACCGTGACCGTGGCGGTCGAGCTGGCCACGGGTCCGGTCGCGAAGAGCGCGACGGCCCGGAAGCGGCGGGTCCGCGAGGCGGTGGTCGTGGCCGCCGAGCTGCTGGGGAACACGCCGACCGTTGCCCGTGCGTCGTACGTCGATCCGAGGGTGCTCGATCTCTACGAGGCCGGGACCGTGCTCGATCCCGTGCCGGGTGGCCCGGACGCCCTGGACCGCGCGGTGGCGGCCCTGCTCGCGGACTGACCGGCCCTCTCAGGCGTGGGGCCCGGTCAGTCGCCCGGCCACTCGCCGGTCCATCGCTGGAAGAGCCGGGCGCCGCCGCGGTCCACAGCCGCCTTGATCGCAGCGAAGACCGCCCCCTGCAGCGCCGCGGCCAGGACGACCTGTCCCGCGCCGTACTCCGACTGCAGCGCCCCGGGCGCGTCGTCCACGCCCTGCGGGGACGCCCGTCGCCAGACCTGCTTGAAGATCTGCCCGGCGACCAGGCCGCCGACGATGCTGCCGGCGAGCCCGACCGGGCGGTAGAGCAGCCGTGCCGACCTCGAGGACGTCTTCTCCGTGTTCACGTGATCTCCTCCTCGGCCACGCTCACGCGCTGGGCGCGGCGGCCATCTTGTGCGTGCCGTCGCACCACGGGGCCCGCTGGCTGTAGCCGCACACGCACAGACCCACGACGGGCCGCTCGACGCGGTGCACGGCGCCCTCCTCGTCGGTCACGGCCGTGGCACGCCGGACGAGCAGCGGACCGCCCGGCACCGGCTCGACGTCGATGAGGTCGTCGGAGTGGATCTGGTAGCGCGGCGTCATGCCCGGCAGATACCCGCTCAGCCGATCGGCATGCCGAGTGCCCCGCCGGGGTAATGCCGGGCACCGACGACAGGAGACACCATGCGCCTACCCTTGCCCCGCGGCCCGCTGAGCCACGCGTTGACCGCCGCACTGCGCGACGAGGCGCCGGTGCCGATCCGCGTCGGCGCCGTGGACGAGGAGGACCTGCAGGTCTCCCTCTGGATGCTCTACGAGCAGCACTACCGGGGCTTCGAGGAGGTCGACGCGGCGCTGGAGTGGGAGCCCGCCCTGCTCGCGGTCCGGCAGTCGCTCGAGGAGCGCTTCGAGGAGACGCTCCGCCGCCGGGTGCGGGAGCTGGTGGACCAGGCGCGCGAGTCGGGCCGGGGCGTGGTCGAGCAGCTGGAGTGGCTCGCCGGCCGCGACGGGGCGGGCCTCCCGGCGTACCTCCACCGCGAGGCGACGCCGCAGCAGTGGGCGGAGTTCCTCTCGCTGCGCAGCGTCTACCACCTCAAGGAGTCCGACCCGCACGCCTGGGTCGTGCCCCGGATCGCGGGCGCTCCGAAGGCTGCGCTGGCCGAGCTGCAGTACGACGAGTTCGGCGACGGCCTGGGGGAGCGGGTGCACCAGGAGCTGTTCGCCGCGGCCCTGGCCGGCGCGGGCCTCGACCCGGCGTACGGCGCGTACGTCGACGAGGCTCCGGCCCACGTCCTGGCGGTCAGCAACGCGATGTCGCTCTTCGGGCTGCATCGCCGGCTGCGCGGCGCGGCGCTGGGTCATCTCGCGGCCTTCGAGATGACCAGCTCGCTGCCCTGCCGGCGCTATGCCCAGGGCGCCGAGCGGATCGGGCTGGAGGCGGCCGCGGCGTACTACGAGGAGCATGTGGAGGCGGATGCCGTGCACGAGCAGCTGGCCGCCCGCTCCATCTGCGGACGCCTGGTCGAGCGGGAGCCGGAGCTGCATGAGGACGTGCTGCTGGGCGCGGCCGTCTGCGTCGCGCTGGAGCAGGACTCGGGGGAGCGGACGCTGCGGAGCTGGGCCGAGGGCGGCTCCGCGCTCCGCCAGCGCGTGGGCCGCGAGGTGGCGTGAGACGCCTGTCCGCATGGTGGGAGCGGATGTTTCGCTCCGGCAGCGCCGCGGGTAGGACAGGAATTGCGTAGCTGGCGCGGGTCCAATCAACGGCCATGGCGCGCCAGGGCAGTCAAGGACAGTTCCATGACCAACCCCGCAGCAACCGCAATCCCGCCCGAGAAGGGCGATCCCGGCCCCGATCGGGCCACCCGCACCCGCGAGCTCTTCGAGTGTGCGTCGACCTGTGAGGACGAGGCCGAGCTGGCTCGTCTTCACGAGGAGATCGTGGTCCTCAACCTGGAGGTGGCGGACGCCCTGGCGTCCCGCTACGCCGGGCGGGGCCTCGATCCCGACGACCTGTGCCAGGTGGCGCGCCTGGCGCTGGTACGGGTCGTGCCGCAGTTCCGGCCGGAGTACGGCAAGGACTTCCTGGTGTACGCGGTGCCCAGCATCGTCGGCGCCCTGAGGAAGCACTTCCGCGACACCGGCTGGACGATCCGCCCGCCGCGACGGGTCCAGGAGGCCCATCAGGCGATCGGGCGGGCCGGGCCGACGCTGGCCCAGCAGCTGGGGCGCGAGCCCACGATCGCCGAGCTCTGCGAGGAGACCGGCATCGAGGAGGGCACTCTGCGCGAGGCCTCGACGGCGAGCGACTGCTACGCGCCCGCCTCGCTGGACGCGGCGGTGCACCACGATGCCGGTGACGCCGAGCGGACGCTCTCGCACCTGGTCGGCGGCGAGGATCCCGAGTTCGACCGCAGCGAGGCCCGGCTGATGCTGGAGCCGCTGATGGCCGGCCTGGAGCCGCGCGACCGCAAGGTGATCGAGCTCCGCTTCGTCCGCGGCCTGACTCAGAGCGAGGTCGGCGAGCTGATCAGCGTCAGCCAGATGCAGGTCTCGCGGATCCAGTCGCGGATCCTCGCGGCGCTCCGGCGCCAGATCGGCGAGCTGCCCGACCGGCGCATGCTCGGCGCGGCCTGAGAGGGACCCAGGGAGAGCACGGCCGCCCGGTGCCTCGGCGGACACCGGGCGGCCGTGTGCCGCTCCCCTCAGAGAATGTCGTCGACCTTCTTCTCGACCTTCTCCTTGACGTCCTCGATCTTGTCCTTCAGGCCGGCCTTGCGCTGGTCCGCCTCGCCTTCGGCCTTCAGCGAGTCGTCGCCGGTGACGGCGCCGGCCGCCTCCTTGCCACGGCCGACCAGGTCCTCCTTGCGGTTCTCCGCACGGTCATCGAAGCCCATGAGCTTCCTCCTCGTTGTCGGGTACGTCGGATGCCGTACCCGAACCTCGGCGCCGCATACGTGCGGTCCGGGTCACGCGGAGATCACTCGGGCAGGGAGCCGTTCTCCACGAGCTGGTCGGCCACCAGGCGGAGCTTGATGTTGCGGTCCTGGGAGTACCGCAGCAGCACCGCGAACGCCTTGTCCGGAGTGAGGTCGTAGCGCTCCATCAAGATGCCCTGCGCCTGGCCGATCCGCTTGCGGGCGTCGACGGCCTGCCAGAGGTTCTGCTCCTTGCGCGCCGTGCCGATGGCGACGGCGGCGTGCCGCGCGAGCACGTGGGCGACGGCCTGGTCGTCGGGAGTGAACTGGTGCGGCTCCTTGGCATAGAGGTTGAGCGTGCCGATCGTCGAGGCGGTGGTGTAGAGCCGGACGTTGAGCAGGCTGCGCACCCCGGCCTTCGCCACCATGTCCGCCCACCCCGGCCACCGCTGGTCGGTCGCGGTGTCGTCGACGATGATGCTCAGCCGGTCGCCGAGCGCGGAGAGGTCGGGTCCCTCCCCGGTCTCCATCTGGATCTCGTCGAGCCGCTCGATGAGCGGGTGCGTCGCGGCGATGGTCTCGACGCGGGACTTGGAGTGCACGAAGATGACGCCGGCGTAGTCGCAGCCGACCGCCTTGAGGGCGTACTCCAGGACGAGCTCGACGGTCTCCTCGACCCCCGGCTCGTCGTGCAGACGAAGAGCCAGCTGGGCGAACTCCTCGGCATCGTGATGGATTGGCAAGGTGGGTGACTCCTGGAATGAGGACGCGTGTCCGTGCTGGCCTTGGCCAGCTGCATGACCGAGGAGTCCATCTTGGCACGTCCGGCACGCATAGGCGGACCCGTCCGCACCGGGTACGACGGACGGGTCCTGGCCGGCTCACCGCAGCGCTACGGATCGCCACCTGCTGGATCGTGTACCCCGCCTCGGCCAAGGGATTCATGGGTGTTTGCGCCGGAATCGGACCGCGGATGGGGACTGCCCAGGAGCCGGTCGCGTCAGTAGGGTCGCCCCAGCAGCGCGAAGCCCCCGGAGGATCGAGGCCCCGGACGATCGAAGGAGCACCATGGCGAAGCCGACGCTGAGCATGAGGCCGACCGGCTGGTTCCAGGTGGCATGGTCCGACGAGGTCCCCGTCGGCGCGGTCCACCGGATGCGCTACTTCGGCCGGGACCTGGTGGCCTGGCGCGGGCAGTCCGGGCAGGTCAGCGTCATGGACGCCTACTGCGAGCACCTCGGCGCGCACCTGGGCTACGGCGGCACGGTGGTCGAGGACGCCATCCAGTGCCCCTTCCACGGCTGGCAGTGGAACGCCGCCGGCCGCAACGTCTGCATCCCGTACGAGGACCGGCCCAACATCGGCAAGAAGATCCAGGCGTTCCCCACGGTCGAGCGCAACGAGGCGATCTACATGTGGCACGACGCCGAGGGCCGCGAGCCACACTTCGACGTACCGGACGTCTTCTCCGCGTGGGAGGACGGCGTCAGCCTCGACGACTACCACTCCTGCCGGCCGGGCTCGACGCTGTACGACCCCGGCCTGGAGCTGCACCCGCAGTACGTCTTGGAGAACGGCGTGGACTTCGCGCACTTCAAGTACGTCCACAAGGTCCCGATCATCCCGCTGTTCACCCGGCAGGAGTTCGTCGATCCGCTCTCCTATGTCGACTTCACCGTCGCCTTCGAGGGCGAGCCGGGCAGCATCGAGGAGGTCAACAGCGGCGTCGAGGCGATCAACTGCGGCATCGGGCTGGCGGTCACCAAGAGCTGGGGCATGCTCGACAACCGCACGGCGACGGCGGTGACGCCGGTCGACGAGCGCACCAGTGACATCCGCTTCTCGGTGTGGATCGGCCGGGACCGCTCGCTGGGCGAGGAGGAGTCGGCGGCGGCCGCCGTCCGCGGCGCCCGTGGCGTCATCGCCCAACTGGAGGCGGACATCGTCATCTGGAGCCACCAGCGGTACGCCGACCCCGCCGCCCTGTCGCGGGGGGAGTACCCCGGCTTCACCGCGCTGCGTCGCTGGGCGCAGCAGTTCTACCCCGAGGACGAGCGGGTCTCCTTCGACGGCTAGCGGCGCTGGCTCGCGAACCGCCCGGCGAAGGCCCGCAGCGGCAGGTCGGCGCTGGTGACGACGCCCGGCGGCGCCGCCACGACGGCCTTGATCGCGTTGAGCGCCGGCATGCCCGTGACGGTCATGCCGATCGCCGCGAAGGCCTCGACGCTGCTGAAGTCGGTGCCGGGCTTGGGCAGGATCTGGTGCTTGCTGTAGATCACCGGGTCACCCTCGATGTGGGTGATGTAGCAGCCCTTGATGTCCCAGCGCGGGTCGGTGTGCGGGGTCATCTGCCACTCCAGCCGCAGCTCCACGCGGGGCACGCCGGCCACCTTGCCGACGTACGAGAAGCAGGCGCCGCCCAGCGAGCCCTCGGGCAGCTGGAACCAGCCCAGGTCGACGTCCTTGGTGCACGCGCCGAGCTCGTACTCGAAGGCCACCTCGTCGAGCTCCAGGCCGAAGCAGTCGGCCATCAGCCGCACGCCGTCCTCGAAGACGCGCGTGCCCAGCTCCAGCTTGCGCGGCACCTCGGGGTCGGTGACCGGCTCGCCGAAGCCGCAGTTGCGCCAGGTGTCGACGGAGTGGTGGCAGGAGACGTCGACGGACTCGGTGCAGGTGACCTTCTCGATCTCGGTGACGTCGGCGGAGTGGACGATCGTGAGGATCTGGGCGAGGCCGGGGTTCATGCCGGTGCCGTAGAACGTCGAGCCGCCCTTGGCGGTCGCCGCGGCCAGGCGCTCGCTCTCGGTGCGCCCGTCGGCGCCGGCCTTGTTGGCGTCGCGGTGGTGCCCGGTGATCCAGTCGGCGGTGGTGACGATGTCGATGCCGGCCTCGAGCACGCGCTCGTAGAGCTCGATGTCGGGCCAGACGCCGTGGAAGGTCACCACGTCGGGCCGCGCGGCGAGGATCTCCTCGACGGTGCCGGTGGCGCGGATGCCCAGCGGCTCGATGCCCGCGAGCGTGCCGACGTCCTGGCCGACCTTGTCGGGGGAGTAGCAGTGCACGCCGACCAGCTCCAGGTCGGGCTGGTGCCGCAGCCGCTTGATCATCTCGGCGCCGACGTTGCCGGTCGCCACCTGGAAGACGCGGATCATGCGCTCAGCCGGAGCCGGCCGGCCATCTTGTCGAGATAGCCGAGCACCTTGTCCTCGTCTGAGTCGGGCACGCCCCAGATCAGCTCGGAGGCGCCGGCGGCCGCCCAGTCGGCGAAGTCCTCCTCGGTCGGCCTCTTGGCCACCAGGATGCGCACGTCGGGCTCGCCCTCGCGGCCGGCGTCGGCCCACTCCTTGCGCAGCAGCGCGGCCTTGTCGGCGATGCCGGTCTCGATCGGGGTGGTCATCCAGCCGTCGGCGTTGGCGGCGATCCACTTCATCGTCTTGGGCCCGCCGCCCGCGCCGACGATGACCGGGATCCGGCCCTGCGGCGGCTTGGGGTAGGCCCAGCTCGGGCCGAAGGAGACGAACTGCCCGTCGTACGACGCCTCCTCCTGGGTCCACAGCGCGCGCATCGCCTCGAGGTACTCCTTGAGCACGGTGCGGCGCTTCTCGGCCGGGACGTGGTGGTCGGTCAGCTCGTCGGTGTTCCAGCCGAAGCCGGCGCCGATGGTGACCCGGCCCCCGGAGAGGTGGTCGAGGGTGGCCAGCGTCTTGGCCAGGGTGATCGGGTCGGACTCCACCGGCAGCGCGACCGCCGTGGAGAGCCCGATCCGCTCGGTGACCGCGGCGCAGGTGGCCAGCGAGACCCAGGGGTCGAGGGTGCGCAGGTACCGGTCGTCGGGGAGGTCCTCTCCGCCGGTGGGGTGCAGCGCGTCCCGGCGTACCGGGATATGGGTGTGCTCGGGGACGTAGATGGTGTCGAAGCCACGCTCCTCGGCGGCCTGGGCGAGACGGGCCGGCGTGATGCCGCGGTCGGAGGTGAAGAGAACGATGCCGTTGCGCATGGACCAACTCTAGAACGCGTTCTATTCTGATGGAACACTGACTGGACACGTGTCTGATCTATTCGAGGGCCGGGGAGGGATGCGCGGGTGGTCACAGCCGACTACGTCGTCGTGGGAGCGGGCAGCGCCGGGTGCGCGGCGGCGCGCAGGCTGGCCGAGAGCGGCGCCAGCGTCGCGGTGATCGAGGCCGGCGGGCCGGACACCGCCCGCTCGGTGCGCAGCCTGCTGGAGATCCCGGGCGCGGTGGCGGTGATGCTCTCCACGCCGCAGCTCAAGCGGCTGGTCGACTGGGGCTACAAGTCCGTGCCGCAGACGCACGCGCTGGATCGCACCATCCCGATGACGCGCGGCAAGGTGCTGGGCGGGTCCAGCTCGGTCAACGGGATGCTCTTCGTGCGCGGTCACCGGCAGAACTTCGACGACTGGGCCGCCGACGGCGCCACCGGCTGGTCCTTCGAGGACGTGCTGCCGGCGTTCCGGCGGATGGAGGACTGGGAGGACGGCGGCGACGACCTGCGCGGGGCGGGCGGACCGGTGCGGGTACGCCGGCAGCGCGATCTGACCCCCGCGACGCAGAGCCTCCTCGCCGTCGCGCCCGACCGGCTCGGCGTGCCGCTGCTGGAGGACTACAACGGGCCTTCGCAGGAGGGCATCGGGGTGATGCAGCTCAGCGCCGAGAACGGGGTGCGGTACTCCTCCTCGCGCGCCTACCTGCGCGATCCCCTGGACAATCTGCTGATCCTCACCCGCGCCCGCGCCACCCGCGTCGTGCTGGAGGGCAGCCGGGCCACCGGCGTCGAGGTGATCGGCGCGGACGGCGCGCGGCAGACGATCCGCGCGACCCGGGAGGTCATCGTCTCGGCCGGCGTCTTCGACTCGCCCAAGCTGCTGATGCTCTCCGGCATCGGGCCCGCCGGGCACCTGCGCGAGCACGGGATCGACGTGGTCTCCGACCTGCCGGTGGGGGACAACCTGCACGACCACCTCTTCGTCCCGGTGTCGTTCCGGATGGACTCCGCGCTGCGCCGGCCGACCCCGGCGTACTTCCTGCGCGGCCTGGCCCGGGCGCGGCTGCGGCGTACCGGCTGGGCGAGCGGGGCGCAGTTCGAGGCGACCGGCTTCATCCGCTCCTCGCTGGCCGGCGCCATCCCCGACGTACAGCTGCTGGCGCTCTACTGGGTCTACCCGTTCCCCAACCAGGACGGCGACAAGCCGGTGCGGCCGCCGACGACGAAGCCGGGTCTCTCGGTCTTCCCGACGCTGATCTACCCCGAGAGCCGCGGCACCGTCCGTCTCGCCGGGTCCGACCCGACGCTGGCGCCGCTGATCGACCCGGCGTACCTCCAGGCCGGCAAGGACATCGACGTGCTGCTGGAGGGCATCGGCACCGTGCGTCAGCTCATGTCCGGCGTGGGGGACAGCCAGGGCGAGATCGTCCCCGGCACCGAGTACGCCGACCCGGCCGAGCTGCGCCGGATCCTCCCCAACATCGTGCACTCCGTCTACCACCCCGTCGGCACCTGCCGGATGGGCTCCGACGAGCGCGCCGTCGTCGACCCCGCGCTGCGCGTCCGCGGCATCGACGGCCTCCGCGTCGCCGACGCCTCCGTCATGCCGTCCATCACCGGCGGCAACACCAACGCCCCGTCCATCATGATCGGCGAGCGCTGCGCCGAGCTGATGCTGGGTGGCAGGGGATGAGGTTCGCGGTCTCGACCGCCTGGATCCCGCACGAGGAGCTGCTGCCCATCGCGCGGGCCGCCGACGAGCTGGGCTACCACTCGCTGGCGATGCCGGACCATGTCGTGGACCTGGAGGAGATCCGGACGCCGTACCCGTACACCGACGACGGCGCGCGCCGCTGGTCGCTCGACGACCAGTGGCCCGACCCCTGGGTGACGGTCGGGCACCTGGCCGCGGTCACCGAGCGGATCCGCTTCTTCACCTCGATCTACGTGGCCGCCATGCGCTCGCCGTATCAGGTGGCGAAGTCGGTCGGCACCGCCGCGGTGCTCTCGGGCAACCGGGTCTCGCTGGGCGTGGGCATCGGCTGGTGCCGTGAGGAGTTCGAGATGCTGGAGCAGGACTTCGGCACGCGGGGAAGGCGCACCGACGAGGCGCTCGCGCTCGTGCGGCGCCTTTGGGAGCCCGGGCCGGTCTCCTTCTCGGGCGAGTTCTGGACCGCGCCGCCGATGACCATGGAGCCGACACCGTCGCGGCGCGTGCCGATCTACGTCGGCGGCCTCTCCGACGCCGGCTTCGCCCGGGCCGCCCGCCACGACGGCTGGGTCGGCGACCTCTGCACCATCGAGCAGGGTGCCGAGTGGGCCGCCGCGCTGCGCGCCAAGCGCGAGGAGATCGGCGCCACCGGGGACTTCGAGGTCATCGTCGCCCTCACCGACGCGATCACCCCCGACGACTTCCGCCGCGCCGCCGACCTCGGGATGACCGAGACCATGACCGCGCCCTGGGCCTACTACCACGGCCTCGGCGCCACCCTGGACCAGAAGCTCGACGGCCTGTCCCGCTTCGCCGACGACGTCCTTCGTCATCTTGCCTAGCCGGCCGGCCCTTCTCTGGCACACTCGCCGCATGCGCACCCGTCGTCAAGCCGCTCTTGTCCTGTCTGCCGCGCTGCTGGGCTCCTTCCCGACCGGGGCCGCGGTCTCTCCCGCGGAGGCCGCGAAGAAGCCCGGCTGGACCAAGAACTGCACTGCCCTGCAGAAGAGGTACCCGCACGGCGTCGGCAAGAAGAAGGCCGTCGACAAGGTCTCCTCGGGCAACAAGGTGACGACCTTCAAGCGCTCCAGCCGCCTCTACAAGATCGCCATGGACAACAACAAGGGCCTCGACCGCGACAAGGACGGCATCGCCTGCGAGAAGGCATGACGCTCGGCCGGGTTCTTCGGCTGGCGCTGGCCGCCGGGATCGCGTCGCTCCTGACGGCGTGCGGCACGGCGGCGCCTTCGCGCTCCCCCTCACCGACGTCGTCCCCTCACGCCGGAACCTCCTCGATCGCGCGGCCCGTGCTGCCGTCATCCGACGAGGCCGCGCGAGCGCTCACGGCTCTGCCGACGACGGCCCGGGTGTCGCCCGCCGCTGCCGGCTATTCCCGGAGCTCTTTCGGCAGGTCGTGGATCGACGTCGACGGCAACGGCTGCAACCAGCGCGACGACGTACTGCTGCGTGACGGCGTGCCGGGTACCTTGTACGTCGCACGCCAGGGCCGCTGCGACCACGATGTCATCGCCGGCGCCTGGGTCGATCCCTACACCGGCCGGACGCTCCGCTTCGACGACCTGAAGATCCCCGCCCAGGCCCGGGCGATCCAGATCGACCACGTCGTCCCGCTTGCCGAGGCCTGGGTCTCCGGCGCCTCCGTCTGGCCCGACGCCCGCCGCCGCGCCTTCGCCAACGACCTCGCCGAGCTGCTCGCCGTCGACGGCCCCGCCAACGCCTCCAAGGGTGACGGTGACCCCGCTGCCTGGCGACCCAAGAAGGCCTACCAGTGCGACTACGCCCGCCGCTGGATCAGCGTCAAGGCCGCCTGGGTCCTGGCCATCGACAAGAGCGAGCGCCGCGCGCTTCGGCAGATGCTCTCCTTCTGCCCCTGAGCACCGCCAATGTCTAAGAAGCAGCGGGCAGGAGCCGACTTCTCCTAGAGGTCCTCGACGCCGACCCCTCTCAGGGAGACTCCATGAAGCTCACCCTCGCCCTGCTGTTGTCCCTGGGCGTGATCGGCTCCGTGGCGCTCGGTCTCTTCGGCAACGGGCTGGAGACCGTCACCACGGTTGCGGGCGCGGATCGCGGTCCGGTGGTGGGTTCGGCGCTGTGCCGTGCCGGTGGCTGCGACACGGGTGTGTCGACGGCGACCACGGCTGTCTATATGGATCGCCACGAGGCCTCGCTGCGGCGGGAGCTGCAGGGAACCGGCGTTCAGATACGCCGTGAGGGCGACGATCTGCGCCTGGTGCTGCCCGGGAACATCACGTTCGCCACCGGCAACGCCGACATCCGCTCCGACTTCTTCCCGGTGCTCAACTCGGTCGCCAAGGTGCTCGCCGAGTTCAGCCGGACCGCGATCCTCGTGACCGGCCACACCGACTCCACGGGCAGCGACAGCATCAACGTGCCGCTCAGCGAGCGTCGGGCCGACAGCATCGCCATGTACCTGCGCTCCCAGAAGGTCGCCCGCGCGCGGATCCAGTCCTATGGCTACGGATCGCGCTTCCCGGTCGCCAGCAACGACACGCCTGCGGGCCGCGAGCAGAACCGCCGCGTGGAGCTGGAGCTGGTGCCGGTCGAGTAGCGGCCGGCCCGCTTCACTCGCTGACGTGCAGGTCCAGGTCTACCATCAGCTCGCCGGCCAGGGCCTCGAGAGCGCTCCTGAGCGCAGCGACGTCGGCTTCCGCCGGTACGCCGATCACGGCGTCCGCCTCGAACAGCGTGCCGCCCGCCATCGGCGCCTCCACCACCTGGGTGCTCAGCACCTCCACGTTGACGCCGTGCCCGGCCAGCAGCGCCGACACCTCGGCCACGATGCCCGGCCGGTCCGCGCCGATCAGGTGCAGCGCCATCCGCTCTCCCTGCGTGGCGGTCGCTTCGGCGCTCGATCGCTCGACGGTGACGCGCAGCCCCTGGGCGCTCAGCGCGTCGACGTCCGCCACCAGCGCGTCGACCTGGTCTGCCGGCACCTCCACCTCGACGATGCCCGCGAACATCCCTGCCAGATGCGCCATCTGGCTCTGCTCCCAGCTGCCCCCGCGCTCGCTGATCAGCCGCGACACGGTCGCCACCAGCCCCGCCCGGTCGCTCCCCAACAGCGTCAGCACCACGGTCGCCATGGGCGGCAGCGTACTCGCGCCCAGCGCCCCGTCGTCGGCGATCAGCCTCGCGCCGGGGCGTCTCCGGACCGCAGGGTCACACGAGCCCGGCCTCGGAAGCCGCTCCGCCACGAGGCTCGATGTGGTGGCGACGGACGACCAGCAGCACGCCGCACACGAGATAGGGGAGGATGGCTGCGCCGGTCCCGACGTATCCTCCTTGGTCGGCGAGGATCGCCGTGCCGGTGATGATCGAGAAGTCGAAGAGGCCGTGGATCACCGAGTTGAGCCAGTTGCTGCGTGAGGCTCGACGGATCAGGTAGAAGAAGTAGCCGGCGAAGCTCACCATGACGGCTTGGGCGAGCGCCCCGGCGCCTGGTGATCCGATGGCGTTGGTGAGGTGGACGGCACCAAAGACGATGCTGGACCAGAGCGCCACCTTGCCTTCGCTCAGTCCGTGGTCCGGCAGGGTGTGGACACCGATCCCGCGGAACATGCCCTCCTCGCCTCAGCCGACCAGCTGGGTGGCGATCAGCAGGGTGAGCACGTAGCCCAGGCTCTTGTCCGCCAAGGCTCCGTAGTCGATGGCCAACGCTGTCCCGCGTCAAGGAGTTGGCAGGTTTTCGGTGGTTTGAAATGTCGGGACGGT
>JBIQLB010000026.1:0-50271 GCA_044464665.1 Nocardioides sp.
ATAGGTCAACAATCCCGACCCCACACCCCGATCTTTAGGAGACACGCCCTAGGCGTCGATCTTCTCCCAGCCGCGCTTGGGGGCGCGGCTGCCGCCGGGCGACTCCTCCCGGCTGCGGTAGACGATGTAGGGCCGGGTCAGGTAGCCCACCGGCGCGCTGAAGACGTGCACCAGCCGGGTGAACGGCCAGAGCGCGAAGAGCAGGCAGGCGGTCAGCGCGTGCAGCTGGAAGCCCAGCGGCGCGCCCGACATGGCGTCGGCGTCCGGGGAGAGCTCGAAGATGCTGCGGAACCACACCGAGACGCCCTCGCGGTAGTTGTAGGCGTGGCCCTCGACCGCGCCGACGCCGAAGAGGCCCGAGGCCAGCGTGTTCCACATGCCCAGGACGATGACGGTGCCGAGCACGGCGTACATCACCTTGTCCATGGGCGTCGTGGCGCTGAAGACCGGCCCGGTCATCCGGCGGCGGTAGATGAGGATCACCAGTCCGGCGACGGTGAGGACGCCGGAGATGATCCCGCCGATCATCGCCACCCAGTGGTACGCCGTCTCGCTGATCCCCACCGCGTCGGTCCACGACTCGGGGACGCACAGGCCGATGATGTGGCCGCCGACGACGCCGAGCATGCCGAAGTGGAACATCGGGCTGCCCCAGCGCAGCAGCCGGCTCTCGTAGAGCTGGGAGGAGCGCGTGGTCCAGCCGAACTTGTCGTAGCGGTAGCGCCACCAGTGGCCGACCACGAAGACGCTCAGGCAGATGTAGGGCAGGATCACCCAGAGGAAATGGTGGACGGGCTGACTCATCGGGGCGCTCCTACGGGGATGCGGGCGGGTGCGATGACCGGCGGTGAGGCGTCACGGGCGCTCATCGGATCGGCGCCGTAGGGCTGCAGGCCGACCTCCTCGGCGGGCGGTCCCTGCTCGATCAGCCGGCGGACCGCCTCGGCCTCGTCGCCCTGCAGGGTCGGCAGCGTCTCGCACAGGGCCCGCAGCGCGCCGAGCCAGGGCGAGCCGGCGCCGTCGTCCCAGCCGGCGAGCGCCAGGCGCAGCATCTCCACGCCCGCGCGGTGCTCGTTGAGCAGGCGCCAGGCGCCGTCGCGGTCGACCAGGGCGCCGAACTGCAGCACCACGCAGAGGTGGTCGGGCAGCTCCTCCTCGGTGCCCGGCTCACCGCCGAGCTCTACGCCGGCCGCGCGGTAGGTCTCCTTGAAGCCGACCAGGGCGAGACCGCGGCGGCGGGTGTCGCCGTAGGCGTAGTAGGTGAGGTACAGCGCGCACTTGCGGGTGTGGTCGAAGGTCTGGACGTACTCCTGCTGCAGCTCGGTCAGCGGACGGGAGCGCAGGTGCGCGACCACCGTGTCCAGGTGCGGATCGCCCAGCGCGGCGATGTCGTCGAGCGAGGCCAGCAGCTCCTCGGTGGGGTACTCCAGCAGGGCCGAGCAGGCCGCCCAGACCGGACGCGGGTCGGCCTGCCGCGCCGAGCGGCGCTCCCGGTTGCGGGTCAGCAGGCCGGCCATCAGAGATCACCGCCGTCCATGGGCCGCGTCCGCCCGACCGGCTCGTCGATCTCCGCGGCCGGGTCGGCCACCTCCTGGGCCGGCGGGAAGAGTCCCTCCGGGTTGCCCCGGCCGTCCCAGTTGAGCAGGTTGACCCGGGAGCGCTTCTCGTCGGGAGCCGCGATCGTGTCGGAGGTCTGGCGGCGCCGGAGCATCGCCATGTTCTCCACCGCGACCGGGGCGAGCGTGCCCGAGCCCTCGCCGAAGAGCGCCGGGTTGGTCTCGTAGTCGGAGACCGCGCACTCGGTGGCCAGCTCCTCCAGCGCGTGCGCCTGCTCGGCGTGGGCCGGCGGGATCACGTAGCGCTCGTCGTACTTGGCGATGGCGAGCAGCCGGAACATCTCGTACATCGACTCCCCGTCCATGCCGACCTTGGCCGGGATGGACTCGTCGGCGTCGCGGCCGAGGTTGAGGTCGCGCATGTAGGAGCGCATCGCCGCGAGCTTGCGCAGCACCCGGTTGACCGGCTCGACGTCGCCGGCGGTGAAGAGGTTGGCGAGGTACTCCACCGGGATGCGCAGCGCCTCGATGGCGGCGAACAGGTTGCCCTGGTCCTCCGCGTCGAAGCCGGTGTCGCGGATCACGTCGACGACCGGCGAGAGCGGCGGGATGTACCAGACCATCGGCATGGTGCGGTACTCCGGGTGCAGCGGCAGGGCCACCTCGTACTTGTTGATCAGCGCCCACACCGGGGACTTCTTGGCCGCCTCGATCCAGTCACCGGGGATGCCGGCCGCCTCGGCGGCGCGCTGCACCTCGGGGTCCTCGGGGTCGAGGAAGCAGGAGCGCTGCGCGTCGTACAGGGCGTGCTCGTCCTCCACCGACGCGGCCTCGAGCACCTTGTCGGCGTCGTACAGGACCAGGCCGATGTAGCGCAGCCGGCCCACGCAGGTCTCCGAGCAGACGGTCGGGATGCCGACCTCGACGCGGGGGTAGCAGAAGGTGCACTTCTCGGCCTTGCCGGTCTTGTGGTTGAAGTAGACCTTCTTGTACGGGCAGCCCGACACGCACATCCGCCAGCCGCGGCAGCGGTCCTGGTCGACCAGCACGATGCCGTCCTCGGAGCGCTTGTAGATCGCGCCGCTGGGGCACGAGGCCGCGCACGAGGGGTTGAGGCAGTGCTCGCAGATCCGGGGCAGGTAGAACATGAAGGTCTGCTCGAACTCGAGCTTGACCTTCTCCTCGATGCCGCGCAGCATCACGTCGCGCGCGGCGTGCTCCTGGGAGCCGCCGAGGTCGTCGTCCCAGTTGGCCGACCACTCGATGTTCATGTCCTCGCCGCTGATCAGCGACTTGGGCTTGGCGACCGGGAAGGTGTCACTGGCCGGCGAGCTGGTCAGCGTCTGGTAGTCGTAGGTCCACGGCTCGTAGTAGTCGTTGATCGAGGGCAGCTTGGGGTTGGAGAAGATGGTCAGCAGCTTCTTCAGCCGGCCACCCGCCTTGAGCTTGAGGCGGCCCCGCGGGGTGCGCACCCAGCCGCCCTGCCACTCGTCCTGGTCCTCGTAGGTCCGCGGATAGCCCAGGCCGGGCCGGGTCTCCACGTTGTTGAACCAGACGTACTCGGTGCCGGCCCGGTTGGTCCACGCCTGCTTGCAGGTGACCGAGCAGGTGTGGCAGCCGATGCACTTGTCGAGGTTCATCACCATCGCCATCTGGGCCATCGGCCTCATGAGTGTGCTCCCTCCGGTCGCGTGGGCATGTCAGTACTCCACCTTCGCCGTGCGCTTGCGGATCATCGTGACTTCGTCGCGGTTGTTGCCGATCGGCCCGATGTAGTTGAAGAAGTAGGCCAGCTGCGCGTACCCGCCCACGATGTGGTTGGGCTTGAGCAGGATCCGGGTGAGGCTGTTGTGGATGCCGCCGCGCTTGCGGTCGCGCTCGGTCAGCGGCACGTCGATCAGCCGGTCCTGCGCGTGGTGCATGTAGACCGTGCCCTCGGGCATCCGGTGGCTGACGATCGCCCGGGCGGCCACCACGCCGTTGCGGTTGACCATCTCGATCCAGTCGTTGTCCTTGACCCCGATCTTGGCCGCGTCCCGGTCGGACATCCAGACCGACTGACCGCCGCGGGAGAGCGAGAGCATGAACAGGTTGTCCTGGTACTCCGAGTGGATCGACCACTTGTTGTGCGGGGTGAGGTAGCGCACCGACACCCCGAGCTCGTTCAGCTCGCCGATCGGCGCCTCGCCGAAGAGATCGGTCATGTTCAGCGGCGGCCGGTAGACCGGCAGCGCCTCGCCGGTGCCCAGGAACCAGTCGTGGTCGAGGTAGAACTGCTGGCGCCCGGTGAGGGTGTGGAACGGCTTGTGCCGCTCGATGTTGATGGTGAACGGGCTGTAGCGCCGCCCGCCGCTCTCCGAGCCGGACCACTCCGGCGAGGTGATGACCGGCACCGGCGCCACCTGGGTGTCGGCGAAGGTGATCTGCTTGCCCTCGTGCTCCGCGGCCAGGTCGGCCAGCTCGGTGCCGGTGCGCTTCTCCAGGAACCTGAAGCCCTGGGTGGCGAGGTGACCGTTGGAGACGCCGGCCAGGTGCAGGATCGCGTCGGCCATCTGCACGTCGGTCTCGACCTTGGGCTGGCCGTCTCCGGCGCCGCCGTGGGTGACGCCGTTGCGGTGGCGCAGGATCTCGACCTCGCGCTTGACTTCGTAGGCGACGCCCTTGGTCAGCATGCCGGCCTTCTCCAGCAGCGGCCCGATCGAGATCATCTTCTCGTAGACGGCCGTGTAGTCGCGCTCGGCGGCGGCGATCACCGGCATCGTCTTGCCGGGCACCGGGTCGCACTCGCCCAGGCGCCAGTCCTTGACCACGCCGTGCTCGGTGGCCATCGCCTCCGGGGTGTCGTGCCACAGGGGCTTGGCGACCACGTCGGTGCGGGTGCCGAGGTGGTCCACGGCCATCTCGGAGAACCGCTTCGCGATCGTCTTCCAGGCGTCCCAGTCGGTCTTGGTCTGCCAGGGCGGGGCGATCGCCGGGTTGAAGGAGTGCACGAACGGGTGCATGTCGGTGGTCGACAGGTCGTGCTTCTCGTACCAGGTCGCCGCCGGGAGCACGATGTCGCTGAAGATCGTGCTGCTGGTCATCCGGAAGTCGATGGTCATCAGCAGGTCGAGCTTGCCCTCGGGCGCCTCGTCGGCCCAGGCGATGGTGCTGGGCCGCTTGTCCGGCGGCGCCTCCTTCGCGGTGGCGGCGCTGTCGGTGCCGAGCAGGTGGCGCAGGAAGTACTCGTTGCCCTTGGCCGAGGAGCCGAGCAGGTTGGAGCGCCACAGGCTGAGGACGCGGGGGTGGTTGTCCTCGTGCTCGGGGTCCTCCACGGCGAACTTCAGGGTGCCCGCCTTGAGCTCCTGCGCGACGTACGCCGGGATCTCCATGCCGGCGGCCTTGGCCTCGTCGGCCAGCGTCAGGCTGCTGCGGTCGAAGGTCGGGTACGACGGGCTCCAGCCCAGCCGCACCGACTGGGCCAGCAGGTCCATCACGCTCTTGCCGGCGAAGACGCCGGTGCCCGCGTCGATGTCGTCGGCGCTGAAGGTGTCGTAGCGGTACTGCGAGGTGTTGACGTACCAGTACGCCGTCTGGTTCATGTGCCGCGGCGGGCGGTGCCAGTCCAGCGCGAAGGCCATGTGCTGGAAGCCCATGATCGGGCGGACCTTCTCCTGGCCGACGTAGTGCGCCCAGCCGCCGCCGTTGCGGCCCTGGCACCCGGTGATCGTGGTGAGCAGCAGGATCGCGCGGTAGATCTGGTCGGAGTGGTACCAGTGGTTGACGCCGGCCCCGAGCAGGATCATCCCGCGGCCCTCGGTGTCGATGGCGTTCTGCGCCCACTCCTGGGCCAGCCGGCGGACCTGGGCCGCCGGCACGCCGGTGTGCTGCTCCTGCCAGGCCGGGGTGGCCGGGCTGCTGGCGTCGTCGTAGTCGCGCGGCCAGGTGCCGGGCAGGCCCTCGCGGGCGACGCCGTACTGGGCGAGGAGCAGGTCCAGGACCGTGGTGACCACACGGTCGCCCACGCGGGCGATCGGGACGCCGCGGCGGTGGAAGCGGACCTTGCCGTCCGCGTCGTCGAAGCGCGGCAGCTCGATCTCGACCGACTCGGTGGAGGCGTCGCGGTACGTCGTCAGCACCGGGTCGATGTCACCGAGGTCGAGGTTCCACTGCCCGAGGCCCTCCTCGCCGAAGCGGTGGCCCAGCGCGCCGCGCGGAATGCGGACCTGGCCGTCGGCGTCCATGACCGCCGGCTTCCACATGGTGTTCTCCGAGCCGCCCTCGGGGTGGTCGATGTCGCCGGCCACGAGGTACTTGCCCGGCTTGTAGCTGCCGTCCTCCTGCCGCTCCAGGCAGATCAGGTGGGGCAGGTCGGTGTAGTGCTTGTTGTAGTCGGCGAAGAACGGCACCTGCCGGTCGACGAAGAACTCCTTGAGCACGACGTGCCCCATGGCCATCGCGAGCGCGCCGTCGGTGCCGGGCGCGGTGGTGACCCACTCGTCGGCGAACTTGACGTTCTCCGCGTAGTCGGGCGCGATCGCGACAACCTTCTGGCCGCGGTAGCGCGCCTCGGTCATCCAGTGCGCGTCCGGGGTGCGGGTCGTCGGGACGTTGGAGCCCCACATCATCAGGTAGCCGGCGTCCCACCAGTCGCCGGACTCCGGCACGTCGGTCTGGTCGCCGAACATCTGCGGCGAGGCGTTCGGCAGGTCGGCGTACCAGTCGTAGAAGGAGAGCATCGGCGCGCCGATCAGCTCCAGGAACCGGGCGCCGGAGGCATAGGAGACCGGCGACATCGCCGGGATGGGGGAGAAGCCGGCGATCCGGTCGGGACCCCAGCGCTTGACCGTGTAGACGTGGGCGGCCGCCGTGATCTCGGCGACCTCCTCCCAGGTCGCGCGGACCAGGCCGCCCTTGCCGCGGGCGGACTTGTAGCGCTTGGCCTGCTCGGGGTCCTGCACGATCGAGCCCCAGGCGACCACCGGGTCGCCGTACCGCTGCTTGGCCGCGCGGAACATCTCCAGCAGCACGCCGCGGACGTAGGGGTAGCGCACCCGTGTGGGGGAGTAGGTGTACCAGGAGAAGGCCGCGCCGCGCGGGCATCCGCGCGGCTCGTACTCGGGACGGTCGGCGCCGGCCGAGGGGTAGTCGGTCTGCTGGGCCTCCCAGGTGATGATCCCGTCCTTGACGTAGACCTTCCAGGAGCAGGAGCCGGTGCAGTTCACGCCGTGGGTGGAGCGCACCACCTTGTCGTGGCTCCACCGGTCCCGGTAGAAGACGTCGCCCTCGCGACCGCCCTGCCGCTCGATGGTGCGCAGGTCGGAGGAGACCTTCGCCTTGGTGAAGAAGCGCCTGGTGCCGACCAGGGCGTCGATGAGCGGGCTGTCCAGGCCCACGCTGGGGCGCTGGGTGGTGTCGGTCACTGGATGCTCCCGGTCTGCTCGGCGGTACGACGGACGACGGTCAAGGTGAGGACGAGGGTAAGGATCGCGGTGACCGCGAGCAGCCACAGGCCCCAGTGGTAGGAGTCGGTCAGGCCGTAGACGTAGCCCATCAGCAACGGGGGCACGAAGCCGCCGAAGCCACCGGCCGCGCCGACCAGACCGGTCACGCCACCGACCATCGCCGGCTCGGTCGTCTGGGCGATCAGCGCGAAGGTCGCGCCGCTGCCGGCGCCCAGCGCCGCGGCCATGGTCAGGAAGATCAGCGCGCCCGCGGTGTCCACCGGCGGGTCGGCGATCGCGCCCGCGGCCAGGATGGTCACCAGCACGTAGCTGGCGGCCAGCACCGGGACCGGCCCGAGCTTGTCGGAGAGCCAGCCGCCGATGGGACGCAGGATGACCGCGACCACCACGAAGCCGGCCATCCGGTTGGCGGCGTCGGCGGGCGTGAGGTCGTAGGCGTTGCGCAGGAACGCCGGCAGGTAGACCGAGAAGGCGACGTAGCCGCCGAAGGAGACGGCGTACAGGATGCAGGCCTGCCAGGTGATCGGCTGGGACGCGGCCTTGCGGACCCGCGCGGCCAGGCCGGTCGTCGGAATCGTCCGGCCGGGGGCGTCGCGCAGCAGCAGCCAGGAGACGACGGCGTACACGGCGAGCACGACCGAGACGATCAGGAACGGCGTCTTCTCGCCCTGGTTGGTGAAGAGCTTGACGGTGGTCAGCGCGCTGATCGCCGTGCCGCCCATGCCGGCACCGAAGATGCCGACCGCGAGACCGCGCCGCTCGGGCGGGAACCAGGCGTTGACGAACGGGACGCCGACGGCGAACGCGGTGCCCGCGATGCCGAGGAAGAAGCCGCCGACCAGGATCAGCGCGTAGGAGTCCAGGGCCACGAAGGCCAGGAAGAGCACCGGGACGATGGTGATGACCGAGATCAGCGGGAACATGATCCGCCCGCCGTACCGGTCGGTGAGCGCGCCGACGAGGATCCGGCCCAGGGAGCCGACCACGACGGGCACGGCGACCATCAGCGAGACATCGCCCTCGCTGAGTCCGCCCAGCCGGCCCTCGGCGCGGAAGAGCGGGCCGAGCGGGCTGAGCAGCGCCCACGCCCAGAAGTTCACCGCGAAGCCGATGGTCGCGATGACGAGCATCAACATCGGGGAGCCGGTCCGGGCGGCCGGCTCCACGTGGGGGGTGTCCTGGGTCGTCGCCACGGTGCGACCTCCTGATCGGGCTGGCTGCCTGGTCCTGATGCCTGTTCGCCGGGTGCGAATCCCGACGAAAGCGACGCTAGTACGATCGGAACCGTGAAAAACAGTGGGCGCGGCCATCAGCTCACCGAAGCTCAGGAGCAGATCCTGCGAGTTCTGCTCGATCAGCCCGATCTGGTCGGGGTGGATGCGGTCGCCCGGCACCTGGGCAAGCACACGAACACCGTGCGCGAGCAGCTCACCGCGCTGGTCGACGCGGGCATCGTCGAGCGTCACCGGGCGCCGAGCCAGGGGCGTGGCCGGCCGGCGTGGCTGTACGGCGCCGTGCAGACCGCCCGCATGGACGACAGCGCCGAGCTGGCGGCCGCGCTGGCGTGGCAGATCGCCCACCACGAGGACGACCCGACCGAGGCGGCCAAGACGGCCGGGCGGCACTGGGGACGCAGCCTGGCCACGGAGCGGGGACTCACCCGGCAGGCCGACGGCCGCTCGGCGCGCCGGCAGGTCGTGGCCGTCTTCGACGACCTGGGCTACCACCCCGAGCCCGACCACGGCCTGGACAAGGTGACCCTGCGGCGCTGTCCGCTCCTCCAGGTCGCCAGCGTGATCCCCGAGGTGGTCTGCGCGGTCCACCTCGGCATGGCCGAGCAGCTCGCCGAGATCGCCGGGGAGGACCCGGACCGGGTCAGCCTCAAGCCCTTCGTGGCCCCCGGCTCGTGCCTGCTGCGGCTGCACGGGCCCGCCGTGCCCGCCTGAGGCCGGCTCTCCCCGGGCGTCCCTCTGCCCCGCTCAGAACGGCGGGCGGCCGGTGCCGGTGATCCGGAAGCGGCCCCAGGGGTCCTTGTCGGAGAGCCGGCCCTCGGCCTGACCGTGCGTGGTGCGCAGGGTGACCGTCGCGCCGGAGCGGTGCCGCTCGTCGAGGACCGGGTTGACGGCGATCCGGCCGTACCAGTGGAAGCGGCCGTCGATCGGCTCCACGTGACCGCGCAGCCTCACCGCGACCTCGACCGAGCCCTCGTCGGTCTCGACCACGGCCGGGCCGTCGTACTCCTCGCCGGGGGCGTGGCCGAGCAGCTCCTCCACCTCGGCGCCGCTCATGCGTGCCTCCGCTCCGAGAGCAGCTCCAGCCGGCCCGAGTCGCCGATCCGGGCGCCGTGGTCGAGCGCGAAGCCGTTGAAGGCGTGCCAGATGAACGACGCCAGGTAGTCGGCCGCCGCCGCGCGGCTCATCACGTTGCGGCGCAGCCACCACTCGCCGACCGAGAGGCCCAGGCCGACGATGCCGTGCGCCCACGCCTCGGCGCCGCCCGCGTCGAGGCCCATGCCGCGCAGGGTGTCGCCGAAGACGCGGGCGAAGGCGGTGGCGATCTGCTCCTTGCCGTCGCCCAGCGGGTCGGCGCTGCGATGCTCGGTGAGCAGCAGGAAGACCTGCGGGTGCTCCTCGAGGAACTCCAGGTAGACGTCGGCGCCGCGGTAGACCTTGTCCCGGATCGGCGCGTCGTCGAGCAGGACGTCCATCAGCGCGGCGAGCACGCGGTCCGCGCCCCACTGGCCGACGGCGCGGTAGAGGTCGTCCTTGTCGGCGAAGTAGCGGTAGAGCACCGGCCGGCTGACGCCCGCGGTCTCGGCGATCTGCGCGATCGAGGCGGTCGTGCCGAAGCGGTCGATCGCGGCCACCGCCGCGTCCACCAGGTCGGCGCGCCGGGCCTCGCGGTGGTCGACCCAGCGCGTGGTGCGCCCGTCGACGCGCTGGGCGGAGCCGGGCTGGGACTGCTCGGGGACTTGCGCACCGGAGTGCTTGACGACCTTGGTCACGTGAGCGATCCTATCAGCAGTAGGTGTTACCAGAAGTAACGGATAAGAGGGAGCCTGGAGTGACCGTCACTCTGCCGAGCCGGCCCGACGGCGACACCAGTGTCGTCGAGCGTCTGCTGAAGTCCGCGGCCAAGCAGTCCTACGACCCGGAGATCGACATCGACTGGGAGGCCCCGGAGGTGCCCGGCCTGTGGTGGATGCAGCCGGAGCGGATGTCGCTCTACGGCACCCACCTGTGGGACCGGCTCACCGAGGAGCAGCGCATCGAGCTGTCCAAGCACGAGGTGGCCTCGATCGCCAGCGTGGGCCTGTGGTTCGAGATCGTCTTGATGCAGCTGCTGCTCAAGGACGTCTACCGCAGCGACCCGCGCTCGCCCCGCACGCACTTCACGCTCACCGAGATCGCCGACGAGTGCCGGCACTCGATGATGTTCGGCAAGGCGATCGGTCGCTTCGGCGCCCCGGCGTACGGTCCGCGCGACCAGTTCAACAAGCTGGCCCGGATCTACCCGACGATCTCCCGCGGCGCCGGCGCCTTCGCCTCCATCCTCATCGGCGAGGAGCCGGTCGACCGGTGGCAGCGCGACATGCTCCACGACGAGCGCATCCAGCCGCTGGTGCGGATGGTCATGCGCATCCACGTCCTGGAGGAGGCCCGGCACGTCACCTTCGCCCGCGACGAGCTGGAGAAGTCGGTGCGCGGGCTCAGCAAGGCCGAGCGGCTGTGGCACCAGACCCTGACCGCCCAGGGTGCCTTCGTGATGATGCGCTCGCTGGTCCACCCCGACGTCTACACGTCCGTGGGCATCGACCCGCGCGAGGGACGCCGCACTGCCCTGGCCAACCCGCACTACCGCGAGACCATCGCCTGGATGGGCGAGAAGGTCATGCCCTATCTGGAGGAGCAGGGCATGGTCGGCGGCGGCCGCAACCGGAAGACCTGGAAGGCGTCCTTCCTGCTGCGCTGACCCGGAGCCCCTCAGAGCACCTTCGAGAGGAACCTCTGGGTCCGCTCGTGCTGGGGGTTGGCGAGCACCTCGCGGGGGTCGCCCTCTTCGACGATCACGCCGCCGTCCATGAAGACCAGGCGGTCGCCGACCTCGCGGGCGAATCCCATCTCGTGGGTGACCACCATCATGGTCATGCCCTCCTCGGCGAGCTTGCGCATCACGTCGAGGACGTCGCCGACCAGCTCGGGATCGAGCGCGCTGGTCGGCTCGTCGAAGAGCATCATGTCCGGGTCCATCGACAGCGCGCGGGCGATCGCGACGCGCTGCTGCTGGCCGCCGGAGAGGTGGGCCGGATAGGCCGACTCCTTCTCCGCGAGGCCGACCTTGGCGAGGTTGGCCCGGGCGACCTCGATGGCCTCGGCCTTGTTCCGCTTGCGGACCTTCTGCTGCGCGACGCTGAGGTTCTGCAGCACGGTCATGTGCGGGAAGAGGTTGAAGCTCTGGAAGACCATGCCGATCCGGCTGCGGACGGCGTCCAGGTCGGTCTCCGGGTCGGTGATGTCGATGCCCTCGACCAGGATCGAGCCGGAGGTGGGCTCCTCGAGACGGTTCACGCAGCGCAGCAGCGTGGACTTGCCCGAGCCCGACGGGCCGATGACGCAGACCACCTGGCCCTGGTCGACGTGGAAGTCGATGCCCCGGAGGACCTCGTTGTCCCCGAAGGACTTGTGCAGTGCGCGGACCTCGATGGCCCGCTCGGTCGCGTTCGTCATGTCGTCCTCCTCAGCGGGCCCGCTGCTGGCGCTTCTCCAGCCACGCGACCAGGCGGGTGAGCGGGAGGGTGATGATCAGGTAGAGCAGCGCTGCCTGGGTCAGGGAGGTCGATGTCCCCGCGGTGGCGCCGCTGCTGGTGAAGTCGCGGGCGACCGTGGAGAGCTCACGCTGTCCGATCTCCACGCCGATGATGTAGAGCAGCGAGGTGTCCTTGAGCAGCAGGACGAACTCGTTGGTCAGTGGGGGGATCACGATCCGGAACGCCTGCGGCAGCGTCACCGAGACCATCGTCTGGGCGCCGCTCATGCCCAGTGACCGGGCCGCCTCGCTCTGGCCCTTGGGCACCGCCTGGATGCCGGCGCGCAGGGTCTCGGCCATGTAGGCGCCGGCCACCAGGACCAGGCCCAGCAGGCCGGCTCCGACGGTGCCGCCCGGCGGTGTCCACTGGAAGGCGATCGGGACACCCAGTGCCATCACGAAGATGACCAGCAGCGCGGGCAGGCCGCGGAAGAGCTCGATGTAGCCGGTGGCCAGCCAGCGGTAGATGCCGACCGGGGAGAGCTTCATCAGCGCCAGCAGGATCGCCAGCGCGAGACCGAGGACGAAGGCGATCGCGGTGTAGAGGATCGTGTTCTTCGCGCCGGTGAGGATCAGGTCGTGCCAGTTGCTCCAGGCGTCGGGGGCCCAGAAGTTCGCCTTGACCGCCGTCCAGTCCACCGTGATCGCCAGCACGATCACGATGACGACCAGGAGCGCGTAGAGCCCGAGATGAGTGAGCTTGCGCTTCGTGGTTCTCTTCACGCGCCTGCTCCTCAGCTCGGGCTCTACGACGAGCCGTCGGGCTCGCTCCTGACCGGAGACTAGTTGGTCGAGAAGTACTTGTTGTAGATCTCCTCGTAGTCACCGTCGTCGCGCATCTTCTTCAGCTGCTCGTTGACCTTGGCGACCAGGGTCGAGCCCTTCTTGAAGGCGAAGCCGTACTGCTCGTCGGTGGAGTAGGTCTCGACCACCGAGTAGGCGCCGTCCTTGGTGTGGTCCAGGTTGACCGGGAGGTCCTGCAGCAGCGCGTCGACCTGCTTGGCCTTGATCGCGGCGTACATCTCGGCGTCGCTGGGGAAGGAGACCAGCTTGGCGTCCTTGGCGTTCTCCTGGGCGTAGGTCTTGCCCGTGGTGCCCTGCTGGACGCCGACCTTCTTGCCGGCGAGGTCGGCGATGCTCTTGATGTCGGAGCCCGCCGGGACCAGCAGCGACTGCTCGGAGTCGTAGTAGCCGTCGGAGAAGTCGAGGTTCTTCTTCCGGTCCTCGGTGATGGTCATCGCGCTGGCCGCGAGGTCGCACTGACCGGCGTTGAGCGCCTGGCCGCTCTGCAGCGCGTCGAAGGAGGAGTCCTTGATCTTCAGGTCCAGGTCGAGTCCGTCGGCGACCTCGCTGACGATGTCGACGTCGAAGCCCTTGAAGCCGCTGTCGGAGGACTTGTCGAAGTCCTCGAACGGCGGGTAGGGGACGTCGGAGCAGACCGTCAGGGTCCCGGACTTGACCACGCTGAGGCCGCTGGCGTCCTTGTCGTCGCTGTCGCCGCCGTCACCGCAGCCCGCCAGGGCGAGCGCGAGAGCCGAGGACACAGCCATGGCACGGAAAACGTTCTTCGTCATGGAGTGCACCTTAGACAGCGGATTCGCCGGATACACGCGTCAATGACAACGAATTGGTATTGATTGGCCGCGCACCGGGCTTCGGCGCCGGGCTAGTCGCCGGGTTGGTCGCTGGGTTGATCGCCGGGTTGGTCGCTGGGTTGATCGTTGGGCAGGAGGCCGAGCGCGGCCAGCTCCGAGGCCGCGGCGACGGGATCGGCGGCCACCACGCCGGTGCACCAGCGCCGGGCGCGCTCCAGGGCCTCCTCGTCGATCGCCTCGCGCAGGACGGCCGGGTCGCGCTCGCCCAGGAGGGAGGTGGCGTCCTCGCCGTCCCAGGCGGCGCGGACGGCCAGCAGCAGGTTGACGAACCCGGTGGCCCGGTCGTCGGTGACCGGCCCGGCGGCGCCGGCGCCCCGCAGCGGCAGCTCGCGGTCGAGGGCGGCGTCGACGGCTGTCGCGAGGGCGCCGGCCGGCTGGTCGAGGCGGAGGATCAGGCCGTGCTCCCGTGAGGCGAGCTCGTCGAGGGCGCCCAGCCAGCCGTACGACGGCCCGGAGGGACCGAGTCGCGGCGGCTCGGCAAAGACCCCGACGCCGGAGAGCCGCTCCTCCAGGGAGTCGACCGCCGCGCACAGCCGGCGGGCGTTGTGGGCCAGGTCGTCCTCGTCGCGCAGGGTGAACCCGAGCGTGCGCAGCGAGAGCCCCGGGGCTCGGCCGGCCCAGATCACGGCGGGCTCGATCGCGCCGGCCCCGCCGGTCACCGCGAGGTCCACGCTCAGCGGCCGGTCGTCCAGGGCCGCGACCACGTCGGCGACCGCGGTGTCCGTCACGACGAGGGCGCCGACCAGGCCGTCGTACGGACTCTGCTCGCGGTGCGTCTCGATCGCCTCGGCGGCGGAGGCGGAGGCGGGGAGCGAGGCGTCGGAGACGTACCCGCGCAGGTAGGCCGGGACCATGCCTCGATCCTAGAGAGCCCGCCGGGAAGGCCACCGGGTACCGTGTCTGCGGGAGTCCACCCAGGACTCCACCACCGTGATGGTCAGGGGAAGCCGGTCGAAGTCCGGCGCTGACCCGCAACCGTAGGCCGTAGCAGTACGGCGAGCCGGAACACCGGACCATCACGTGCGGCTCTCACCGTCGAGGAATACGGGATGGGACTCTTGCCGAGGATTCGCGCACTTCTACTGTCGTTGCTCGCCGCCCTGGGGGCGGCCGCTCTCACCGCCGGGTTGCCCGCCCCGGCCTCCGCCGCCGCCTGCTCGGGCCGCACCGGGGTCACCGTCATCGTGCAGTTCCCCGACGACCACGTCGAGACCGGCTGCGCCCCGGGCGACCCGTCGTCCGGCCTGGACGCGCTCAAGGGCGCCGGGTTCTCCTACGCCTTCGTGCCGAACCAGCCGGGCGCGGTCTGCAAGATCGACGGAGCGCCGGCGTCCGGACCCTGCTGGCAGCCGCCGGACAGCTGGTCCTACTGGTACGCCGAGCGCGGTGGCTCGTGGACCTACAGCAGCTTCGGCGCCGGCAACCGCGACCCCAAGCCGGGCACCGTCGAGGGGTGGGTCTTCGGCACCAAGGACAAGCCGCGGACGGCGCCGCCCCCGGCCGTCGCGCCGACCCAGAAGCCGAAGCCGACCCAGAAGCCCAAGCCGAAGCCGTCCGCCTCGACCGCCGTCGCCGCCCCCGAGCCCAGCGTCACGGCGAGCGCGAGCGCGAGCCCGACGGCCCGGCCCACCCAGAGCCCGTCGCCGAGCGCGTCCCGGTCCTCCGCCGACGCGGCCGCGTCGCCGAGCGCGGGGGAGAGCCCGACCGACGGCCCTGCCGACGAGTCGACGGACGGTCCGGCCACGGCCGGCGAGCTGGTCGGCAGCGAGCCGGCCTCCGCCGAGGAGGAGTCGGGCGGGCTCTCCTGGGTCTGGGGCGTCGGCCTCCTCGCCCTGCTCGCCGTCGCCGGCGGGGTGACCGCGGTCGTGCGGCGGAAGGCCTGAGTCTCGTGGCGAGCCCACTCCCGCGGGCGGTGCACCCGCTCGCCTGGTGGGGGTGGGCGATCGGCCTGGGCGCCGCGGCGAGCCTGACCACGAACCCGCTGCTGCTCGCGCTGATCGTCGGGGTCGTCACCGTCGTGGTGCTCGCCCGGCGCAACGACTCGCCCTGGGCGCGCGCCTTCCGGCTCTACGTCGGCCTGGCGGTGGTCATCGTGGTCGTGCGGGTGCTGCTGCACCTGCTGGTCGGCCTGAAGTTCGGCGTCATCCTGCTGTTCCGGCTGCCCTCGATCGGCCTGCCGGACTGGGCGGCCGGCATCGAGCTGCTCGGGCCGGTCTATCTGGAGGGGCTGCTCGGCGCGGCGCTGATCGGCGCGCGGCTGGGCACCCTGATCATCGCCATCGGCGGCGCCAACGCGCTGGCCAACCCGCGGCGGCTGCTGCGCGCGCTGCCCAACGCGCTGCACGAGATCGGCACCGCGGTGGTCGTCGCGATCAGCGTGGCGCCCCAGCTCGCCGAGAGCGTCCGCCGGGTCCACCGCGCCCGTGCCCTGCGCGGTGACACCGCCCGGGGCGTCCGGGTGCTGCCGCGGGTGGCGCTCCCGGTGCTCCAGGACACCCTGGACCGCTCGCTGGAGCTGGCCGCGGCGATGGAGTCGCGCGGCTACGGGCACCGGGTGGCCGTGCGCGCCGGCGTCCGGCCGCTCACCGCGCTGGCCACGCTGGGCGGCCTGCTGGTCCTCTGCTTCGGGATGTACGGCCTGCTCGACCCGACGCGGACGCCCGGCTGGTCGGGGGCTCCGGTCGTCCTCGCGGGCGCCCTGCTGGTGGTCGCCGGCCTCGTCGCGGGTGGCCGGACGATCCGCGTCACGGCGTACCGCCCGGACCCCTGGCGGCTACCGGAGACCGTGACGCTGCTCTCCGGGCTGGCGGCCTTCGCCGGCGTGCTGGCGACCCGGTCGATCTCCCCGGCGCTGCTGGACCAGCCGCTGCAGCCGCTCGCCGCGCCCGGCCTGCCGCCCCTGGCCGCGCTCGGCATCCTGCTCGCGCTCCTGCCGGCCGTCGTCACCCCTCCGCCGCCGCGCGGAAGGAGTGGGCGATGAGCCACACCGCGATCCGCTTCGACCGGGTGAGCGTCACGTACGCCGACGCCACCCGGCCCGTCCTGCGCGACGTCACGTTGGAGGTCGAGGAGGGCGAGCTGGTCCTGGTCGTCGGCCGGACCGGCTCGGGCAAGTCCACGCTGCTCGGGGCGATCAACGGCCTGGTCCCGCACCAGCGCGGCGGCACGCTCGCCGGAGAGGTCAGCGTGCACGGCCGGCGTACGAGCGACCACCGGCCGCGCGACTTCGCCGGACTGGTCGGCGTGGTCGGGCAGGATCCGCTCGCGGGGTTCGTCACCGACACCGTCGAGGAGGAGCTCGCCTACGGGATGGAGCAGCTCGGTCTCGAGCCGGGGGTGATGCGCAAGCGCGTGGAGGAGACCCTCGACCTGCTCGGCATCGCCGACCTGCGCGACGCGCCGCTGCGCGACCTCTCCGGCGGCCAGCAGCAGCGGGTCGCCATCGGCTCGGTGCTGACCACGCACCCCCGCGTGCTGGTGCTGGACGAGCCGACCTCGGCCCTCGACCCGACCGGCGCCGAGGAGGTCCTGGCCGCGATCACCCGCCTGGTCCACGACCTCGCCGTCACGGTCGTGGTGGCCGAGCACCGCGTCGAGCGCGTGCTGCAGTACGCCGACCGCGTCGTGCATGTCGCCGCCGGGCTGGTCACCTCGGGCGACCCGGCCGCGATGATGCGCGACTCGACCATCGCGCCGCCGGTCGTCCAGCTCGGCCGCTGGGCCGGCTGGGAGCCGCTGCCGCTCTCCGTGCGGGACGCCTGGCGCGCGGGCCGGGAGCTGCGGGCGGCGCTGGACGGCGAGGGGCCCCGCGCCTCGACCCGGCCGGACGGTCGCGTCCCTCTCTCTGCCCAGGGCGTGGTGGTGCGCTACGACGACCTGGTGGCCGTGCGCGACGTGGACCTGGAGCTGCGTGCCGGCGAGGTCACCTCGCTGATGGGACGCAACGGCTGCGGCAAGTCGAGTCTGCTGTGGGCGCTGCAGGGGACGGGCCGGCGTACCGCTGGGTCGGTCACGGCGGAGGGCGCCGATCCCGCGGAGATGCCGGCCGCGGACCGGCGCCGGGTCGTGGGCCTGGTCCCGCAGACGCCCGGCGACCTGCTCTACCTCCCCACGGTGGCCGCCGAGTGCGCCGAGGCGGACCGGGAATCGGGCGCGGCCGAGGGGACCTGCCGGGCGCTGCTCGACCGGATCGCCCCCGGGGTGGCGGGCGCCACCCATCCGCGCGACCTCTCCGAGGGACAGCGCCTCGGACTCGTGCTGGCCGTCCAGCTCACCGCTGACCCCGCGGTCCTGCTGCTCGACGAGCCCACCCGGGGGCTGGACTACCAGGGCAAGGCGGCGCTGGCCGGGGTCCTGCGTGACCTGGCAGCACGGGGCCGCTCGGTGCTGCTCTCCACGCACGACGTGGAGTTCGCCGCCGAGGTGGCCGACCGGGTGGTCGTGATGGCCGCGGGTGAGGTGGTGGCCGACGGGCCCGCCGCCGAGGTGCTCACCTCCAGTCCGGCGTTCGCTCCCCAGATCGCCAAGGTGCTGGACCACGGCCTGTTGACGGTCGACGACGTGGTGAGGCGATTCGGAGCGGGACGTGGCTGAGCGCGCCGCCCGGGCCATCGTGCTGCGGCCGCGCTCGGCGGCGGCGGTGGCGCTGGCCTGCGTGGCCGGCCTGCTGGCCTTCGCCTGGCCGCTCTTCGCCTCGGCGGAGTCGGCGCTGGCGGAGAACCGCACCGCCCCGCTGGTCTTCGGCCTGCTGCTGCCGATCGTGCTCGCGGTCGTCCTCTTCGAGATCGGCGAGGGCGGGATGGACCCGAAGGCGGTCGCCATGCTCGGCGTGCTGTCCGCGATCGGCGCCGCGCTGCGGCCGCTCGGCGCGGGCACGGCGGGCCTGGAGACGGTCTTCTTCCTGCTGGTCCTGGCCGGCCGGGTCTTCGGCGCCGGATTCGGCTTCGTGCTGGGCGCCACGACGCTCTTCGGATCGGCGCTGATCACCGGGGGAGTGGGTCCGTGGCTGCCGTACCAGATGCTCGGTGCGGCGCTGGTCGGTCTGGGCGCGGGCCTGCTGCCTCCGGTGTCCGGTCGCTGGGAGGTGCTCATGCTGGCGGCGTACGGCGCGGTCGCTGGCTTCCTCTACGGCCTGCTGCTGAACCTCTCCTTCTGGCCCTTCGGGCTCGGCGAGGACACCGCGATCAGCTTCGTCGCCGGTGCTCCGGTGCTGGAGAACCTGCACCGGTTCGCGCTCTTCTCCCTGGCCACCTCGTTCGGCTGGGACCTGGGCCGGGCGCTGACCAATGTGGTGCTGATCCTGGTCGCCGGTCCGGCGATCCTGGCGACGCTGCGGCGTGCGGCCCGCAAGGCCGTCTTCGTGTGACTCAGTCGGCCACCGGCGCCCGCTCGAGCGTGCGCACCGACCGGGAGACGAGGGTGAGCAGCGAGATGGCGATCGCGGCGAGGCCGCTGACCACCAGCACCCGGGAGAAGCCGAACGCCTCGCCCAGCGGGCCGTAGCTCAGTTGTCCGATCGGGATGGCGACGTACGAGCCGAGCGCGTCGTAGGAGTAGGCCCGGGAGAGCTTCTCCTCGGGGATGTGCTCCTGCATCGCCAGCGACCAGCCGAGCCCGAAGACCTCGATGCCCGCGCCGCCGAGCACGGCGACCAGGATCAGGACCGGCAGGTTGTCGGTCGCTCCCAGTGCCAGCATCGGCAGGCCGAACACGGCCGTGCCGAGCATCCCGGCCAGCAGTGGCCGGGCCAGACGCACCCGCAGGAAGATCGCGCTGGTGGCGAGCAGGCCGACGGCCTCGGCCGAGATCAGATAGCCCCAGCCGGTCTCGCCGATCGTCTCCTTCGCATGGGGTGGCCCGAGCGTCCACCAGGCGCCGGTGTGGATGGCGTTGAGGGCGCAGAAGGCCAGGACCACCACCCAGAGCCAGGTCGTGCTGCGGAAGAGCGACCAGCCCTCGCGCAGGTCGGCGACCACCGAGGCGCCGGTCGAGGCCTGGCGGGCGGGGACCGAGACGCGGAGGAGCAGCGCCGCAGCGAAGAGCCAGGTGAGCGAGTCGGCCGCCAGCGCCCAGCCCGGCCCGGCCGTCACCACCAGCCAGCCGGCGATGCTCGGGGCGAGGATGCGCAGGGCACTGCGTCCCATGGACTGCAGGACGTTGGCCTCCTGGAGCATGCCGCGGGGAACCAGCTGTGGGAAGAGGCCCTCCATCGCCGGCATCAGCGCGGCCGCGACGGTGCCGTTGAGCGCCTCCAGCACGACCAGCATCCAGAGCTCGGCGTGCCCGGTGATGACCAGTGTGGCGGCGGCCGCCTGGGTCAGGCCGGCGACGACGTTGCCCCAGCGCAGGATCAGCAGCCGGGGTAGCCGATCGGCGATGACGCCGCCGAGCAGCAGGAAGATCACCATGGGGATGCTGTTGGCCGCGAGCACGATGCCCAGCGCGGTCGGGGAGTCGGAGACCTCCAGCACCGCGAAGGCCAGCGCCACCGGAGCCATGTAGGAGCCGGAGAGATCGACCATCTTCGCGACGAAGTACCAGCGGAAGCTGGGGACCCGCAGCGGCGCGAGCGACGTACGGGTGTCCACCGATGGAAACCTACTGCCACGATGTGCCCATGTCCCCTCTGAGCACACCGCACCTCCGCGTCGACGACCGCGACGGGGCCCGCTGGCTGACCTTCGACCGGCCGGAGGCGTTCAACGCGCTGACCGGGGAGATGGTGGTCGCGCTCATCGAGCAGGTGCGCGAGGTGACCAGCCGCGACGATCTGCGCGCCGTGGTGCTGACCGGCGGCGACGGCCCGGCGTTCAGCGCGGGCGCCGACGTCGGCGGCGAGGATGCCCAGGACCGTCTCGACGGCAACTCCGTGGACGCGGCCAACGTGATGATCGGCGCGATCACCGAGTGCGACAAGCCGGTGGTGTGCGGTCTCAACGGCGTGGCCGCGGGCGTCGGCATGTCCCTCGCGCTCGCCTGCGACCTCGTGGTCGCGCGCGAGTCCGCCTCGCTCACGCTGGGCTTCAGCAAGGTCGGCCTGATGCCCGACGGCGGCGCCAGCGCGACCGTGGCCGCCTCGGTCGGCCGGGCCGTCGCGATGCGCCTGGCGCTGCTCTCCGACGTCGTGTCCGCGCCCGAGGCGCTGTCGATGGGCCTGATCTCGCACGTCCTCGCCGACGACGAGTACGCCGCCGGCCTGGCCAAGATCGTCTCCCGCCTGGTCGCCGGCCCGCCCCTGGCCCACGCCGCGACGAAGCGCGCGATCAACGCCGCGACCTTGCACCAGCTCCCCGACGCCTTCACCCGCGAGCGCGCCGGTCAGTCCCTCCTCCTGCGCACCGACGACGTCCGCGAGGGCATGGCCGCCTTCAACGAGCGCCGCCGTCCGGAGTTCCGGGGCCGCTGAGCGCGCCGGCCGGCCGCGTGGAGCACCGTCCGGGCGGACCTGGGCGCGGGCAGTTCGGCGGGCTGGGCGCGGAGATGGGACGGAGGGCGCTGAACTTCCTGCGCTGGGGTACGCGCAGGGCGGCCCGACTGCTGTGCAGTCCTCAGGCGATCTCGACGCCCGCGGAGGCCATCTCGGAGAGGGCGGTCTCGGTCGTCTCGGGCGCGACGCCGGCGCAGAGGGCGGTGAGGACGCGGGTGCTGAAGCCGTGGCGGGCGGCGTCGAGGGCGGTGGCGCGGACGCAGTGGTCGGTGGCGATGCCGCACACGTCGACCTGGTCCACATCGCGGGCGCGCAGCCAGTCGGCGAGCGACTCGCCCTCGGGGGTGGCGCCCTCGAAGCCGGAGTAGGCCGCGGCGTGCTCGCCCTTGCGGAAGATCGCGTCGAAGGGCTGCGGATCGAGGTTCGGGTGGAAGGCCTCGCCGTCGGTGCCGGCCTGGCAGTGGACCGGCCACGAGTCGACGAAGTCGGGCTCGCGCGACCAGTGCGTGCCCGGGTCGACGTGGTGGTCCTTGGTCGCCACGACGACGTCATAGGCAGGGGCGTCGTACGCCGACCCCTCCGGGCCTCGCTGCGACCAGCGGTGCAGCAGCGCGCCGATGTCGGACGCCACCCGGGCCCCGCCGCTCACCGGCAGCGAGCCGCCCTCGCAGAAGTCGTTCTGCACATCCACCACCACGAGTGCCCGGGTCATGGAGCCCACGATAGGCGGGCTACTCGAAGAGCGTCGGAATCGCCGGCTCGCCCTTCTGCAGCTTCCGGGCGGCGAGGGGGAGCTCGTCGCGGGAGCGGAGGTGACGCTCGCGGGCGGCGGTGAGCGGCTCGGCGCCGACGACCTCGCCGGACCGGACCAGCGGCACCAGGACCGGCCGGTCGTCGGAGTCGCCGTCGGGCGGGAGGCCGATGCCGATCACCTCGGCGGACGCCACCCCGCGCTCCAGCCGGCGCAGGGCGTGCTTGCGGCCGCCCACGGATGCCTTGTCCTTGCTCTTCTTCGCCACGTCCACGAAGACGCCGTCGTCGCCCTCGCGCGCGACCAGCTTGTACACGAATCCGCAGGTCGGGTGACCGCTGCCGACGACCACCTGGGTGCCGACGCCGTAGCCGTCGACGGGCGAGGCGGCCAGCGCCGCGATGGCGTACTCGTCGAGGTCCGAGGTGACCACGATCCGCGTCCCGGTGGCCCCGAGCGAGTCCAGTTGGGCGCGGACCTGGCCGGCCAGCACGCCGAGGTCCCCGGAGTCGATCCGTACGGCGCCCAGCGAGGGTCCCGCGATCTCCACGCCGGTGCGCACCGCCTCGGCGATGTCGTAGGTGTCGACCAGCAGCGTGGTGCCGGCGCCCAGCGAGGCCACCTGCGCCCGGAAGGCATCGGCCTCGGTGTCGTGCAGCAGGGTGAAGGAGTGCGCGCTGGTGCCGGCCGTCGGCACGCCGTACCGCTGCCGGGCCGCCAGGTTCGAGCTGGTCGCGAAGCCCGCGACGTACGCCGCCCGCGCGGCCGCCACCGCCGCCTCCTCGTGCGTGCGCCGCGAGCCCATCTCGATGCAGGGCCGGTCGCCGGCCGCCCAGGTCATCCGCGAGGCCGCGGAGGCGATCGCCGAGTCGTGGTTGTAGATGGAGAGCAGCAGCGTCTCCAGCAGCACCGCCTCGGCGAAGGTGCCCTCGACGACGAGGAGCGGTGAGTGCGGGAAGTAGGTCTCGCCCTCGGGGTAGCCCCAGATGTCCCCGGTGAAGCGGTAGCCCGCCAGCCACTCCAGCGTCGGGCCGTCGACCACGCCGTCCAGCGTCTCGAGCTCGGCGTCGCCGAAGCGGAAGGCCTCCAGCGCCTCGAGCGCGCGGCCCACGCCGGCCACCACGCCGTACCGCCGGCCCTCGGGCAGTCGCCGACCGAAGAGCTCGAAGACCGATCGGCGACCGGCCGTGCCCGCGCTCAGCGAGGCCTGCAGCATGGTCAGCTCGTAGTGGTCGGTGAACAGCGCAGTGGAGCGGCTCGTCGTCGGCACCTGTCTAATCTAGGACCGTGTCCACTTCCCCGGTCGAGCTCGACGAACCGCGCGCCGACGAACTCGTCGTGGCGGACACCCCCTGGGTCACGATCGTGTGGAACGACCCGGTCAACCTGATGTCGTATGTCACCTTCGTCTTCACCGAGTACTTCGGCTACTCGAAGAAGAAGGCCGAGAAGCTGATGCTCGAGGTGCACCACGACGGCCGCTCGGTGGTCTCCACCGGCACCCGCGAGGAGATGGAGCGCGACGTGCAGGCGATGCACGAGTACGGCCTCTGGGCGACGCTGCAGAAGCAGGACTCGCCGTGAGCGCGAGGAGCCCCCGCGGAGGTACGCCGAGGCACGAGGTGTGCCGGAGCGAGGCACCGCAGCGCGCGCGGAAATGGGGCACAGCGTGAGCGGGTTCAACCGGCACCGGAAGTCGGGCGCGTGCGTGGCGACGTTCAGCGCGTTCGAGGCGGATCTGCTGCGCTCGCTGGCCGGCCAGCTCATCGAGCTGCTGCGCAGCGAGGAGGCGACGCCGGGGCGGGTCGACCCGCTGGAGGAGCTGCTCGACTTCTCCGGGCCGACGACCGTGCCGGAGGACCCCGTGCTTGCCCGGCTCTTCCCCGCGGCGTACACCGAGGACGACGAGGCGGCGGGGGAGTTCCGCCGCTACACCGAGGCCGACCTGCGCAACGGCAAGGCGGCGGCCGCCGCGTCGATCATCGACACGCTGGAGGAGTCCGGGCTGCCGCCGGAGCCCGAGGACGGCCTCTTCGTCGACGTCGAGCTGGACCGCGCGGGCGCGATCCGCTGGATGCGCGCCTTCACCGACCTGCGCCTGGCCATCGCCACCCGCCTGGGCATCGAGGAGGGCGACGAGGAGGAGTGGCGCGAGCTGCCCGAGGACGATCCGCGCACCCAGGTGCACCGGATCTACGAGTGGGTCGGCTACCTCCAGGAGACGCTGGTCCAGGCAGTCGTCTGACGAGTCCGAGGACCGGGCCCGCGCCCGGCCGGGGTGGCTGCCTCGCCTAGGCTCGTCCACGTGCTGAGACTGGACCGGGCGACGTACGACGCCATCGTGGCGCACGCCAAGCGCGACCATCCGGACGAGGCCTGCGGGATCGTGGCCGGTCCCGAGGGCAGCGACCGGCCGGTCCGGCATGTCCCGATGGTCAACGCGGCCGGGTCGCCGACGTTCTACGAGTTCGACTCCACCGAGCTGCTGGCGCTCTACAAAGAGATGTGGGCGGGCGACGAGGAGCCGGTGGTGATCTACCACTCGCACACGGCGACCGAGGCCTACCCCAGCCGCACCGACATCGGCCTGGCCAACGAGCCGGGCGCGCACTATGTGCTCGTCTCCACACGGGAACACGGGAATAGCGAGGGCCCGGTGGAGTTCAGGTCCTACAGAATCGTCGACGGCGAGGTGACCGAGGAACCGGTCGAGGTCGTCGCATCCATCGAGAGCGAGTAGAGGAAGCACCATGGCCATCGAGGTCCGGATCCCGACCATCCTGCGCACCTACACCGGCGGCGAGAAGGCCGTCGACGCCAACGGCGCCACCCTCGCCGCGCTCATCGACGACCTGGAGGCCAACCACCCCGGCATCAAGGACCGCCTCATCGACGGCGGCGACCTGCGCCGGTTCGTCAACGTCTACGTCAACGACGAGGACGTCCGGTTCACCGGCGGCCTGGAGACCGCGCTCAACGACGGCGACCAGATCGTGGTGCTCCCCGCGGTCGCCGGAGGCATGTGACCCGCTCTTGCGCTTCGACTCCCTGATCGACACCGTCGGGGGCACCCCGCTGGTCGGGCTGCCCCGGCTCTCGCCGTCCCCGGAGGTGCGGATCTGGGCGAAGCTGGAGGACCAGAACCCGACCGGGTCGATCAAGGACCGCGCCGCCTTGAAGATGGTCGAGGAGGCGGAGAAGGACGGCACGCTCCGCCCCGGCTGCACGATCCTGGAGCCGACCTCGGGCAACACCGGAATCTCGCTGGCGATGGCCGCCAAGCTGCGCGGCTACCGCCTGGTCTGCGTGATGCCGGAGAACACCTCCGAGGAGCGGCGCCAGCTGCTGCGCATGTGGGGCGCCGAGATCGTCTCCTCCCCGGCCGCGGGCGGCTCCAACGAGGCCGTGCGCGTGGCCAAGCAGATCGCGGCGGAGCACCCCGACTGGGTGATGCTCTACCAGTACGGCAACCCCGCCAACGCGCTCGCGCACTACGAGGGCACCGGCCCGGAGATCCTGGCCGACCTGCCCGAGGTCACCCACTTCGTCGCCGGCCTCGGCACGACCGGCACGCTCATGGGCGTCGGCCGCTTCTTCCGCGATCACAAGCCCGAGGTGCGGATCGTGGCCGCCGAGCCGCGCTACGGCGAGCTGGTCTACGGCCTGCGCAACCTCGACGAGGGCTTCGTCCCCGAGCTGTACGACGAGACGCTCATCGACGCCCGCTTCTCCGTCGGCCCTCGCGACGCCGTACGCCGGGTCCGCGAGCTGCTCGAGAGCGAGGGCATCTTCGCCGGCATCTCGACCGGCGCGATCCTGCACGCCGCGCTCGGCCAGGCCGCCAAGTGCCAGCGGGCCGGCGAGCGCGCCGACATCGTCTTCGTGGTGGCCGACGGAGGGTGGAAGTACCTCTCCACCGGCGCCTACGAGGGCACCATCGACGAGGCCGAGGACCGGCTCGAGGGCCAGCTCTGGGCATGACCACACTGCAGATCGTCATCTCCGCGCTGGCCGGGGTCACCGTGCTCGCCCTGCTGGTCGACATCATCCGGGACCGTCAGCCCGACGTCGTCTCCGCGTGGGGTCTCATCGCCGTCGAGGTGGGCCTGCTGGTCCAGCTCGTCTGGGGGATCGTCCGGCTCTTCGGGGAGCACGAGGGCGTCGCGGTCGGCGCCTACCTCGGCTACCTGCTCGGCTCGATCGTGCTGCTGCCGATCGCCTTCTTCTGGTCGGCCACGGAGAAGAGCCGCAGCGGCACCGCGGTCCTGCTGGTCGCCGTGCTGGTCGTGCCGGTGCTCTGCGTGCGACTGCACGAGATCTGGGCCGGCCATGTCTGAGCGGGTGCTCATGCCGACCGGCCGCGGCTTCGGCCGGGTGCTGGTCTTCGTCTACGGCGTGCTGGCCTTCGCCGCCACCGGCCGGGCCTCCTTCGAGCTGACCACCAAGTTCGACGAGGCGCCCGTGCCCTACGGGCTCTCCATCGTGGCGGCGGTGGTCTACATCATCGCGACCTGGGCCCTGGCGACCGACCGGCGGCCGCTGGCCTGGGTGGCCGTGGGCTTCGAGCTCGCCGGCGTGCTGGCCGTGGGGCTCTCCAGCCTGCTGCTCACCGACCGGTTCCCCGAGGCGAGCGTCTGGTCGGACTTCGGGGTCGGCTACGGCTACGTGCCGCTGGTGCTGCCGTTCGTCGGCCTGTGGTGGCTGTGGCGCACGCGCCCGGCATGAGCAGGCAGGTCAGGGAGGTCAGGGTCGGCCCGGCGATCCTCGCGCTGGCGCTGGGCGGCTTCGCCATCGGCACCACCGAGTTCGTCACGATGGGCCTGCTGCCGGAGATCGCGCGGGGCATCGACGTCTCCATCGCGAAGGCGGGTCACGTCATCTCGGCGTACGCGCTGGGAGTGGTGGTCGGCGCGCCGGTGATCGTCTCGCTGGCCGCTCGGCTCCCTCGGCGCGAGCTGGCGATCGGCCTGGTCCTCGCGGTGGGGCTGGGCAACGCCGCGACCGCGCTCGCGCACGGGTACTGGCCGATGATGGCCGCGCGCTTCCTGGCCGGGCTGCCGCACGGCGCCTACTTCGGCGTGGCCTCGCTGATCGCGGCGGCGCTGGTGGCGCCCTCGCGGCGAGGTCGCGCGGTCAGCGGCGTGATGCTCGGCCTCTCGGTCGCCACGGTCGTCGGCGTGCCGGCGAGCACCTGGCTGGGGCAGGATCTGGGCTGGCGCACGGCGTACTGGGTGGTGCTCGGCATCGCGCTGGTCACCGTCGCCATGCTGGCGGCCTTCGTGCCGCATCTGGCCGGCAACCCCGATGCCAGCGTGGCCGGCGAGCTGGTCGCGCTGCGGCGTCCTCAGGTCCGGTACGCCGTGCTGAGCGGGATGATCGGCTTCGGTGGGATCTTCGCGATGTACAGCTACGTTGCGCCGCTGGTCACCGACGTCGCCGGCCTGTCCCGCTCGGCGATCCCGTGGTTCCTGCTGCTCTTCGGCACCGGCTCGGTCCTCGGCTCGTGGCTGGCCGGCCGGCTGGCCGACTGGAACGTCGAGCGGTCGGTGGTGGGCGGGTTCTCCGTCCTGGCCGTCGTACTGCTGCTGATCTGGCTGGTGGCCGGGCTGCCGGCGGCGCTGGGAACGCTGGTGCTGCTCACCGGCGTGCTCGGCTCGGTCCTCGCGATCAACCTCCAGCTCCGGCTGATGCACGCGGCCGGCGATGCCCAGATGCTCGGCGCCGCGCTGAACCACTCCGCGCTCAACATCGCCAACGGCCTCGGCGCCTGGGTGGGCTCGGGCGTCATCGCCGCGGGCTACGGCTTCAAGGCGCCGAGCCTGGTCGGCGCGCTGCTGGCGCTCACCGGCCTGGCGGTCTTCGCCCTGGGCCTGAGCCGCGAGCGGGTGAGGGGAGTCACCACGCCGCGGACGTGACCTCGGTCGCTTGTCCGACCTTCCGGGCCATGGTCCAACTAGCCTGTCCGGGTGGCGGACGCTCCCATCGGCATCTTCGACTCCGGCTTCGGTGGTCTCACCGTGGCCCGGGCGGTCATCGACCAGCTGCCCCACGAGTCGGTCCTCTACCTCGGCGACACCGCGCGCCAGCCCTACGGCCCCAAGCCGATCGGCGAGGTGCGCGAGTACGCCCTGGAGTGCCTGGACCACCTGGTCGAGCGCGGCGTGAAGATGCTGGTCATCGCCTGCAACTCCGCCAGTGCCGCAATGCTGCGCGACGCCCGCGAGCGGTACGACGTACCGGTCGTCGAGGTGATCCTCCCGGCGACCCGGCGCGCGGTCGCCGCCAGCCACAACGGGCGGATCGGGGTCATCTGCACCCGGTCGACCGCCTCCTCGCAGGCCTACGACGACGCCTTCGCCGCGGCGCCGCAGGTGACGCTGACCACCCAGGCCTGCCCGCGGTTCGTCGGCTTCGTCGAGGAGGGTGTCACCGGCGGGCCGGAGCTGCTCGCGGCGGCACACGAGTACCTCGACCCGCTGGTGGCCGCGGGCATCGACACCCTGGTCCTGGGGTGCACGCACTACCCGCTGCTGACCGGCGTGATCTCCTACGTGATGGGCGACGGCATCACCTTGGTGAGCAGCGCCGAGGAGTGCGCCAAGGACGTCTACCGGGTGCTCACCGAGCGCGGTCTGGAGGCCCCGGAGGGCGCCGTGCCGGAGTACCGCTTCCTCACCACCGGCCAGCCCGACGAGTTCGCCGGGATCGGCCGGCGCTTCCTCGGCCCCGAGCTCGACGTGGTCACCCAGTTCGCCGGCGGGGTGGGGGCGCGATGAGAGTCACCGTGGTCGGCTGCTCCGGCTCCTATCCGGGCCCGGACTCGCCGGCGAGCTGCTACCTGGTCGAGGCCGAGCACGAGGGCCGCACCTGGCGCCTGCTGATGGATCTGGGCAACGGCGCGCTCGGCGCGCTGCAGCGGCACATCGACCCCGGCACCGTCGACGGCGTGGTGCTCTCGCACCTGCACGCCGACCACTGCCTGGACCTGTGCGGCTACTACGTGCTGCGCAAGTACCACCCCCAGGGCCCCAAGCCGCGGATCCCGGTCTGGGGACCGCCGGACACCGCGCGGCGGATGGCCAAGGCCTACGACCTCGACGAGAGCCCGGGGATGAACGAGGAGTTCGACTTCCGGGGCTATCCCGAGGTGCTCGACTTCGGGCCGTTCCGCATCCTGGCCCGCGAGGTGGTCCACCCGGTGCCGGCGTACGCGCTGCGGGTCGAGGCGGACGGCAAGGTGCTGGCCTACTCCGGCGACACCGGCGCCTGCGCGGCGCTGGAGGAGGCCGCCGCGGACAGCGATCTGTTCCTCTGCGAGGCGTCGTTCGTCGAGGGCGCGCCCAACCCGCCGGACCTGCACCTGACCGGCGTCGAGGCCGGCCGCGCCGCCACCGCCGCGGGCGCCCGGCGGCTGTTGATCACCCACGTCCCGCCGTGGCACGACGCGGCCGTCGCGCTCGACGAGGCCCGCACGGCGTACGCCGGACCGGTCGAGCTGGCCGCGGCCGGCGCCGTCTACGAGCTCTAGCGTGTGATCTCCCGGCGCCTGGTGCCGGCAGATCACACCGTAAGGACGCTAGGACTCCGACAGCCCGGCGTCGTGCACCAGCAGCGCGATCTGCACGCGGTTCTCCAGGTCGAGCTTGGTGAACACCCGGCCGACGTGGGCCTTGACCGTCGGCACGCTGAGGAAGAGCTCCGCGGCGATCTGCGCGTTGGAGAGCCCGCGACCGACGGCCACCGCCACGTCGCGCTCGCGGTCGGTGAGCCGCCCCAGCCGCTCCTGGGCTTCCGTACGACGGTCAGGGGGCAGCGCCGTCACCTGCTGGATCAGCGTGCTGGTCACGCTGGGGGAGAGCATCGGCTCGCCCGCGTGGACCTTGCGGACCGCCTCGACGATGAGCTCGGGCGGCGTGTCCTTGAGCAGGAAGCCGCTCGCTCCCGCGCCCAGCGCGCGGACCACGTAGTCGTCGGTGTCGAAGGTGGTCAGCACGATCACCTTCGGCGGATCGGGCTGGGTCAGCAGGGTCGCGGTCGCCTCGATGCCGTCCATCACCGGCATCCGGATGTCCATCAGCACCACGTCGGGGCGCAGCTCGGTGACGGCCTCCAGCGCCTCGCGCCCGTCGGCCGCCTGGCCGACCACCTCGATCTCGCCGCCGCCCAGGATGAGGGTCAGCCCGTTGCGGACCAGCGCGTCGTCGTCGACCACCAGGACCCGGATGGCGGGCGCGCTCACGTCTCCCATGGCACCCATGCTGTCAGGACGAACTCCTGGGGCCGGTCGTGCACGGTCAGCGTGCCGGTCACCAGATCGGTGCGCTCGCGCAGGCCGACCAGGCCGAAGCCCGAGGTGGGTGACGGCGTGCGACCCAGAACGCCGACGGGCTTGGCGTTGCGCACGGTCACGGTGATCCCGTCCTCGGCGGACCCGGCGATCCTCACGGTGACGTGGGTGCCCCAGGCGTGCTTGCGGGCGTTGGTGAGTCCCTCCTGGACGATGCGGTACACGGTCCGGCCGATCGCCTCGCCCGGAGTGCCGGCCAGGTCGTCGGCGTAGTCGACCACGGCGCCGCCGGCCCTCGCCTCGGCGACCAGCGCCGGCAGGTCGGCCAGCGTCGGCTGCGGGCGGTCGCCGTCGGCCTGCCCGCGCAGCGCGCCCAGCACCTGACGGAGATCCTGGAGTGCCTCGTGCGCCTTGGCCTGGATGACCGCCGCGGACTCGCGCACCTGCTCGGGCGGCAGGTCGGTGCGGTAGGCCAGCGCGCCGGCGTGCATGGTGACCAGGGAGATGCGGTGAGCGAGCACGTCGTGCATCTCGCGGGCGATCCGCTCCCGCTCCGCGGACCGGGCCTGCTCGACGCGCAGGTCCCGCTCGGCCTCGGCATGACGGGCCCGCTCGCGCAGCGACCAGATCAGCTCGCGGCGGGAGCCGATGTACATGCCGGCCAGGCAGACCGCGATCGTGGTGACGGTCAGGAAGGCGAGGTCCACCCACACCGGGTCGCCGTTCTGCCGGGGCTCGAAGGTCGCGAAGACCTGGCTGCACACGATGCCCACCATCCCGGCCACGGCGATCTCGCCGAGCCTGCGCCGGGTGGCCAGCGAGACCAGGGCCAGCGTGGCCGGCCCGGCCGAGGAGGCGGAGACCAGCGCGAACGCCTGGAGCAGCACCGCGATCGGGAACGGCCAGCGCCGCCGGAAGAAGACCAGCACGAACGACGCCAGGCCGGCGCACAGGTCCAGGACGAAGAGCCAGGGACGGTCGCGGAGCTGGGGGCCGGCGATCTCGCCCCACGCCAGCCCGGAGATGGCCAGGCAGACCGTCGTACGCCACAGGTGGCTCCAGCGGCTCAGCGCGGGCTGGTAGCCCTCGATGGTCCCCGGGGCGGTCTGCGGCACGACCCCAAGCCTAGGAATCCACGGCGCCGCCCGGCCAGCGTCGCGGGTCGTGGCGGACCCCCTACTTAGGTCGGGGACAGGTCCATCCGGCGGGTCGATGTGCCGGCGGGCCAGTTCCGGGCAGGGTAGGACCCATGATCGAGTTGAAGAACGTCACCAAGAAGTACGGTGCCTTCACCGCGGTGGACGACGTCTCCTTCGTCGCCCAGCCGGGCCGGGTCACCGGCTTTCTCGGCCCGAACGGCGCCGGCAAGTCCACGAGCATGCGGATCATGGTGGGACTGACCCCGGCCGACAGCGGCAAGGTCACCATCGGGGGCCACGACTACCACGACATCCCCAACCCGGGCCGCCATGTCGGCGTCCTGCTCGACGCCTCGGCGCAGCACGCCGGGCGCACCGGGCGTGAGGTGCTGACGCTCAGTGCCATTGCGATGGGCCTGCCGGCGTCGCGGGTCGAGGAGATGCTCACCCTGGTCGGGCTGTCCGGCAGCGAGGCCAAGCGCCGCGTGCGCAACTACTCCCTCGGCATGCGGCAGCGCCTGGGCATCGCCAACGCGCTGCTCGGCGACCCGTCGGTGCTGATCCTCGACGAGCCGGCCAACGGACTCGACCCCGCCGGCATCCACTGGATGCGGAGTCTGCTGCGGGGGTACGCCGAGCGCGGCGGCACCGTCCTGCTCTCCTCCCACCTGCTGCACGAGGTGGAGATGATCGCCGACGAGATGGTGCTCATCGGGCGCGGCAAGATCGTCGCCCAGGGCACCAAGGCCGAGCTGCTGCAGACCCGGGGCGCCTATGTCCGCGGGGAGGACGGCGCCCAGCTCAAGGCCGCGCTCGACCGGGCCGGCATCCACGCCTCGGTCTCCGGTGACGGCCTGCGCACCGAGTCCGAGCCGGTCGACGTCGGCCGTGCCGCGGCCGCCGCCGGTGTCGTCCTCACCGAGCTTCGTCCCGCCGAGGGCGCCGGCCTGGAGGAGCTCTTCCTCGAGCTCACCGCCGACGACGCCCGCGAGCCCGTCACTGCCGAAGGAGTCCAGGTATGAGCACCACGACGTACGGCGGCACGCTGGACGTGTCGCAGACCCAGCGCGTCCCGCTCTCGCGCCTGGTCCAGGTCGAGCTGCGCAAGATGGGCGACACCCGGGCCGCGAAGTGGCTGCTGATCAGCATCGCGCTGATCACCGCCCTGGTCATGGTGATCCTCGTCTGGGTCGCAGCCGCCCAGGACATCACCCTGAAGTTCAGCGAGTTCCTCGGCGCGATGAGCACGCCGATGGGGATCCTGCTCCCGGTGCTCGGCGTCATGCTGGTCACCCAGGAGTGGGGCCAGCGCACCGCGATGGTCACCTTCAGCCTGGAGCCGCGGCGGGCGCGGATCGTCACCGCCAAGCTCCTGGTCGGTCTGATCGCCGGCGTCGCCTCGGTGGTCATCGCCCTGGTCCTGGCGGCCGTCGGCATGGTTCTGGTGGGCGCACTCGGCAGCACTCCCGAGTGGGACGGCGTCCTCGACGCGATCTGGCCCTTCCTGGTGCTGCAGGTGATCGGCCTCTACACCGGGTTCGCCTTCGGCATGCTGTTCATGAACACCGCCGCGGCGATCGTCATCTACTTCGTCTACTCCTTCGTCCTGCCGGGCATCTTCGCCCTCGGCGCCGCGACGATGGACTGGTTCGACAAGATCCACCCGTGGATCGACTTCGGCGCGGCGCAGACACCTCTGTACGACGGGGGACTCTCGGGCGAGGAGCTCGGTCACTTCGTGGTCTCCGGATTCATCTGGCTGGTGCTGCCGCTCGGCGTCGGCATCTGGCGGATGCTCCGGGCCGAGGTGAAGTAGCCGAGGCGCCTCACCGCGTCGTACGCCGGCCGGGCCGCTCCAACGGGGGAGGGCCCGGCCGGCGTCGCTGTCCCCGGTCGTCTCTAGGCTGTGCCCCATGACTCGCGCCGACGGACGTGCCACCGATGAGCTCCGGGAGATCCGGTTCACCCGCCACTGGCAGGACCACCCCGCCGGGTCGGTGCTGGTGGAGTTCGGCCGGACGCGGGTGCTCTGCGCCGCGTCCGCCTCGGTCGGGGTGCCGCGGTGGCGCCGCGACTCCGGCCTGGGATGGGTGACGGCGGAGTACGCCATGCTCCCGTCGGCGACGAACACCCGCTCCGACCGGGAGTCCGTCAAGGGCCGCATCGGTGGGCGCACCCACGAGATCTCCCGGCTGATCGGCCGCTCGCTGCGGGCCGCCATCGACTACAAGGCGCTGGGGGAGAACACCATCGTCTTGGACTGCGACGTGCTCCAGGCCGACGGCGGCACCCGGACCGCGGCGATCACCGGGGCCTACGTCGCGCTGGCCGACGCCGTCTCGCATCTGCGTGAGCAGGGCGCGCTGGTGGGCGACCCGCTGCTGACCTCGGTCGCCGCCGTCTCGGTGGGCATCATCGACGGCGTGCCCTGCCTGGACCTCCCCTACGAGGAGGACGTCCGCGCCGAGACCGACATGAACGTCGTGATGACCGGCGAGGGCGCCTTCGTCGAGGTCCAGGGCACCGCCGAGGGGGCTCCCTTCGACCGGGCCGAGCTGGACGCCCTGCTGGGCCTGGCGGAGAAGGGCTGCGCCGACCTGACCCGGCTGCAGCGCGAGGCGCTCGCCGGTGGCTGATCTCCGGGTGTTCCTGGCCTCCCGCAACGCCAAGAAGCTCGCCGAGATGCAGCGCATCCTCGGCGAGGTGCTGCCCGGCGTGGTCGTGGTGGGCCTCGACGACGTGGCGCACTACGAGGAGCCGGTGGAGGATCAGCCGGACTTCGCCGGCAATGCCCTGCTCAAGGCCCGGGCCGGGCATCGCGAGACCGGCCTGCCCGCGGTGGCCGACGACAGCGGCCTGTGCGTGGACGCTCTCAACGGCATGCCCGGGGTCCTCTCCGCCCGCTGGTCGGGCCAGCCCAAGGACGACGCCCGCAACAACGCGCTGCTGCTGGACCAGCTCCACGACGTGCCCGACGAGCGTCGCGGGGCCGAGTTCCGCTGCGCCGTCGCCTTCGTCCACGACGGTGGCGAAGAGGTCGTCGAGGGCCTCATGCGCGGCCGGGTCGTCCGCGAGCTCCGGGGGAGCGGCGGCTTCGGCTACGACGTCCTCTTCGTCCCCGACGACCAGGACGGCTCCCTCACCTCCGCGGAGATGACTGCGGAGGACAAGGACCGCATCTCCCACCGCGGCCGTGCCCTCCGCGCCCTCGCCCCGCTCCTGGCCCGGGCGCTCGGCTAGGTCGTCCGCCTAGGGCTGCCGGCCGTTCGGCGTGGGCGCGGAGTCGAGCGTTCGTAGCCTCGGTGCCGAAGGGGGGACTTGAACCCCCACGCCCGAAGGCACGGGTTCCTAAGACCCGCGTGTCTACCTGTTCCACCACTTCGGCTGGGCGCTTCATCCTAGGGCGTCGGAGGGGAGCCTTGAACGCTGCCGAACAGCATGAGTTGCCCCGTCTGCTCGACATACTTGCCGCGAGAGCGACCGGAGAACGACTCGGTCTGACTGTGACAGTTGGGGCACAGGAACCGGAGGTTCCAAGCCTCGTTGTTGTGGTAGTCACCGTCGATGTGATCGATCTCGAGCCGAAGCTCCTGGCCGTTCCAATGGCCGCCGTTGCTGCATAGCTCACATGCATAGGTCCGGCCGATCTCGATGAGGGCCCGCTTCAAGAGGTACGGGTGACGACGCTTTGAGCCTGGCAGCAACCGAACCAGAATGGAGTCGGCATGGAGCCGGCGCTTCGCGGCGCCGTTGGGCTGGGCCCTGTCGGCGAAGTGCGAGGTGTCGATGCCGAACGCCTTGACGGTCCGACTGATGTGCGCATGCGTCCCTCCGGCCTGGTTCAGCCCGAGTCGCCGGAGCACCTCGGCGATCGAGTACGACTCTGCCACGACGTCAGCCAGAAGCTCTCTCGTGTACTTGCGTCTGGAACCACCCATGACGGAACGCTAGGCCGCGGGGCCGACACAGCCCCTTTCGTTCGACGCCCGCGGAGTCGAGGCCACTATCGACATGGTGGGGGTCGTGGGTGAGGCGGACATCAAGCGCGAAGTGACCTCAAAGATCGGGGTGCTTCCCTGACGACGATGGGGTGCGCTGGTCGGGATCCTACGAGAGTGAGGAGAAGTCTGCTTTCTTCGGGGATCGCGCTGGTGCTGGTCATCGTCGGGTGGGTGCTGGCGGCACCGGCCATGGCGGCGAACGGCAGCATCTCGGTCACCGTCAAGGACGTCAACGGCAACCCGGTGGGGGCCTACATCGCGGTCTACTCGGCGACCGGTGGCGACCCGGGCGACAATCCCGACGACGGCGGCGACTACGACTGGTGGCCCACCGATCCCACGACCGGCAAGGTCCTGATCTCCGGCCTGGCCGCCGGGCAGTACAAGCTCTACATCGCCGGCGACGGCTACATCCCGGAGTGGTACCAGGACCAGAAGCGCTTCGCCAATGCGACCGCGGTGACGGCGCCCTCGGGAGGCCAGAGCTCGATCGCCGCGATCGTGGCGTCCTCGCTGGCCCATATCGCCGGCACCGTCACCGGCGCGAGCGGTCCGCTGGCAGGGGTGACCGTGCAGGCGCATCCGGCCGCCGATCCGGGCACGTCGTCGTACGCTCCGGCCACCACCGACGCCGCGGGTCACTACGACCTCGCCGTCCCGGCGGGTGCCTGGCTGCTCAGCTACACCTCGTCCGACAGCTCCTACGACACGACCTGGAACGGCGGCGCCCAGTGGCCGGAGAATGCGACCCCGGTCACCACGCAGGCCGCCCAGACGACGACGCAGAACGTGACCATGCTGCGGCTGGGCCGGCTGCACGGCCGGATCACCGCCAAGACCGGTGGCGCGCCGCTCTCGGCCCGGGTGAGCGTGGTCGGTGTCGACACGGCCCTCACCTACGGCACCGCCACCACCGACGCCAACGGCGACTACGTCATCAAGGGGATGCCGGTGGAGCCGGGCGGCCACCTGTTCGGGATCACGGTGACCCCGCTCGTGCCGGGCTACAACGGCGCCGGCACCTGGTTCTCCCTCACCGGCACGATGACCGACGAGGGCGTCCCCGACGACTACGCCCATCACCCGATGGACTTCGCGCTGACCGCGGCGCCCGCGACCAACGCGACCCTGCACGGCACCATCTCCCCGGCCATGTCGGGAGTCACCGTGCGCGCCGAGGGCACCGGCGGCGCCACCGGCTACAACGAGACCGTCACGGCTCCCGACGGATCGTGGACGCTCCCGGTGGCCGCGGGCCAGCTCATCGTCTCCTGGGACCCGGGCGCGAGCTATCCCGACTACGGGCGTGGCTACTACTACAACTACGTGGAGGGGCCGAAGGTCTACCCGAACGCCTGGACGACCGTGAGCGTCAGCCCCGGCGACGACACCGCCATCGTGGGCGGCCCGATCCACTACCCCTCGATCACGGGGATGGCGACCGACGGCGCCGCACGCGCCGTGACCGGTGGCGGCACGGTGGAGCTGTGGGCCGGCGGCACGGGCGATGCCCCGACCACGGTGATCGCCACCGGCAGCATCGCGCCCAGTGGCCGGTACGCGGTCCGGCTGCCCACCAGCAGCCTGTCGAACTGGCACGTCCGGGTGATCCCCAACGGCGCCTCGCTGGCCGCCACCTGGGTGGGCGGCGACGCCTCGCCCCGGGTGTTCTCTCCCGGCGTCGACGTCGACGGCGCGGATGTCGTCGTGGGCTCGGCGGCCGGCGGTCTGCGGGGCGTGGTCACCGACGGCACGAACCCCTTCCCCGACGTGCCGGTCGAGGTGCGAAACGTCGGCACCGGCTTCGCCTACCGAGCCAAGGACAGCGGCGCCGACGGCTCCTGGGCGATCGGGCACCTCCCGATCGGGAACTACAAGGTCGAGTTCGGTGACGGCAACGACAACGCGGTGACCACCTGGCTCGGCGGCGCCGACATGGGCTCGGCGACCTCCTTCAAGGTTCCCAACGGCTCGACGCTCGGCACCGGCACCACCGCTCTCCAGCGAGCCGTCAAGCTCACCATCGTCCCGAAGATCCTGTGGCCGAACGGCGACGGCACCTCCTCCTTCCGCGGGATCGCGGTGGGCGTGAGCCTGTGGCCCACCGACGGCGGCGACCCCACGACGTTCGCCTTCCTGGGCAGCGGCGGTGGGCTCACTCCCAAGCTGAAGCCGGGGTCGTACAAGATCCAGTTCCGCGGGTACGACGCCACCGGCGACCTCGACCCGGACCTCCCGCCGGTGTGGGTCGGCGGCCCGGCGCTCTCCGACACCCTGTCCGGAGCCGTCCTGGCCAACGCCCCCGACCAGGCGAGCGCGACCGCGCTGGTCGTGCCCGGGGACGTCGGGTCGCGCGCGACCTTCGACGTGCGGCTGCGCTTCCCGCAGCTCGCCGATCCGGGCGACCCCGGCGATCCGGGCGACCCGCCCGTCCCGGACCCCACGCCGCCGGTCGTCGTGACGCCGCCGGTGGTGGTCGGCGCCGCGGTCTTCGGCCGGACGCTCAGCGCGAGCACGGGCACCTGGACCGATGCCACCGAGTACCGCTTCCAGTGGTTCCGGGGGAGCCAGGCGATCCCCGGCGCGACGCACGAGCAGTACGCCGCCGGGCTCGCCGACCTCGGACAGCGGCTCTCGGTCGTCGTCCGCGCGATCGGCGACGGCGGCAGTGCCACGGAGCACTCGGCGGCCACCGCCGGGGTGGCCCGGGCGGCCATGCCGAGTGCCTGGGTGACGTCCTGGTCACGCAAGGCGGGGAAGGCCAAGGTGGGCCGGACCGTGCGCGTCACCGCGCCGGCCCTGAGCGCGGCGGGAGCCGGTCAGCGACTCACGATCGGCTATCAGTGGAGCCTGGCGGGCAAGCCCCTCGCCGGCGCCGGCAAGGCGAGTCTGCGGCTGCGCAAGGGCGCCAGGCACAAGGTGGTCCGGGTAGTGGTGACCGTGTCCAAGCCCGGCTACGTCCCGGTGACCCGCACCTATGCCTTCGGGAAGGTGCGCTGAGAGGGGCGTCGCCCCGGATCAGGCCGCGTCGAGTCCGAGGTCGCGCCTGAGCTTGGCGACGTGGCCGGTCGCCTTGACGTTGTACTGCGCCAGCTCGACGCGGCCCTCCTCGTCGAGGACGAAGGTCGAGCGGATGACGCCCTGGACGACCTTGCCGTAGAGCTTCTTCTCGCCGTACGCGCCGTACGCCGTCATCACGGCCTTGTCCGTGTCGGAGGCGAGGGTGAGGGTGAGCCCGTCCTTCTCCCGGAACCTCGCCAGCTTCTCCGGCTTGTCCGGGGAGATGCCGACCACCGCGTAGCCGGCGGCCTGCAGGGAGGACAGCGAGTCGGAGAAGTCGCAGGCCTGCTTGGTGCAGCCGGGCGTCATCGCGGCGGGGTAGAAGTAGACGATCGCCTTGCGGCCGCGCAGATCCTTCAGGCTGACGGTGCCGCCGTCGTCGGTCGGCAGGGTGAAGTCGGGGGCCTGGTCTCCGGGGGTGAGTCGCTCGGTCATGGCGACACGGTAACGTTCCCCGCAGAGCAGCCGAGACGAGGAGTGGTCGTGGGCGACAGGGACGTGAGCGCCATCGAGAGCGACATCGAGCAGGCGCGCGTGCGGCTGGCCGCGACGATCGACGAGCTCGTCTATCGCACCAGCCCCAAGACCATCGCGCGCCGCGAGGTGAACCAGGTCAAGGCCTACTTCGTGGCGCCCGACGGCTCCCCGCGCACCGACAACATCGTCAAGGTCGCGGGCGGCGTGGTCGGCGTCGTGGTCGCCTTCGCGCTGCTGCGCAAGCTCGTGAAGTGAGCGCGACCGGGGTGAGCTCGGAGGTCCGGACGCCGATCCGGATGCTGCACGACCGGGTCCTGGTCGCTCTCGACCGCGAGCCGGGGGAGCGGACCTCGACCGGCGGCATCCTGATCCCGGCCACCGCCGCGCTCGGCGGACGCCGGCTCTCGTGGTGCCGCGTCGTCGCGGTCGGCCCGCACGTGCGCAGCGTCGAGGTCGACGACCGGGTGCTCTTCGACCCCGAGGACCGTGCCGAGGTCGAGGTCAACGGCGAGCTCTACGTGGTGATGCGCGAGCGCGACATCCACGCCGTCGCCGCCGACCGGCTGGGCGACAGCCCTACCGGCCTCTACCTCTAAGGCCCGCGGCCACTATCGGTGGGCCCGCTGCGCCCTGCGCGGCAGCTCCACCCGGAACAGCGAGCCCTCGCCGTACGTCGAGATCGCCACGATCCGGCCGCCGTGACGCTCGGCGATCGACTTGGCGATGGACAGGCCCAGCCCGCTGCCCTGCACGGCCCCCTCGCGCGCGTGGGCGGTGCGGAAGAACCGGCTGAACAGCATCGGCTGCTCGTCGTCGGGGATGCCGACGCCGGTGTCCTCGACCTCGATGGCGACCAGATCGTCGTCGTCGAGCACGACCCGCAGCGCCACCCGGCCGCCGTCGGGGGTGAACTTGACCGCGTTGGTGGCCAGGTTGATGACCAGGCGCTCGAGCTGGCCCGCGTCGCCGTCCACCAGCGCCGGCTCCTCGGGCGCGGAGACGGTGACGTGCAGGTCGCGGTGGCGCAGGCTCGGCCGGACGATCTCCTCGGCCTTGACGACGACATGGCGCAGGTCGACGGGGTCCTGCAGCCGGACGCCGTCGATGTTCTCCACGCTGGAGAGGGTCAGCAGGTCGTCGATGAGGGTCAGCAGCCGGCGGCTGTTGATGTCGACGCGGGTCAGCGCCTGGGCCTGGTCGTCGTTCGGGTCGCCGTACGCGCCGTCCAGGAGCAGCTCGAGGTAGCCGACGATGTTGGTGATCGGGGTCCGCAGCTCGTGGCTGACCGCGGAGACGAAGGCGTCCTTGATCTGGTCGACCTCGGTGAGCCGGCCGACCGCCCGTCGCTCGGTCTCCAGCGCCTTCTCCAGGGCGACCTGCGTCCGCAGCCGGTCGGTGACGTCGTCGGCCGTGGCGACGTACCCCACGAACTCGCCGAGATCGTCGTTGACCGGGCTCAGGATGGTCGAGAGGGTCCGCTCCAGGCCGTCCTTGCGGGTGAACTGCCACTCCCGGGCGGTGCCCGGCGGCAGGCGCAGCATCGCCGGCAGCACGCTCATGTACGTCGGATCGGTGCCCAGTTCGTGAGCCTGCCGGGCGATCTCGGCCTGGGAGAAGAACATCCGCATCGACTGGCCGTAGACCTCCTGCGGCGAGTAGCCCAGGATCAGCTCGGCGCCGGGGTTGAACATGTTGATCCGGCCGACCTGGTCGGTGCCGATGATCGCGATGCCGCGCGCGCTCTGGATCAGCCGGGCGCTGCGGGCGCGCTCCATGATCGCCTCGGAGGCGCTGCGGCGCTGCATGCCCACCGAGGTCGAGAACGGGATCACCACCAGCGCGCAGGCCAGGACGAACGACTCGACCGGCAGGCCGACCAGCTCGCGGGGCAGGTGGAGGTGGAGTCCGCTGTCCGGGAACGGCCCCAGTCCGAGGTTGAAGGCGCTCAGCGCGATCGCGCCGACCAGCATCAGCAGCACGATCGCCTCGCGCATCGGCAGGCGGAACGCCGCCCAGCCGAGCAGCGGGATCACTAGGAAGGCGGCGCTGGGTCCTTGCGAGGGGACGAACGCGAGATAGGCCATGGTGAGCGCGGCGACCCAGGTGAGCAGCCGCTCGGCCAGGCCGGCGACGCCGGGATAGCGGCCCGGGTCGCGGAAGATCGAGAGCAGGACGACGTTGCCGGTGAAGGTCGCGAAGAAGGCCGAGGCGCCGACCTGCCACGGGATGCCGTAGGAGGACGCCGCCGAGGTCGCCAGGACCACGAGCCCGGTCACCGCCGCGCCGCCGATGCTGGCCAGGCCGTAGGGCACCAGGTCGTCGGCGTCGGAGAAGGAGACCCGCAGCCGGGAGCCGGGCGTCAGCACCTGCTGGGCGACCACGGAGCCGCCCGCGATGGCGACGCCGAAGCCGATCGCGACGTTGAGCGGCCCCTCGCCGAGCAGGTACGTCGCCGTGGCGAGGATGCCGACCGTGATCGCGGTCCAGGGGCGCAGCCAGGTGGGCGAGACGATCAGCGCGCCGGCGCCGAGACCAGCCGGCCACATGAAGCCGAGGTGAGTGCCCTCGGGGGCGTGTACGACCGACAGCCAGCCGAGAACGGTCATCGCTCCCAGGACGCCGACGAGGCGTAGTGACAGCGATCGCTCCATCCTCACCTCCGTCCGAGACCCAGTGCTTGCGCCGAGCCTAGTGCTCAGGCGGCCTCCGGATGGGCCGTACGCCACGATCGACGCGCGGGGTTTTGGATCAGGTTCTACCGGTCGAAGGTGACGTCGATGCGCTCGAAGCCCTTGTGTCGCTGGGCCCGGGCATAGTCCCGGTAGACCCGCCGGTCGGCGTCGGTGAGGTTCACCGCGTCGGTGAACGGCGTCAGCAGCGCCCGGGGATAGAGCCGCCGCAGCGTGACCACGTTGACCTCCAGGCCGATCACGCCGATCGCGGCGGCCAGGTAGAGGAAGGCCAGGAATCCGAGGACCAGCGCGAAGGTCGCGTTCATGTCGCTGGCCCGGACCACGATGTGCCGGACGTACTGCTCGCCGCCGACCTGCAGCAGCTGCCAGAGCACCGCGATGGTGATCGCGCCGGGGAGAACGGCCCGCCAGGTCTGGTGGTGGGAGGTCGCCAGGCGCAGCAGCACCGCGATGACCGCGGCGTTGGCGGCGATGGCCGCCACGGTGAGCAGCCGGGTCAGCGTCTGGCTCAGGTCGGGGGTGAGGTTCGCGGCCTGGCTCAAGATGGTGGCCGCGGTGGCGACGGCCAGCACCGCGCTGCCGGCCAGGGTGAGCATCACGAAGCTGCGCAGGCGGCTGATGATCGGGTTGAGCCGGCTGTTGCGGGGGACGGCGAGGGTGACGTTGACGGCGTTCTGCGCGGCCTGGCCGAGCCCGAGCACGCCGTACAGGGCGGCGAGCGAGCCCAGGATGACCGCCGAGGTGCTGCCGGTGATCCCCTCGGGCGTGGCGAGCTGCGTGCCGACGATGGGGAACTGCGCCAGCGCCGACTCCAGCAGCTCCTCGGCCAGCTTCGGGTTGTCCTGGAGCACGAAGCCGAGGATCGAGGAGGCGATCAGCAGCAGCGGAAAGATCGCCACGAAGGCGTAGTAGGTCAGGATCACCGCGAGATAGGGACCCTGGTCGTCGAAGAACTTGTAGAGGACGGCCAGCGGGAACCCGAGCACCGGATGGCGGCGCTGGAACGCGTCGATCCGGTCCACCACGCCAGACATGGGCACACCCTAGAGGAGAAGCCCGCCCACTAGGGTCGGAGCATGTCGAGGACGGGGTCACGTCGCGGGATCGTCCGGGGTCTGGGAGTGGTCGGCGCCGCCGCGGCGGCAACCTGGGCCTGGCGACGCGGCCGGGCCATCGCGCGGGTGGCCCCCGAGCTGCGCGATCCGACGATGTGGCTGCCGCTGTCGATCAACAGCCGGGCGACCCTCGCCCTGGCACGCCTGCTCTACGAGAAGCCGACGCGCCCGGTCCCCGGCGTCGAGGTGACCGAGGAGCACGTCGAGCGGGAGGGCGCGCGGGTGCCTGTCGTGGTCTACGAGCCCGAGGGACGCCGGGCCGCGACCGCCGTGCTGCTGTGGATCCACGGCGGCGGCACCGTGCTCGGCTCGGCGGCGACCGACCATGCCCTGGCCAGCGCGCTGGCCAGGGACACCGGTGCGGTGGTGGTGAGCGTGGACTACCGCCTCGCGCCGGAGCATCCCTTCCCGACGCCGTTCGACGACTGCTACGCCGCCCTGGAGTGGCTCCACGCCAGCGCCGGCGCGCTCGGGATCGACCCGGCGCGGATCGCGGTCGGCGGGGCGAGCGCGGGCGGGCTGCTCGCGGCCTCGGTCTGCCAGCGCGCCGCGGACGAGGGCCTCGGGGTCGCCTTCCAGCTGCTGGTCTACCCGATGCTCGACGACCGCACCGCCACCCGTCGCGATCACGACGGACGCGGGCTGTTCGTGTGGACGCCGACGTCGAACGCATGGGCCTGGGGCGCCTACCTCGGTCATCGCCCGGGCCGGTCGTCCGTGGCGCCGTACGCCGCGCCGGGACGGCGTGAGGACCTGACCGGGTTGCCGCCGACCTGGATCGGTGTCGGGGAGCTGGACCTCTTCCACGACGAGGATCTCGCCTACGCGGCCCGCCTGCGTGCGTGTGGCGTGCCCGTCGAGCTGCACGTCGAGCCGCGGATGCACCATGGCGCCGACGACGAGCTCTACGAGGTGTCCCCGCTGATGCGGGCGTGGCGCACGCGGATCGCGCGCGCCGTACGCGACGGCCTGGCTCTCGAGGAGCCGGTGCAGTACGCCAGCAGGGACTCGAACCCCGAACCCGCTGATTAAGAGTCAGCTGCTCTGCCAATTGAGCTACTGGCGCGTGAAGCGAGAGGAACTCTAGCAGCGGGTCGGTGGCAATCCGAAATCGGATCGAGGGCTACCGGGAGGCGAGGATCGCCTGGGCGGCGTTGTGGCCGCCGATGCCGCTGACGGCGCCGCCGCGACGGGCCCCGGAGCCGCACAGGAGCACGGCCGGATGCTCGGTCGCCACGCCCCACCGCTGGGCCGGCGTGTCCAGTGCCTCGCGGTTGGAGGCCCACGGCCAGGACAGGTCGCCGTGGAAGATGTGGCCGCCGGGCATGGCGAGATCGGCCTCGATGTCCTGGGGGATCTTGGCCTCGATGCAGGGTGAGCCGTCGCCGTCGAGGAGCACGCAGTCCAGCAGCGGCTCGGCGAGGTGGGCGTCGATGGTCCGGATGGCCCGGCGTACCGCCTCGAGCTTGCGCTCGTCCCGGTCGTCGGCGAAGAGCGCCTCGGGCATGTGCAGGCCGAAGTAGGTGAGCGTGTGCACCCCGAAGTCGCCGAGCTCGCCGAGGATCGACGGATCGGTCAGCGAGTGGCAGTAGAGCTCGCCGGGCGGGTGCGCGGGCAGCTCGCCCCCGGCCGCCTCCGCGTACGCCGTGCCGAGGGCGGCGTACTCCTCGCCGACGTGCAGCGTCCCCGCGAATGCCGTCCGCGGATCCACGCCGCTCCGCAGCGCCGGCAGCCGGGAGAGCAGCAGGTTGATCTTGAGCTGCGACCCGCTCGGCTTGGTCTCCCGCAGCTCGGCGTCCTCCGGGCGCGACTCGCCCAGCAGGATCCGCAGCACCCACGGCGCGACGCCCGCGACGACGTGGCGGGCCCGGACCGTGTGCTCGTGGGCACCGTCGTGCCAGGTGACCTCGGCGCCGTCGTCGGCGGAGACGCCGGTGCGGATCGAGCTGACTCCCGCGGAGGTGAGCAGCTCGGCGCCCGCTCCGGCCGCCGCGACGGCCAGGGCGGCGGTGACCGCGCCCATCCCGCCGACGGGGACCTTCCACTCGCCGGTGCCGTTGCCGATCAGGTGGTAGAGGAAGCAGCGGTTCTGGATGAGCGAGGGGTCGTGCAGGTCGGCGAAGGTGCCGATCAGCCCGTCGGTCGCCACGACGCCGCGGACCAGGTCGTCGCGGAACCGCGACTCGATCAGCTCGCCCAGCGGCCGCTCGACCAGGCCGCTCCACAGGTCGGGGTCGATGCCCTCGGCCATCTGGCGCGCGGTGAGGAGCGGCTCGGTGAGCGTCGGGGCGACGCGGCGGGCCACCTGCTCCATGCCGGAGTAGAAGCGCTGCCACGCGTCGTACTCGTCGTCACCGCCGGTGAGCTCGCGAAACGACGCCCGGGTCGCCTCGCCGGGCTCGCGCTCGACCAGGAGGCCGAGGTGGCGGCCGTCGCGGACGGTCGGGGAGTACGACGCGGTCGCCCGCGAGCGCAGCTCGATGTCCAGGTCGAGGTCGGCGACGATCCGGTCGGGCAGCAGCGAGACCAGGTAGGAGTAGCGGGAGAGCCGGACGCCCAGCCCGGGGAACGCCTCCGCGCTGACCGCCGCGCCGCCGAACCGGGGGAGCCGCTCCAGGACGAGCGTGCTCAGGCCGGCGCCGGCCAGGTAGGCGGCCGCGGTGAGGCCGTTGTGGCCGCCGCCGACCACCACGACGTCGTACGACTCCCGGCTCGCTCCCATGCGGCCACGCTATCGACGCGAGGCGCGGATTCCCGGGAGGCGGGGCCTGGTGGAATATTGAATGTTCAACTATCGTTGGAGTCAGCATCACGGCAGCCACCCGGCGGCCGACGAGAGAAGGGTGACCGCGATGCCCGCCATCACAGTCGACGACCTGACCGTGCTCGACCGCCTGACCACGCCGGGACTCGGCGACACCGTGCGCCCGGTCCGGCAGGTGACCGACGCGCCGCAGGGCTACGAAGGCGAGGGCTTCCCGGTACGCCGCGCGTTCGCCGGCGTGGACCTGCGCGACCTCGACCCGTTCATCCACCTCGACCAGATGGGCGAGGTGGAGTACGCGCCGGGCGAGCCGAAGGGCACCCCCTGGCACCCGCACCGCGGCTTCGAGACCGTCACCTACATCATCGACGGCGTCTTCGACCACCAGGACAGCCACGGTGGCGGCGGCACCATCACCAACGGCGACACCCAGTGGATGACGGCCGGCAGCGGACTGCTGCACATCGAGGCGCCGCCGGAGTGGCTGGTGCAGAAGGGCGGGCTCTTCCACGGGCTCCAGCTCTGGGTCAACCTGCCGCGCGACGCCAAGATGAACAACCCGCACTACCAGGACATCCGCTCCGGGCAGGTCGGCCTGGCCACCTCGGCCGACGCCGGCGCGCTGGTCCGGGTGATCGCCGGGCGGGTCGGCGGCACCGAGGGGCCGGGCAGCACCTACACGCCGATGACGATGGTGCACGCCACCGTCCAGCCCGGTGCGCGGCTCGACCTGCCCTGGGACGCCTCCTACAACGCCCTGGTCTACGTCCTCTCCGGCCACGGCGCCGTCGGCGTCGAGCAGACGCCCGTGCGCATGGGCAACCTCGCCGTCCTCGGCGCCGGCGACTACGTCACCCTCGCCGCCTCGGAGCGGCAGGACAGCCGTACGCCGGAGCTCGACGTCGTCATCCTCGGCGGCCGGCCGATCCGCGAGCCCATCGCCTGGGCCGGCCCCTTCGTGATGAACACCAAGGCAGAGGTGCTGCAGGCCTACGAGGACTTCCAGAAGGGCCGCCTCGGCGTCATCCCCAGCGAGCCGCTCCACGTCCACGGCATGTCCGTCGACCCCGACGCCCTGCACGACTGACGAGACGCGATCGGCCCCCGAGCCGCACAGGGGTCGGGGGCCGATCCGTGGGGTGAGTAACGGGACTCGAACCCGCGACATCCGCGACCACAACGCGGCGCTCTACCAGCTGAGCTATACCCACCAAGGGCCCCGGGCGGGCCGGGGCACGGACGAGTGTAGCGGTCCCTCAGGCCTGCTCCGAATCGGGTTTCACGCCGGTCAGGGCGCCCTGATGGCGCGCCGCGATCTGCCGCGCGGTGTCGGTGTCCGGGCCGGGAGGGGCGACGAAGACGGCCTCCCGGTAGTAGCGCAGCTCCTCGATGCTCTCCCGGATGTCGGCGAGCGCGCGGTGGCCGCCGTTCTTGGCCGGCGCGTTGTAGTAGGCGCGGGGGTACCAGCGCCGGGAGAGCTCCTTGATCGAGGAGACGTCGACGATCCGGTAGTGCAGGAACGCGTCGAGGGCGGCCATGTCCCGGGCGAGGAAGGCCCGGTCGGTGGCCACCGAGTTGCCCGCGAGCGGCGGCCGGCTGCCCTCGGGGCAGTGCTCGCGCACGTAGGCCAGCACCTGCGCCTCGGCGTCGGCCAGCGTGGTGCCACCGGCCAGCTCGTCGAGCAGCGCCGAGGTGGTGTGCATCTCCCGGACGAACGGCACCATCTGCTCCAGCGCCTCGTCCGGCGGGCGGATGACCACGTCGACCCCCTCGCCGAGCACGTTGAGCTCGGAGTCGGTCACCAGGGCGGCAACCTCGATCAGGGCATCCGCCACGAGGTCCAGCCCGGTCATCTCACAGTCGATCCACACCAGTCGGTCGTTCACGACCCGTGAGCCTACTCACCCCGATGAGGGCCGAAGGTCCCTGCGGTGGTCAGGCGTCCCTCACTACATTGGTGGCCATGTCACGAGCGACGTCGCCCGCGTGGGGCAGGCTGGCGCCCTGGGTGGGTCTCGTGGCGCGCGTCGTGGTCGGCGGCGTCTGGGTGTACGCCGGGATGCTGAAGCTGCCGAACCTCGACTCCAGCGTGACCGCCGTACGCGCCTATCAGCTGCTGCCCACCGGGCTGGCCGACACCGTCGGGCGGGTGCTGCCGACCCTGGAGGTCGTCGTCGGCGTCTGCCTGCTGCTCGGCGCGCTGACCCGCCTGGCCGGTGGCGTCTCGGCGCTGCTGCAGCTGGCCTTCATCATCGGGATCATCTCGGTCTGGTCGCGGGGCATCGCGATCAACTGCGGCTGCTTCGGCGACGGCGGACCGGATCCCGACGCGTTCAGCAAGTACCCCTGGGAGATCGCCCGCGACGTGGGCCTGATGCTGCTCTCCCTCTACCTGGTCTGGCGGCCACGGACGCCCTTCGCCGTGGACAACCTGATGTTCCCCCAAGCCAACACCATCCAGCCCGAGCCCTCGGCCGAGGAGCCGGTCGCCCTTGAGGAGAGCGATGTCCAAGCAGAATCGTGAGCAGAACCGCGCCGAGCGAGCGGCGGCCGTCCGGGCCGAGCAGGCCCGCAACGAGCGCAACCGCCGCTTCGGCATCGTCGGCGTGGTCGTGGTCGTCATCGGCGCGATCGTCGCCGCCGGCGTCTGGCTCGGCGGTGGCGACAAGAAGTCCGAGGCCGACGGGGACCTTCCCGCGCTGCGCGCCGAGAGCCCGGCCCTGGTCATGGGCGACGACGCCGCTCCGGTCAAGGTGGTCATCTTCGAGGACTTCCTCTGCCCGTACTGCCGTGAGCTGGAGATGTCGACCCGCGACTTCCTGCGCGAGAACGCCGACAAGGGCAAGGTGCAGGTCGAGTACCGCCCCTTCAACCTGCTGACCTCCTTCCCCTACTCGGCGATGGCGCTGAGCGCCTGGGGCGGCGTGCTGAACAACGACACGCCCGAGGCGGCGTACAGGCTGCACAACGCGCTCTTCGACAACCAGCCCTACGAGCAGGCCTCGAACGAGGTCGACGAGGACGAGCTGCTCGGCTGGGTCAAGGACGCCGACGCCGACGTCGACGCGGCGCGGGACGCCATCGAGACCAAGGACACGGCGTTCTTCGAGGCGGCGCAGCAGGCGGCGATGGACAAGAAGATCACCGGCACGCCGTCGGTCTTCGTCAACGGCGAGGAGCTCAAGGGAGCCAGCATCACCGACCTGGCGCAGAAGCTCGAGGCCGCGATCACCGAGGCCAAGTGAGCGACCCGAGCCTGTCCGGCTTCATCGCCGGCCTGCCCAAGGCCGAGCTGCACGTCCACCACGTCGGCAGCGCCTCGCCGCAGATCGTCGCCGAGCTGGCCGCACGCCATCCCGGTGTCGTCCCCGCGGATCCCGAGGCGCTGGCGCGGTTCTTCGAGTTCCGCGACTTCGCCCACTTCATCGAGGTCTACCTCGCCGTCGTGGCGCTGCTGCGCACGCCCGAGGACATCCGGCTGCTGACCTACGAGGTGGCGCGGGAGCTGGCCGAGGGTCAGCGGGTGCGGTACGCCGAGCTGACCTGTACGCCGTACACGTCGGTCCTGCCGCACGAGTCCGACCGCGGCATGCCGATCGAGGCCTACAGCGAGGCGATCGAGGACGCCCGGCTGGCCGCCGAGCGGGACTTCGGCATCCGGCTGCGGTGGATCTACGACATCCCGGGGGAGAGCGGCCTCCCGGCGGCCGACGCGACGCTGGACTTCGCGCTGCGGCATCCGACCGACGGCCTGATCGGCTTCGGGCTGGGCGGCCCGGAGGTCGGCGTGCCGCGGCCCCAGTTCCAGCCGCACTTCGACGCGGCCCGGGCCGCCGGCCTGCGCTCGGTGCCGCACGCGGGGGAGACGACCGGGCCGGAGACGGTCTGGGACGCGCTCCGGCTGCTCGGCGCCGAGCGGATCGGTCACGGCACCTCGGCCGCCCTGGACGCCGTACTGCTGGAGCATCTGGCCGAGACCGGCATCGCCCTGGAGGTGTGCCCCTCGTCCAACGTCGCCACCCGCGCGGTCGCCTCGCTGGCCGAGCACCCGCTGCGGGCCTTCCGCGACGCCGGGGTCACGGTGACGATCAACAGCGACGACCCGCCGATGTTCGGCACCACGCTCAACCGGGAGTACGAGATCGCCGCGGACCTGCTGGACCTGGACGACTCCGGCGTGGCCGACCTGGCCCGCGCCGCGGTGGGCGCCTCGTTCGCCTCGGCGGACGTCAAAGCCGAGCTGCTCGCCGAGATCGACGCCTACGCCGCGCCCGGGAACGTCTGAGCCCCGGGACCTCATACGTCCCGGGGCACCTCTCCAGTCTCAGTGAGGAACAGGCGCACCCCGGTCACGACACGCCCGGGGCGTGGTGAGAGTCACCTGGCAGGTCGGGCATTCTGGACGCATGCATGAGGAGGGCCACGAGCCGAGCCGCTTCTGGGACGAGCTGTACGCCGAGCGCGAGCAGCGCTGGTCCGGGAAGCCCAACCAGGCCCTCGTCGAGACCGTCGGCGCACTGACTCCGGGCCGCGCCCTCGACCTCGGCTCCGGTGAGGGCGCCGACGCGATCTGGCTGGCCGAGCAGGGCTGGCAGGTCACCGGCGTGGACGTCTCCGCCACCGCCGCCCAGCGCGCCCGGGCGCATGCCGCGTCGCGGGGCGTGAGCGTGGACTGGCAGATCCACGACCTGGCCACCTGGCAGCCGGACGCCACCTACGACCTGGTGTCGGCGGCCTTCCTGCACAGCCCGATCGAGTTCCCGCGGACCGAGGTGCTGCGTCGCGCGGCCTCCGCCGTCGCCCCCGGTGGCCACCTCTTCGTCCTCGGCCATGCCGAGCCGCCGCCCTGGGCGCGCGACCACGAGGGCCACGACGGCCCGCACGGCCTCCTGGGTCCCGATGAGGAGGTCGCCACCCTCGCCCTGGACGGCTGGGAGAGCGTCGTGGTCGAGCTCCGCGAGCGCGACGCCACCGGCCCCGACGGCCAGCACGGCCACCTGCGCGACAGCGTCGTCCTCCTCCGCCGTCCCGCCTGAGCGCCCCCGGCAGTGTTCTGGTTCAGGACATCGGTCACTGGTGTCTCAAGACATGGTGGAC
>JBIQLB010000027.1:0-49575 GCA_044464665.1 Nocardioides sp.
CATAGGTCAACAATCCCGACCCCACACCCCGATCTTTAGGAGACACGCCCTAGGCCAGCGCGCGGCGAATCTCGCCGACGAGGGTCGGATAGGGGTCGTCCAGCGGCGGGCGCGCGGCTCGGAGACGCTCCCGGATCCGGCGCAGCGGCTCGCCGGCGAGGTAGTACCGGCCACGGCGCTCGCCGCGGGCCTCGAGGAGGCCCAGGTCGGCCGCAAGGACGAGGTCCCGTGTGGCCGTTCGCTCATCGACGCCGGTGAGCTTGACGTACGAGGGCCGGGTGACGCGCAAGCCGAGGAGCGCGTCGAAGAGCGCGTCCCCGATCCGCTCATTGATCTTGTGACCGCCGATCAGGTCATCGATCATGCGCCATTGCGTCTCCGCCTCGTCGAAGCGTCGTCGCACGGTCTGCGCCTGCACGTGATGCGCGCGCAGGTTGAACTTCACCCACAGGGTCGCGTCGTTCTCTGGGTGCCACGACCCACGGCCGGTCGCCGCCAGGACGTCGTAGTAGTCCTGAGTGTTGTTGCCCAGCCACTCCTCGATGCTGGAGAAGGTCGGCTCGATGACCTGGTCCTGGGCCAGCACCATCGTCTGCAGCGCCCGTGCCATGCGTCCGTTGCCGTCGCGGAAGGGATGGATCATCACCAGGTTGAGGTGCGCCATGGCAGCCCGGACCAGCGGGTCGTCCGAGCCAGGGGCGCTGAGGGACCGTGACAGCGCGCGCATCAGATCGGGCACGAGCTCGCCGTCGGGACCCTCGTAGACATCGACCCCGCGCTTCTCGTCGCGAACGAGGATCTCCCTGGTCCGGTAGCGCCCCGGCGTCTTGGACAGGTCGTGCTCCAGCAGCATGAAGTGCATGGATCGGAGCACCGCTTCGTCGATGACGAACCCCGGTTCGGTGGCGACCTGCAGGACGTAGGTCAACACACGCCGGTAGGCGACGATCTCCGCCCAGGTCGCCTCGTCGGCGGTCAGAGGGGGCTCGTCGTCGACGGCCGCGACCGCGTCCTCGTCGCTGACGGTGTAGCCCTCGATGGTGTTGGATCCCTGGATCGCGCGCGCGGTCGCCGTACGCCGCAGCAGGCCGTCCCAGCGCTTGGGGACGCGCAGGAAGTCCGCGAGCGAGGCGCGGACGTCGTGGATCTCGCCGATGACCTGCTGGTCCTCGAGATCGGGGTCGGGAGTGGAGAAGAGGTCTGCCATGTCTGTTTGTCCTTTAATAAGTGACAAGACTACGGACAGATCGGCACTATGTCACTTATTAAGAGACATAGTGCCAGCGGAGGACCGCTAGGAGTCCAGCCACTGCGCGAGGCGGCCGCGCAGGGAGACCGATCGCAGCCGCCGCTCGGTCTGCTCGCGCAGCTTGCGCGGGGTGACCACCAGCAGCTCGTCGCCGCGGCGCAGGACGGTGCGGTCCTGCGGGACCTTGGTGGTGCCGTCGCGGACGATGAGGGAGACCGAGGCGCCGGGCGGCAGGCGCAGCTCGCCGACCTCAACGCCGTGCATGAGCGACTTCTCCGAGATGGTGATCATCAGCATGTCGGCGGCGACGCGGTCCAGCGGCGCCGCTTCGACGTCGAGCTCGCGCGGCTCGCTGCGCCGGGCGACCTTGAGCCAGCGGGCGACGGCGGGCAGCGTCGGCGCGGTCACCAATGTGTAGATGACCACCATCACGAAGACGATGTCGAAGAGCTTCAGCGCGTCCGGCACCTGACGGGCCAGCGGGATCGTCGCCAGCACGATCGGCACGGCGCCGCGCAGGCCGGCCCAGCTGATGAAGCCCAGCTCGCGCCATGGCATCGGCTGCACGATCGCCGAGACGACGACCGACACCGGCCGAGCCACGAAGGTCAGCACCAGGCCGGCCACGACGGCCAGCAGGATCTCCATGCCGGTGAACCGGCTCGGCGAGGCGAGCAGGCCGAGCATCACGAAGAGCCCGATCTGCGCCAGCCAGGCCACCCCTTCGGCGAACGACCGGGTCGCCACGCGGTGCGGCAGCTCGGAGTTGCCCAGGATCAGCGCGGCGACGTACACGGCGGCGAAGCCCGAGGCGTGGATGGTCGCGGCGGAGGCGTAGGCCAGCAGGGTCATGCTGAGCACGGTCAGCGGGTAGAGGCCCGAGGCGGGGAGCGCGACGCGGCGCATCATCCAGGCGCCGGCGTACCCGATCGCCAGGCCCACCAGGACACCGACGATCAGCTCGAAGACGACGTCGTAGGCCATCTCGCCGATGGACTCGTGGTGGCCGCTGCTGACCAGCGCGACCAGGACGACGACCGGGGCGTCGTTGAGCCCGGACTCGGCCTCCAGCGTCGAGGTCAGCCGTCGCGGCAGCGGCACGCGCCGCAGCACGGAGAACACGGCGGCGGCGTCGGTCGGCGAGGTGACCGCGCCCAGCAGCACGGCCAGCTGCCAGCTCATGCCCAGGGCGTAGTGCGCCACCACGGCCACGACGCCGACGCTGACCAGGACCCCGATCGTCGCCAGGGACAGGCCGATCCGGATGACCGGCTTCATCTCCTGCCACTTCGTGGTGAGACCGCCCTCGGCCAGGATCAGGATCAGCGCGCCGAAGCCCAGCGCGTTGGCCAGCTCGGCGTCGGAGAAGTTCACGCCGATCCCGGCCTCGCCCAGGCCGATGCCGATCAGCAGGTAGATGAGCAGGCTCGGCAGTCCCGCGCCCACCGACGCCCGCACCGCCATGATCGCGACCAGCAGCACCACGCACCCGGCCAGAAGGGCCTGATTGAGCGTGTGCACGTCGAGCGTCACAAGCGGGACTCCTCGGCGGTCGGCGGCGTGGTCACATCCTAGTGATCCCACCCCCTTCGTCGTACGCCGGTCCGGCGGCCGATCCTGCCGAGGACGCCGCTGTGCGCATGACTCGCGCGGGCCGCCTGGCGGACCTTCTCGGCTCGCGCCGCTCGACAGGAGCAGGCGCGCGTCGGACTGCGCGACGGACGGGCCATGGTCGAGCGCCTCGTCCGGGAGGCGATGGCTGAGGGCCAGATCCCGGCCGACCGCGATCCTGCCATCGAGACGGACCTCATCCTCGCGCTGACCGGGTTCACGCCTCTGCTCGAGCTCGAGGTGATCGAGCCTCAGGCCGCGCTGGCCGCCATCGACCGGCAGCTGGACCGGCTCTTCGCCACGACGTCATCGCGCCCGCGAGTCAGCGCTCGCCCGGATCTGGAAAGCCATGGTTGAGGCGGGAATCTAGAACCTGTTCTACTTCTCGCCTAGACTTCGGGCATGAGCACAGAACTTCCGGCGACCGTCGACCTGGCCGAGGTGCCCGCGGACGCCGAGCGCGTGGACGTCGTGGTGATCGGCTTCGGGATCGCGGGGGGCTGCGCGGCCCTGGAGGCGGCGCGGTCGGGGGCGAAGGTCGTGCTGCTGGAGCGCGCGGCGACGTACGGCGGGACGAGCGCACTGTCCGGCGGGCACTTCTACCTCGGCGGCGGCACGGCCGTGCAGAAGGCCACCGGGCAGGAGGACAGTCCCGAGGAGATGGAGAAGTACCTCCTCGCGGTCAGCAAGGACCCCGAGCCGGAGAAGATCCACGCCTTCTGCCAGGACAGCGTCGAGCACTTCGACTGGATCGAGTCGCTCGGCTTCGAGTTCGAGCGCACCTTCTTCGCGGGCAAGGCGGTGATCCAGCCCGGAACCGAGGGGCTGATGTTCACCGGCAACGAGAAAGTCTTCCCCTTCCGTGACCAGGCCGTCCCGGCTCCGCGCGGCCACAAGATCCCCGTGCCCGGTGACACCGGCGGCACCCAGATGGTCATGGACCTGCTCTCCAAGCGGGTCGAGGAGGCCGGCGTCGAGGTCCGCTACGAGACCGGCGTGACCAACCTGATCCTCGACGGCGGCAAGGCCGCGGGTGTCGCCTGGAAGCGCTTCGCCGAGCGGGGCCACCTGCTCGCCGACGCGGTCATCGTCGCGGCCGGCGGCTTCGTGATGAACCCCGAGATGGTCGCCGAGCACACCCCCGCCCTCGGCTCGAAGCTCTTCGTCCTCGGCAACACCTACGACGACGGGCTCGGCATTCGCATGGGCGCCTCCGTCGGCGCCGAGCTGCGGTTCATGGACGAGCCGTTCATCACCGCGCCGTTCTACCCGCCCTCGCAGCTGGTGACCGGCATCGTGGTCAACGAGCTGGGCGAGCGGTTCGTCGCGGAGGACAGCTACCACGCGCGGACGTCGGGCTTCGTGATGGACCAGCCGCATCAGAAGGCCTACCTGATCGTCGACTCCGCGCACATCGAGCACCCGACGATGCCGCTGTGCCCGTTCATCGACGGCTGGGAGACCGTGGCGGAGATGGAGGAGGCCCTCGGCATCCCCACCGGCAGGCTGCAGGCGACGCTCGACCGCTACAACGAGCACGCCCGCGCCAAGGAGGACCCGGACTTCCACAAGCACCCCGACTGGATCGAGCCGCAGGACGAGGGCCCGTGGGGCGCCTACGACCTCTCCCTGGGCGCCGCCCTGTACGCCGGCTTCACCCTCGGCGGCATGCGGACGACGGTGGACGGCGAGGTGCAGCGACCCGACGGCTCGGTGATCGAGGGCCTGTACGCCGCCGGCGCCTGCGCGGCCAACATCGCCCAGGACGGCAAGGGGTACGCCTCCGGCACACAGCTCGCCGAGGGCTCCTACTTCGGCCGCCGGGCGGGCCGGCACGCGGCGGGCCGCGGCTAGCGGTTCTTGCGCCAGATCGCGGCGTTGAGCACGGTGGCGAAGGCGGTCCACGCGGCGTACGGCGCGAGCAGGCCTCCGGCGGGCTTGGACGCCTGACCCGCCGTACGCGCGAGGTCGGCGCTGCTGGCGGCGAGCGCTCCCGCGACGAACACCGAGGCGCCCACCTGGCGGCCCCGGAAGAACGACCAGGACCAGGCGCCGTTCAGCGCCATGTTCACCGCGAGCTTGCGGCGGTAGGCCTTGGCCCGCCTCGGCTCCATCTGCCCCTGCGCGGCTGCCGACGCGGCGGCTGTCTGGGCGTACAGGATCGACCACACGACCGGGAACACGGCGGCCGGCGGCTGGATCGCGGGCTTGTCGAGGTCGCGGTACCACGCGCTCTTCGTGCCGGGCGCCGTGGCGATCGAGCCGGACACGGCCGCCGCCAGCGGAAGGCTGATGCTGCTGAGAATCGCTCTGGTCTCCATCTCCCGACCCTAGGGTCCGAGCCCAAGCCGTAGCCTGCCTGCGTGACCCAGCTCCACGTCGCCCAGCGGGCGAACGTCCCGCCCTTCCACGTGATGGACCTGCTCGCGGCGGCCAACCGGCGGCAGGACAGCCACGGCGACCTGGTCAACCTCGTCGCCGGGCAGCCCTCGACCCCCGCGCCGCGACCGGTGCGCGAGGAGGCCAAGCGGCTGCTGGACGACGGGCTTCTCGGCTACAGCATCGCCACGGGCATCCCCGAGCTGCGCCGGGCGATCGCCGAGCACCACCGGCGGGCGTCGGGCATCGAGGCGGGCGAGGACGATGTCGTGGTCACGACCGGCTCCTCGGGCGGCTTCCTGCTGGCCTTCCTCGGCGCCTTCGAGAGCGGCGACCGAGTGGTGATGGCCCGGCCCGGATACCCCTGCTACCGCAACGTGCTGACCGCCCTGGGCTGCGAGGTCGTCGAGATCGACTGCGGCCCCGACACGCGCTTCCAGCCCACCGTCGACCAGCTCGAGGAGGTGGAGGGCCCGATCGCCGGCCTGGTGGTCGCCTCGCCCGCCAACCCGACCGGCACGATGCTGCTGCCCGACGAGCTCGCGGCGCTGGCCCGCTGGTGCGAGGAGAACGGCGTCCGGCTGATCTCCGACGAGATCTACCACGGCATCAGCTACGGCCCGGAGACCTCGTCGGCCTGGGAGACCTCCCGGACCGGCATCGTCTTCGGCTCGTTCTCCAAGTACTTCTCCATGACCGGCTGGCGGATCGGCTGGATGCTCGTGCCCGAGGACCTGCGCCGGCCGGTCGACGTGCTCACCGGCAACTTCACCATCTGCCCGCCGGTCCTCTCCCAGTACGCCGCCCTCGCGGCCTTCACCCCCGAGTCGTACGCCGAGCTGGACGGCCACGTCGCGCGGTACGCCGAGAACAGGCGGCTCCTCCTCGACGGCCTGACCGGCCTCGGCTGGGACCGGCTGGCACCGGCCGACGGGGCGTTCTACGTCTACGCCGACATCGGCCATCTCACCGACGACTCGCACGCCTGGTGCCTGCGGCTGCTGGAGGAGACCGGCGTGGCGATGGCGCCCGGCATCGACTTCGACACCGTGCGCGGCGGCCAGCACGTGCGGATGTCCTTCGCCGGCACCGCGGCCGAGATCACCGAAGGGGTGTCACGACTCGCCAGATGGCTGAGTCCGCCCAGCTGAGCCTGGTCTCCGGCGGCGCGGCCAGATCGTCGCTGACGACGGATCCGCTCACCGAGGGCGTGCGCACGGTCAGCCCCCGCGGCCTCGACAGGGTGACCGTCACGGTCTCCAGGTCCTCCGCGGTCAGGTCGTCGAGCACCGGGATGGTCACCTTGGCGTGGGTCACCCCGGTCCGGAAGCGCACCCGGCGCGACACGGGGACGTAGTCCGCGCCGGGCGTCGCGGTCGCCGTGTTGGACCCCGGGCCGGTCGTGACCACGACGCTGACCGGTCGCGAGGTCGGCCGGTCCAGGGTCAGCCGGACCACGATCGGCTCCAGGCCGGCCTCGCGGCCGGCGGTCGTCGTGGCGGTGAGGCCGGGCACCGGCACCCGGGCGCGGCCGCCGTCGGTGAGATCGGTGAAGCAGTAGCCGCGCTTGCGGGCCTCGCGCACGATCCTCGGCACCGCGCCGACCGAGGCCGGCGAGTTGGTGACGCCGTCGTGCTGCAGGACGATGTTGCCGCCGCGCCGGAGCTGCCCGAGCACGCGGTCGGCGATCTGGCGCGAGGAGCCACCGCGCCAGTCGTTGGAGTCGACGTTCCACAGCACCGGGACCAGGCCGACGCGCTTGATGACGCGGCGCACGCGGCCGTCCAGCGCGCCGTACGGCGGGCGCATCAGGGGGCCTGGCTCGACCCGGGCCTTCCGCAGGGCCCGTGCGGTCGAGCGCAGCTGGTCGGCGATCGCGCGGTTGTCCAGGGTCGGCAGCGCGGGGTGCGACCAGGTGTGGTTGGCGATCTGGAAGCCGTTGCGCGCGACCAGCCGCGCCTGCGCCGGCGCGGACCGCACCCGGCTGCCCACCATGAAGAACGTCGCGGGCACGCGACGCTCGCGCAGGATGCCGACCAGTCGCGGTGTGACCCCGCGCGCGGGACCGTCGTCGAAGGTGAGCGCGACCAGCCCGGCCGTGCAGGGCCGCGGGCGCTTGGCCGCCGGAGCGGCGGAGGCGGGGCTCCAGGGCAGCAGCACGATCGCGAGCGCCGTCAACAGCGCACGCGCCAGCCACACCGAGCGCCCTCCACGACACACGAGGACCACGATGACACGCGGAATGCCCGCGGATAGGCGATTTCAGTGTGCATGTCGTCACGTACGCCGCGCACGATGACGTCAGGCGGGGGCGGTCAGCGCGCCGGTGAGCACCTCGATCAGGTGCTCGACGTACCGCTGCTGGGAGAGCCGCTGGCGGCGGCCGCCCTCGACCGACCGGGCGCGCTCGGCGAGGGCGGCGGTCAGGAAGGTGACCAGCATGCCGACGCGCTCGCGGGCGACGGCCGGCTCGTACTGCTCCCGCAGTCGTACGTCGAGCAGCTCGAGCTGTGATCCCAGCACGGTGTCCACCAGCACCTCGTTCGGCTGTCCCAGCGCGAGGCCCGACCAGTCGGCCAGCTGGGCCATGATCCGCAGGAAATCCCGGCCTTCCGGCGTGCTCAGCAGCGCGGCGGTCGGCTCGACGATGACGCCGACCAGCTCGCGCACGTCGGCGCATCCGGGCGGCAGCACCCGGCGCTCCTCCATGGCCGCGAAGTGCTGGGCGACGATCTCCTCCAGCAGGCCCTGCCGGGAGCCGAAGTGGTAGCCCACCGCGGAGTCGTTGGCCTGCTGCGCGTCGCGGACGATGTCGCTCAACCGGGTGCCCGTGATGCCGTCTCTGGCGAACCGTCGTTCCGCGGCACGGATGAGACGGGCGCGAGTGAGGGTTGCGTCGCGGGCCATGGCACCACATACTAATGAGTACTGTTACTAACGGATGCCGTTAGAAAGGGCCGGTCTTGACCACCACCTACGACCCGCTGGATCCCGCGTTCCTCGACGACCCCTACCCGGCGTACGAGCAGCTGCGCGACCACGACCCGGTCCACCACCACCCCGCCGACCACCGGGCGCCCGCCTTCTGGGCGCTCTCCCGCTTCGAGGACATCTGGCAGGCCGTCCGGCAGCCCGACGCCTTCTCCTCCGAGGGCGGGCTCACCTTCTTCCCCGACGAGATCGCCCAGCTGGGCCTCCCGCCCAACCTGGTGATGCTCGACCCTCCCCGGCACACCCGCCTGCGCGGACTGATCGGCCGCGGCTTCACCCCGCGACAGGTCACCCGGCTGGAGGACTCGATCCGGTCGTTCGTCCGGGCGCGGCTGGCCGAGATGACCGAGCGGAGCGCCGCGGGCGAGAGCGTGGACCTGCATCAGGAGTACTCCGCGACCATCCCAACGTACGTGCTGGCGGAGCTCTTCGGCGTGCCCGAGCCCGACCGCACCCGCTTCGGCCCGTGGGTGCGGCACGTGACCGCCCTGCAGGACCAGACCCTCAACGGCAGTGCCCTCGGGGAGATCGACGGCATCGGCGCGGTCGCCGAGCTGCTCGCCTACTTCACCGACGTGATCGCCGAGCGTCGCAAGGACCCCGGCGACGACCTGATCTCCGCGCTGGTGACGGCCGAGCTCGACGGCGAGCGGCTGACCGACTGGGACATCCTCGGCTTCTGCTTCGTGGTCACCGCCGGTGGCAGCGACACGACCGCCGCGCTGATCTCGCACGCGGTGATGCTCCTGGGCGACGCGCCCGGCCAGCGGCAGATGCTGCTCGACCACCCCGCGCTGATCGCGCCGGCCGTCCTGGAGTTCCTGCGGATGGAGCCGTCGGTGCAGGGCCTCGGCCGGACCACGACCCGCGACGTCACCATCCACGACGTGACCATCCCGGCCGGGGAGAAGGTGATGATGCTCTACGGCTCGGCCAACCGGGACCCGCGCGAGTTCGGTCCCACCGCCGACCAGCTGGACATCCAGCGGGAGATCACCCGGCACCTGGGGTTCAGCAGCGGACCGCACTTCTGCATCGGCAGCCACCTTGCCCGGCTGCAGGCGCGCGTGGCCATCGAGGAGCTGCTCGCCGCCCATCCCGCGATCGAGGTCGACCGCGCGGCCGGCGTACGCCACGAGTCGGCCTTCGTCCGCGGCTGGGTCAGCCTGCCCGCGAGCGGCTTGTCCACCCCCGCGTGACCCTGGAGCGGTGACCCTGTTCCCTATCCGACGCGCCGATAGGGAACACACTCACCGCCCCGGGAGGGTGACCTACTTCTTCTTCGTCAGGAAGGCCGTCATCGCCTCGCGCGCGCCCTCGGAGGCGAAGAGGCGGGCGGAGAGGGCGGCCATGTCGCCGGCCTGCTCCTCCAGGCGGGCCAGCAGGTCGCGGGCGAGCAGCGCCTTGGTCTCGCGCAGGCCCTGGGGATGCGCCTGGGCCAGGTCGGCGCAGGTGCGCTCCAGCTCGGCGTCGAGCGCGTCGCCGGGCACCGCGCGGGTGACCAGGCCCATCGCCGCGGCCTCGATGGCGTCGAAGGTCCGGCCCGACAGGAACGTGTCGTACGCCGCCCGCGCGGTCAGCCGGGGCAGCACGGTCAGCGAGATCACCGCCGGCGCGAGCCCGAGGCGCGACTCGGTGAAGGCGAAGGTGACGTCGTCGGCGCAGAGCGCGATGTCGCTGGCCGCGACGATGCCCAGACCGCCCGCCCGGACGGGACCGGCGATCCGGGTGACCACCGGCTTCGGGTGCGTCACGATCAGCCGCTGCAGGTCGACGATCGCGCGGGCGCCCTCCTCCATGCCACCGCCCGCGGCCTCGGAGAGATCGGCCCCGGAGCAGAAGACCCGGTCGGCGCTGCGGATCACCACGACCTTGCTCTCGTCCTCGGCAGCCAGGTTCAGCCGCTCGAAGAGCTCGGTCACCAGCTGGCGGCCCAGCGCGTTGCGGTTGTGCGGCGAGTCCAGCGTGATGGCGCCGACGCCGTCGGCGACCTCGTAGTGGACGAGCTCTGTCATGGAAGCGACCCCGATCAGTAGGACTTGGGCAGACCCAGCGAGTGCATCGCCACGAAGTTGAGGATCATCTCGCGCGAGACCGGCGCGATCCGGCCCAGGCGCGCGGCGATGAGCAGGTTGCCCAGACCGTACTCCGAGGCGAGTCCGTTGCCGCCGTGGGTCTGCACCGCGACGTCGAGGGCGTTGCAGGCGATCTCGCCGGCGGCGTACTTCGCCATGTTGGCGTACTCGCCGCCGCCCATGTCGTCGCCGGCGTCGTAGAGCGCGGCGGCCTTCTGCATCAGCAGCCGCGACTGCTCCAGCTCGATCTTGACCTTGGCCAGCGGGTGGGCGATGCCCTGGTGGGTGCCGATGACGTCCTTCCAGACCTGGCGGGTCTTGGCGTACTCCACCGCGCGGTCCAGGGCGTAGCGCGCCATGCCGTTGGAGAACGCCGCGCCCATGATCCGCTCGGGGTTGAGGCCGGCGAAGAGCTGCCACAGCCCGCCGTCCTCGTCGCCGACCAACGCGTCGGCCGGGACCCGCACGTCGTCGATGAAGAGCTGGAACTGCTTCTCCGGCGCGTGGAAGTCCATCGGGATGTGCTGCCAGCTCAGGCCCTCGGCGTCGGTCGGCACGATGAAGAGCGCCGGCTTGAGCTTGCCGGTCTTGGCGTCGGCCGTGCGCGAGACGATCAGCACGTGGTCGGCCTCATCGACGCCGGAGATGAAGACCTTCTGTCCCTTGATCACCCACTCGTCGCCGTCCTTGGTGGCGGTGGTGGTGATCTGGTGGCTGTTGGAGCCGGCGTCGGGCTCGGTGATCGCGAAGGCGAAGACCTCCGACCCGTCGGCGATCTTGGGCAGCCAGCGCTGCTTCTGCTCCTCGGTGCCGCACCGGGCGATGATCGTGCCGTTGATGGCCGGGCTGACCACCATCATCAGCAGCGGAGCGCCCGCGGCGGCCGCCTCCTCCAGCACCGCGGAGAGGTCGGCCATGCCGCCGCCACCGCCGCCGTACTCCTCGGGGATGTTCACGCCGAGGTAGCCGTGGCGGCCCATGTCCTGCCACAGCTCGGTGAGCTTCTCGCCGTTGCGGGTCTTCTCGGCGACATAGGCGTGGCCGTACGACGAGGCGAGCTTGCTCACCGCCTCCCGCAGGGCGAGGCGCTCCTCGGGCTCGGTGAAGTTGATCGTGCTCATGACGGGCTCTCCTCGGTGGTGGACGGATCGGTGACGACGGCGAGCACGTCGCCGGCGGCGACCTGCTGGCCCTCGGTGACGGCGACCGTGACGGTGCCGCCGGTCGGCGCGCTGATGGTGTGCTGCATCTTCATGGCCTCCAGCACGAGCAGCGCCTGCCCGGCCTCGACGCTCTCCTCGTCGGCGACCCGGACCGCGACGACGGTGCCCGGCATCGGGGCGAGCAGCGAGCCGGCCTGGACCTGGTCGGCCGGGTCGACGAACCGGGGGACGCGGGTCAGGGAGAGGTGGCCGGCGGGGCCGTCGACGTCGACGCGAACGCCGTTGACGCGTACGTCGTACCCGAGGCGCAGGCCGTCGTGATCCACGGCGATCCGCCAGCCGCCGTCGATCCGCTCGACCGGCCCGGCGGCCACTCCGTCGAGATCGGTCGACTCCGTCGTCGTACGACCCCGGCGCCAGGCCACCCGGATCTCGGCGCCGTCGAGCTCGAAGGTCTCGACCTGCGGAGCGGAGTGCACGTTGCGCCAGCCGGCCGGGATGCGCTGCTGGACGGTGCGCGCGGCCACCGACTCCTCCACCACCGCGACCGCGGCGGCGAAGAGGGCGAGCGCGCGGTCGTCGTCGGAGACCCGCGGAGCGCCGGAGAGGCCGGCGTCCTCGCCGAGCAGCGCGGTGGTCATCTCGCCGGCCACGAAGACCGGGTGGGCCAGGATCCCCACGAGCTGGTCGCGGTTGGTGCGCAGGCCGTGCAGGCGGGCCTGCCGCAGCGCGCCGGAGAGCCGGCGCAGCGCCAGCTCCCTCGTCGGCGCCCAGGCGATCACCTTGGCGAGCATGGCGTCGTAGAACGTGCTCACCTCCGAGCCGGACTCGAAGCCCGAGTCGAGGCGTACGCCGGCCGCGGCGAGCCCGTCGAACGCCACGTCGTGCGGCACCTCGAAGGAGGTGAGCAACCCGCTCTGCGGCTGGTAGTCGGCACTCGGGTCCTCGGCGTAGAGCCGGACCTCCACGGCATGCCCGGTCGGCGCCTCCTCCGCCACGTCGAGGGTCTGCCCCTCGGCGACGAGCAGCTGCAGCTCGACCAGGTCGACGCCGTGGACCAGCTCGGTGACCGGGTGCTCGACCTGGAGCCTGGTGTTCATCTCCAGGAAGAAGAACCGGTCGGCGTCGGCGTCGTAGAGGAACTCCACCGTGCCGGCGCCGCGGTAGTCGATCGCGCTCGCCGCGGCTCGGGCCGCCTCGTGCAGCGCCGACCGGGTGGCCTCGGGCAGGCTCGGGGCCGGGGCCTCCTCGACGACCTTCTGGTGTCGCCGCTGGATCGAGCAGTCCCGCTCGCCCAGGACCAGCACACCGCCGGAGTGGCCGACCACCTGGACCTCGACGTGACGGCCGCGCTCGACGTACGGCTCGACGAACACGGTGCCGTCGCCGAAGGCGGACTCCGCCTCTGCCGAGGCCTTCGCCACCTCGTCGGTCAGCGCGGCCAGCTCGCGGACGACCCGCATGCCGCGGCCACCGCCACCCGCGGATGCCTTGACCAGCAGCGGCAGGTCGGTCTCGGTCGCGCTGTCCGGGCCGAGGTTGCCGAGCACGGGCACGCCGGCGGCCTCCATCAGCTTCTTGGACTCGATCTTCGAGCCCATTCGCTCGATCGACTCCGGCGCGGGGCCGACCCAGGTCAGGCCCGCGTCGGTCACCGCCCGGGCCAAGCCGGCGTTCTCGGAGAGGAAGCCGTAGCCGGGGTGGATGGCGTCGGCGCCGGCACGACGCGCGGCGTCGAGCACCAGGTCGGCGCGGAGGTAGGTCTCGGCGGGGCTGTTGCCGGGCAGGCGCACCGCGATGTCGGCCTCGCGGACGAACGGCAGGTCCGCGTCGGCGTCGGAGTGGATCGCCACGGTCTCGATGCCGAGCCGCCGGCAGGTCGCGAAGACGCGCCGGGCGATCTCGCCACGATTGGCCACAAGAAGTCGCTGAATCATCGTCACATCCTGAAGACGCCGAAGCGGTCGGTGCCCTCGATCGGGGTGTTGGCGATCACCGAGAGGCAGATCCCCAGCACCGTGCGGGTGTCGCGCGGGTCGATCACGCCGTCGTCGTAGACCATCCCGGACAGGAAGAACGGCAGGCTCTGCTCCTCGACCTGGGCCTCGACCAGCTCCTTGATCGCCGCGAAGCCGTCGGCGTCGAAGGTCTGGCCCTTGGACTCCGCCGACTGCCGGGCCACGATCTCGAGCACGCCGGCGAGCTGCTGCGGGCCCATCACCGCGGACTTCGAGCTCGGCCAGGTGAAGAGGAAGCGCGGGTCGTAGGCGCGGCCGTTCATGCCGTAGTTGCCCGCGCCGTACGACGCCCCGATGATCACCGACAGGTGCGGGACCCTGCTGTTGCTGACCGCGTTGATCATCTGCGCGCCGTGCTTGATGATCCCGCCCTGCTCGTACTCCGCGCCGACCATGTAGCCGGTGGTGTTGTGCAGGAAGAGCAGCGGGGTGTCGATCTGGTTGGCCAGCTGGATGAACTGCGTGGCCTTCTGCGCCTCCTCGGAGAAGAGCACGCCCTGGGCGTTGGCGAGGATGCCGATCTGGTGGCCGTGGATCCTGGCCCATCCCGTCACCAGGCTCGAGCCGTAGAGCGGCTTGAACTCGTCGAAGACAATCTCGTTGCCCGGCCCCGTGCCGTCCGCGATCCGCGCGATCACGTCGCGCGGGTCGAAGGGCTCCTTGAGATCGGTGGGGATGAGGTCGAGCAGCGTCTCGGGGTCCTCGTCCGGCTCGGCGTACGACGGGCGGGGCGCGGCCGGCTTGCCGCGGTTGAGCCGCGCGACGATCCGCCGGCCGATGCGGATGGCGTCGTGCTCGTCGACGGCGAGGTAGTCGGCCAGACCGGAGATCCGGGCATGCATCTCGGCGCCGCCCAGCGACTCGTCGTCGGACTCCTCGCCGGTCGCCATCTTCACCAGCGGCGGGCCGCCGAGGAAGACCTTGGCCTGCTCCTTGACCATCACCGTGTAGTCGCTCATCCCGGGGATGTAGGCACCACCGGCGGTGGAGTTGCCGAAGACCAGCGCGATCGTCGGCTGCTTGCGGGCGCTGGCCCGGGTGATGTCGCGGAACATCTTGCCGCCGGGGATGAAGATGTCCTTCTGCGTGGGCAGATCCGCGCCGCCGGACTCGACCAGCGCGATCGTGGGGAGGTCGTTCTCCTCGGCGATCTGCGAGGCGCGGAAGCCCTTCTTCAGCGTCCACGGGTTCGACGCGCCGCCCTTGACCGTGGGGTCGTTGGCGGTGATCAGGCACTCGACGCCCTCGACCACGCCGATGCCGGTGACGACGCTCGCGCCGACGGTGAAGTCCGAGCCCCATCCGGCCAGCGGAGAGAGCTCCAGGAAGGCGGTGCCGGGGTCGAGCAGCAGCTCGATCCGCTCGCGGGCGGTGAGCTTGCCGCGGGCGTGGTGGCGGGCGACGTACTTCTCGCCGCCGCCCTCGACCGCCTTGGCATGCTCGGCGTCCAGCTCGGCGATCTTGGCGAGCATCGCCGTGCGCCGGTCGGTCTCTGTCATTTCGGCCGTCATGCTCTGCTCCTTCTGCATTCGCGCTGCGGTGCCTCGCTCCGGCACACCTCGCTGGCGCTCGGCGTACCTCCGCGGGGGCTCCTCGCGCTCATGACGCATACCCCAGCAGCCGGGCGGCAAGGTCGGTGAGCACTTCGGTCGCTCCTCCTCCGATGGGCAGGATCCGGGAGTCCCGGTAGTGGCGCTCCACCTCGGTGCCGTGCATGTAGCCGGCGCCTCCGTGGAGCTGGACGGCCTGGTCGACGACGGCCTCGCAGGCCTCGACCGCGGTCTGCTTGGCCAGGCAGGCCTCGGCGATGACGCTCTCCCCCGCGACGTGCCGGGCGGCGACCTCGCGGGTGTAGGTCCGGGCGGTCTCCACCAGCCGGTGCATCTCGACAAGCTTGTGGCGCACCACCTGGTTGGCGATCAGCGGTTGGGAGAAGGTCTCTCGGTCGCGGCAGTACCGCGCGGTCAGCGCCAGGCTGCGGCTCGCGATGCCGTAGGCGTGCACGGCCAGGCCGATCCGCTCGACCACGAACTGCTCGGCGATGTAGTAGAAGCCCTGGTTCTCCTCGCCGATCAGGTTCGCGGCGGGGACGCGGACGTCGACGTAGGAGAGCTCGGCGGTGTCGGAGCAGTGCCAGCCCATCTTGCGCAGCGAGCGGTCGACGGTGAAGCCGGGCGTGCCCTTGTCGACGACCAGCATGCTCAGGCCGGCATGGCCCGGGCCCCCGGTGCGGACGGCCGTGGTGACGAAGTCCGCGCGCACCCCCGAGGTGATGAAGGTCTTGGCGCCGTTGACGACGTAGTGATCCCCATCCCTCACCGCAGTGGTGCGGATGCCGGCGACGTCGGAGCCACCGCCCGGCTCGGTGACGGCGAGAGAGCCGATCGTCTCCCCGGCCAGGGTCGGCCGGGCGTAGCGGTCGATCAGCTCCGCGCTGCCCTGGCTGACCAGGTGCGGCAGGGCGATGCCGTGCGTCCAGAGCCCGGCGGCCAGACCGCTGGACCCGCCGGCCTCGAAGAACGCCTCCTGCATCGCCACGCTGTCGAGCAGGTCGCCGCCCTCGCCGCCGGCCTCCTCCGGGAAGGCGAGGCCGAGCAGCCCGGCCTTGGCCGCGGCGACGTGCAGGTCACGGGGGATCTCGCCGGCGTCCTCCCAGTCCTGGAGGTACGGCGCCACCTCCCGGCGTACGAACTCACGGGTGCTCTCCTGCAGCGCGGCGCGCTCGGGGGTCAGAAACGTCATAGCAATTCCTCCGGGACGTGCACGACGCGGGAGCGGAGCCACTCGCCCACCGCCTTGGCCTGCGGGTCGAAGCGGGTGCTGGCGGCGACGCCGTCGCCGAGCAGACCGCGGATCAGCACGTTGACGCCGCCGAGGTTGGGCAGCGGGTAGACCTCGACGTCGAGGCCGGCGGCCTCGGGCAGCAGCTGCCGGACCCGGTCGGGCGTCACGAGGTGCAGCAGCCAGGCGATCCGCTGCTCGCGCAGCTCGTCGCGGGCGTCTCCTACCCAGAGCCCGACGTTGGCGTCACCGCCCTTGTCGCCGCTGCGGGCATGGACGAAGGTGCCCAGCGGCACGGCGCGGGTCGGCGAGTCGGCGTACTGCTGCCAGCTCGTCGGCTCGACCGGCTCGTCATGCGTTTCCCCGTCAACCACGGGCGGTTCGTCGATGGTCAGCGTGCGGCCGTCCCACAGATGCACCGTCTCGGTCACCGCCGAGCGCGGGACGTACGCCGGCCGGTAGATGCCGTACGGCGAGGGGCGGCCCGGCGGCGCCGTCAGCGTGAAGCCGGGGTACGACGCCAGGGCCAGCTCGACCGCGGCGGCGGTGAACCGCTTGCCCACCGCGTCCATGCCCGGGTCCTTGACCATGACCCGCAGCAGGCAGGAGGCGGCCTCCTCGGTCTCGGCGTCCGGCACCGGCCGCGAGCCCATCGTCCAGGTGACCGAGGCCGGCGGGTCCTCGGCCAGGCGGGCGTCGAGCTGCGTGCGGACCCAGGCCGCCTTCTCGTCCACGTGCAGGCCGGTGAGCACCAGCTCCATCTGGTTGCGGAAGCCGCCGAGCTCGTTGACGCAGACCTTCAGCGAGGCCGGCGGGGCCGAGCCGCGCACGCCGCTGACCCGCACCCGGTCGGGCCCGTCCTCGCTCAGCTCGACGGAGGTGAGGTCGGTGGTGACGTCCGGCCCGAGGTAGCGCGTCGACTGGATCTCGTAGACCAGCTGGGCGGTCACCGTGTCCAGCGACACCAGCCCGCCGGTGCCCTCGTGCTTGGTGACCGTGAACGACCCGTCCGCCTCGACCTCCGCGATCGGGAAGCCCAGCGGGGTGGCGTCGCGCGGCAGGTCGAGGAAGCCGGAGAAGTTGCCGCCCGTGGCCTGGGTGCCGCACTCGATGATGTGCCCGGCGACCACGGCGCCGGCCAGCTCGTCGTACGACGTGCGCGACCAGCCGTGCGCGGCGATCGCGGGCCCGACGACCACCGAGGCGTCGGTGACCCGCCCGGTGACGACGATGTCGGCGCCCTCGCGCAGCGCCTCGGCGATGCCGAACCCGCCCAGGTAGGCGTTGGCCGTGAGCGCCTGGCCGAGGCCCAGCTCGCCCGCCCGCGGCGCCAGGTTGTCGCCGTCGACCCACGCGATCTTGGGCGACAGGCCGAGCGAGCCGGCCACCGCCGCGAGCCGCTCGGCCAGACCGGAGGGGTTGAGCCCGCCGGCGTTGGCGACGATCCGCACGCCCTTGTCCAGCGCGAGGGCCAGGGAGTCCTCGACCTGGGTGACGAAGGTGCGGGCGTAGCCGAGCGTGGGATCCTTGAGCTGGTCCTTGCCCAGGATCAGCATGGTCAGCTCGGCGAGGTAGTCGCCGGTCAGGTAGTCGAGCTCCCCGCCCTCGAGCATCTCCCGCATCGCGGTGAGACGGTCGCCGTAGAAGCCGCTGCAGTTGCCGATCCGCACGCTCACCGTGCCGCCTCTCTCCGGGCGTCTCCGCTCGGCTCGCGGCCCCCGCCCGAGGGGCCGGCGAAGGCCTGGGCGATGTCCAGCCAGCGGTCGGCGTCGGGCCCGGTGGCGACCAGGTCGAGGTCGTCGCGGTGGCGGCGCTGGGTCACCAGCAGGCAGAAGTCGTACGCCGAGCCGGTGACCGTCTGCGCGGCGTCCTCCGGCCCCCACGTCCAGATCTCGCCGGAGGGGGCGACGAGCGTGACGTGGAACTCCTCGGCCGGCGGCTCCAGCTCGTGCACGCCGAAGGCGAAGTCGCGGGTGCGCACGCCCAGGTGGGCGACGTGCCGGATGCGGTCGGTCGGCTCGGCGGCGATGCCCAGCGCGTCGTACACATCGAGGGCGTGCGCCCAGGTCTCCATGAAGCGCGCCGTCGCCATCGAGGCGGGACTCATCGGCGGCCCGAACCAGGGCAGCTTCTGGCCGGCGGGATAAGCGCGCAGCATCGCGACCAGACCCGGGCGCGCCGTCCGCCAGCGGGTGAGGATCGCGGCGGCGTCGTCCTTGGCGCCCGCGAAGGCCTCGGCGTCGACGAAGCCCGTCGGGTCGCCGATCGCCCGCAGCACCAGGTCGTCCCAGGCCCCCTTGTCGGTGCCCGCGGCGATCGCGCACTCGTCGGTCCAGGCCAGATGGACGATCGTGGTGGCGATGTCCCAGCCCTCGGCCGGCGTCATCGTGCGCCAGCCCGCCTCGTCCAGCGGCGCGACGACCGCCTCGAGGGCGTCGCCCTCGGCGGTCAGGTCGGCGAGCACCTGCTCCAGTACGTCGCTCATCGGCCGTCCTTCCGTCGCGCCAGCTGGTCGTCGAGCACCTCGGCCCAGCGGTCGAGGATGTGCGCGCGGCGGGCGCGGTCGTCGCTGATCGTGTTGGCCAGCCCGAGGCCGCGGATGAGGTCGAGGGTCGCCTGCACCAGCTCACGGGTCCCGGGCGCGGACTCGTCCACGTCGAGCATCTCGACGGTGAGCCGGTGCGTCTCCCGGCCGGTGATCTTCTCCAGCGGCCCGACCGCGGCGAGCAGCTCGGGATCGGTGCGCGCGGCCGACCAGACCTCGAGCGCGGCGGCGAAGACGTCGCTGGTGAAGTGCTCGGCGAGCAGCTCCAGCACCACGCGGGTACGCCGGTCGCCGGCGGGCAGGGCGGCCGCCGCCTCGGCCAGCTCCTCGCCGCGCAGCCGGGCCAGGTGCTCGACCGCGGCGGTGACCAGGGCGCTCTTGGTCGGGAAGTGGTGCAGCTGCGCGCCGCGGCTCACGCCCGCGCGCTGGGAGACCAGCGTGGTCGAGGTGCCGCTCCAGCCGTACTCGACCAGGCACTGCACGGTCGCCTCCATCAGCCGCTGGCGCATGGCGCGGGTGCGCTCCTCCTGCGGCACGCGGGTCTGGGTCACCCGGGCATCCTGACCTGCGCGCGCACAAACAGTCAAGACTGTCTTTTTTTCTCCGTCCGTCCGGATGCCGCACGCGGATGACCTAGATTTCACGCATGGCCGGCGACCCCTCCCGCGCGCAGGCCGCCCGCCGGTTCCTGCTGATGTGCGTCGGCCTGGCGGTCGTGGTGACCGCGTTGGGGCGGGTGTACGGCGAGGACCTGGCGGTGTGGGCGCAGGGGACGCCGACGACCGAGCGGGGCTGGCTCTTCATCGGCTGGCTGATCGGCGGGCCGCCGTACCTGCTGGCGTATGTGACCTGGAACGAGTACGGCCGGATCCGTCCCGGGCGCCGCGTGGAGCGACTGTGGATCATCGCCGCCTGGATCGCGCTGAGCATGCTGCTGGTGCCCGCGTGGATCCTCGGCGACGAGGAGCAGTTCGGGGCGGGCCGGATCGCCTCGGAGCCGGTGATGGCCGGCTGGCAGTGGGCGATGCTGGCGCACCTCGTGGCGGCGGCCTTCGCGGGCGTCCTGGCGCTGGTACGACGGGGCACGACGGTCACCGAGCGTCAGCAGCGGCTGACCCGCCGCTTCGTCGAGCGCGCCTGGGCCGTGCTGCTGCTGATCGCCCTCGGCATGGCGCTCTACAGCGGACCCACCGGCCTCTTCCGCTCGGGCGCCTGACCTGGAACTGTCACCTCCACCGGCATTCGTCGTTGGACACCACGCACCCCCGGACAAAGGAGAACCGCACATGTCACACGGCGTCGGCCCTGAGGAGCAGCGGCGGATCGACCAGCTGGCCCGCATCGCCAGGTTCAGCGACTTCAGCGACGCGGAGATGCGCGCGGTCGGCGAGGCCGGGACCTACCTGACCGTGCCCGAGCACTGGGCGCTGATGGTGGAGCACACCCCGGCGGACAAGGCGTACCTGATCCTCGCCGGCGAGGTGTCCGTCCGGCGGCACGGCGAGGAGGTGGCCCGCCTCGGACCGGGCGAGATCATCGGCGAGATGGCGCTGCTCAACCACAAGCTGCGCTCGGCCACGGTCGTCGCCGAGTCCCGCCTGGAGGCCCTGCACTTCACCGCCGAGGCGATCGAGCAGCTGCGGGCGACCGTGCCGCACTTCGCCGAGACGCTGGCCGAGGCGGCGGCCGAGCGGGGTCCGGCCCAGGAGTGACCCCGGGAATGAGTCAGGCGTGGCTCAGGGCCGATCGGCGGACCGGTCGGCGCCGGCCTCCGCCGGCGCGAGGCGGAACCGGCGGTAGCTGTAGATCAGCAGCGCCAGCGCGATCATCCCGGAGAGAATCTGCGTCACGCCCGTCCAGACGCCACCGGGGAGCCACCACGACTCCGACAGCGGCCACCACCCGGGCACGTCGGGCTTGACGATCCAGAGCACCCCGCAGGCCATCAGGCCGACGGCGAGCGCGGTCGACATGGCGATGCGCGGCCAGGTCTCCACGCCCTCGGCCGCGCCCTTGAGCGCCTTCACCTTCAGCGGCTCGAGCCGTCGCTCGGCCCACTCGTACTGCTGGGACAGGATGATCAGGCCGCCCACCAGCATCAGCAGCCCGGGACCGGGCAGCACGAGGGCGGCGATCCCGAGGAGCACCAGGCCCCAGCCGAGGATCTCCAGGATCAGCCGCTTGGCCGCCTCCTTCATCACGAGCCGACTCTCCCAGATCGGTCAAGGCGACCGGCACGCGGCGCGCGCGGATCTGTCACAGTGACCCGCATGCAGGTGGGGATGACGCTGCCGGTGATGGAGCCTGGTCTGGACGCGGGCGTGCTGGAGGACTGGTCACGCCGGATCGACGAGGGGCCGTTCAGCTCGCTCTGCTTCGGCGAGCGGATCGCCTTCGACAACCCCGAGACGCTGACGCTCCTGGGCGCGGTGGCGGCTTGGACCAGCCGGGTCCGGGTGATCACCACGGTCGTCGTACCGCAGCTGCACGACCCGGTGCTGCTCGCCAAGTCGCTGGCCACCGGCGACCTGCTCTGCCGCGGCCGGCTCACCGTGGGCCTCGGGGTCGGTGGCCGCGAGGAGGACTACCGCGCGGTCGGCGCCGACCCGGCCACGCAGACGATGCGGACGCTGGCCGACCGGGCCGCCACGATGCGGCGGGTCTGGGCCGGGGAGAACCTCACCGGCGCCACGCTCCCGGTCGGCCCCGCGCCGGCTCAGGCCGGCGGACCGCCGCTGTGGATCGGCACCCTGGGTCCCAAGACCGTGCGGCACGCCTCATCCTGGGCCGACGGCCTCGCCGGGATGACCCTCGACGCGGACGTGGCCGGCACCGCGGCGCTCTTCGACATCGCGCGTACGTCGTGGGCCGAGGCCGGCCGCCCGGCGCCGGCGCTGACCACGTCGTTCTGGTTCGCCCTCACCGAGACCGCCGAGGGCGGCGACGCGCGCGGGCAGATGCACCGGCACCTGCGCCACTACATGAACTGGATCCCGCCCGAGCTCGTCGACGGGCTGGCCGCCACGGCCGGGTTCGCCGGCACGGTGACCGAACTGCGCGCGCTCCTGGATCGCTTCTCCGAGATCGGCGCCGACGAGGTGCAGCTGATCCCCACCGACCAGGACCCCCGCCAGGTCGATCTCGTCGCCGAGACGCTCAGCTGACCGGGATCGTCTGCGCCACGCCGCGCAGGAACCAGTCCAGCGTGCGCTCGAAGGACTCCGGGCGGTCCCACTCCCCCGGAGCACGCAGGTCGAGCAGGGTCGAGCTGATGGTCAGGTGTCCGAGGTTTCCGGCCACCTCGATCGCGTCGCGCCGGCGCATCCCCCGCTCGGCCAGGACGTCGACGAGGCGCACGACGTACGCGATCGTCGCCTCGCGGTCCTCCAGCGTCATCAGCGCGCCGAGGTAGGGCCGGGCCAGCAGGGCCGAGCGCAGCGTGCGCGCCCAGTCCAGCGCGCTCTCCTGCCAGCCGCCGGCGGGGCGGAAGTCCAGCCGCATCTGGGCGAAGGCCCGCGCCACGATGCCGCGCTCCATCGCCTCGCGGTTGCCGACGAGCTGGTAGAGCGTCTTGGTCGAGCAGGCCAGCTCGGCGGTGAGTCGCCGGGCGTTGAGGCCCTTGACGCCCTCGGTGTCGAGGATGCGCAGCGCCGCGTCGTAGATCAGCTCCGGGGTCAGGGGAGCGACCCGAGACTCAGACCTTGCGGGGCACATCGGCGACGGTGCCGCCGTCCATGACGAACTCGGCGCCGGTGGCGTACGACGACTCGTCGCTGGCCAGGAAGAGCACGAAGTTGGCCACCTCGATCGCCTGGCCGGCTCGCTTCATCGGGATGTTGATGAGGTCGTCGGGGATGTTCTCGGTCATCGGCGTGCGGATCAGGCCGGGGTGGATCGAGTTGACCCGGATGCCGTCGGCGGCCAGCTCGACGGCCGCCGACTTGGTCAGGCCGCGGACGGCCCACTTCGTGGCGACGTACCCGTGCGCCCAGGGAGTGCCGCGCAGGCCCTCGATCGAGGAGACGTTGATGATCGACCCGCCGCCGGCCGCCTTCATCGGCGCCACCGCGGCGCGCATGCCGAGGAACGTGCCGGTGAGGTTGATGTCGAGGATGCGCTGCCACTGGTCGAGGTCGAAGTGCTCCAGCGTGCTGCCGTTGGCGATGCCGGCGTTGTTGACCAGCACATCGAGCTTGCCGAAGGCCTCGACGGCGTGGGCGATCGCGGCGTCCCAGTCCTCGACCTTGGCGATGTCGTGGTGCAGGTAGTGGCAGCCCTCGCCGAGCTCGGCGGCCAGCGCCTCGCCCTCCTCGTCACGGATGTCGGTGATGAGGACCTTGGCGCCCTCCTTCAGCAGCAGGCGGGCGTGAGCCTCGCCCATGCCCTGCGCGCCACCGGTGATCAACGCGACCTTGTCGTCTACACGTCCCATGGCCGGAGAGGATAACGTAGTTTTCCATCTGGTAGAACACGTTTCATTTGCGGCCACTTCCGGCCCGATCCCAGGACTCACAGGAGCCCGTCATGACTCTTCGCGTCGCCCAGGTGGGCACCGGCAACGCCGGACGGCTGACCCTCAAGCAGCTGATCCAGGACCCGCGCTTCGAGCTGACCGCCGTCGGCGTCTCGACGCCGGAGAAGGTCGGCCGGGACGCCGGCGACCTGGCCGGCCTCGAAGTGGTCACCGGCGTCGCGGCCGTGGGCGACCTGGACCAGGTCATCGCGACGCGGCCCGACTGCGTCGTCTACTGCGCGATGGGCGACACCCGGCCGGTGGAGTCGCTGGCCGACGTACGCCGCTTCCTGGAGGCCGGCATCAACGTCGTCGGCTCGGCGCCGGGCACGCTGCAGTACCCCTGGCAGGTCATGCCGGACAAGGCGATCGCCTCGGTGGCCGCGGCCGCCGAGACCGGCCAGGCGAGCGTCTTCATCACCGGCGTGGACCCGGGCTTCGCCAACGACATCGTGCCGCTCTCGCTGGCCAGCACGTGCCAGCACATCTCCCAGATCAAGTGCCTCGAGCTGGCCGACTACGCGACGTACGACGGCGCCGAGGTGATGTTCGACGTGATGGGCTTCGGCAAGCCGGTGACCGAGACGCCGCTGCTCTTCCTGCCCGGCATCCTGGCGATGGCGTGGGGCACGACGATCCGGCTGCTGGCCGACGCGATGGGCGTGGAGGTCGACGAGATCGCCGAGCACTGGGAGGCCGAGCCGGCGCCGGAGGCCTACGACATCGCCGCCGGTCACATTCCCGAGGGCGGCATCGCCGCGCTGCGCTTCTCGATCACCGGCATGGTCGACGGCCACCCGGCGATCGTGATCGAGCACGTCACCCGCACGCGCGACGACCTGCGGCCGGACTGGGCGCGGCCCGCGCAGGAGGGCGGCTCCTACCGGGTGGAGATCACCGGGGAGCCCAACTACGTCGTCGACATCTGCCCGAACAGTGCCTACGGTGACCACAACCACGCCGCGATCGTCGCCGCCGCGGGCCGGATCGTGAACTCGATCCCCGACGTGGTCGCCGCCGCGCCCGGCCTGCGGACCGCCCTCGACCTGCCGCTCCCGACCGTGCGGGGCACCTTCGCCCCGGCCGGCCGCTGACCACCCCCAAGGAGCTCGCGATGACCTCGACGGCCTCGGACGCCAGCACTTTCACCGTCACCAACCCGGCCACCGGCGCGTCGGTCGGCACCTTCCCGGTGCACACCGCCGCCGACATCGCCGAGCGCTTCGCTGCCGGACGCGAGGCCCAGGAGTGGTGGGCCGGCCTCGGCTTCGCCGAGCGCAAGCGCCGGCTCAACCGCTGGATCGCGGCGATCGGCCAGCAGTCCGACGAGATCTGCGATCTGGGGTACGCCGAGACCGGCCGTCCTCGCGGCGACGTGCAGTTCGAGCTGATCGCCGGCCTGGAGGACGTGCGCTGGGCGGCCGCCCACGCCAAGCGGGTGCTCAAGGAGCGCAAGGTCGCCCCGGGCATGGCACTGTTCAACTTCGGCGCGACGGTCTCCTACCCACCGCTCGGTGTCGTCGGCGTGATCGCGCCGTGGAACGTGCCGATCTACACGGTGCTGTGCGGGCTGGCGTACGCGCTGGCCGCCGGCAACGCCGCGATCGTCAAGCCGAGCGAGTACGCACCGGCCAGCTCGATCCTGGTCATGGACGCCTTCTACGAGGCCAACCCGGACGCGCCGCGCGGCCTGATCACGTGGGTCACCGGCTTCGCCGAGACCGGCAGCGCGCTGTGCAAGGCGGGCTTGGACAAGATCGCCTTCACCGGCTCGGTGCCCACCGGCCGCAAGGTGATGGCCGCGTGCGCGGAGAACCTCACCCCGGTGCTGCTGGAGCTCGGCGGCAAGGACGTCACCATCGTCGCCGAGGACGCCGACCTCGACACCGCGGCGACCGCCGTCGTGTGGGGCGGCTTCTTCAACGGCGGCCAGGCCTGCGTCGGCATCGAGCGGGTGTACGTCGTCGCCTCGGTCCGTGACGCCTTCCTCGCCAAGGTCAAGGAGATCGCCGACCAGGTGACCGCCGGCCTGGATGAGAAGGACTCCTACGGGCCGATGATCGTGCCGGCGCAGATCGATCTCGTCCGCCGTCACGTCACCGAGGCTCTCGCCGCGGGTGCGACTGCCCTGGTCGGCGGGCCGGAGTCGATCAGGGCTCCCTTCGTCGACCCGGTCGTCCTGGTCGACGTACCCGAGGACAACGTGGCGGTGCAGGAGGAGACCTTCGGCCCGGTCATCGTGATCAACACCGTGGCGGACATCGAGGAGGCGCTGAGGCGGGCCAACGCGACCCGCTTCGGCCTCGGCTCGTCGGTCTTCTCGGCCAAGCGCGGCCCGGAGATCGCCCGCCGGATCAAGGCCGGCGGCACCACGATCAACTCCGCGCTCACCTTCGTCGGGATGCCGTCGGTGCCCTTCGGCGGCATCGGCGACTCCGGCTTCGGCCGCTTCCACGGCGACGACGGCCTGCGCGAGTTCACCGCGCCGAAGGCGACGACGCGCAAGCGGTTCCAGCTCGGGCCGGACATGCAGTCCTTCCCGCGCCGGCCCGAGGACTTCGACCAGGTCCGCAAGATGGTGAAGCTCCGCTACGCCAAGCGGCGCGGGGCATGAGCAGTCGCCGGACGCTCGAGTCCTGCGCGGGCGACGTCACCCCGCTCTTCGATCGCGTCCGGGCGATCCCGGCTCCCGATCTGACCGATCCGGCCGTGGCGGAGTTCGCCACCCAGTTCGGCCTGGACGTCTCCTCGCTCGACGACGGCCAGCGCGAGCGGTTCCTCGCCGCCACCGGCGACCAGGCGTTCGCGATGGTGCAGCGCGTCTACGCCGCCGACTTCGCGCCTCGAGTGGTCGCCGTGCTCGACGCGGCCTTCGGCCCCGGCGACTGGCCGTCACCTCCGGTGGTGGAGGGCGACGCCTGGCCGCTGCTGGAGGAGTTCATGGCCGCGGTCGCGCGGCTCGACTCGTTGGACGCGCCGACGACCGAGCTGGTCCGGCTGCGCGGCGCCCGCCAGCACGACTGCCGGCTCTGCAAGTCGCGGCGTAACCAGGACGCGATCGATGCCGGCGCCGGGGACGCCGAGTTCGCCGCGGTCGACCATTACCGCGACAGCGACCTCCCAGCCGCCACCCGAGCCGCTCTCGCCCTCACCGACGCGCTGATCTGGACCCCGACCGCGGTACCGCCGGCCGACCTCGCCGCCGCGCGCGAACACCTCAGCCCCGCCCAGATCGTCGAGGTCATCCTCGACGTGATGCGCAATGCCGCCAACAAGATCGCCGTCTCCCTCGGCGCCGATGCCCCCACCGTCACCGACGGCGTCGAGCTCTTCACCACCGACGCCGACGGCAACGTCGTCGTCGCTTCCTGAGCGCCGGCGACCCGCCTAACTGCCTACGCGATGCCGAGCCGGTGGCGCGGATCACCTCAGGCGCGTCGGGTGAATCTGACCTTGCCGTGCATGGTGTCGATCATCTGGTAGCGGGCGTCGTGGGCGAGGGCGTGGTGTCGGGGGCAGATCATCAGTCCGGCCGCGACGTCGGTGCGACCTCCTCGGCTCCACTGCTCGCGGTGGTGGATGTGGCACATGCCTGGTGGCCAGTCACAGTCCTCGACGGCGCAGCCCTGGTCGCGCAGGCCGATCGCGATGCGTTGGGTCTCGGTGTGGAAGCGGGTCTTCCTTCCGAGGTCGAGTGGCTGGGACTTGGTGCCAAGGATCGCGGGGATGATCCCGGCACCGCAGGCCAGCTTCCGGGCCGCCTGGGCGGAGATCTTCTCCCCGGTGTCCAGGAGCCCGGCGCTCTCCAGCTGCCCGGTCAGGGCCTCGTGGGTCATGGTGACCACGATCGTGGCCGGCGTCCCGCCGGCCCGTGGGGTGCCGTCGGGTGTGGTGGGTCGGGTGGTGATGTACTCGCAGAACGCCTCGCCCAGCCGCAGGGGGCGGGAGACGGTCTCCACATCCTCGCTCCCGGGCCCTGTGATCGGTTGGGCGTGGCGGTGCTTGGGTGCGGCCAGAGCGTCGAGGTGCTTCTTGAGCATCACTCCGGCCAGCTCGGGGATCGCGAATCTGCCGTGAGCCGTCCCGTGCCCGTCGAAACGGATGCTGAACGACGCCTTGGTCGCGGCGCGTTGCTCCTCGGCCTCCAACAGACGCCGCTCATGCTCATCGGCGCCCTCGGGGTCGACGACCTCGAGGATCCGGCGGCCCAGGACCCGCAGCTCCTTGGCGTCATGGTGCTGGGCAAGCTCGATGAGGTGCTCCTCGGCCTTCCGCGTCAGCCCTGGCTCCAGGCCGCCCGGCAGTGCCTCGACCGCGTCGAGGATCACTCGGGCCTGCTCGGGCAGCACCCGCCCTGAAGCGAGTGCCTCCCGAGTCGCCTCGCGTGCCTCGTCATCGAGCGACCGCGCCAGCCGGACCAGGCCCTTCGCGGCCGGTCGCGTGGTGCGGGTCGTGACCGCGAACCATCCGGCGGCGTCGTGATGCCCATCGGTCTCGCCCAGGTCGCGGCGGTCGGCCTCGGCCAGCAACCGCACCTGGATTTCGCAGAGTCCAGCCAGCACCCGGGTCAGCGCCGGCAACACCTCCCGCAGCTCACCGTCCGAGAGCGACCAGGTAGCCGTCTCACCGGCCTGATCCCGCAACTCGGCCAGCGCACCCACCAGCCGCAGCAACGGATGCTGCGGAAGCGTGGCCGGGCTGATCGACATATGACGACCCTAGAACCCACCACCGACACAATCGAACAGAAGGACGACTCTGTGGCGACGCAAGAGGCCTACAGCTGCCGGTCGGGCAGGGTCACCCGCAGGTCGCAGAGAGCCCCGACGGGGAGCTGGCAGGAGAGCCGTGAGTTCGGCCGGCGCTCGGCGGCGACGCCGGAGAGGATGGTCTCCTCCATGGGGCTGATCGGCGCGAGCCGGTCGAGATCCGCCTCGTCGACGTACACATGGCAGGTGCCGCACGACATGAAGCCGCCGCAGTCGGCGCGGATCCCCGGGATGCCGTGGCACTTGGCCACCTCCATCACCGACCAGCCGATGGTGGCGCCGACGGTGAGGGAGTCGCCCTCCCGGTCGACGAAGGTCACCCGGGGAGGGGGCGGGTCGACGTCCATGACGGTTTTATACGAGTCGGGTTGTGAAAAATCAACCCGGGCTCACCGCCTCTGCCGGATTCGCCGAAAGCGCTACACCTTTTGTCCGATTTCTGGCATTATCGAGGAACCACATCCGTGGGTGACGGCCAAGGAGGACACCATGTCGGCTCTGGTTCACGACGTCGGCGAGTCCGTCGAGGTCACCTCGGTGGAGCGCTCGCTCTTCGCCATCGCCGAGTCCGAGAGCGCCCTGGCCGACCTGCTGAGCCACAGCGAGCGCCTCCACCGCGCGCGCATCCAGCACGACCCGATCTCCTGCCTGCTCTGCTTCGAGACCCGCTGAGCCGCGCTCAGCCCAGCGAGCGCAGGTAGGCCTCGCCCAGCCCGCTCGCCCCGAGGATCGAGGCATAGGCGCCCAGCAGCATGAACGGGCCGAACGGCAGCGCGCCGCGCCGATCCGCGCGGCGTACCGCGATGAGGGCGAGCCCGGCGACGGCGCCGAGGAGGAAGCCGAGGAACGCCCCGGCGAGGAGCGCTCCCCAGGAGAGGTAGCCGAGCACCCCGCCCACGACGCCGGCCAGCTTCACGTCTCCGAGGCCCATCGACCCGGCCGCCACCACGGCCACCGCCAGGAAGAGCGCGAGGAGCGCCGTCGCGCCGTACGCCGCGCGCAGGAGCGCGTGCCCGTCGAGGTCGATGGCCAGCAGCAGCGCGAGCACCGGGTACGCCGGCAGCACGATCGCGTCCGGCAGCCGGCGTACGTCGAGGTCGATGAGGGTCAGCGCGATCGCCAGCGCCGTGAAGACCAGGTACGCCGGCAGCAGCCGCGGCTCGTCCGCGAACCGCCACGCCGTCAGCGCGAACGCCACCCCCGTGCCGGCCTCGACCAGGGGATAGCGCGGGCTGATCGGCGCGCCGCAGTCGAAGCAGCGGCCGCGCAGCAGCAGCCACCCCAGCACCGGCACGTTGTGCCGCGCCCGGATCTCGTGCCCGCACTCCGGGCAGTGCGACGGCGGGCTGACCACCGACTCGCCCCGCGGCACGCGGTAGGCGACGACGTTCAGGAACGACCCGACCGCCAGCCCGAGCAGGCCGGCCAGCGCCGGGACGATCGCGTCGAGAGGCTCGGTCAGCGCTGGTGGCTCCAGCTCAGGACGGTCACCTGCCGGTCGCCGGCGACCGTCTCACCCGAGTCGTCCCAGAGCTGCGCCCGCACCTTCAGCGCGAGCCGTCCGGAGGCGCTGCAGGTGGCGCTGCCCGGACAGACGTAGACCTTCATCTGCACGAGCGTCCCGTCCAGGCCGAAGCCCGGTGAGTTGTCGGGCAGCTCGATCACCGCGCCGTCGAACTTGAAGGCGCCGTTGACGTTGACGTCCAGCGCCCGGGCGATGATGCCCCAGCGGAAGACCTGCGCCTCGGTGTTCTTGATGTTCAGGCTCACCTTGCCGAGCGGCAGATAGGTCGTGCCCTGGAGATAGAGCTCGGCCTGGCCGTTGGCCGGCGGGCTGATGATGCTGCAGCCGCCGGAGCCGACCGTGGTGACGCAGTTGTCGGAGATGGCGCTCGGACCTCTCAGCTGGGGCACGTAGTACTCCAGCTCCAGCCGGACCGCGTCGAGCTGCGCCGACTGGTTCTTGCCGACCGTCGCGGTATAGGCGATCGACGCGCCTGTGTAGCCGTTGTCGTGGATGCCCTTGGCCAGCAGGCTCCACTGCGCCGCGGAGAGCGTGCTCCGGAGGTCGACGGTCTGCGTCGTCAGCGTTCCCGGCCTGCTCAGGTTGAAGGCATTGAGGGCCGTCGTGCCCGGCGCCGACGGCGTGATCCTGATCGTCGAGGCGGTGCCGCCGTTGTTCTGGGCCGACTTGTGCCGGACGATCAGTCGCGCGTCCTTCAGCACCGCGCCCTTCGCGATCACCGCCGGCGGCGCGAAGCCGCCCAGGGTGATCGTCCGGGTCTCGCTGTTGCTGCCCGCCGAAGTGCGCTGCCAGGTCGAGACGTCGCTGTCGGCGTCCTGGAAGGTGGCCGCCGTCAGCGGGGTGAAGGTGGCGGGGTCGCTGCCCGTCCCGGTCACCGTCGGCGTCCCCGAGGTGGTCAGCGCTCCGGAGGCGCCCGTCAGCGTGGTGAGATCCGGGTTGGCCCCGGACTTCAGGCCGTACATCACGATCGGCGGTCGATTGGTGCGGTACGTCGCGCAGAGCTCGGCGGTGCCGCTGAGCTTGACCCGGCTGTCGCCGCCGAAGATGAACTGCACGCCCTGCGCGTTGGCAGTGTCGATCGGGTTCTGGCAGGAGCCGGGCAGGGTCGCGTTGGACGGCGGCGCCGCCAGGACGGTGCCCGAGGAGTTCACCGGCGTGCCGGCCAGGACCTTGCCCCCGAGGGTCCATTCGTTGCTCGACCCGGTCGCGATGCCGCTCTGGTACAGGGGATCCCCGTTGCCCGAGTCGTTGTGGAAGTCGAAGTAGTAGGTGCCGGGCTTGAACCACGCCAGCGTGCACCTGGTCGTGGCGGTGTTGAGCGCCGCCACGTCGTCGTAGTAGCCCGGCTCGAAGACCGCCACATTGCTCGTGCAGGACGTCGGCGGCGTTCGCAGCTCCGGGATCGTGGTGGTGTCGGCCGCGTAGTTGGGGTCGGACACCGCTCCGGACGCGCAGTTCTTGGTCCGTCCCGGGCTCACGTTGATCGTCCCCGAGCAGCCGGTGCGGGCCCGCACGTCCGCCTCGCTGACCTCGATCGGGCCGTTGGCCGTGATGTTGGAGTTCACCCGGATGCCGCCACGGACCTTGAGCGTCTTGTTCGACGTGGCCAGCCCGACCTCGCCGGTTCCCAACGTGATGATGGCGTCGCCCGGGCTGTTGGCGTTGGTCACGTGACGGACCGTCGCCTGGGCTCCCGTCGCCGTCTCGGGCACACACTCGACGTACGCCGAGGTCGGTCCTTCACCGGTCGACTTCGGAGCGGGGTAGAACTCCTGCAGCTCCATGGCGTCGTCGGGCGTGAGGATGCTGTCGGTGATGTTGCGGCCGAAGCAGCCGTCGCCCACCGAGTTGTTGAAGGCCCAGCCGGCGGGCTTCTCGGCGTTGCCGTCCCAGTAGCCGGTCCGCAGCGCGTTGAGCGCCACCTGGGCGGCGCCGTCGGCGGCGTACGTCGTGCCGGCGACGTCGCGCAGCGCCACCGTGGTGCGCAGACTGCCCTCGCCGCGGGTGAGCACGACGCCGGTGACCAGCGCGACCACGGTGATGACGATGAGCGCGATGATGAGGATCGCGCCCTCGTCCTGGCGACGCAGCCGCACACGGAGTCGTCCGATGGTCATGTCTGCCTCCGTTCGCCGGCGATGGTCTCGCTGAAGGCGGTGTTGCCGTGACCCTCGGAGTCGCTGATCGACAGGGTCATCTCGATCCGCGTCGGCACCTTGCCGCTGGCGTCGTCGCATCCGCTCACGCCGCCGCCGGTGCAGCTGACCGTGGGCGGCGAGGACAGGTTGTGGGCGACGGTGATCTGGGAGGCGTTGGTGCCGCACCGCACCCGGATCAGCTCGTAGCGGCCGTTGGCCGGCTTGGTCACGTAAGTCACCTTGACCGTGTCCGGGACCGCCTCGGTCTCCAGATCGGTGTAGTCGCTCCACGCCAGGGTGATCACCGGCGTGCTTCCGGAGGGGCCAGCGCAGGCGGCCACGTCGACCGAGCGCTTGTAGGCGAAGGAGTGGACGCTCTCGTCGCTGTCGTAGGTGTTGTCCCGCACGCCGATGCTGGAGACGTCGCGCTGCCAGTAGGCCGTGACGAACTGCAGGTCGAGCGACTCGGTCATCCGCGACTGCGTGTCGGTGGAGGTCTTCAGGTAGCTGATCACCACACCGGTCAGCGCGGTCACGATGATGCCCATGATGGCGACGGTGACGACCAGCTCGATCAGCGTGAAGCCGTCGTCTCGGCGTCGGCGCCTCAACATGACGGTCCTCCGGGCGCACACGGATCCCGCAGCACGATGACCAGCTCCTCGGTGGCCCGGTCGTCGCTGCTGCCGATCGTCAGCCGCACCCGCTGCACGCCCACGTCGCCACCGGGGCAGGAGGCGGCCGATCCGCTGCCAGCGAGCGGGGTCGCCGCGTCCTGGCCGGCCTGATAGCCGGCGGGCACGGTGAACCCGACCGTGCCGGGGCTGTAGGCGTTCGCGGCCGCGCACGGCTGGTAGTGGCCGTCGGCGACGTACTGCTGCACCTTCTCGGCGTAGTTGCGGACGTACGCCCCGCCGGTGCTCTGCTTGCGGTGGATGTCGGAGGTCTTGATGCCCGCCTCGATGCCGGCCAGGATCGCCACCGCGGCGATGGAGAGGATGGAGAGCGCGACCAGCACCTCGATCAGCGTCACGCCCGCCTCGGAGCGCCGCCGGTCGCGGAGGTCGCGCAGCCTCATCGGTCGTCCGTCCGCATCAGATCTCCACCTGGTTGAAGATGCCGTACATCGCGGAGACCAGGGCCACCGCGACGAAGCCGACGATGCCGCCCATGACGACGATCACGATCGGCTCGAAGAGCGCGGTGAGCTTCTGGATCTTGTAGTCCAGCTCGGACTCGTAGTACTCGGCGGTGACCTCGAGCTGAGTGTCCATCGAGCCGGTCTCCTCGCCGACCCGGATCATCTGGGTCGCGGTGCCCGGGAAGAGCCGGGTGCGCGCGAGCGGATCGGCCAGACCCTGGCCCTCCAGCATCTGCTCGGTCACCTCGCTCAGCCGCCTGACGAAGACGCGGTTGCGCAGCGAGTCGGTGGCGACCCGGATCGCCTCGGGCAGATTGACCCCGGCGCCCACCATCGAGGCCATCACCCGGCAGAAGCGCTCGACCAGCATGTACTGGATCGTCTCGCCCAGCACCGGGATCTTGAGCAGCGTGGCGTCCCGGGCGTACTTGCCCCACCTGAACCGGAGGATGATCCAGCTGATCAGCAGCCAGGCGCCGAATCCGATGAGGATCGCCCACCACCACTGTCCGATGAAGTCGGTGAAGGCGAGCAGCATCCGCGTCGGCAACGGCAGATCGGCCCCGAGGTCGGCGAAGAAGTCCTCGAACTTGGGCAGCACGTAGACGGCGAGCACGACGACGGTCACCACCGACATGCCGGCGACGGCGATCGGGTACATCAGCGCGGACTTGATCTTGCGCCGCGCCTCCAGGTCACGCTCGATGTAGACCGCCAACCGGGAGAGGACCGTGTCCAGCTCACCGGTCAGCTCCGCCGAGCGGACGATGCCGCGGTAGAACTCCGGGAAGACCTTGGGATAGCGCTCCAGGGTGTCGGAGAAGCGCTCGCCACTGCGCAGGCCGTCCTCGATGTCGTGCATCATCCGGCGCACCGAGGAGTTCTCGCTCTCCGCGCCGATCGAGCGCACCGCATCCAGGATCGGCAGGCCGGCCCGGAGGAAGGCCGCGATCTGCCGGGACAGGTGCATGACGTGCTCGCGCTTGATCCGCGGTCCGGAGATCTCGTACTGCAGGACGCTCTTCTTCTCCGTCACCCGCAGATCGCGCAGGTCCTGGCCGAAGAGCGCCACCTCGGCGTCGCCGCGGCTGGGCGCCCGCTGGGTGCCCTTCACCTGCTGGCCGTCCAGGTCGATCCCGACATAGGCGTACTTCGGCATCCTCAGCCCCCCGCGACGTAGATAGAGCGCATCACCTCGGACGCCGTGGTGACGCCCTCGGTGACCAGCTGCGCTGCCTGCTCCTGCAACGTGCGCATGCCCTGGCTCTTGGCCAGCTTGCGCATCTGGTCGTGCGGCGCGTGATCGACGATCAGCTCGCGCACCTCGTCGGTGACGATCAGCATCTCGTAGACCCCGATCCGGTCCAGGTAGCCCGTCTGCGCGCAGAAGTTGCAGCCGGTGCCGCGCCGGTATCCGCCCTCGGGCTCCGAGCCGCCGTACTCCTCGAGGAAGGCCAGCTCGTCCGGCGAGGGCTGGTACGGCTCCTGGCACGAGGTGCAGCTGCGCCGGACCAGCCGCTGGGCGACCACCGCGGTCACCGAGGAGGCGATCAGAAACGCCTCGATGCCCATGTCCAGCAGGCGATAGAGCGCCGCGACCGACTCGATGGCGTGCAGCGAGGAGAGCACCAGGTGGCCCGTCAGCGCCGACTGCACGGCGATCCGGGCCGTGTCCACGTCACGGATCTCGCCGACCAGGATGATGTCGGGGTCCTGGCGCAGGATCGACTTCAGCCCGCCGGCGAAGGTGATCCCGGCCTGCTCGTTGATCTGGATCTGGTTGATCGTGTCGAAGGTGTACTCGACCGGATCCTCGATGGTCATCAGGTTCTTGTCGGGATGGTTGACCTCACCCAGCGACGCGTAGAGCGTGGTGGTCTTGCCACTGCCGGTCGGGCCGGCGCAGATCACCATGCCGTACGGCGAGTGCACCAGCCGCGAGTAGCTCTCCGCGATGTCCGGAGGCATCCCCAGCTGGGCCAGGCTGAACAGCGGCCGGGACTTGTCCAACACCCGCATGACGACCTTCTCGCCGCCGACGACCGCGGTCGTGGAGACCCGGATGTCGACCTCGCGATCGTCCACCGACATGCTGATCTGACCGTCCTGCGGGCGCCGGCGCTCGACGATGTTCATCCCGCCGAGGATCTTCACCCGGCTGACGATCGCCGGGCCGATGGAGCCGGGCAGGTCGAGCACCTCGCTGAGAGCGCCGTCGATGCGGTAGCGCACGCGGATGCGGTCACCCGTGGGCTCGACGTGGATGTCGGAGGCGCGGTCGCGCAGCGCCTGGGTGATGATCATCTGCACCACCCGGACGACCGGCGCGTCCTCACTGGCGCTGACCGTCTCCAGGTCGGCGGCCTCGCGACGCATCGCGTCGCGCGCCTCGAAGGCCATGACCTGGGTGTCCATCCCCCGGGTCGCCGGATAGGCATGGTCGATCGCGCGGGCCAGGTCGCGCCGCGTGCCGACGAGCGCGGTCACCGGCCGCTCGACGATCTCGCCGATCGCGACCAGCCGCTCCGGCGCCGGGTCCAGGACCACCACGCTCACGCCGTCGTCATCCACGCGAACGGGCAAGGCCTCGAAGGAGAGGGCACGCTGCCGCGTCAGCAGCGCGACCGCCTCCGGAGCAGGGGTCAGGTCGCGGAAGTCGGCCAGGTCCACGTCGTAGTGCGCGGCCAGCGCCTTCGCCACCGCCTCGTCGGTCGCCGCCCCGGCGTCCAGCAGCGCCTGCCGCATCGGGCCGCCGGCGGAGCGGGCGGCATCGGCCTGGTACGGCTGGATCACGCCGGCGGCGACCAGCACCTTGGCGAGGCGCTCGTCGTCCTCGTCGGGGGTGGGTACGTCGAGTGCGACCGCTTCCTTCGACTGCCGAGATCGGAACTTCATGATCGGTTCCGGCTCAGACCGGCAGCCCGGCAGCAGTCCGTGGACGGGCCAGGATGTCCTTGGGATAGAGGCTGCGAGCGACCGCGTCCTCCTCGGTGATGATCCCGGCCTCGATCAGACCGGAGAGCGACTGCTCCAGGGTGATCATGCCGTCGCGGGCGCCGGTCACCAGCGAGTTGCGCAGCTGGTGGGTCTTGCCCTCCTTGATCAGGTTGCGCACCGCGGGGGTGGCGACCAGCACCTCGTACGCCGCGGTCATGCCGCCGCCGATCCGGGGCACCAGCCGCTGGTAGACCACGCAGGACAGCGCGGCCGCGAGCTGGACGCGGATCTGGGCCTGCTGCTCGGCAGGGAAGACGTCGATCATCCGGCCCAGCGACTGAGCGGTGTCGTTGGTGTGCAGCGTGGCGAAGACCAGGTGGCCGGTCTCGGCGACGGTGAGGGCGAACTGGATCGACTCCAGGTCGCGCATCTCGCCGACCAGGAGGACATCGGGGTCCTCGCGCAGCACGGACCGGAGCGCGTCGGGGAAGGTCGCCGTGTCCGTGCCGACCTCGCGCTGGTTGACCGCGGAGCGCTTGTGCTCGTGGACGTACTCGATCGGGTCCTCGACCGTGACGATGTGGCAGGCGCGGTGGGTGTTGATCAGGTCGACCAACGAGGCCAGCGTCGTCGACTTGCCGGAGCCGGTCGGGCCGGTCATCAGGATCAGGCCCTGGTGCCGCAGCGAGTGCTGGCCGAGGACCGGCGGCAGGCCGAGCTGCTCGGGGCGCGGGATCTCGCGGGGGATCATCCGCAACGCGATCGCGGTGACGCCGCGCTGGGTGAAGGCGTTGCCACGGATCCGGGCGTGCTCGCGCCAGGAGAAGGAGAAGTCGTACTCGTGCCGCTGCGCCCAGGCGTCCTGCTGCTCGTCGGTGAGCACCTCGGCCAGCAGGGCGTCTGTCTCCTCGGCGGTCAGCGTGGTGGCGCCGGGCACCGGACGCAGCTCGCCGTCGACCCGGATCATCGGCGGCAGCCCGACGGTCAGCAGCAGGTCGGTGCCGCGCGTCTCCCAGAGCGCGTCGAGCAGGTGGTCGGTGCGCTCGCCGATGTGGTGTGGGTGATGGAACGCCATGTCCTCAGTTCCTCCGAGTCCCGAGAATCCTGAACCGCCCGAGAGGGGCCGCCGCCCGAGCGGCGGCCCGTTCTCAGGTGCCGTTGATCGTCAGATCAGCAGGTGGAGGCCGCCTTGATCGTCGGCGCGGTATCCGCATCAATGAACGTGATGTAGCCAGCCGGCGGGGCCGACTTGAGGAACTGATCGTCGCCGGCAGTCAGATCGCCAATGGCGGTCGGGTACGCGCCGGTCTTGGCGTAGTAGGCCTCGACCGCGGTCTCAAGCGTCGCGATGTTGGCCTTGCAGGCGGACGTGTTCCCGCGGTCGGTGATCCCCCGGACCGAGAAGACCACGATCGCGGCCAGGATCCCGAGGATGACGATGACGATGAGGAGCTCGATGAGGGTGAAGCCGGCGTCGCTACGCCCCTCACGCCTCCGGTTGATGGCATTACGAATCATGGTGATGCTCTCCCAGGTGGTTCGTGCTCGGCGGCTGCCGAGGAATACGAGATCAACCGATCCCGACAGACGATTGTTACGATTCGCGCCCTTCACCGCCTCTCCCGGTCTAGCCCGCGCATTCCACCCGAAAGCCCTCAACCACCGCGTTCTTGGCCATCTGCCACTACACCGCGGCCGCCGAGCGTATCGACCTCGACCGCCCGTCGACGGGGACGCCGAGATTGAGCCGGGACTGGAAGCGGTGCGTGGTCAGCAGGCCGATCGGGCGGGCGCCGGCGAGGCCCAGTCTGTGCATCGTCCGCGCCATTGGGTGACCCCCCGAGCCGACACTCAGCCGGACCGAGCCACCGGTGCGCATGACGTTGCCGCCGCGCGCGTTGACCGTCGTACGCACCATGTGCCCGTCCACGTGCGAGTAGAGGACGATCGGCAGCATCGGGCCCGGGATGCCGACCCCCGCTCGGCCCTCCAGCTCCATGACCGGCTCACCGCCATCGGGGTCGTCGACGCGGGCGAGCACCTCCCCGCCGTGCAGGCGGACGTCCATCGAGGTCACGAACTTCGGCAGGCCCCACAGCTCGCGGCCGGCGGCGTTCGCGGCCGCGGTCGAGACCGGCAGATGCAGGACGTGATAGCCGAGGTCCCGCCGCGCGCTCTCCTCGCCCGCGAGCGCCTGCAGCCAGCGCTGGCCCGACGGCGCGTCCATGGGGACGACGGGAATCGCCAGTCCCACCTCGAAGTACGGCCCGACCGTCGTCGCCCGGTAGTCGTACGACGCCAGCACGGCGATCGTGCGGCCGCCACGGCTCAACGCCGGTCGCAGGCCGGCCGCTCGGACCTCCGCCTCGGCGGCGTCGCGATCCACCAGGAACATCGAGATGATCACGCTGGTGTCGTAGTAGAGGATCGGCAGCTCCACCGGACCCTCGCTGGTCTCCCGCACGGTGCGGGGCACGCTGAAGAACGGCTCGTCGGTACGCATCACTGCCTCCTCGGCATCGGTGGAACGAGGTCGGCCTGCAGGTCCTCGATGACCGCGAGCCGGTTGATCTGGTTGGTGCCCTCGAAGATCTGCGTGAGGCGGGTGTCGCGCCAGATCTTCTCCAGGCGCTCGCCGTGCAGCAGCGCATCGGAGCCGAGCAGGTCCATCGCCCGGTCGATCACCCGCATCGCCACGTCGGTCGCATGGAACTTCGCCATCGCGGAGGTGCTCTGCCGGACGCTCCACGTGCCGGCGGTCTGCCACACCTGCGCGCGGATGCCGCTGGTCTCGGCGAGGAGATCGGCGAGGGTGAGCTGCACGCTCTGCCGGTCGACGAGCGGACGGCCGCCGACGACAGTGCGCCGGGCATAGTCGACGGCGACGTCGCAGGCGGCCTGCGCCAGGCCGACCCCCATCGCGGCAACCGGCAGTCGCGAGAGGTTGAGCGTCTGCCGGTTCAGCGCCCATCCGCCGCGCAGCCTGCCGACGACGTCGGCGTCCGGGACGAAGGCGTCGACGAACTCCATCTCCGCGGCGCCCGAGGCCCGCATCCCCATCTTCAGTTCGGTGCGGACCGGCCGGAAGCCGGGCGTGCCGCGCTCGACGAAGAAGCACGTCCACGACTCGTACCCCTCGCCCTCGAGCGCGGCGAAGACGGTGAAGCCGCTCGCCACGTCGCCGCCGCTGATGAAGACCTTCCGCCCGTCGAGCCGCCAGCCTCCGGGCACCCTCCGGGCGACCAGCCCCGGGCGTCCGAGCGAGGCGCCGTGACCCTCCTCGACGTCGGATCCGGCGCCGGGCTCGGTGATGGCGAAGGCGAAGAGGTACGGCGCGCCGTACAGGTTGCTGCGGATCCCCGGCAGCAGCCGCCGCCTGATCGCGCCCAGATCGGCGGAGAGGATCAGCGGCGCCTGGCCGAGCATGTGCGCCGAGAGCAGGAGCATCAGGCCGCCGCACACCCGGCTGAGCTCCTCGACCTTGAGGCTGGCGGTCATCGGCAGCGGATGGCGGTTGACCAGGGGCGAGCCGCTGCCCAGCGGCCTGGGCAGCATGTCGGAGAGCCAGCCGGCGCGGCCCGCCGTCACCAGCAGGCGCTCCAGCTCGGGTGGCTGATGACCGACCGGCCAGTGCGGCATCGCGTCGACGGCGAGGGCCAGCGGCTGGAGCTCCTCGACCGCGAAGGCCCGCGCCCGGCGGCGCAGTGCCTGCAGGCTGCGCGGCAGTCGCCTGGTCTCCAGCTCCCACAGGTCCGGCTCCTGGCTGCCGAAGACCATCCGGTACGGCGGCGCGAGACACGGCAGCACCGACCGCTCCGAGAGCGGGTGACCGGGTGCGACGAACCCCCGCAGGATCTGGTCGTACGTCGCGCCCGCCCGGACCGAGTCGCCGGAGAGCAGCGCGGTCATGACGCCCTCGCTGCCGTCGTGTCCAGGGCCGCGCACCGGAGGACCAGATCGGGAGGCGAGCCGCCGAGCCGGCGCAGGGTGTTGAGGTCGCGCTGATCGCGCTCGGCGCCCACGTCGCGCATGTAGCCCAGGCCCCCGAAGACCTGGAGCGCGTCGCTGCCGGCCGCGGTCAGCAGCGGCTGGCAGAGCGAGCGCGAGCGCCACGCCTGGCGCAGCCGCTCGACGCCCGCCGGGAGTGCCGCGGCCTGCTCCAGCAGACCGGCGGACGCCGTCACGGCGATCTCGGCTCTGGCCAGCAGCTGGGCCACCGCGTCGTGACGCGCGATGAGACCGCCGCCCTGCGACCGCGTGGTCGAGAACGTCCGCGCCCGTGCCGTCGATCGGCGGGCGGTCGCCACCGAGATCGCCATCAGCCCGAGCGCGTGCGCGACGAGGGCATCGACGACGGCCGAGTCCACCGTGGTCGCGCCGTCGTCGTCGACCAGGGTGCAGTGCTGATAGGCGAGCCCGTCGAGCCCGTGGCCATGGGGCCGGTCCTCGACCACGGTCGCCGCCCGCGGCGTACGTCGCAGCCGCCAACCCTGGTCCGCGGCCCACTCCGGCCACCAGAGCTGCTGCCAGTCCGGCGGGCCCACGTGCAGGCGAGGACGGTCGGTCGGCGGCCCCCACACGTCGGCTAGGAGCGCGGTGTCACCGGGCGCGAGGTCGGCGGGGTGGGTCAGCGCGGTGCCGGTCAGCCGGCCGGCCTCGCCCGCCGCGGCCTCGAAGGTGATGCTGGAGCCGGGCAGCCAGGCGCCTGCCAGGCGATCCAGCGCGGACGCGAGACCACGCAGGTGCAGCTCGTAGGCGACGTCCGGCGAGGAGAGCGCGATCTCGCCCAGGATCGCGATCGAGAGACCGCATGCCTCGGGCTGGTCGATGAGGTCCCAGACGCCCAGCCCCGGATCGCCGCCCCCGGTCAGCACGCCGAGGTCGGCGAGGCCGGTCAGGAGCCCGTCGATCGCGTCGCGACCGGCGACCAGCTCGGGCCGCTCGACGACCGGCGCGATCTCGGACCGGGCGAACTCCCGGACGGCCTCCAGCAGGGCTCGGCGGTCATCGGCGTCGAGGATCATCAGCGTCTCGATCCATGCGGTGGGCGCGATATGACCACTGGTCATATCGCCGTGACCCTCACGCTACGAGGAGTGACCAGTGGTCACAAGGGACCAAAGACCCAGTGCCTCTCCGGGCCCCTCGTGGCATCCTGCGCCGGGTCAGTGGCGCCCGAACGCCCGCTCCAGCGAGCGGGTCAGCCGGTCGATGCCCGCCGCCGCCTCGGCCGGGTCGTCCGAGCTCAGGCCGAGGACGGGATCCAGTCCGGGACTGTGCGGCGCCAGCGCGAGATGGGGCAGCACCAGCAGCAGGAGCGCGAGCAGCGCGTCCAGGTCGGCGTCGGGGTCGACGGCGCCGGCCTCCTGGCCGGCGACCATCAGCGGGCGGAGGACCTCCAGGTAGTGCCGGTTCACCGTCTCGCGCACGGCCGACCGTGCCGAGACGTCCGGCTCCAGGTTGACCGCGGCCGTGACCGCCAGCTCCAGCGGGTGATCGCGGAAGTAGTCGACCCAGGCGTGCGTCAGCTTCCGGAGCGAAGGCCAGAAGGCGCGCTCGAAGTCCAGCCCGGCGAGGACGGCCTCCATCTCGTGCCGGATGCGCTGGCTGGCGAGGTCGGAGACGTGGACGTAGAGGTCGACCTTGCTGTCGAAGTACTGGAACAGGCTGCCCTTGGCGACCCCCGCCTCGCGCGCGATGACGTTGAGGCTGCCGTGGGAGAACCCCTTCCGGGAGAACTCCTCCTCCGCCGCGCGCAGTACGGCGTCGCGCCGTTCGGCGGGCAGGCGATCCCAGGTCGGCGTCGGCATGGCCACCAACCTAGGGCCTCGCCCGGCGCGGACCGGCTCAGCGGATCCGGAGCCGCTTCGAGGTCGTCGCCGGACACTCGGCGGCCTTCGCCACGACGACGCGCGGGGAGGTCGTGTAGTACTTCCCCGCCTTCCTCCCCTTGACCAGCTTGTACGAGCCGTCGGACCTCGTGGTCGCGGTGCCGATCTTCCGGTCGGGACCGCCGCGGATCTTCCAGATCGTCACCGACCGCGCGGCGCGGCATCCGGCGACCGAGGACGACAGCACGCCCTTGAACCTGCCGTGCTTGTACTTCGCGGTCAGACCCCGCGAGGCGATCGGACATCCGCTCGCGCTGTGGGCGACGACTCCGGGGCAGGAGTCGAGCCGGTCCGCTACGCCGTCGGAGTCGCCATCCGGCACGCAGCCGGCGTACGTGATGGTGATCGTCCAGGCGTCGACGTGGAAAGTGGAGGCGCTGCCGTTGTAGGCCTCCAGCCTCCATGAGCGCATCGTCTGCAGTCCGTCCAGCGCCGACAGCGGCGAGATCGGTCGGTAGCTGCCCGAGAACGGCGGCATTGCCGGCCGCGTGCCGACGGCCTCGTCGTCGTACGTCGCCCCTTCGAGGTCGACGGCGCCACCCACCGAGTCGAGGTCGACATGGTGCGCCGCGAAGTCGTCGTTGGGACCGAACGTGAAGTTCGCCCCGACGATGCCGGATGCCCAGATCCGGACGTCGATGTCGGCGATCTGACCCGCGACGGCGACAGGGATCGAGGCGTAGTTCGTCGAGTTCGGCGGCACCGAGAACTTGTACAGGATCGGGAGCACCGGCAGCGTCTCCCGACACAACGGCGGGTACGCCGTCGCCGGCGAGGCTGCCCTCAGAGTGGCGCCGACCATCGCGGCGGCCGCGGCCACCGCCCAGATCCTCGAGATTCGCGCCATGACCGCTCCCGGACTCGCCTGCGAGTCCGCGTAGCCCCGCGCGCCGGCCGCCGACACCCTCGCTGGTCGTCCCGGTTGGACGGTGTCTCTACGGTGTCGGCGTGACGACAACGCCACCCCTCTTCGATCCCGCCCGCGTCCGCACCTGGTTCCGCGTCGTAGCCGTCGCCGAGGCCTGCTCCTGGGCCGGCCTGCTGATCGGGATGTACCTCAAGTACGTGCCCGAGACGACCGAGCTCGGCGTGAAGGTCTTCGGCCCGATCCACGGCGGCCTCTTCATCGCCTACCTGCTGGTGACGCTGCAGGCGCGCGCCGCGTTCGGCTGGTCCTACCGGCTCACCGCCGTCGGCCTGGCCGCCGCCGTCCCGCCGTTCTTCACCCTGCTCTTCGAGCGGTACGTCGAGCGCCGCGGCCACCTCGAGGTCCCGGCTGCCTCGACGGCATGATCGCCTAGGACTCGAGCTCGGCCATCGCCTTCATCCTCCTCCAGCGAGGACCTCTGCCCCTGATCACTCCGGCGTACGCCGCGGACGAGGTCGCATGGCCGGCCAGGACCACGTGCTCGCCCTCGATCAGCAGGTAGTCGACCTCGACCGACGTGCTGACCTGGACGCGGGGGTAGAAGACGCGCCGCTTCACCACGGTCTGGTAGGTCTCGGCCTTGGCGCCACCCAGCACGAGGACGTGGAGGCCCTCGGCGGTGGCCAGGGGCTCGACCGAGACGGCGCGGGCGAGCGCGCCCGGCCCTCCGTCGTCGGCCGCCTTCGTCACCCGCTCGGCGAACGCCCTGGCCTTCTCGAGGAGAGCGGTCAGGTCAGTGCCCGCGCGCTGAACCCGGTTGAGCCGCTGGAGCTCCTGCTCGGCCTTCGTGATGGCCTGATCCCTCGCCGGGTTCTCCCCGGGGTTCTCCTTGGCGTCCTTCCGGAGCGTGGCGAGGTCGCCGGCGGGGTCGCCGAGCTCCTTGGCCGCCGCGTCCAGCCGCGCGCCGACGGTGGTCGCGTCGATGTCGAGCTCGGTCAGCCTCGGGATGGTGGCGAGGAGCGCGGAGGCGGTGCTGGGGACGCGGGCCCACTCGTGGCGGACCCGGGGGGCTCCGTCCGTCGCGAGAATCCTCCCGATCACCGCCGCGTGCACGGTGGAGGCGGGGATGTCGGTCGCGCTGGTGGAGGCATCGACGTCGATCTCGAAGAGGGAGGCGAGCTGGGTGATGGCCTTGCCTGCGACGGCCGCGGCCACGATGCCGGCCTCGGCTCCCAACACCGCCGCTATCTCCCGTGTCTCCGTTCTGATCGGCGCGGTGGCCGCGGCCGTGGCCTCCTTGGCCTCCTCGATGGCGTCGTCGATCCTCTGCCTGAGCAGGGTCGCCTCCCCGTCGAGCTGCCGGTAGGCCGCCAGCGCCGCGACGAGACCCGGGTCGGTGACGACGAAGACCTCGTTCCCGGGCCTGCCCTTCATGACGCCCGCGACGGCCCCGGCGATCTCGTCGGCCACGGTGCCGAGCGCGAGCGAGACGGACTCGCCCTGCCGCAGCGCCGCGCCCTCCCGGAAGGACACCGTGCTCTTGCCGACCGAGCCGAGATCGGGAACCGCGCCCGTCAGCCGCTCGATGAGCTTGTCGGTGTGCGCGGCGCTCGCCTGGTCGCGGGCGAGCCGGTTCGCGATCCGCTTGCCCTCCAGGTCCTCGGCCGCCACGTCGAGCTTGTTCTGGGCCAGCCGCTTCTCCGCCTCGATGTCGGCCCGGACCTTGTCGGTGTCCGCTCGCTGCTTGTCGGCCTCGGCGCGGGTCTTCTCCGCCTCCGCGAACGCCTTCGCCGCGTCGGCGAGCTGATTGATGAGGGCCTTGGTCTCGTCCGCCGTCTCGGTCATGGGATCCCCTGAGCCGTCGCCCGGCGACCCTCGGGCAGATCGCCGGCGTGATGGAACCGATCCTGGCGCATCGCCGCGACGCCGAACAGTGCACCGGTGAGGGGTCTTGCCGCGCCATGCGGCAACCAGGGCCGGGCACGACGAAGGCCCCGAGGCGATGCCTCGGGGCCTTCGGGATCTGCGCGCCTGTAGGGATTCGAACCCCAAACCTTCTGATCCGTAGTCAGATGCTCTATCCGTTGAGCTACAGGCGCCCGTCCTGCCAGCAGGACCCCGACATGCTAGCGGACACCCACCACCCACGCCGAATCGGCCGATCGCGGCACCGGTCCGGGCCGGACCCGGTGACCGTCATCTCACCCTTGATCGATCCAATAGGCGTGGACAGCGGACGGGGTTACATTCGACGCGGCTCCCCGCGTACCCCCCGTGGCGACGCACGAATCGCCGACTGAAAGGCACGAGTAAGACAAATGGTGGATGTGGTGAAGGCCCTGGACGAGGCCGGACTGACCAACCCGCACGTGCGTGAGTACGTCGAGCACTGGGCCGGCGTCACCGGCGCAGAGCGCGTCGAGGTAGTCAGCGCCGCCGACGACGCCCGACTCGTGGCCGAGGCCCTCGAGGCCGGCGAGCTCCTGCCCGCGGGCGAGGGCCTCTACTACTCGCGCAGCTACTACAAGGACACCGCGCGGGCCGAGGAGCGCACCATCGTCGCGACCGGCGACGACCGGGACAAGGGCGTCTACAACAACTGGCGCCCCTCGGAGGAGATGAAGCCGAAGCTCATCGAGCTGATGACCGGCGCCTCCGCCGGCAAGACGATGTACGTCATCCCCTACCTGATGGCGCCCAAGGGCTCGCCCCTGGAGCGGTTCGCCGCCGGCGTCGAGCTCACCGACAACCGCAACGTCGTGCTGCAGATGATCCGCATGGCCCGCGTCGGCGCCGAGTACGTCAACGACCTGGGCGACTCCTTCGTCCGCGCCGTGCACGTGACCGGCGACCTGGAGAACCTCGGCCAGGGCACCCCGGACGACAAGCGCTACTTCGTGACGGTCGCCGACGAGCGCACGATCCTGCACTTCGGCTCGTCGTACGGCGGCAACGCGCTGCTCGGCAAGATCGCCCACGGCCTGCGCCAGGGCTCCTACGACGGCTGGAAGAACGGCTTCCTGGTGGAGCAGTTCATGCTGCTCGGCATCACCGACAAGGAGACCGGCGAGAAGTACAACATCTGCGGCGGCTTCCCCAGCGCCTCGGGCAAGACCAACCTCGCCATGACCCTGGCGCCCGACGCCCTGGGCGACCGCTACTACGTGGAGTTCTACGGCGACGACATCGCGTGGCTGTGGGTCGGCGACGACGGCAAGCTCTACGGGATGAACCCGGAGAACGGCGTCTTCGGTGTCGCCAAGGACACCAACGAGAAGACCAACCCGACCGCGATCGACTCGATCCACCCGGGCTCCGGCGCGATCTTCACCAACGTCGCCTACAACGAGAAGACCCAGCAGGTCTGGTGGGAGGGCCGCGGCGACAAGCCGGCCGATCTCGACGGCTGGTTCGACTGGAAGGGCGAGCGCATCGCCGACAGGTCGGCGGACGACGCCGATGCTCCTTGGGCGCACCCCAACAGCCGGTTCACCACCACGCTGGCCAACGTCCCCAACGTCGCCACCGACTTCGAGGACCCCGCCGGCGTGGAGATCCACGGCATCATCTTCGGCGGCCGCACCCGTGACCGCGAGCCGCTGATCCGCGCGATCGACGACATCGCCGAAGGCGTGTACGACGGCCTGACGCTCGGCGCCGAGGCCACCGCCGCAGCCGACGGCCTCGAGGGCGTGCTGCGCTACGACCCGATGTCGATGCGGCCGTTCATGTCCTACGCCGAGGGCGACTACGCCGCGCACTGGCTGGAGGTCATCGGCCGGGCCACGACCAAGCCGGTCTTCGCGCACGTGAACTGGTTCCAGCGCGGCGAGGACGGCCGGTTCCTCTGGCCGGGCTACCGCGAGAACCTGCGCCCGCTGGTGTGGCTGATGCAGTACCGCAAGGGCGAGGTCAAGGGCGTCGAGACGCCCGTCGGCATCATCCCGGCCCGCGAGGAGCTCAACCTCGACGGCCTGGACGAGCAGACGCTGGCCGACCTGGACCGTGTGCTGACCATCGACACCGAGCGCTGGCAGCAGGAGATGGGCCACCGCGAGAAGCACCTCGCCCAGTTCGACCGCCTGCCCGAGGAGATCTGGGAGGCCCACCGCCGGGTCGCCAAGGACCTCGGCGCCTGAGCGCACGCACGACGAGGAAGGGGCCCGGTCGCATGGCGACCGGGCCCCTTCGCCTTGCAGCTTTATGAATAATCGGACAGGTGAGCACCGAGTACGGCGAGGACCAGCTGCGTCTCCTGCGGGGCTCGGCGGGCGAGCTGTACGCCGAGGCGATCGCCGCCGGCTCCCTCCCCGACGACGACCCGCGACTGGCTGACCTCGCCGCGGAGCTCGGCCTGCTGGTGGGCCTGGGACTGCTCGCCCACGACCCCGGCGCCGGCCGCTACCAGCCGGTCGACCCGGCCACCGTGCAGGCGCGGGTGGTCACCCCGATGGGCACCCGGGCCGCGCGGCTCCTGGCCGACTCCGCCAGCTGGGCCAGCACCTTCGCCGGCCTGACCCTGGCCTTCCGGCGCGAGGCGCCCGGGACGCCGGACCTGCAGGAGGTCCGCGGCCTGCCGAACATCAACGCCTTCCTCACCGCGACCCTCGCCGACGCCGAGTTCGAGCTGCTCACCGCCCAGCCCGACGGCGCCCGGCCTTCCTCGGTGCTGCGCGAGGCGATCGACCGCGATCTGCAGGCGCTCGAGCGCGGGGTGCGGATGCGCACGCTCTACCAGCACTCGGCGCGACGCAGCCAGGCCACGCGCCAGTACGTCGACGAGGTGGTCCGCCACGGCGGCGAGGTCCGCACCCTCGACGAGTTCTTCAACCGGCTGATCGTGGTCGACCGGCGCATGGCGGTCATCCCCGGCACCGGCGGCCCGGACGTCGCGCTGGCCATCCGCGAGCCCGGCCTGGTCGCCTATCTGGCCGACGTCTTCGAGCGCTACTGGGAGCGGGCCCGGATCTTCACCGACCGGGAGGCGCGCACCCAGCGGGCGATCGCCGCGGACGTGCACAACATGGCGATCCGGATGCTCATCGAGGGTCACAGCGACAACGCCAGCGCCAAGCGCGTCGGCGTCAGCCAGCGCACCTACGCCGGCTACGTGGCCGCGCTCAAGGACGAGTACGGCGTGGAGAGCCGCTTCCAGCTCGGCTATGCCATCGGCCAGCAGGCGGCCCAGGAGGCACGCGAGACGGGGCGGGAGCCCGGCGACTCCTGAGTCAGGGCAACAGAAAGGGCGGAGAGCCGGGGGACTCTCCGCCCTGCCGTGAGACGTCCACCGGGGGGGTTGGTGGTGGCTGCGCCGGGGTCGGGGCAGGCCGTCGTCTCAGTCTCTGTGGGGTGGGCCTCAGCCCCACCCGGTGTCGCGGTACTTCGCGACCGCGTGTCCGGACCCGCCATCGGCGATGGCCGCGGGGATGGCCGTGCCGACCGCGATGCCGACTCCGAGAAGTGTCGCGACAACGACTCTGACGACTCGCTTGCTGGTCATCGTTATGTCCTTTTAGTCCGTGTTCTCGCCGCTCGGGCGTCGCGGTGGGAACTGGGACTTCGAGTCTGTCAGCGGCCGTCTGGACCATCTACCGGCCTGCTGCCTCATGTCCGTGCATTGCATGTTTCTGCAACTTCGTGGGCAGGACCGAGGGCATCCCGGGTCCGAGATCCGGACCCGGGATGCGCTCCGACACCGCGGAGGTGGCGGGATTTGAACCCGCGAGAGGGGGTTACCCTCAACCCGCTTAGCAGGCGGGCGCCATAGACCGGACTAGGCGACACCTCCAGTGAGCGAGCATAGGCTACCGGCCCGTCCGGGATGGGGAGGAATCGGGTGGTCAGCCCAGTCGCCGGTAGCCGTGCGCGCCGTCGAGACGCCGCTGCAGCTCCTCGACGAACCGCTCGCGATCCATCGCCAGGAGATCGACCGGGATCGTCGTCGCCCGGCCGTCGCGCAGGCGCAGCACCACGCAGTCCGCGCCTCCGGAGCTCGTCGTGGTGAGGTCCTCGACCTCGCTCCACCGGGCCGCGGACGCACCGGCTCCCCGGACGAAGCGCACCCGGTAGCCGTGCTCGTCCAGGCGTACGACGTACCGCCTCCGCACCAGCGTCAGGCCGAGCACCACCAGGCCGGCCAGCGCCAGGACCGCCATGCCGGCCAGCACGCCGGCGTCCCATCCGGCCAGCGCGACCAGGGCCGCGGTCGCGGCGAGGACGACGCCGATCGCCACCAGGAAGGCTCCCAGCAGGCGCGCGCGCACCGGCGCGGGGAGGGCGATGTCGAGCCGGTCGGGGTGCATGCGTCCATTGGACCTCGCCGCCGGGAGCCGCCCGCCACCGGGGTCGCACAAACCTGCTCTTGATCCTGGGTGTGGCCTGAGTCACACTCGTAAGTCCCATCCGTGCGTGACCCAACACCTGGCGGAGGTGGTGGCCATGGCTCTGGAAGCAGCGATCGGCGAGCTGCGGGGTGCGATCTCCGCGGATCACACGGCCGCCGGCTGGCGCTGGACGGTTCGGCAGCGGCTCTCGGCCGTGCGCGAGGCACTGCGCGACGAGGCCTTCTGGTCCCGTGACGGCTGGCTCGCGGCCCGATGCGCGAGCGGCGACCGGGAGCGCGCCCAGCTGGTCCGCCGGCTCACCCTCGCCGGCACCGGCCTGCTCGACCGGCTCGACCTCGACCGGGTCACCGCCGAGCTCAACCGGCTGGCCGACGACCTCGACCACTACGGGCAGCGGATGCACGACCTGGTCTACGACGCCGTCGCCCTGGAGCTGGGCGGCTCGGAGTAGCCCTCCGCCTAGACTCGGTGCCCTGTCCGGCCACGGCCGGGCGAGGAGGGGTGCCGGAGTGGCCGATCGGAACCGCCTTGAAAGCGGTCGTAGCGAGAGCTACCGCGGGTTCGAATCCCGCCCCCTCTGCCAGTGTGATGTCTCAAGACATCGTGGAGGGCCGAACCCAATAGTGGTGGGTTCGGC
>JBIQLB010000028.1:0-48715 GCA_044464665.1 Nocardioides sp.
TCGTCCTACGGGCGATCACCATCTGGCTTCGCGAATAAGGAGACATGCCCTAGGCCGTGGCCCGGCTGCGCGCCCAGGCGGCGATCAGCATGAAGACGCCCCAGGCGATCAGCACGACGCCCGCGAACGTGACCAGGGTGAGCAGCGAGAGCTTCGGCCACACCAGCAGCACGATCGCGCCGCCGAGGCCCACCAGGCCGAGCAGCCAGGAGCCCCAGCGCGCGCTGCCCTCGCGACGCGCGCCGATCGCGAAGTCGCCGATCGCCGAGGCGATCCAGCCGATCGCGGTCAGCAGGACCAGGACCTTCAGCGAGGTGAACGGGTGCAGGATGCAGATGACGCCGGCCACGATGAGGTAGGCGCCGAGCAGGCCCAGCAGGATCCGCAGCGCCGGGTGCCGCTGGGAGCCGAACGCCCCTGCCAGGGTGCTGATGCCGAGGAACAGCAGCTGGATGCCGAAGAGGACGGCGACCACGGCCAGGGTGGCCTTCGGCCAGACCAGGATCATGATGCCCAGCGCCAGGGTGGCGAGGCCGTTGATGACGTACGCCGCGGTGGGGAGGCTCGGTACGGGCTCCACCACGACCATCGTCGTGCTCGACTCGGGACTGCTCATGGCCGATCTTCCTTCCCGGACGGGGATGACGCCGGCCCAGCGGCCGTGCGCCCACCGGAACACTAGGGCATTTCCCACCCCGCCTGCGATGATGCCGCCATGGTGAGCCCATGGTGACGCCGCCCGATCCGGGCGCCCTCCTCGGTCGGATCACGGGCCGGGTGGCCGACGGAGTGCTGGAGCACGTCGACACCAACGCGGTTCTCGACGGCATCGACGTCAACGCCCTGCTCGACCGGATCGACGTGGAGGCGCTGCTGGATCGCATCGACGTCGACCGGCTGATGGCGCGTGTCGACGTGGACGCGCTGATGGCCCGCGTGGACATCGAGGCGCTGGTACGCCGCTCCGGCGTGCCCGAGATCGTCGAGCAGAGCACCAGCCGCTTCGCCGGCTCCGCCCTGGACTCGCTGCGCCGGCAGATGGTCAGCCTCGACCTGCTCACCGGCTTCGTCATCGACCGGCTGCTCGGACGGCGGCGGCTGGAGTGGGCCTTCGCCCCGGTCGGCCTGCGCCCCGCGGAGCCCCGGATGCGCGACGGCTCGCTCGACATCAGCGGCCGGTACGCCGGCGCGGTGCCGCGACTGCTCGCCGTCATCGCCGACCTCTGGCTGCTCTCGGTGGGCTCGACCCTCGCCCTGGCCGGGAGCGACTACCTCACGACCCGGCTCTTCGGCTGGCACGTCGACACCGAGCGCGGCTGGTGGTGGGTGCCGGTGTTCGCCTTCATCGCGTTCTGCTACTCCTTCTTCAGCCTGGAGGTCGCGGGTCGCACGCCGGGCAAGGCGCTGGTCGGCCTGCGGGTCGTGCGCTGGGACGGCTCGGACGTGTCCGCCTGGCCGGCGTTCGTCCGCACGGTGATGTGGCCGCTGAGCATCGTGCTCGCCGGCGTCGGGCTCGTGGTGCTGTTGGTCCAACGGGACCGCCGCGCGCTGCACGACCTGCTGGCCAGGACCGCCGTGGTCTACGACTGGGCGCCGCGACCGGTGCTGCTGCGCCCGTCGATGTCGGCGAAGCTGCTGGAGCGGGCGCCCGCTTCCCGGGCCGGAGTCCCGGCTGTCGGCGCCGGCTGAGAGGCTGTGCGCATGCGCGTGCACCTCGGTTCCGACCATGCCGGCCTCGAGCTCAAGGACCACCTGGTCTCCTGGCTCCGCGAGCAGGGCCACGAGCCCGTGGACCACGGTCCTCACGTCTACGACGCCCTGGACGACTACCCGGTCTTCTGCCTGCGCGCCGGCGAGGGCGTGGTGGGCGATCCCGGCAGCCTGGGCGTGGTGATCGGCGGGTCCGGCAACGGCGAGCAGATCGCGGCCAACAAGGTCGAGGGCGTCCGCGCCGCGCTGGTGTGGAGCGAGGAGACGGCCGTCCTGGCGCGTGAGCACAACGACGCCAACGTGATCTCCGTCGGCGGCCGGATGCACACGCTGGAGGAGATGACCCGCTTCATCGAGGTCTTCCTCGCCACGCCGTTCAGCGAAGACGAGCGGCACGTGCGCCGCATCGGGATGATCAGCCGGTACGACGAGACCGGCGAGCTGCCCCCGCTGCCGGATGCCTGAGGGGCACACCCTCCGCCGGCTGGCCGGCATGGTCGAGGAGACCTTCGCCGGCCGACCGGCCCGGGTGAGCAGTCCACAGGGCCGGTTCCCCGAGGCGGAGGGACTCGACGGCGCGATCGTGGAGGGCGCCTCCTCGGTCGGCAAGCACCTCTTCGTGGAGTTCGCGGGCGAGCGCTACGTCCACATCCACCTGGGCCTGATCGGCGCGTTCGACTTCTCGCCGCCGCCGTTGCAGCCGCCGGTGGGGCAGGTCCGGCTGCGGATGGTCTCGCCCGAGGGCTGGGCCGCCGACCTGCGCGGGGCGACCGTGTGCGAGCTGGTGGGTCCGCAGCGGCACGCCGACATCCGGGCCAGGCTGGGGCCGGATCCGCTCGATCCCGACGCCGACCCCGAGCGGGTCTGGGCGCGGATCGCCAAGAGCCCGCGGCCGATCGGCGACCTGCTCATGGACCAGGGCGTCCTGGCCGGCGTCGGCAACGTCTACCGCGCGGAGGTGCTCTTCCGGCAGCGGATGCACCCGCTGCGGCCCGGTCAGACCCTCCGTCGCGCGCAGTTCCAGGCGATCTGGGACGACCTGGTGGAGCTGATGGCCGAGGGCGTCCGCCTGGGCCGCATCGACACGGTCCGGCCCGAGCACACGCCCGAGGCGATGGGCCGCGAGCCCCGCAAGGACGACCACGGTGGTGAGGTCTACGTCTACCGGCGGCAGGGGCAGCCCTGTCACGTGTGCGGCTCGTCCGTGCGGACCGAGGTCCTGGTCGGACGCAACTCGTTCTGGTGTCCGCGATGTCAGCGGAGGCCGCGTAGGTAGGCAGCAGGCGACTGGCCTGCCTACGCGGCCTCCAAGTACCGGGCGCGCGCCGTACGCTGAGGCCCGTGCCCAGGAACAGACCCAGGCTCGTGCCGAGCGTGAGCAGCCTGCGGCTGCGCTTCCAGCGCCGCGTCGTGGACTCCGACCGACCGGCGCTGGTCTTCCTGGTGGTGCTGGCGACGGCGATGACCGTGACCGGGATCGTCTCGGAGGATCTCGTGCCGCAGGTGGCGATGCTGCTGCCGATGTTCCTCGGCAGCCTGTGGCTGTGGCCGCGGACCCTGCCCTGGTACGTCCTCTACTGCCTGGTCGGCGTCGTGGTGCTCAGCGCCACCCAGCCGGTGGTCAGCGGGCGGTCGGTGGTGCGCGTGGCGGTGACCTTCGGCATCGGGCTGCTGATCATGGTCTCGGCCTACCGCCGCAGCCGGCTCGGCGTCTCCGGCGTCCGCGGCGAGTCGATGTTCGTGGACCTGCGCGACCGCATCGCCCGGCAGGGCGTCATCCCGCGGCTCCCCGAGTCGTGGCTGGTGGAGTCGGCGATCCGGACCGCCAACGGCACCTCGTTCAGCGGTGACTTCGTGGTGGCCAGCCGGGCGAACGACGGCACCACCTTGGACCTGGTCGTCGTGGACGTCTCCGGCAAGGGCGTGGAGGCCGGCACCCGCTCGCTGCTGCTCTCCGGCGCGTTCGGCGCGCTGGTCTCGGCCGTGGACGCCGACCGCTTCCTGCTCGACGCCAACGACTACCTGCTGCGCCAGCAGTGGCCCGAGGGGTTCGCGACCGCCGTCCACGTCCACCTGGACCTGGAGACCGGTGAGGCCGAGATCCGTACGGCGGGCCACCCGCCGGCGATCTGGCTGCACGACGCGGGCCGTCGCTCGGCACCGCTGGAGACCGACGGCATGGTGCTCGGCATCGAGCCCGGGACCGGTCGCTTCGAGCCGGCCCGCGTCCGCCTCGAGCCGGGGGACGCGCTGCTGCTCTACACCGACGGCCTGGTCGAGGTCGGGCGGCACGACATCAGCACCGGCATCGACCGGCTGGCCCGTCGCGGCGAGGCGATCCGGGTCCGCGGCTTCGCCGGCGCCGCCCAGCGGCTGCTCGACGACCTCGCCTCGCGGACCGACGACGCCGCGGTGGTGCTGGTGCACCGGAAAGCGACGACTGCCTGATTCGTGGAGCCCGCGGCCGGTATGGCACCATGTCAGGCGCACTCGGCGGCCTCTCTGCGGGCCGCCGCGACGCGCGCGGATGTAGCTCAATGGTAGAGCCCCAGTCTTCCAAACTGGCTACGCGGGTTCGATTCCCGTCATCCGCTCTCAAGGCGCTCCAGCGCCTTGGCGGGGCGTAGCGTAGTGGCTAGCGCGCCTGCTTTGGGAGCAGGAGATCGCAGGTTCGAGTCCTGTCGCCCCGACCGCTTTCTCCCTCGCCGCCGGCCGCGAATCCTCCACGGCCCCCTCCCTCACCAGGTTCTCCACAGATCTCCGTCGCCCCGATGGCGTGGCCCGCCCATGCTGACAGTGTTGGGCTCGTTGCGTCAGAATGAGGAGGTGATCGAGTTGACCGAGCCGCAGGTGTGGACGCTGATCGGTGTCTTCGCCGCGTCGACGTTCGCGGCCATGGGCCTGATCACGAGCATGTTCACCCGCGTGCTGCGCGCCGAGATCGGCGGCGTCCGCGCGGAGATCAGCGGCCTGCGCGGGGAGATGAACGCGAGGTTCGAGGTAGTCGGGGTCCGGTTCGAGTCACTCGACCGCCATCTGGACGGCCTGGACCGCGACGTCCAGGCTCTCACCAAGCGCATCTTCGACCGCCCCGACTGAGACGGAGGCGGTGTCGGCCGCCGGTGATGTTTGTCGGGGTGATCGAGACCCGCGGCCGGCGATATCCCCGAGGCCGTCGCGCTGGTCAGGCGCCTCGGCGAGGGTGGCGCACGGGTCGTCCCGGAGTGAGCGGGCGATTTCGGGCGGCGTACGCGCTGAAGTAGGCTGGCCTGCGGCCTGCGGAGCCCCGCGGCCACTGTTCGGCCGCCCTGCACCCAGTGCCGGGCCTGCGCCAGTCCTGAGCCAAACCGGGCCGTCGGGCCCAGCATGAGGAGAACCTGTGAAGAGCGCCGTTGAGACGCTGAACCCGACCCGGGCCAAGCTCACCGTCGAGGTCCCGTTCGAAGAGCTCGAGCCGAGCCTGAAGGCGGCGTACCAGAGGATCGCCAAGCAGGTGAACGTCCCGGGCTTCCGCAAGGGCAAGGTGCCGCCGCCGGTCATCGACCGCCAGGTCGGCCGGGGGGTCGTGCTCGACGAGGCGATCAACGAGGCGCTGCCGAAGCTGTACGTGCAGGCGCTGCAGGAGAACGACCTGCAGCCGCTCGCCCAGCCCGAGATCGACATCACCAAGTTCGCCGACAACGAGACGCTGGAGTTCACCGCCGAGGTCGACATCAAGCCGGAGATCGCCGTGCCGTCGTACGACGGCCTGAGTGTCGAGGTCGAGGACATCGCCGTCTCCGACGACGACGTGGCCGAGCAGATCGACTCCCTGCGTGAGCGCTTCGCCACGCTCAAGGACGTCGAGCGCGCCGCGCAGGACGACGACATCGTCACCATCGACCTGGTCGCGACCCGCGACGGCGAGAGCATCGAGGGCGGCGAGGTCAGCGGCTACTCCTACAAGGTCGGCTCGGGCCAGCTCATCGAGGGCGCCGACGACGCCATCCGCGGGCTCTCCGCGGGCGAGGAGCGCACCTTCTCCAGCACCCTGCTCGCCGGCGACCACGAGGGCGAGGCCGTCGACGTGGTCGTCACCGTCAACGGGGTCAAGGAGCAGGAGCTCCCCGAGTTCGACGACGACTTCGCCCAGACCGCCTCGGAGTTCGACACCGCGGAGGAGCTGCGCGAGAGCATCCGCGAGGGCCTGGTCCGCCAGGGTCGCCTGACCCAGGCCGCCGAGGCCCGCGACGCGGTCCTGGAGAAGCTGCTCGACAGCGCCGAGATCCCGCTGCCCGAGGGCGTCGTCTCGGCCGAGCTCGGCCAGCGCCGTCAGGAGATGGAGCAGCAGCTGATGTACGCCGGCCTGACGCTGGACCGGTACCTCGACGACCAGAAGCAGACCATCGACGAGTTCGAGGCCGAGCTGGAGAAGCAGGTCCGCAACGCGATGGCCGCGCAGTTCCTCCTCGACGAGGTGGCCAAGGCCGAGGAGATCGGCGTCGACCAGAGCGAGCTCTCCGAGCACCTCTTCCGCCGCGCTCAGCAGTCCGGGGAGAACCCCGAGGCGTTCATGAAGCACATGATCGAGCACAACCACATCCCCGAGATGGTGGCCGAGGTCGTGCGCGGCAAGGCGCTCGCGCTGATCGTGGAGTCCACGACCGTCACCGACGCCTCGGGCAACCCGGTCGAGCTGAAGAACCTGCAGCCCGACGGCACCATCGGCGAGCCGCCGGTCGAGGACGAGGCTGAGACCGAGGGCGAGACCGCCGAGGAGCCGGCCGAGAGCTGAGGCCACCACCACATTCAGTGGACGCCTGTTCACTGAATGTGGTGCACTCCCTCCATGAGAGGGCGTGACGGCGACCTGCTCGAGGCGGCCGCGCTGGCGGTCGACCACCTCGACGAGCTGGTCGTGGGGACCACGCGGGACGTTCACCTGGCCGTGAGCGATCGCGTCCATGGGGTCCTGGGCGCGGCTCGGGTGCCCGCGATGACGCGCCCGGTGCACGACGGCATCGCCCGTGGTGTGTACGCCGGCGTCGGCGGTGGCCTGCGCTGGACCGCCCACGGACTCCGGTTCGCCGGCCGTGCCGGGGTGGACGGACGGCTGGAGGACTCCGCGACCGGCCGCTTCGTGATCAGCGCGGTCAACGGCCTGATCGGCGACCGGCTCGTGGCGGAGGGGTCGATGCTGGCGATCGACACCGCCGCCCGCCGCTACGGTCGCGACGTCGCGCTGACTCCACCCGGTGTCTGGGCGGCGTTCCCGCACCCGACCGATGCCTTGGTCGTCTTCGTCCACGGCCTGTGCGAGACCGAGCACTACTGGGACCGGAGCAGCCGGCCGCGCCGCGAGGGGGCCGAGGCGATGCCGTCGTACGGGCGGCGGCTGGAGCGCGACGAGGGCTGGACGGCCATCGACCTGCGGGTGAACACCGGCGTGCCGATCGCGGAGTCGGGCGTCGCCGTGCGCGCGGTGGTGGCCCGGCTGCTGGACGCCTGGCCCGTGCCGGTACGCCGGATCGCGCTGGTCGGTCACTCCATGGGCGGCCTCATCGTCCGCGCGGCCTGCGGGGTGCGCACCGACGCCGAGACGGACTGGACCCACCTGGTCTCCGACATCGTCACGCTCGGCACCCCGCACCTCGGCTCGCCGGTGGAGCGGGGCATTGCCCGGGCGGTGCGGCTGGGGGAGCGGCTGCCCGAGGTGGCGCCGGTGACCGGCATCCTGGGCCGCCGCTCGCGAGGCGTCCTCGACCTGCACGACGGGATGCCCGAGATCGACCGGCCGCTCCCGGGTGCCCGCGTCCGCCTCGTCGGCGCGACGCTCGGGCGGCGTACCGGCACGCTGTCGTCGGGCACCGTGGGCGACGGGCTGGTGCCGTTCCGCTCCGCGATCGGGCGGCCGCTGCACGGCGAGCCGCTGTTCCCCGGGGCCGAGGTGCTCCACCTGCCCCGCGCCGGCCACTTCGACCTGCTCAACCACGACGACGTCTACGCTGCTCTGCGTCGCTGGCTGGCCCACGCGCCGACGAAGGAGACCGCATGACGACCCCACTGCCCGTCTCGGCGAGCCTGGAGATGGCCGCCTCGCCCGAGCGCGTCTGGGCGGCCCTGTCCGACCCCACCCGGATGCCGGAGTTCAGCCCGGAGCTGCGCAGGGCGTTCCTCCTCGGCAAGCCCGGTGTCGGCGCGACGATCGTCGGGATCAACCGGCGCAAGGCCGTCGTGTGGCCGACCACCTCGAGGATCGTCCGCTGGGAGCCGGCCCGCGCGCTGGCCTGGAAGACCCGGGAGAGCGGGGCCACCTGGGTCTACGAGCTGGAGCCGGTGGAGCTGGCCTCCGGGCCGGGTACCCGGGTCGGCGCCCGCCGGGTGCTCAACGCCTACAGCGTCGGCTCGCGGCTGATGACCCCGATCCTGGGCGGCGCGGCGGGTCACGACGCCGAGCTGGCCGAGGGCCTGGCCAGCACCCTGGACCGGATCCGGGCCGTCGTCGAGCGCGGCTGAGGGCTCCGGCGGGGGACGATGCCCGAATCCGCTCTGGGCGAACACCGGCCTCTTCCTCGTGGAATTGCCGCTCCCGGCGTCTAGGGTCTGGGCTGTGAACGAGATCTCCAGCCCGCAGATGAACGGGGGCCCGTCGTCGTACGGGCTCGACGACCACATCTACCAGCGCCTGCTGCGCGAGCGGATCGTGTTCCTCGGCTCCGAGGTCCGCGACCAGAACGCCAACGCGATCTGCGCCCAGCTCCTCCTGCTCTCCGCGGAGGACCCCGAGGCCGACATCTTCCTGCACATCAACAGCCCTGGCGGCTCGGTGGACGCGGGCATGGCGATCTACGACACCATGAACTACATCCCCAACGACGTGGCCACCGTGGGCATGGGCCTGGCCGCCTCGATGGGCCAGTTCCTCCTCTGCGCCGGCGCCAAGGGCAAGCGGTACGCGCTGCCCCACGCGCGGATCATGATGCACCAGCCCTCCGGCGGCATGGGCGGCTCCGCCTCGGACATCAAGATCCAGGCCCAGCAGTCGCTGCACATCAAGAAGGTCCTCTTCGAGCTGATCGCCCAGCACACCGGTCAGCCGCTGGAGCAGGTGGAGCAGGACGCCGACCGCGACCGCTGGTTCACCGCGCCCGAGGCCAAGGAGTACGGCTTCATCGACCACGTGATCACCAGCGCCCGCGAGGCCGCCGACGAGGGCCGTCCGGCCCGGACCAAGGACTGAGGACATGAACTACTACATCCCCCAGTGGGAGGAGCGGACGTCGTACGGCTTCCGCCGGATCGACCCCTACGCCAAGCTCTTCGAGGATCGGATCATCTTCCTGGGCACCCCGATCAGCGACGACATCGCCAACGCGGTGATGGCCCAGCTGCTCTGCCTGGAGTCGATGGACCCCGATCGCGACATCAGCATCTACATCAACAGCCCCGGTGGCTCGTTCACGGCGATGACCGCGATCTACGACACCATGAAGTTCATCCAGCCCGATGTCCAGACCGTGTGCCTGGGCCAGGCGGCCTCCGCGGCGGCGGTCCTGCTCGCCGCGGGCTCGCCGGGCAAGCGGATGGCGCTGCCGAACAGCCGGATCCTCATCCACCAGCCCTACACCGAGGGCACCTACGGCCAGTCCTCGGACATCGAGATCCAGGCCAACGAGATCCTGCGGATGCGCGAGCTGCTGGAGCGGCTCATCTCCGAGCACACCGGCAAGTCGGCCGAGGAGGTCAACCGCGACATCGAGCGCGACAAGATCCTCACCGCCGACGCCGCGGTGGAGTACGGCCTGATCGACTCCATCCTGGAGTCGCGCAAGGCGGCCGCGCTCGCCTGAGCGAGGTCGCGACACGCGCGGCCGGCCTCGATTGTCGTGTCCGGCCGCATTCGTCGGTACGACGGGGTACCGTCGTACGAAGGCATGAGATCGTTCATGGGAGTCGATCAGGAGGTCGGCCCGGATGAGGGGAGACGTCGCCCGTGGCGCGCATTGGTGACGGTGGTGACCTGCTCAAGTGCTCCTTCTGCGGCAAGAGCCAGAAGCAGGTCAAGAAGCTCATCGCCGGTCCCGGCGTGTACATCTGCGACGAGTGCATCGACCTGTGCAACGAGATCATCGAGGAGGAGCTGAACGAGACCAACGAGGTCGAGTTCTCCGAGCTCCCCAAGCCGCGTGAGATCTTCGAGTTCCTCAACTCCTACGTGATCGGCCAGGAGCAGGCCAAGAAGTCGCTCGCGGTCGCGGTCTACAACCACTACAAGCGCGTCCAGGCCGGGGTCTCCCGCCGCTCCAACAAGGAGGACGCGGTCGAGGTCGCCAAGTCCAACATCCTGCTGATGGGCCCGACCGGCTGCGGCAAGACCTACCTCGCCCAGACGCTGGCGCGGATGCTCAACGTCCCCTTCGCCATCGCCGACGCCACGGCGCTGACCGAGGCCGGGTACGTCGGCGAGGATGTGGAGAACATCCTGCTCAAGCTGATCCAGGCCGCCGACTACGACGTGAAGAAGGCCGAGACCGGGATCATCTACATCGACGAGATCGACAAGGTGGCCCGCAAGGCGGAGAACCCCTCGATCACCCGCGACGTCTCCGGCGAGGGCGTGCAGCAGGCGCTGCTGAAGATCCTGGAGGGCACGACCGCCTCGGTGCCTCCGCAGGGCGGCCGCAAGCACCCGCACCAGGAGTTCATCCAGATCGACACGACCAACATCCTGTTCGTCGTCGGCGGCGCGTTCGCCGGGCTGGAGCACATCGTCGAGCAGCGCGTCGGCAAGAAGACCCTCGGCTTCACCGCCGAGATCCGCACCGCCGCGGAGTCCGAGGCCGACGAGCTCTTCTCCCAGGTGCGACCCGAGGACCTGGTGAAGTTCGGCCTGATCCCCGAGTTCATCGGCCGGCTCCCGCTGATCGCCAGCGTGAGCAAGCTCGACAACGCCGCGCTGGTCCAGATCCTCACCGAGCCGCGCAACGCGCTGATCAAGCAGTACCAGAAGCTCTTCGAGCTCGACGGCGTCGAGCTGGAGTTCACCGAGGACGCCGTGGTGGCGATCGCCGACAAGGCCATGGAGCGGGGCACCGGCGCCCGCGGCCTGCGCGCGATCATCGAGGAGGTCCTCCTCAACGTCATGTACGACGTGCCCTCGCGCGAGGACGTCGCCAAGGTCGTGGTGACCGCCGAGGTCGTCTCCGACAACGTGAATCCGACCCTGGTGCCCCGCGAGCCGGAGCAGAAGAAGAAGTCCGCCTGAGCCTCTGCTGGCTCAGTCTTCCCACCTTCCTGCGGGAAATAACAGGCGAATCGGACGATCTCGCGGATCCGGGCGATGCGCTACAGGTCCCGATGGGGTAGGCTCAAAGTCCTGAAAGCCAGGTTTCCGGCAAATTGCCCGGCTGAGGTCTCACAGCAGGCCGATCAGAGGTAGAGGTAGGGAGGCCGCCGTGACCGCAGATCAGAAGCGATCGATGCTCGCCTTCTGGGGCCTCACCGTGATCTGTGCGATGGTGCTCGCCGCCGGGCTGCGCGCCCAGGCGATCAACGTGATGATCCGCGCCGGCGTGCCGCAGGCGGTCGCCGTCGGCGCGGTCGCGCCAGACTTCGTGCTGGGCGGGGCGCTCGCGCCCAAGCCGGCCCAGTTCGCGCCGCCTCCGGCGAGCGCGGGCGGCGAGATCGGCCTGACGGTCACCGACCGCTCCACCGACAGCCGGACGCCGACACGGCCCAGCGGCGCCACGCCGCTGCCGACGCCCGAGGCGACCCCGGTCGACCGGCCCACCGACCCGCTGCCGACCACCGGTCCCGGCACGACCCCGGTCGAGCCGCAGCCGAGCGGCGGCCCGACGCTGGGCACCGGCGAGGGCTCGACCCCGGGCGAGACGCCCACGGAGAGCCCGACCGACAGCCCCACCGGGACCCCCACTGGGACTCCGACGACCGGCCCGACCGGCACGCCCACGGGCAGCCCCACGACGTCGCCGAGCCCCACCGGCAGCCCGTCGGCCAGCCCCACTGGCAGCCCGTCGCCCAGCCCGTCCTGGAGCCCCAGCCCGTCGAGCAGCCCGACTCCGTCGGCCGGTCCGACCAACGGCTGCCTGCTCGACCTCGGCGGCCTGGGCGTTCTCGGCAGCGACGGCGAGAACCTCCGCCTGCTGCACCACGACTGCTGAGCCGGTCGCGACCGACGGTCGATCGACGGCCGCGGCGACCCGGCGTCAGGCGATCTCGGCCTCGACGGCGATCTCGGCCACGTCGGCCGCGGTGAACTCCAGCGACCCGACGATGCGGCCCGCGGCCCGCAGATCTCCCGCGGCCTGCTCGGCGGCGCTCACCCCGGCGGCCGGGCCGCTGACCGTGCAGCGGGCCAGCTCGGCACGCATGCCGACCTTCGCCGACGACTTCACGCCGCGGACGCCGGCCAGCACGGCCGAGGTGGCGGCCAGGACCGAGGCGTCGCCGGCGCTGTCGCCGAGCTCGCCGGCCACCGGCCACGAGGCCTGGTGCACCGAGCCCTCCTGCCACCACGACCAGGCCTCCTCGGTCGCGTAGGGCAGGAAGGGCGCCAGGAGCCGGAGCACGTGGTGGACGGCCGTCGCCAGCGCGGCGTGGGCCGAGGCGGTGGCCGGGCCCCCCTCGGTGGCGTAGGCCCGCTCCTTGACCAGCTCGACGTAGTCGTCGCAGAAGTCCCAGAAGAACCGCTCGGTCGCCTCCAGCGCGGTCGTGTAGTCGTAGCGCTCGAAGGCCGCGGTCGCCTGGTCGATCGTGGTGGCCAGCGCCGCCATCAGGGCGCGGTCCAGCGGTTCGGTGATCCGGCTCGGGTCGGGCTCGTGGGCGCCGATGTGACCGAGCACGAGCGAGGAGACGTTGAGGACCTTGAGGGCGAGCCGGCGGCCGACCTTCATCTGGGTCTCGTCGAAGGGGGAGTCCATGCCGGGGCGGGCCAGCGCCGCGCGCCAGCGCACCGCGTCCGCGCCGAACTTGTCGAGGATCTCGGTCGGCACCACGACGTTGCCCTTGGACTTCGACATCTTCTTGCGGTCGGGGTCGAGGATGAAGCCCGACATCACCGCGTGCGACCAGGGCGCGACGTGGTTCTCCAGGTCGGCCCGGACCACCCGGGAGAACAGCCAGGTGCGGATGATGTCGTGCGCCTGGGTGCACAGGTCCATGGGGAAGACCCGCTCGAACAGGTCGGGGTCCTCCTCCCAGCCGCCCGCGATGTGCGGGGTGAGCGAGGAGGTCGCCCAGGTGTCCATCACGTCGGGGTCGCCGATGAAGCCGCCCGGCTTGCCACGCTGGTCCTCGGCGTAGCCCGACGGCGCCTGTGTCGAGGGGTCGACCGGCAGCTCGGCCTCGCCGGGCAGCAGCGGGTGGTCGTAGTCCGGCTCGCCCTCGGCGTCGAGGGGGTACCAGACCGGGAAGGGGATGCCGAAGAACCGCTGCCGGGAGATCAGCCAGTCGCCGTTCAGGCCGCTGACCCAGTTGTCGTAGCGGTGCTTCATGTGGGCCGGGTGCCACTCGATCTCCGCGCCCCGGGCGAGCATCTCCGAGCGCAGGTCCTCGTCGCGCCCGCCGTTGCGGATGTACCACTGCCGCGTGGCGACGATCTCCAGCGGCTTGTCGCCCTTCTCGAAGAAGTTCGTCATCCGCTGGGTCGGGCTCGGCTCGCCGATCAGGTCGCCGGACGCGCGCAGCATCGCGACCATCGCCTCGCGCGCGCTGAAGGCGGTCTTGCCCTTGAGCTCCTCGTACGCCGCCGCGGCGGCCGGAGCCGACAGCCACTCCGGCGTCTCGCGGGAGAGCCGGCCGTCGCGGCCGATCAGCGTGCGCACGGGCAGGTCGAGCTCGCGCCACCACTGGACGTCGGTGAGGTCGCCGAAGGTGCAGCACATCGCGATGCCGGCGCCCTTGTCGGGCTCGGCGGCCTCGTGGGCGAGCACGGGGATCTCCACGCCGAAGACCGGCGAGGCGACCGTGGTGCCGAACAGCGGCTGGTAGCGCTCATCGTCGGGGTGCGCGATCAGCGCGACCACGCTGGGGATCAGCTCGGGGCGGGTCGTCTCGATCTCGACCGTGCCTCCCCCGTCGGCAGAGTCGCCGTCGGGCTTGTGGAAGGAGACCCGGTGGTAGTGGCCGGCGTACTCGCGCGCCTCGAGCTCGGCCTGGGCGACGGCGGTCTGGAAGGTGACGTCCCACAGGGTGGGGGCCTCCTGCAGGTATGCCTCGCCGCGGGCGAAGTTGCGCAGGAACGCGCGCTGGCTGACCTTCTGGGCCAGCGGCCCGATGGTCGTGTAGGTGCGGGTCCAGTCCACGGAGAGGCCGAGCGTGCGCCACAGGTCCTCGAAGACGGCCTCGTCCTGCTCGACCAGGCGCTCGCAGAGCTCGACGAAGTTGGGACGGCTGATCGGCACTTGACGCTTCGGATCCGGCTTCTCCGGCGGGGTGAAGTCCGCGTCGTAGGGCAGGCTCGGATCGCAGCGGACGCCGAAGTAGTTCTGCACCCGGCGCTCGGTCGGCAGGCCGTTGTCGTCCCAGCCCATCGGGTAGAAGACCGCCTTGCCGCGCATCCGGTGGAAGCGGGCGACCAGGTCGGTGTGGGTGTAGGAGAAGACGTGCCCGACGTGCAGGCTGCCGCTGACGGTCGGCGGGGGAGTGTCGATCGCGTAGACGTTCTCCCGCGGCTGGGTGCGGTCGAAGGCGTAGGTGTCCTCGTCCTTCCAGCGCGCCGACCACTTCGCCTCCAGGCCCTCCAGAGCGGCCTTCTCCGGTACGACGACGGCGCGGGGAGCGTCGGTCGTCGTGGTCGGGGGCGAGCTCTGGGTGTCGGTCATGGGCGACATGCTACGGGCGTGGGCAGGCGCCCAAGAAACCAGTTCCGTGCCCGGAGATGGGCGCAGGGATGGGCGCTGCGATGGGCGCGGAGGTCAAGCCCCCAGCGGGTCCAGCACGCCGTGGTGGCCGAGACCGGGCACGAGCCGACCGAGCTGCTCGCCGGGCGCCAGCAGCCAGTGGGTGAGCGCGGTGAGCCGCGAGGTGTACCAGCCCACGGCGTACTCCGCGGTGACGCCGATGCCGCCGTGCATCTGGATCGCCTCCTGGCCGATGGTGCGGGCCGCGCGGGCGGTCTGCAGCGCGGCACGGGCGGCGGCCTCGATCACCTCGGCCGGGTCGTCGGCCTCGGCGGCGACCATGGTCGCCCAGGTGACGATGCTGCGGGTGAGCTCCAGCGCGGTGTACATGTCCGCGGCCCGGAAGGTCAGCGCCTGGAAGCGGTTGAGGGTGACCCCGAACTGCTGCCGCGTGGTGAGGTACGACGTGGTCATCGTCAGCGCGGTGTCCATGGCGCCGAGCGCCTCGTGGCACGCGGCGATCCGGGCCCGGGCCATCGCCAGGGGCAGCGCCTCGGTGGAGCCGGAGCCGAGGGGAGTGGCCTGGGAGCGGTCGAGCTCGAGCCGGGCGGCCCGGCCGCCGTCGTGCGTCGGGTAGGCCGTCACGCCCTCGGGCCGCGGCGCGACCAGGAGCTGGTCGCCGGCCTGCCACACGATCGTGTCGGCCCGGGCGCCCTGGATCACCGGCTCGGCGACGCCGTCGTCGCCACAGGAGGCGAAGGCGAGCACCCGTTCGCCGGAGGCCAGCCCGCCGAGGAGCTCGGCCCGCTGCTCCGGCGACCCGGCGGCGGCGACGAGGCCGCCGGCCAGGACCACGGAGGCCACGAACGGCTCAGGAGCGAGGACCCGGCCGATCTCCTCGGCCACCACGGCGACGTCGATCGGGCCGGCGCCCATGCCGCCGTCGTCCTCGTCGAAGGGCAGCCCGAGGATGCCCATCTCGGCCAGCCGCCCCCAGAGGGTCTCGTCGAAGCCGGGGTCCTCGGCGGTCACCTGGCGGCGGCGCTCGGCGTCGACCGAGGCGTCGTACCCCTTGAGCAGTCCGCGGACCGCGTCGCGCAGGGCGGTCTGCTCGTCGTTCAGCGTGAAGTCCATGTCAGCTCCTCAGAGTCCCAGGATCGTTCCGGCGATGATCTGGCGCTGGATCTCGTTGGAGCCGCCGTAGATCGAGGCCTTGCGGAGGTTGAGGTACGTCGGCGTCGACAGCGCGGCCCACTCCGGGACCGTGTCGGAGCCCGACGCCAGCGAGAGCGGACCGGCCAGGTCGACGGCCAGCTCGGAGACCGCCTGCTGCAGCTCGGTGCCCTTGAGCTTGAGGATCGAGGAGGCCGGGTGCGGCTTGCCGTCGGCGGAGTTGGCGACGACCCGCAGCGCGGTCAGCTCCAGGGCGAGCAGCTCGTTCTCCAGCTCCACGAAGCGGGCCGCGACCAGCGGGTCGGACAGCGCCTCACCGGCGTTCTCCTTGAGCCGGGCCAGCGCCCGCTTGGTCGCGGCGACCGGAGCCACCCCGACGCGCTCGTTGCCGAGCAGGAACTTCGCCTGCGTCCAGCCCTGGTTCTCCTCGCCGACGAGGAGGTCGCCGGGCACGCGCACGTTGTCGAAGAAGACCTCGTTGACCTCGTAGCTGCCGTCGACCAGCTGGATCGGGCGCAGCGTCACGCCGGGGGAGTCCATCGGGAAGAGCAGCATGGAGATGCCGGCCTGCTTCTTCGCCTCGGGATCGGTGCGGACCAGGCAGAAGATCCAGTCGGCGTGCTGGCCCAGCGTGGTCCAGGTCTTCTGCCCGTTGACGATCCAGTCCTCGCCGTCCCGCTCGGCGCGGGTGCTCAGCGAGGCGAGGTCGGAGCCGGAGTTGGGCTCGGAGAAGCCCTGGCACCACCAGATGTCGAGGTTGGCCGTGGGCGGGAGGAAGCGCTCCTTCATCTCCTGGGAGCCGAAGTGGGCGATGACCGGGCCGATCATGCTGGCGTTGAAGGCGAGCGGCTGCGGGACGCAGGCCAGCTGCATCTCCTCGTGCCAGATGTGCCGCTGCAGCGGGGTCCAGTCGCGACCGCCCCACTCGACCGGCCAGTTGGGCACCGCCAGGCCCGCGGCGTTGAGGATGCGCTGGGTCTCGACGTACGCGTCCTTGCCGATGTGGCGTCCGGCCGCGACGGTGTCGCGGATCTCCTGGGGGATCTGGGTGGTGAAGAAGGTCCGCATCTCCTCGCGGAACGCGGCCTCGTCCTCGGTCAGTCGCAACCTCATGCCGCGACACTACCCAGGCCGGGTCACCAGACGAGGACCGGCTTGACGACCTTTCCGGCGAGCACGTCGGCGACGGCGGTGTTGATCTGCTCCACCGGGTACGTCGCGATCAGGTGGTCCACGTCGAAGTCGCCGGCGGCGTTCATCGCGATCAGCCGCGGGACCATCTCCAGCGGGTCGGCGTCGCCCTCGATGGAGGACTTGATGGTCTTGCCGGTCTGCAGCAGGTCCACCGCGTCGATGGGGTACTCCTCGGCGCCCAGGCCGAGCGCCACCAGCGTGCCGCGCACGGCCAGCGACTGCTGCGCCTGCTTGACCACCGCGGGGATGGCCGTGGTGTCGATGCCGTACGTCGCGCCGCCGCCGGTGATCTCCTTGACCCGCTCCACGATCGTGCTGCCGTCGCCGGGGTCCAGCGCCGTCGCGCCGAAGCGCTCGGCCTCGGCCCGGCGGCTCGCCAGCGGGTCGACCGCGATGACGGTGCCGGCGCCGGCGTACTTCGCGGCGGCCAGGGCGGCCAGGCCGACCGCGCCCACGCCGTACACGACCAGACTGTCGGCGGGCCCGGGCTTCAGCACGTTGAGGACGGTGCCGGCGCCGGTCTGGAAGCCGCAGCCGTACGGCGCGAACCTGGTCAGGTCCAGCGACTTGTCCACCACGACGCAGTTGTCGGCGTAGGCCAGGGCGTGCGCGGAGAGGCTGGACTGGCCGAAGAAGGAGCCGAAGACCGGCGATCCCTCGCGGGAGTAGGTGATCGAGCCGTCCATGCGCATGCCCATGTAGTTGAGCAGCAGCGCGGAATCGCAGTAGCCGACCAGGCCGGCCTTGCAGTTCTCGCACGCGCGGCAGGAGCGGAAGCTGAGGATGACGTGGTCGCCGACCTCGATGCCGTCGACCGCGCTGCCCACCTGCTCGACCACGCCGGCGCCCTCGTGGCCGAAGATGTTGGGGAACATCTCCTCGGGCAGGAAGCCCTTGAGGGTGATGTCGGTGTGGCACAGGCCGGTCGCGACCATCCGCACCAGCACCTCGTCCTCACGGGGCTCGTCGAGCTCCAGCTCGCCCAGCGCGAAGTCCGCGCCCTGTCGCTCCACGATCGCCGCGGTCGTCCTCATGCCTCACGCTCCAGCCAGAAGTAGTAGGGGTCGTCGGTGCCGAAGTAGGCGGCGAGCTTGCCGTTCATGATCCCCATGACGGTCCGCTCGTCCACGGCCTTGAAGTGGTCGAGGACCGGCATCGCGTCGTAGACCATGGTCGCGGTCACCTCGCCGCGGAAGCCGACCGGCCACAGCGAGGAGTGGCCGCCGGCGGCGGCCTGGGTGTTGGAGTAGAGCTCGCCGTCCTCGCCCCGGCAGATCAGCGGATGCCCCTCGAGCGGGGAGTCGAAGCGCTTGCCGTGCCAGGCGATCTTGGTCAGCAGCCCGCTCGCCGGGTGGCCGGTGGCGAAGTCGCCGCCGCGCCAGGACCCGAGCATCTCCTCGACGCCCACCGTGCGCAGGTCGGCCCAGAGGGCGTCCAGGTCGGCGGGCGCCGGCGCCGGGTCGGCGGCCAGCGCGTCGAAGCGCTCGCGCGTGCTCATGCGCCGACTGTAATGGAACGTGTTCTAGAACTCGATGGAGCGGTGAGCCTGTTCCCTGTCGGCGTACCGGATCGGGAACACACGCACCGCTCACGGGGAGGTGAGGCCGGCGACCGTAGACTCGCGCCGATGTCAGACTTCCCCCCGCCGCGTCCCGCCGAGACCCTTGCCGAGGTCGAGGACGCGCTGCTGTCCCGCTGGCCGGAGACGCGGCTCGATCCCACCCTGGACCGGATCGCCGAGTTCACCGACCTGCTGGGCGACCCGCAGCGCGCCTACCCGGTCATCCACCTGACCGGGACCAACGGCAAGACCTCGACCTCCCGGATGATCGAGACGCTGCTGCGCGCGATGGAGCTGCGCACCGGGCGCTTCACCAGCCCGCACCTGGAGTCGATCACCGAGCGAATCGTGGTCGACGGCGAGCCGCTGGGCGAGGAGGCCTTCGTCCGGGCCTTCAACGACGTCGCGCCCTACACGCACCTGGTCGACGCCGGGCACAGCCATCCGCTGTCGTTCTTCGAGACGATCGTCGGCATGGCGTACGCCGCGTTCGCCGACGCCCCGGTCGACGTCGCGGTCGTCGAGGTCGGCATGGGCGGCGCCTGGGACGCCACCAACGTCGCGGACGGCGCGGTCGCGGTGATCGGCCCGATCGACGTCGACCACGCCAAGTACCTCGGCTCGACCGCGGCCGAGATCGCCCGGGAGAAGGTCGGGATCATCAAGCCCGGCGCCACGGTCGTCACCGCGGTCCAGGAGCCGGAGGTCGCCGAGATCATCGCCGAGCGCTGCGCGGAGGTCGGCGCCACGCTGGCCCGCGAGGGGCTCGAGTTCGGCGTGCGCACCCGCGTCTCGGCGGTCGGCGGCCAGATGCTGTCGCTGCAGGGTCTGCGCGCGGCGTACGACGACGTCTTCCTGCCGCTGTACGGCGCGCACCAGGCGCAGAACGCCGCGCTGGCCCTGGCCGCCGTCGAGGCGTTCCTCGGCGAGGACCCGCTGAGCGCCGAGGTGGTGCTCGACGGCTTCGCGGAGGTGGCCTCGCCGGGACGCCTGGAGGTGATCCGGCGCTCCCCGACGATCGTCCTGGACGCCGCGCACAACCCGCACGGCGCGCGAGCGGTGGTGGCCGCGCTGGAGGACTCGTTCTCGTTCAGCCCGCTGGTCGGCGTGATGGGCGTGATGGCGGACAAGGACTACGAGGGCATGCTGGCTGTGCTGGAGCCGGTCTTCGCCCACCTGGTCTGCACCCAGAACTCCACCGAGCGGGCGATGCCGGCCGAGGAGCTGGCCGAGGCGGCGCGGGGGATCTTCGGGCCCGACCGGGTGAGCGTGGCGCCCTCGCTGGTCGACGCGCTCGACCAGGCGACCGCCCTGGCCGAGGCCGGCGGCGTCTTCGGCGAGGGGATCGGCTCGGGCGGCGTGCTGGTGACCGGCTCGGTGGTCACCGTCGGCGAGGCCCGCGCGCTGCTGCGACCGCGCGGACGGATCGAGTCGTGATGCGCCGCCGCCTCTGCTCGGCGATCCTGCTCTGCCAGGCCGTCGTCCTCGGGCTCTCCACCCCGGTGCTGATCTCGGTGGAGTCGGTCGACACCGCCACCGCGCTCTGGATCGGGCTGGGCCTCAGCGTGGCCTGCCTGGTCACCGCCGGACTGCTGCGGATGGCCTGGGCCTACTGGCTGGGCTGGGCGATCCAGCTCGCCTCGATGGCGCTGGGCGTGCGGATCACCGCGATGATCGCCCTCGGGGTGATCTTCCTGGCGCTGTGGATCACCGCGTTCCGCCTCGGCGGGATCATCGACCGCGACCGGGCGGCCGCGTACGCCGAGCACGAGCCCGGCCAGTAGCCTTCCTGCCATGACTCAGCGCACACTCGTCCTGCTCAAGCCCGACACGGTCCGCCGTGGGCTGGTGGGGGAGGTGCTCGCGCGCTTCGAGGCCAAGGGGCTGCGCATCGTGGCGATGGAGCAGCGGCACATCGACGCGGCCCTGGCCGACCAGCACTACGCCGAGCACGTCGAGCGAGACTTCTACCCTCCGCTGCGCGACTTCGTCACCAGCGGCCCGCTGGTCGCCCTGGTGCTCGAGGGCGACGAGGCGATCGAGGTGGTCCGCGCGATCAACGGCGCCACCGACGGGCGCAAGGCGGCCCCCGGCACGATCCGCGGGGACCTCTCGCTGTCCAACCGCGAGAACCTCGTGCACGGCTCGGACTCCCCGGAGTCGGCCGCCCGCGAGATCGGCATCTGGTTCCCGGCGCTCGGCGCCTGATCCCGGCCCTCGGACCCCTCGCGCGTCAGCGCGACGGAACGCTCCCCCGAGTTGTACCATTTGTAACACTTTGAAGTACGCAGTCTCGGGCGGAGGAACGATGGAGCGGGCATGGCTCGGCAGCCTGGTGGAGCAGGCCTCCGACGGGTTGTGGCTGATCGACGACGACGGCCGCACGCTCTACGCGAACCCGCGCATGCTCGAGCTGATCGGGATGGGCCTCGAGGAGCTGTCCGCGCTGCGGGTCGAGGATCTGCTCGACGAGCACGGCCGTGAGGACTGGCGGCGCCACCGGGAGCTCGCCCGGTCCGGCCATCCCGGCCAGACCAACATGGAGTCCCTCATCCACCGCGCCGACGGCACGCCGATCTGGACGCTGGCCAGCTGGAACCCGGTCCACGAGGAGGACGGCTCCGTCCTCGGCTGGCTCTACCGGGTCACCGAGTACACCGAGCGACGCCACCTGGTCGAGACGCTGCTCAGCCGCGAGCAGCAGCTGGTGCGCGCCCAGGAGCTGGCCCACCTGGGCGGCTGGGAGTGGGACGTCGTCAACGACGAGGTCACCTGGTCCCGCGAGCTGTACCGCATCTGCGGCGTGGACCCCGCGGAGTTCCCCGCGACGTACGCCGGGCTCGGCGAGATCTACCACCCCGAGGACCGCGCGCATGTCGACCAGGCGACCAAGGAGGCGCTCGAACGGGGCGGCGAGCTCACCTGGCAGGCGCGGATCGTCCGCCCCGACGGCCGGGTCCGGTGGCTGCGCTGCCACGGCGCCGTCGAGCTCGAGGACGGCCGGCCGCGCCGTGTCGCCGGCACGGCCCAGGACGTCACCGACCGCGTCGAGGCGGAGGGCCGCCTGGCCGAGAACGCCCGGCGGCTGCGGATGCTGCAGCAGACGGCGGTCGCGGCCAACCGGGCCAGCACGCTGATCGAGGCGCTCGGGCTGGTGGCCGGGACGGTCACCGAGAACAGCGGCTACAGCCCGATGACGGCGTACCTGCCGGGGAGCTCGGCCGGCGAGCTGGACACGCTCACCCGCTGGGCCCATCCGGACCAGGGCCGCATCCACGAGCTGGACGTCGCGCTCGCCCGGCGCTCCTTCGAGACCGGCGAGGTCCAGGTCGCGCCGGCCGGGGTCTGGGCGCGGGAGGGCCAGTCGCTGGTCGCGATGCCGGTGCGGTGCCACGAGAAGGTCGCGTGCGTGGTCACGGTCCTGGCCGACGAGGCCGACCCGGACACGGAGGCGCACATGCTGATCGCCCAGATCGGCGAGCAGCTGCGACGGGTGGCCGAGCGCGAGCACGACGCGATCGCGCTGGCCGAGGCCCGCGACGCCGCGATGGAGTCCGCGCGCCTGAAGACCGAGTTCCTGGCCAACATGAGCCACGAGATCCGTACGCCGATGAACGGCGTCATCGGCCTCAACGACCTGCTCCTGCAGACCCGGCTCGACGATCGGCAGCGCGAGCTCTCCGAGGGCATCCGCGAGGCCGGCCTGACCCTCCTGCAGCTCATCAACGACGTCCTGGACCTGTCCAAGATCGAGTCCGGGCGCATCGAGCTGGAGGCCGAGGACTTCGACGTGCGCAGCGTCGTGGAGCGCTCGGCGGCGATGCTCGCCCAGCCGGCGGCCGACAAGGGCCTGGAGCTGGTGGTCGCCGTGGATCCCGAGGTGCCGGTGCTCCTCAACGGCGACGCCATGCGGCTCGGGCAGGTGCTCACCAACCTCGGCGCGAACGCGGTGAAGTTCACCGAGAGCGGCGAGGTCGCCATCCATGCCGGGGTCCTGGAGTCCGACGACGACGGCCTGCTCACCATGTGGGTGACCGTCCGCGACACCGGCATCGGCATCGACGCCGGGGACATCGACGGCCTCTTCGACGCCTTCGTCCAGGCCGATCGGTCCACGACCCGCAAGCACGGCGGCACCGGGCTGGGCCTGGCCATCTCGCGCCAGCTGGTGGCCGCGCTGGGCGGTGAGATCGGCGTCGACAGCACCCCGGGCAACGGCAGCACGTTCTGGTTCACCGCCCGCTTCCGGGCCGCGCGGAGCAGCCGGCAGGATCTTCCGACCGGCTCGGCCGCCTCGCTGCGCGACGCCCGCGCCCTGGTGGTCGACGACAACGCCACCGTGCGCGAGACGCTGGTGTGCCAGCTCGCCGCTTGGGGACTCCAGGTCGAGGCGGCCGACTCGGCGGAGGCCGCCCTGGAGCTGGTGTCGGCCCGGCGGCCCTACGACGCGGTGCTCCTGGACGCCGGCCTCGACGACGGCTCGGACGAGGGGCCCGCCCGCGGGCTGCGCGAGCGCCTGACCGAGACCCATGCCGATCGGGTGATCTCGATGTCGGCGAACGCCGCTCCGGGTGGCTCGGCCCTGGTGATCGGCAAGCCGGTGCGCCACTCGGTGCTGCTGGACGCGCTGCTGCTCGCCGTCGCGGGCGCCTCGCCCGTCCCGGTCGCCGAGCCCTCCGGCGAGCCCCAGGCCCCCGGCGTGCGGGCCCTGGTGGTCGAGGACAACCCGGTCAACCAGATGGTCGCGGCCGGCCTGCTGGAGAACCTCGGCTGCTCGGTCGAGGTGGTCGGCGACGGCACCGAGGCCGTGCGCGCGCTGACCGGCGACCACGACTTCGACCTGGTGCTGATGGACTGCCGGATGCCCCGGATGGACGGGTACGACGCCACCCGGATCGTGCGGGCGCGCGAGGGCGAGCGGCGGGTCCCGATCATCGCGCTGACCGCCTCGGTCATGGAGGGCGAGCGCGAGCGCTGCCTGGCCGCGGGCATGGACGACTTCCTCACCAAGCCGGTCGACCCGCCGCAGCTGGCCCGGGCCCTGCGCCGCTGGGTGCCGGCCGCGCGCCAGGCCGCGGATAAGCCGGCCGGAGCCTCCGGTGAGGGCCATGTCCTCGACCCCGCCCGCGTGGAGATGCTGCGCGAGCTGGTCGAGGACGGGGTGAGCTTCTTCGAGCGGACCCGGCAGTCGTTCCTCGGCCGGATCGACGGCACCGTCGCCGATCTGGAGCGGGCGCTGGCCGACGACGACCGCAACCGCGTGGTCGAGGTCGCCCATCAGCTCAAGGGCAGCGCCCTCAACATCGGCCTGGTCGAGCTGGGCACGGCCGCCGGCGCGGTCGAGGACCGGGCGCGAGGGGAGTACCCCGAGGAGGTCGACCTCGCCGTGCTGGTCGACGCGTGCACGAAGGCGGTCGACCGGGCGGTCGACGCGCTGGCCGACGTACCGGCCTGAGGGTCAGCGGCGCCCGCCGCCGAGCAGGCCCCCGAGGACGTCGGTGATGATCGAGCCGGCGCTCTTGCCGCCGGCCGGGGTCGAGCCCTGGGCCATGCCGGTGAGGATCTCCTGGAGGATCGAGCCGACCACGTCGCCCCCGCCGCTGCCGGCCTTGCCGCCCATCTGCTTGGCCAGGTAGGAGAGCACGATCGGGGCGAGGATCGGGATCAGCCGCTTGGCCAGCGAGCCGCCGTCGAGCCCGCCGAGCTGCGCGACGACGTCGCCCTCGCGGTCGCCGAAGATGTGGCGGGCGATCTTGGCGCCGTCGGCCTGGTCGACGCGGTCCAGGTCCACGCTGCCCGAGCCCAGCCCGAGGTCGTCGGCGTGCCGGTCGAGCGCGGCGGCGATCGAGGAGGCGCCGGCCGCGTCCTGGGCGTTGGCGTCGAGGCCGCCGAGGAGGGCCGGGATCGCGGTGGCGGCGCTGGCGCGGACCTCGTCCGCGGACACGCCCAGCTGGTCGGCCAGCCGGTCGACGGGGAGGCTGGCGAGGATGTCGTCGACGGCGGACATGAGGGCTCCTGGGGGCTCGGGTGCTGGACGGCGGAGGCCGCCCGGGGGTGAACCTAACCGCAGGAACGGCCGCGTGTCGTCCCCGGATCGCCGCTCGGTCTCCTTAGGCTCGTGACTGGTGAGACGCATGGTTCTCGTGTGACCTCCAGGCGGAGGGGCGCGGACCGTGCGCCCTGCCTCTTCCCCGACTGCTGCACCCTGCGAGGCGAGCCCCATGGCGAACAACCTGATCGGCCGTGACATGGCGGTCGACCTCGGGACCGCGAACACGCTCGTCTACGTGCGCGGTCGCGGCATCGTCCTGGACGAGCCCTCGGTCGTCGCGATGAGCACCCAGACCCGCGAGATCCTCGCCGTCGGCGGGGACGCCAAGCGGATGCTCGGCCGGACCCCCGAGGGCATCACCGCGATCCGTCCCCTGCGCGACGGCGTGATCGCCGACTTCGACGCCACCGAGCAGATGCTGCGCCACTTCATCGCGCAGGTCCACCGCCGCCGCTACCTCGCCAAGCCGCGCATGGTGATCTGCGTGCCCAGCGGCGTCACGTCCGTGGAGCAGCGCGCGGTCAAGGAGGCGGCGTACCAGGCGGGCGCCCGGCGGGTGTACGTCATCGAGGAGCCGATGGCCGCCGCGATCGGCGCGGGCCTCCCGGTGCACGAGGCCACCGGCAACATGGTCGTGGACATCGGCGGCGGCACCACCGAGGTCGCCGTGATCTCGCTGGGCGGCATCGTCACGACGCTGTCGGTGCGCACGGCCGGCGACGACCTCGACCAGGCGATCATCGCCTGGATGAAGAAGGAGCACTCGCTGCTCCTGGGCGAGGGCACGGCCGAGGAGATCAAGATGACCCTCGGCTCGGCGTTCCCGCAGGCCGAGGAGGCCGGCGCGGAGATCCGCGGCCGCGACCTGGTCTCCGGCCTGCCGCGGACCATCACGCTGACCCCCGCGGACATCCGCGTCGCCATCGAGGAGCAGCTGCACGCGATCATCGACGCCGTCCGGACCACCCTGGACCAGACGCCGCCCGAGCTGGCCGGCGACATCATGGACCGGGGCATCGTGCTCACCGGCGGCGGAGCCCTGCTCCGGGGCCTCGACCAGCGCATCCGCCACGAGACCGGCATGCCGGTCCACGTCGCCCACGACCCGCTCAGCTCGGTCGTCGTCGGCTCCGGCAAGTGCGTGGAGGAGTTCGAGGCGCTGCAGCAGGTCCTGGTGACCGAGCACCGGCGACCGGCATGAGCAGGCCCGGCCGCCAGTCCTCCGGCACGCGGCGCCTGGTGGCCGGCCTGGCGCTCGCCAGCGTCGCGGTGATGGTCGTGGACGCCCGCGCCGGCTCCGCGCTGGACCCCGCGCGCGACGCCGTGGGGGCCGTGGCCGGACCGGCCGAGGCGGTCGCCGACACCCTGGTGCGTCCCTTCGAGTCCGTGGCCGGCGCCGTGCGCACCCGCGGAGCCCTGCGCGACGAGGTGGCCCGGCTCAGCGCCGAGAACGCCCGGCTCAAGGGCGAGCTGGCCACCGAGCCGCTGGACCGTCGCCGGCTCGGCGAGCTCGACGCGCTCACCCGCACCGCGCGGGACACCGGCTACTCGATCGTCGCCGCCCGGGTCATCGCGATGGGCCCGGCACAGTCGTTCACCCGGACCGTCACCATCGACGCCGGCACCTCGGCCGGCGTGCGCGCCGACATGACCGTGCTGAACAACGACGGCCTGGTCGGCCGGGTGATCCGGGCGACCAGGAGCACCGCCACCGTCCTGCTCATCGTCGACACCGGCTCGGTGGTCGGCGGCCGCCTCGGCACCAACGCCGAGATCGGGCTGGTGCGCGGGCGTGGCGGCATCGGCGGCGACAGCCGCCTGGAGCTCGACCTCGTCGACAACGCGGTGATGCCCTCGCGCGACGACGTCGTGGTGACCTGGGGCTCCGACCACGGCGTGCCGTACGTCGCCGGCATCCCGATCGGGCGGGTGGAGTCGGTGACCTCCTCGCCGCGGCAGAGCTCCCGGCTGGCGGTGATCAAGCCGTTCGCCGACTTCAGCTCCCTCGACGTCGTCGGGATCGTGGTGCCCCGCGGCACCCAGGGCGACCGCCCGGTGCTGAGCGCCGGTGAGCCCGGGGAGAGCCGATGAGCCCCGCGCGCCTCGCCGGCATCGCCGGGATGCTGCTGGTCGCCGTCCTCGCCCAGACCGTCCTGCTCCGCTCGGTCTCGATCGGCGGCGTGGTGCCCGACCTCGTCCTCGTGCTGGTCGTGCTCACCGGCATCGCCCGCGGCCCGCGCGCCGGCGCCGTCCTGGGCTTCGCCGGCGGCCTGCTCCTCGACCTGGCTCCGCCCGCCGACCACCTCGCCGGACGCTGGGCGCTGGCGCTGGTGCTGGTGGGCTGCCTGGCCGGGCTGGTCCGCGACGACGTGCGCTCCTCGCCGCTGGGCTCGGCCGCGGTCGTCGCCGCCGGGTCGTTCGTGGGCACCTCGGTCTTCGCGCTCTCCGGGCTGCTCCTCGGCGACGGCGTGCTGCCGGTCGACGAGATGGTCCGGGTGATCGTGACCGGGGTGATCCTCGACGCCGCGGTCGCGGTGGTCCTCGCCGTGCCCGTGCTGTGGCTGCTCGACCGCCTCTTCGCGCCGTACGACGCCCGGCCGCGCTGGCAGCAGGGCCTGGGAGCCGGCGCCTGATGGCCGCCGTGCTGATCCGGCCCGGTCAGTACCGCAGCCGGCTGCGCCTGGTCGTGCTGCAGGTGCTGATGATCTCGCTCTTCCTGACCCTCTTCGCGCGGCTGTGGTATCTCCAGGTCCTCTCCGGCGACGAGTACCAGGCCAAGGCCGCCGAGCAGTCGGTCCGCGACGTCGTCGTGCAGCCGGCCCGCGGGCTCATCGTCGACGCGATGGGCCGTCCGCTGGTGGCCAACCGGACCAGCTGGGTGGTCAGCGTGGACCGCACCGTGCTGGGGCGGATGAGCGAGGAGGAGCGTGAGCGGGTCCTCCGCGACGTGGCCGCGGCCGTGCGCGCGCCGTACGAGAAGATCCTCGCCCGCACCGTGCTCTGCGGGCAGCCGGGCGCCGAGACGGGCGTGTGCTGGAACGGCTCGCCCTTCCAGCCCGTGCCGGTCGCCCAGGACGTGCCGCAGGCCGTGGCGGTCCGCCTCTCCGAGCAGACCGAGCGCTATCCGGGCGTCCTGGCGCAGGCGGAGAGCGTGCGCGCCTACCCCTCGCCGTACGGCGTGAACGCGGCCGGCGTGCTGGGCTACCTGAGCCCGATCACCGGCGACGAGCTCGCAGAGGCGAAGAAGTCCGGCGACGCCAGCGTCAACGGCGCGTCGGTCGTCGGCCGGGCCGGGATCGAGAAGGTCTACGACCACTACCTGCGGGGGACGCCCGGCCAGCAGCGGGTGGCGGTCGACTCGATGGGCCGCGTGCTCGGCGACTCCGGGAAGGTCGAGGCCGAGCCGGGCGACACGCTGGTCACCTCGATCGACGCCAAGCTGCAGGGCTTCGTGGAGAAGCAGCTGCACGAGACCATCCAGACCGCGCGCAAGACCTACGACAAGGTGACCCACCGCAACTACGTCGCCGACAGCGGCGCGGTCGTCGTGCTGGACGCCAAGGACGCCTCGGTGATCGCCATGGCCGGCGAGCCGACCTACGACCCCTCGGTCTGGGTCGGCGGCGTGACCGGCAAGCAGCTCAAGCGCCTCTACTCCAAGAAGGCCGGCACCCCGCTGGTCTCGCGGGCCTCGCAGGGCCAGTTCGCCCCGGGGTCGACCTGGAAGCCGATCATGACCGTCGGCGCGCTGAGCAACGGCTTCTCCGAGGACACCAAGCTGGACTGCTCCGGTGGCCTGCAGGTGGGCAACCGGTGGTTCAAGAACTACGAGTCCGCGGCGTACGGCTACATCGACTTCGCCAAGGCCCTGGAGCTCTCCTGCGACACGTTCTTCTACCGCGTCGGCCTGAGCTTCTGGAACAAGTACGGCTCGGACCCGGCTGACGTGAAGGCCAAGGACCCGCTGGTGGCGCAGGCCAAGCAGTTCGGCTTCGGCGAGAAGACCGGGATCGACGTGGCCGGCGAGGCGACCGGCCGGATCGCGGACCGCGCCTGGAAGCTGGAGTACTGGAAGGCCATGAAGGGCCACTACTGCTCGATCGACAAGAAGAACACCACCGGCAAGCGCGACTTCCTGCACGTCTTCGCCCACGAGTTCTGCCTGGAGGGCAACGAGTACCGCGCCGGCGACGCGGTGAACTTCACCATCGGCCAGGGCGACACGATGGTGACGCCGTTGCAGCTGGCCCGGGCCTACGTGGCGCTGGCCAACGGCGGCAAGCTCTACCAGCCGCGGGTGGCCAAGGCGGTCGTGGACTCCTCCGGCGCCGTGGTCAAGCGGATCAAGCCGGTGATGGAGCGGCGGGTCAAGGCGAAGAAGTCCGCGCTCGCCTACGTGGACCGGGCGCTGCAGGGCACCGCGCGCGAGGGCACGCTCGCCTGGAAGTTCGGCGGGTTCCCGCTGGACCAGGTGCCGATCCGCGGCAAGACCGGCTCGGCGGAGGTCTACGGCAAGCAGAGCACGTCCTGGGTGGCGACGTACACCAAGGACTACGTCGTGGTGATGATGGTGACCCAGGCGGGCACGGGCTCGGGCACGTCCGGTCCCGCCGTCCGCAGGATCTGGGAGCAGCTCTACGGCGTCGACGGCGAGGAGGTCCGCCGCAGCCGCGCCGTCATTCCCGGCGTGACGCCGCCCAGGAAGCTGCCGACCTTCGCCCAGGACGGGTCGATCCTGCCCCCGGTCCGCACGAGCGAGGAGGGCCGATGACCGTCCTGAGCCTGGGCCAGGTGCGCGCGCCGGCCCGCGTCCGCGCGGTCTCCCTGGACTGGGTGCTGGTCGCCGCGGTCGGCGCCATCCTGGTCGTCGGCACGCTCCTGGTGTGGTCCTCGACCTCGACCAACGACGTGCTCACCGGTGGCGACTCCGCGGCGTACCTCAAGCGGCACCTGGTCAACGTCGTCATCGGCCTCGGGCTCTGCGCCGCGGTCCTGGTCACCGATCACCGCTATCTGCGGATCTTCGCCCCCATCGTGTACGCCGGCTCGATCGTCGGCCTGGTCCTCGTCCTGGTGATGGGCTCGACCATCAACGGCTCGCGCTCCTGGCTGATCATCGGCGGGCTGTCCCTGCAGCCGGCGGAGTTCGCCAAGCTCGCGGTGGTCGTCGGCATGGCGCTGGTCGTCGCCGAGCGGGTGGAGAGCTCCCGGCGGCACCGCGTGGGGGACGTCGAGGTCGTGCTGATGCTGCTCATCGCCGGCCTGCCCGCGCTGCTGATCCTGCTCCAGCCCGACCTGGGCACCATGCTGGTCCTCGCCGCGACCGTCTTCGGCGTCATCGCGATCTCCGGCGCGCCGCGCAGGTGGCTGACCGGCCTGGCCGCGGGCGGCGTGCTGGCCGCCGCCGTGGTGGTGAGCACGGGCATGCTGAAGACCTACCAGCTCCACCGGTTCATGGCCTTCACCGATCCCGGCCTCGACCCGCGCGGCGCGGGCTACAACACCACGCAGGCGCGGATCGCCATCGGCAACGGCGGTCTCTTCGGCCAGGGACTCTTCGACGGCTCGCAGACCCGGTCGGGCTTCGTGCCCGAGCAGCAGACCGACTTCATCTTCACCGTGGCGGGGGAGGAGCTGGGGCTGATCGGCGCGGGCCTGCTGATCGCGCTCTTCGCGGTCGTGCTGTGGCGGGCGCTGCGGATCGCCCGGGCCAGCCAGGACCTCTTCGGCCGGCTGGCCGCGGCCGGGATCGCCTGCTGGCTGGGCTTCCAGACCTTCCAGAACGTCGGGATGTGCCTGGGGATCATGCCGGTGACCGGCGTGCCGCTGCCGTTGGTGTCGTACGGCGGCTCATCGATGTTCGCCTCGCTGATGGCGATCGGGCTGCTGCTCAACCTCGCCCGGCGTACCGATCTCAGGGCTGCAGGGTCAGCACGATGAAAGCGGCCAGCAGGATCAGGTGAACGCCTCCCTGCAGGGTCTTGCTGCGTCCGGGCACGACGGTGAGGATGCTCACCACGACGGTCATCGCCAGCAGCACCATCTGGGTGCCGTCCAGGCCCAGGGCCAGCTTCCCGTCGAGCCAGATGCTGGCCACCGCGATCGTCGGGATGGTCAGGCCGATCGAGGCCATCGCGGAGCCGTAGCCCAGGTTGAGGCCGATCTGCACCTGGTCCTGCGAGGCGGCGCGGACGGCCGCGATCGACTCGGGGGCGAGCACCAGCACGGCGATCGCCACGCCGACGACCGCATGCGGCAACCCGAGGCTGTCCACGATCCGCTCGATGCCGGCGGACTCGACCTTGGCCAGCCCGACGACGGCGACCAGGGCGAGGATCAGCAGGACCAGGCTCCACCAGGCGTCGCGGTTCTCGACGTCGTGCCGCTCCGGTGAGCCCTCGTCCTTGACCGGCAGGAAGAAGTCGCGGTGCTTGATCGTCTGGGTCAGCACGAACATCACGTAGAGCGCGAGTGAGGCGACCGCCGCGAATCCCAGCTGGAACGGGGTGAACACCGGACCGGGACTGGTCGTGGAGAAGGTCGGCAGCACCAGGGTGATGCTCGCCAGGGTGATCACGGTGGCCAGGGCCGCGCCGGTGCCCTCGGGGTTGAACTCGGCCAGGAAGTGCTTGGCCGCGGCGACCAGCAGCACCAGGCCGACGATGCCGTTGAGGCAGATCATCGCCGCGGCGAAGACGGTGTCGCGCGCCAGCGTCGAGGTGTCCGACTCGCCGGTGATCATCAGCATCACGATCAGGCCGACCTCGATGACGGTCACCGCGACCGCCAGGATCAGCGAGCCGAACGGCTCGCCGACGCGATGCGCCACCACCTCGGCGTGCTGGACCGCCGCGAAGACCACCGCCGCCAGCAGCGGCACGACCGCGATCAGCACGATGTCTCCGGGATGCAGCGGATAGAGGATCGCGAATGCCACCAGCGACACGATCGGCACGATGGTCGTCCAGTCCTTGGCCCGTCGTGCCAGCTCGCTCATGCGCTTGAGTCTAGGGATTCGCCGTTAGGCTGGACTGTCCGCGTCTCCCCACCGAAGGAACCTCTCGTGCCCGCCGTGACCGCTCCTGAGAGCGTCTTCCCCCGTCTCGAGCCGCTGCTGCCGAGTGTGCAGAAGCCCATCCAGTACGTCGGGGGCGAGCTCAACTCGGTCCAGAAGGAGTGGGGCGAGGACGACCGCACGGTCCGCTGGGCGCTGATGTACCCCGACGCCTACGAGGTGGGCCTGCCCAACCAGGGCGTGCAGATCCTCTACGAGATCCTCAACGAGGCCGAGGACACCCTCGCCGAGCGCACCTACTCGGTGTGGCCGGACATGGAGCGGGTGCTGCGTGAGCACGAGATCCCGCAGTTCACCGTCGACTCCCACCGTCCGGTCGGCGCCTTCGACCTCTTCGGCATCTCCTTCTCCACCGAGCTCGGCTACACCAACCTGCTGACCGCGCTCGACCTCGCCGGCATCCCGCTGCACGCGGCCGACCGCGGCGAGGACCACCCGGTCGTCATCGCGGGGGGACACGCCGCCTTCAACCCCGAGCCGATCGCCGACTTCGTCGACGCCGCGGTCCTGGGCGACGGCGAGGAGGTCGTGCTCGCGATCACGGCCGTCATGCGCGAGTGGAAGCAGGAGGGCCGTCCCGGCGGTCGCGACGAGCTGCTCCGCCGGCTGGCCGTGAGCGGCGGGGTGTACGTCCCGCGCTTCTACGAGGTGTCGTACGCCGCCGACGGCTCCATCGCCGCGGTCACGCCGACCGTGGCCGGCGTACCGGCCCGGGTGCGCAAGCACACGCTGATGGACCTCGACCAGTGGCCCTACCCGCGCAGCCCGCTGGTGCCCCTGGCCGAGACCGTGCACGAGCGCTTCTCCGTGGAGATCTTCCGCGGCTGCACGCGCGGCTGCCGGTTCTGCCAGGCCGGCATGATCACCCGGCCGGTGCGCGAGCGCTCGATCACCACGATCGGCGACATGGTGGAGAACGGCATCCGCAAGTCCGGCTTCGACGAGGTCGGGCTGCTCTCGCTCTCCAGCGCCGACCACACCGAGATCGGCGACATCGCGACCGGCCTCGCCGACCGGTACGACGGCAGCAACGTCTCGCTCTCGCTGCCCTCGACGCGCGTCGACGCCTTCAACATCACGCTGGCCAACGAGTTCTCCCGCAACGGCCGGCGCTCCGGGCTGACCTTCGCCCCCGAGGGCGGGTCGGAGCGGATGCGCAAGGTGATCAACAAGATGGTCAGCGAGGAGGACCTGATCCGCACCGTCGCGGCGGCGTACTCCCATGGCTGGCGGCAGGTGAAGCTCTACTTCATGTGCGGCCTGCCCACCGAGACCGACGAGGACGTGCTGGAGATCGCCGACCTCGCCAAGAAGGTCATCGCCAAGGGCCGCGAGGTGGCCGGCCACAACGACATCCGCTGCACCGTCTCCATCGGCGGCTTCGTGCCCAAGGCGCACACGCCCTTCCAGTGGGCGGCTCAGCTCGACCACGAGACAACCGACGAGCGGCTGCGCAAGCTGCGCGAGACCGTCCGCGCCGACAAGCGCTTCGGCCGCGCCATCGGCTTCCGCTACCACGACGGCAAGCCCGGGATCATCGAAGGCTTGCTCTCCCGCGGCGACCGCCGGGTCGGCCGGATCATCGAGGAGGTCTGGCGCGACGGCGGCCGCTTCGACGGCTGGAGCGAGCACTTCTCCTACGAGCGCTGGATGGCCTCGGCCTCCCGCGGATTGGCAGGCACCGGCGTCGACGTCGACTGGTACACCACCCGCGAGCGCGGCTACGACGAGGTCCTGCCCTGGGACCACCTCGACTCCGGCCTCGACAAGGACTGGCTCTGGGAGGACTGGGAGGACGCCCTCGACCCCGACAGCGCCGACGTCGAGGACTGCCGCTGGACCCCCTGCTACGACTGCGGCGTCTGCCCGGAGATGCACACCGACATCCAGATCGGCCCCACCGGCCAGAAGCTGCTGCCCCTGTCCGTCGTCTGAGTCGCGGGCGGCTCTGCCGTCAGTCCGGCGCCTGGTCGGGCCGTGGGCCGGCGACCAGGCCGAGGGCGGCGACGTACGCGTTCGACGTCGTCACCCGGGTGATGTCGCGCAGCTCGAAGACCAGGATCTTCTCCTCCCACCGTGCCTCGGAATCCAGGCTGGCGAGATCGACCTCGCTCTCGGAGATGTCGAGCGGTGACCCCACCCAGTAGGCGTCGGGCCGCTTCCTCTCGATGTGCACCGACATCAGGTCGGTGCCCGCGGCGCGCAGCAGGTCCCTGGTCTTGTCGAGGGGGATCGGCGGCGCGGCGAGCGGCCAGTCGCCCCGTGCACGGAGGACCCGGATCGCGACCGCGTCGGCGTCCTTGTTCAGCCGGACCCTCTCGATGTCCTTGAGACGCAGCAGCTCCCAGCCGTCGGGTCGCTTCCCGTCGTCGAGGATCGCGATCGCCACCCACCGCCGTCCGATGCCGGTGACGAAGCCCCACACCCGGCCGCATCCCATTACGGCTCAGGCTGCTCGCACCAGCACGGACCTAACGTCGGATCCGGCGGCCCCGCCCCGCTCAGCGTGAGCGGCAGACCCCTCGTTAGGTCCGTCGTTCTACGAGCCCAGCCAGGCGGGCCGTGGGTTGATGGCGTCCCCGGCCCAGCTGAGGTCGTCGTCGTAGCCCACCTCGAACGCCTCCAGCTCGGAGTCGCGGAGAATCCCGTCGATGACGTCGTCCGGGCCCGCGACCAGGGTGCTGTCGAAGTCGATGTCGTTGGCGACGCACCAGCCGTGGTCGTCGGGCCAGATCAGGCTCGCCGACTGGGGCCGGATCGGGTCCATGCCCGGCCATCTCAGATGCGGCTCCTTCGATGCGCGGAACAGGACGTAGTCCCGGCCGCCCCAGCCGGGCATCAGTGTCGACTCCTCCGGGGCGCTCGTCCCATGAGCCCCAGCCGATCCAGACGGCATGGACCACCTCGCCCTCGGCCGGGCAATGCCGGAGGATGGCGCGCAGGGTCTGCTCGGGGATGGAGCCTTCGGACGGGTCGTCCTCGTCCCGGCCCGAGCCGTCGAACCGCGGGTTGATCGATCCCCACTGGGCCAGCGCATGGACCGTGCGCCCGGAGGCGGCCGCCACTCGCGCCCACGTCGAGCGGCCCTCCTCCGCGGGATGCAGGATCCGGGCCACTCGCGCGAACCCTGTCGGCACCAGGGTGCCGACCGACGTGGCCTGGGTCTCGTGCGAGAGGAGTCGTTCGTTGACCCAGTCGCCCGGATGCGGGTCCTCGAGCCGCCGTGGTGACCTCATCGCCCCATCGTGACGCATCGATCTGTGGGCGGTGATCCGCGTGGTGCGTCGCACGAGCACGGACCTAACGCGGGATTCACGTCGGCTCGCACGCTCAGCCCCGGGGCCAGACCGGTCCTTACGTCCGTGCTCCTACGAGGCCCGCTGGGGCAGGGCGTCCTCGATGTACGCCGGGCGGGTGACGGCGAGGCCGGAGAGCAGCTGGGCGACGGAGAGCACCAGCAGGAGCAGGAGCGGGGCCGTCCAGCCGTCCGTGGCGTCGTACAGCGCGCCGACGCTGACCGGGCCGAGGGCCGCGACGAGGTAGCCGGCCGACTGGGTGAAGCCGGAGAGCGCGGCGGTGCCGGCCGTCGTACGCGCGCGCAGGTTGATGAGGGTGAGGATCAGCGGGAACGTCGACAGGCCGGCGCCCAGGACGATCACCCACAGCCACGGCAGAGTGTCGGGAGCCAGCATCAGACCGAGCAGCCCGACGGGATAGCAGGCCATCAGCGCGCTCAGCAGCCAGGCGGGGTTGGGGCTGCGGGCCGCCAGGACGGGGATCGCGAACGACAGCGGGATGCCCACGCCGGTCATGACTCCGAGCAGCAGCCCGGCGTCGTGCGGTGAGAAGCCGGCGTCGCGGTAGATCTGCGCGACCCAGCCGAAGAGGGAGTACGCCTGCAGCGACTGTAGTCCGAAGAAGAGCGCCATCATCAGCCCGAGGCGGGTCTTGGCGACGTCCCAGAGCCCGATGGTGCTGGTGGTCGGCTCGATCGAGCGGTCGTGGCGGATCAGCGCGAACCACGGCAGCGCGGCGATCAGCGCGGTCACCGCCCAGACGGCCAGCCCGCGACGCCAGTCCAGCGGGGTGCCGGCGTGCTCGGCGATGGGCACGGTGATGACCGAGGCGGCGGTGAGGCCGATCGCCATGGCGGTGGTGTAGATCGCGGTCAGCGAGCCGATGCGGTGGGGGAAGTGCAGCTTGACCAGGGACGGCATCACCACGTTGGCCGTCGCCATGCCCGCCAGCGCGAGGAAGGACCAGGCGAGGAAGGCGATCGAGTCGTCGACCCGGGTGCGCATCGCCAGCCCCACGGTCACGCAGGCCAGGGACAGCAGGGTGACGCGGTGCAGCCCGACGATCCGCGCGAGCCGCGGCGCCAGGGCGCCGACCGTGGCGAAGGCGACGACCGGCAGCGAGGTGAGCAGCCCGGCGCTGACCGGCGACATCCGCAGGCCGGTGGTGATCTCGTCGAGAAGCGGGCCGACGCTGACCGCGGCGGGCCGGAGGTTGAACGCCAGCGCCACGATCCCGATGACGAGGAGCCACTGCTGCCAGCGATGGCTCCGACTCTGACGCTTCACCAGCGAATCCAATCAGAGCGGGCGAATCCGGCGGCCACGGGGTGGCTAGGATCGGCGATCGTGGCCAGCACGGGGAAGCGCAATCAGCCGGAACAGCAGGCGCCGCCGGTGCAGCGACTGCGGATCCGCTATGCCAAGCGCGGGCGGCTCCGGTTCACCAGCCACCGCGACTTCAGCCGTGCCTTCGAGCGGGCGATCTTCCGTGCACGGATCCCGATGGCCTACTCCTCGGGCTTCAACCCGCACCCGCGCATCTCGTACGCCGGGGCGAGCCCGACCGGCGCGGCGAGCGAGGCGGAGTACCTGGAGATCGGGCTCGCCGAGAGGCTCGATCCCGAGACGGTACGCCGCGAGCTCGACGACTCCCTGCCGACCGGGCTCGATGTCCTCGAGGTGGTGGAGAGTCCCGGCGGGGCGCTCGCGGACCGGCTCGAGGCCTCGGAGTGGCTGCTGCTCCTGCCCGGCGTCGGGGAGGAGGCGCTGACCGCCGCGACCGACGCCCTGCTCGCCGCGAGCGAGGTCGAGGTCGAGCGAATGACCAAGAAGGGCCTGCGCCGCTTCGACGTCCGTGCGGCAGTCGTCAGCGCGGGCGTGGAGCGCGACGAGAGCGACGCGCCCGTGCTCCACATCGTCCTGCGCCACGGTGCGCCGGCCGTGCGGCCCGACGACGTGCTGGCCGCGCTGGGGCAGCTCACCGGGCTCACGGCCGGGGCCAGCACGCTGACCACGCGACTGGCCCAGGGACCGCTGGCCGCCGACGGGACGATCGGGGATCCGCTGGCCGGGTGAGTCGGATCTGCGGCCTTCGCCACAGGTGGTGTGCGATACTGCCGGTGGTGTCCGAGCCGGTCCGCCGGACCGGACACCCGACGACCTTCTCGCCGTCCGGGTCCGCCCCGGGTGGCACGGCGGGGTGATCGACGGATCGCCTGACCGCGACACGGCCGGCTCGAGTGGTGACAGCACCCGGGCCTGGATGGCCGCTGACCGCGGTTGGCGTCTGCGACATCCCGGCGACGTGGACACGGAGGGTGTCGTCGCCGACCGAAGGCTTTCGCCGGGCAGTCCCGAGGGACTCGTCCGGCCGCGACCCACGCGGATCGCTCCCGGGAGACCGGCTGGGCGCCCGCGTACGAGGAGAACTGCACGTGAGCGATGCAGACGACAACCTGACCACCATCCCGGGCACCGAGATCGCGCCCACGGCCGAGAAGCCCGAGGCTCCGGCCGAGACGCCGGCCGAGCCGGCCGAGGCCGCTGAGGCCGCGCCCGCCAAGAAGGCCGCGGCGAAGAAGACGGCGGCCAAGAAGACCGCCGCCAAGAAGACGGCCAAGAAGGCCACCAAGGCCGTCGCCAAGGACGAGCCGTCCGCCGAGGCGACGGACGAGACGCCCGCGGAGGAGCCGGCCGGCGAGGCCGAGCCGCCCCGCAAGCGCACTCGCAAGAGCGCCAAGAAGGCCGTCGCGGAGCCCGTCGAGGCTCCCGAGGAGACCGAGGACGACGCCGAGACCGCCGCGGCGCCGATGGTGCTCTTCCAGGCCCCCGAGGCGAAGCCCGCCAAGAAGGCGGCGAAGAAGACCGCCAAGAAGAAGTCCGCCCCGAAGCCGGCGGAGGACGAGACTCCCGAGGACGAGGAGCAGGAGGCGGCCGAGGCCGCCGAGGCCCCGACCGAGGAGACCGAGGGCGAGGCCGCCGGCGACGGCGAGTCCGACGGCACGGCCCGCCGCCGTCCGCGCCGCCGCGGTGGACGTCGCCGGCGCCGCTCCGGCGGTGACGCGGGTGACGGGGACGGCGCCGAGGGCGAGGAGTCGGAGGCCTCCGGCGAGGAGACCGACGCCGAGGGCGACGGGGACGGCGACGAGGGCACCTCCAAGCGCCGGCGTACCCGGGTGCGCAAGCCCCGCAACCCCGAGGACGAGATCACCAGCGTCAGCGGCTCCACCCGCCTGGAGGCCAAGAAGCAGCGCCGCCGCGAGGGCCGCGAGGCCGGCCGCCGGCGTGCGCCGATCGTCAGCGAGGCCGAGTTCCTGGCCCGCCGCGAGGCCGTCGACCGGGTGATGGTGATCCGCCAGCGCGAGGACCTCACCCAGATCGGCGTCCTGGAGGACAAGGTCCTCGTCGAGCACTACGTCGCGCGCGAGTCGCAGACCTCGCTCATCGGCAACATCTACCTGGGCCGCGTGCAGAACGTCCTGCCGTCGATGGAGGCCGCCTTCATCGACATCGGCAAGGGCCGCAACGCCGTGCTGTACGCCGGCGAGGTCAACTGGAGCGCCCTGGGCCACCCCGAGGGCCAGCCCCGCAAGATCGAGTCGGTGCTCAGCTCGGGCCAGCCGGTCCTGGTGCAGGTCACCAAGGACCCCGTCGGCCACAAGGGCGCCCGGCTCACCGGCCAGGTCAGCCTGCCCGGCCGCTTCCTGGTCTACGTGCCCGACGGCAACACCAGCGGCATCTCCCGCAAGCTGCCCGACACCGAGCGCAACCGCCTCAAGACGCTGCTCAAGGAGATCGTCCCGGACACCGCCGGCGTGATCGTGCGGACCGCGGCCGAGGGCGCCAGCGAGGAGGAGCTGACCCGCGACGTCGAGCGGCTCACCGCGCGCTGGGCCGACATCGAGGCCAAGGTCGCCGCGGGCAAGGCGCCCGAGCTGCTGTACGGCGAGCCGGACCTGACTCTCAAGGTCGTGCGCGACCTGTTCACCGAGGACTTCAGCAAGCTGGTCGTCCAGGGCGACGACGCCTGGGACCTCGTGGACGGCTACGTCTCCCACGTCGCCCCGGACCTGCGTGAGCGCCTGGAGCGCTTCGAGCCGGGCCGAGAAGGAGCACAGGACGGACCGCAGGACCTCTTCGCGGCGTACCGCATCGACGAGCAGATCGCCAAGGGACTGGACCGCAAGGTCTGGCTGCCGTCGGGCGGCTCGCTGATCATCGACCGGACCGAGGCGATGACCGTCGTCGACGTCAACACCGGCAAGTTCACCGGCTCTGGGGGCAACCTGGAGGAGACGGTCACCAAGAACAACCTCGAGGCCGCCGAGGAGATCGTCCGCCAGCTCCGGCTGCGCGACATCGGCGGCATCATCGTCGTCGACTTCATCGACATGGTGCTGGAGTCCAACCGCGACCTGGTGCTGCGCCGGCTGGTGGAGTGCCTGGGCCGCGACCGCACCCGGCACCAGGTCGCCGAGGTGACCTCGCTGGGCCTGGTGCAGATGACCCGCAAGCGGATCGGCACGGGCCTGCTGGAGGCGTTCAGCGAGGAGTGCGAGCACTGCAAGGGCCGTGGCGTGATCGTCCACGAGCGTCCGGTCGAGCCGAGCAACCGAGGAGGTGGCGGTGGCGGCGGCGACGAGCCGCGCGGCCGTCGCGGTCGCGGTGGCCGGGGTCGCGGCCGTGGCGGTGACAGCGGTGGCCAGGCCGCGCCGGCGGCTCCGCCCTCGCCCAAGGACCTCGCCGCGATCAAGCCGCATCCCGAGCCGGTCGCCGACGAGGTGATGGGTCCGGACGCCGAGCCGGTCTCCGAGCAGCCCGAGGCCGTCGAGACGCCGGCCGAGACCCCTGTCGAGACCCCCGTCGAGACCCCGGCCGAGACCCCGGCCGAGTCGGCCACGGAGCCGGCCGAGGCCGAGCAGCCCGCCGCGCCGGTCGTGGTGACCAGCACCCGCCGTCGCCGCGCCGCACGCCCCGCCGGGCCGCCCGCCGCGGAGGCCCCCGAGACCGCCGAGACAGCGGAGGCCCCCGAGACCGGGAAGCCGGCCGAGGCCGCCGAGGCGCCGGAGCCGGCTGAGGCATCGGAGCCGGCCGCGGCAGGGGAGCCCACCGAGACGGCCGAGATCGCCGGTACGCCGGAGCCGGCCGCGGCGTCCGACGTACCGGAGGCCCCCGAGGCGGCGGAGACGGCGGCCGACCCCGACGCGGAGACCGAAGGCGGCACCGTCCTGCACGTCCCGATCAAGAAGAAGGGGTCGCGCAAGCGCTGAGGCGGGCGGCGGGGCCGTTTTGACCGGCCTTAGTCCCGACCAGTAGAGTTGACCCTCGGTGTGCCCGTGCAACCGCGGCGCCACCCGCAGACTTGTGTCCGTGTGGACCACCCCCAGCAGGCGTGAGCCGCGCTGTCGTGTGCCACTGGACGTCCGTTCCATCCTGGTCGTGACGACCTGAACCGAGGAGAGTGACCACGCCGTGTACGCGATCGTGCGCAGTGGCAGCAAGCAGCAGAAGGTTGCCGTGGGCGACGTCATCGAGATCGACAAGACCGCCGAGGCCGTGGGCGACACGCTCACCCTGCCGGTCGTCATGGTCGTCGACGGCGAGAAGGTCACCGCGACCGGCCTGGACAAGGCCGCCGTGACCGTCGAGGTGCTCGGCGCCACCAAGGGTCCCAAGATCGTCATCCAGAAGTACAAGAACAAGACCGGCTACAAGAAGCGCCAGGGTCACCGCCAGAAGTACACCCAGGTCAAGGTCACCGACATCAAGCTCTGACCGGGCCCCGGCTCCGGCAACTCGCACGAAGGACTCACTCATGGCACACAAGAAGGGCGCGGCGTCCACCAAGAACGGCCGCGACTCCAACGCGCAGCGCCTCGGCGTCAAGCGGTACGGCGGTCAGCTGGTCAACGCCGGCGAGATCATCGTCCGTCAGCGGGGCACCCACTTCCACCCGGGCGCCGGTGTGGGCCGTGGCGGCGACGACACGCTGTTCGCGCTGGTCGCGGGCAACGTCGAGTTCGGCACCCGTCGTGGCCGTCGCGTCGTCAACATCGTCCCGTCTCCGGCGGAGTGACCCGGACGCGCACAGACATCGTGTGAGAGGGCGTCCCTGATCGGGGCGCCCTCTCGCAATTCACCGCCAGAACCAGGAGTACCCGATGGCAGTCCCCACGTTCGTGGACAGCGTGACCCTGCTGGTCAGCGCCGGTCGCGGGGGCAACGGCGTGGCCTCGGTGCACCGGGAGAAGTTCAAGCCGCTCGGCGGCCCCGACGGTGGCAACGGCGGTCCCGGAGGCTCGGTGATCCTCCGCGTCGACCCCGACGTCACCACGCTCATCGACTACCACCACAACGCCAAGCGCAAGGCGGGGCACGGCGGCCACGGCGCCGGCGGCCACCGCAACGGCGGTCACGGCGAGGACCTGGTGCTGCCCGTGCCCGACGGCACCGTGGTCATCGACGAGTCCGGCGAGACGATCGCGGACCTGGTCGGCGTGGGCACCGAGCTGGTCGTCGCCCAGGGCGGCCGCGGCGGCCTCGGCAACGCCGCGCTGGCCTCGGCCAAGCGCAAGGCCCCCGGCTTCGCGCTGCTGGGCGAGCCCGGCGAGGAGCGGACCGTCCGGCTGGAGCTCAAGGTCGTCGCCGACGTCGGCCTGGTCGGCTTCCCGAGCGCCGGCAAGTCGAGCTTGATCGCGGCGCTGAGTCGCGCGCGGCCGAAGATCGCCGACTACCCCTTCACCACGCTGGTGCCCAACCTCGGCGTGGTCCGGGCCGGCGACACGACGTACACCGTGGCCGACGTGCCCGGACTCATCGAGGGCGCCAGCGAGGGCCGCGGCCTGGGCCACGAGTTCCTCCGGCACATCGAGCGCTGCGCCGCGCTGGTGCACGTCGTCGACCTCGCCACCATCGAGCCCGGCCGCAACCCGGTCGAGGACATCGAGATCATCGAGAACGAGCTCGCCCGGTACGGCGGCCTGGAGGACCGTCCCCGGCTGGTCGCGCTCAACAAGGCCGACGTGCCCGACGGGCGCGACATGGCCGACCTGGTGATCGACGAGATCAAGGAGCAGCACGGCTGGCCGGTCTTCGTGGTCAGCGCCGCCACGCACGAAGGCCTCAAGGAGCTGACCTTCGCGATGGCGGCCGTGGTCGAGAGGGCCCGTCGCGAGCGCCCCGCGGCCGTCGTGGAGCGGATCGTGCTGCGGCCCCGCTCGTCGGTGTCCGGTGAGGAGTTCACCATCCGCGAGACGGGGGAGGGCTGGCGGGTGCGCGGCGAGAAGCCCGAGCGCTGGGTCCGCCAGACCGACTTCAGCAACGACGAGGCCGTCGGCTTCCTCGCCGACCGGCTCAACCGGCTCGGCGTGGAGGACAAGCTGCTCAAGCTGGGCGCCGTCGAGGGCGACCCGGTGCTGATCGGCGACCCGGACAACGCGGTCGTCTTCGACTTCAAGCCGGGCCTGGACGCCGGCGCCGAGATGCTCGGCCGCCGCGGCGAGGACCAGCGCTTCACCGAGTCGCGTCCCGCCGCCCGCCGCCGCCGCGCCATCGACGAGGCCATGCCCGAGCGCGGCGAGACCGAGACGCGGGCCGACGTCGCCCGCCGCCTGGACGCGGGGGAGGACGAGGAGCACGAGGATGACTAGGCGCGCCGAGGTCACCGCCGCCCGCCGCGTGGTGGTCAAGGTCGGCTCCTCCTCCCTCACCTCCGCCGACGGTGGGATCGACCCCGAGCGGGTCCGGTCCCTGGTCGACACCCTGGCGGCCGCCCACGGGCGCGGCATCGAGATCGTGCTGGTCTCCTCCGGAGCCATCGCCGCCGGTCTCGCCCCGCTGGGCCTGCGCCGGCGCCCGCGCGACCTGGCCCGGCAGCAGGCCGCGGCCTCCGTCGGCCAGGGCCTCCTGGTGCACCGCTACACCGAGGAGTTCGCCCACCACGGGCTGGTCACGGGCCAGGTGCTGCTCACCCTCGACGACGTCACCCGGCGCGGGCACTACCGCAACGCGCAGCGCACGTTCGTGACGCTGCTGGGCATGGGCACCGTCCCGGTCGTCAACGAGAACGACACCGTCGCCACCAGTGAGATCCGCTTCGGCGACAACGACCGCCTGGCCGCGCTCGTGGCCCATCTGGTCCATGCCGACCTGCTGCTGCTCCTCTCCGACGTCGACGGCCTGTACGACGGGCCTCCCTCGGACGACGGCGCCATGCTGCTCAGCGAGGTCCGCGGCGAGGGTGAGCTCAACGGCGTCCGCGTCGGCGGCGCCGGCTCGGGCGTCGGCACCGGCGGCATGCACACCAAGCTGGAGGCCGCCCGGATCGCCCGTGGCGCGGGCATTCCCGTGGTCCTCACCAGCGCGTCGTACGCCGGGCAGGCGCTGGCCGGCGAGCACGTGGGCACGCTGTTCCACGCGACCGGCCGCCGGCGTCCCACCCGGCTGCTCTGGCTGGCCCACGCCACCACCGGCAAGGGCACGATCACCCTCGACGCCGGCGCGGTGCGGGCCGTGACCGAGCGCCGGGCGTCCCTGCTGCCCGCGGGGATCATCGGGGTCAGCGGGAGCTTCGTCGCGGGCGATCCGGTCGACCTGCTCGGTCCCGGCGGCGAGCTCGTCGCCCGCGGCCTGGTCAACTACGACGCCAAGGAGCTGCCCGAGCTGCTCGGCCGCTCGACCCGGGAGCTGGCCCGCGAGCTCGGCTCGTCGTACGAGCGCGAGGTCGTCCACCGCGACGATCTGACCCTGCTCGGCTGAGCGCCTCTTTCGCCATTCGGCTGCACCGGGACCTCCCCGTGCAGCACACTGGGACGACCTGGATGGGGGATCTCGGGGCGAAGGAGAGCAGGTGACCCAAGAACGCATCGGCCGGCTGTGGCACGTGACCGTGACCGTGGCCGGTGAGCCGGTGGAGCTGTTGCTGGTCCGGTCGGCGATCAACCGGCTGCGTGACGAACGGCCGTTCATCGAGTCGGTGCGGTTCACCGGCACGGGAGCCGAGCTGAAGTTCTGGGACGAGGGCGAGTCGATGATCGACGTGGCCTCCCTGGCGCTGCGCATGTGGACCGAGCACCGTGCCTCCGCGGGCCTGCCGCCGTGGGAGATCGTCGGCCTGGAGATCGTCGAGAAGTCGGTCCGCGAGGCCCGCTCGGCGCCCCGGGTCGAGTCGGTGCCCCGACTCCGCTGATCAGACTCCGCTGACCGATCGGTCGAGGGGCCAGATACGCTCAGGGCCATGTCCGACCAGATCGTCGCAGCGGCGACGCGTGCCCGCGAGGCCGCCAACGTGCTGGCGCTGGCCACGCGCGCGGCCAAGGACGCGGCGCTGGAGGCCATGGCCGACGCGCTGGTGGCGTCCACCGAGACGATCCTGGCCGCCAACGCCGAGGATGTCGCGGCCGCCGAGGCGAGCGATACGCCCGCCCACATGATCGACCGGCTCCGGCTCGACCCGGAGCGGATCGCCGGCATGGCGCAGGGGCTGCGCGACGTGGCCGGCCTGCCCGACCCCGTCGGCGTGGTGGTCCGCGGCTCGACGCTGCCCAACGGCCTGGAGCTGCGCCAGGTGAGCGTGCCGTTCGGCGTGGTGGGCGTGATCTACGAGGCCCGGCCCAACGTCACCGCCGACGCCGCCGGCATCTGCCTCAAGAGCGGCAACGCCGTGCTGCTGCGCGGCTCCTCGAGCGCGCGGCGCTCCAACACCGCGGTCGTCGCGGTGCTGCGCTCGGCCCTCGCCGGCACCGGCATCCCCGAGGATGTCCTGCAGATGGCGCCGGGGGAGGGCCACGACGCGGTCAAGGCGCTGATGCGCGCCCGTGGCCACGTCGACCTGCTGATCCCGCGCGGCGGCGCCGGCCTGATCCGCTCGGTCGTGGAGGAGTCCACGGTGCCGGTCATCGAGACCGGCGTGGGCAACTGCCACGTGTACGTCGACGCCGACGCCGACCTCGACGTGGCGCTGCGGATCGTGCTGAACTCCAAGACCCACCGCCCCTCGGTCTGCAACTCCGCGGAGTCGCTGCTGGTGCACCAGGCGGTCGCCGACGAGTTCCTGCCGAGCGTGGTCGCCGCCCTGCGAGAGGCCGGCGTCCGGCTCCACGGCGACGCTGCCTTCGCGGCGTACGACGGGGTCGAGCCGGCGACCGACGAGGACTGGGACGCGGAGTACCTCGCGCTGGAGATGTCCGCGGCCGTCGTACCCGACCTGGACGCCGCCATCGCGCACATCCGCAGGCACTCCTCGGGTCACACCGAGGCGATCGTGACCTCCTCGCTGGAGGCCTCGCGCCGCTTCACCGCCGAGGTCGACTCGGCCGCGGTGATGGTCAACGCCTCGACCCGCTTCACCGATGGTGGCGAGTTCGGCTTCGGCGCGGAGATCGGCATCTCGACCCAGAAGCTGCACGCCCGTGGCCCGCTCGGACTGCCCGAGATGACCTCGACCAAGTACGTCGTGACCGGGAATGGGCACACCCGCTGAGGGCGTCGACCCGGACACGCTCGATGTCTGGGCCGACCCTGCCAAAGAACGCTTCCTGACCCCCGCGACGGTCATCACCTTCATCCGCACCATCGCCTCGGTCACCCTCGTGGGCTTCGCGCTGCACGCCGACCGCGGCGACGGGGAGTTCTGGAGCCCGGCGCTGAAGCTGCTGGTGATCGCGCTGGTCGTCTACTGGATCGGCGACTCCCTGGACGGTCAGGTCGCCCGCCGGATGGGGCACGAGACCCGGATCGGCGCGGTGCTGGACATCATGTCCGACCGGTTCTGCGCGGCGGCCTTCTACTTCGGCCTGGCCTGGCTGCACCCGGAGTTCACCATCCCGGTGATGCTCTACCTCGCCGAGTTCATGGTGATCGACTGCTTCCTCTCGATCGCCTTCCTGGCCTGGGCGATCCGCAGCCCCAACTACTTCTACGTGATCGACCGGACCGTCTACCGCTACAACTGGTCGCACCCGGGCAAGGCGGTGAACTCCGCCCTCTTCGCGGTGCTGCTGCTGGTCACCCGGATGCCCTGGCTGGGCGCGGTGATCGCGGCCGGGCTGATCGCGCTCAAGCTGGCCTCGCTGGTGCGAGTCGCCAGGATCGGGCTGCCGATCCCGGCCCGGTCCCGGGGCCTGGTCTGAGGGGCGCCGCGTGAAGCTGATCCTGGGGACGTTCTTCTTCTCCATCGGGTCCGCCCTGATCCCCGTCCTCAACGTCGAGGCCTACCTCGCCGTCGTCGCGGCCAAGACCGACAGCATCGCCGACTGGCAGCTCGCGCTGGTCGGCGGCGTGGGCCAGGTGGTCGGCAAGATCCTCTGGTACTACGCCGGCTGGCACTCCATGAACCTGCGCTGGATGCGCAAGAAGATGGAGTCGGAGAAGTGGCAGGCGTCGTACGCCAAGTGGCACCAGCGCATCGTGGGGCGCCCGGTGTTCGCCGGCACGATCGCCTTCGCCTCGGCGCTGCTCGGCTTCCCGCCGCTGGCGATCATCGCGGTGCTGGCCGGCTCGCTGCGGATGAACTTCGGCGTCTTCGTGGCGACCTGCCTGATCGGCCGCACGCTGCGCTTCTGGGCGGTTCTCGCCGGGGTCGGCGTCTTCTTCGGCCACTGAGCGCACTACACTCCCGCCCATGACACTCCTGCTCGCGCTGCTCCACTCCGGTGGCGCCGAGAACGCCGAGAGCGGCACGTTCTGGGCGCCGTACTACGTCGGTGGCGGCATCCTGGTCTTCCTGCTCGTCCTGATCTTCGGCCTGATGGCCTTCGGCAAGGGCCGCGAGCACTCCTGAGCACCGTGCAGGATCCGGTGGCCTCGCCCGGCGCGACCCGTCGCCGGGTCGGGGTGATGGGCGGCACCTTCGATCCCATCCATCACGGCCACCTGGTCGCGGCCAGCGAGGTCCAGTCCTGGTTCGACCTGGACGAGGTCGTCTTCGTGCCCACGGGCCAGCCGTGGCAGAAGGCCGACCGGCAGGTGACCTCGCCGGAGCACCGGTACCTGATGACGGTGATCGCCACGGCGTCCAACCCGCGGTTCACGGTCTCCCGTGCCGACGTCGACCGGGGCGGCCCGACGTACACGACGGACACGCTGCGTGACCTCTCCCGGCTCATGCCGGACGCCGACCTCTACTTCATCACCGGCGCGGACGCGCTGGCGGAGATCTTCACCTGGCGCGATGCGAGCGAGCTCTTCGATCTGGCCCACTTCGTCGGCTGCACCCGGCCGGGCTACGAGATGGACGCGAGCATGCTGGCCGGCATCCCGCCCGAGCGCGTGACCATCCTCGAGATCCCGGCGCTGGCGATCTCCTCCACCAACTGCCGTGAGCGGCACGCCACCGGCGAGCCGATCTGGTACCTCGTCCCCGACGGCGTCGTCCAGTACATCGGCAAGCACCATCTCTACGAGGATCTCGCATGACCGCTACCCCCCGGGCCGTCGAGCTGGTCAAGGCCGCCGCCGAGGCCGCCTCCGACAAGCTCGCCACCGACCTGGTCGCCTTCGACGTCTCCGAGCAGCTGGTGATCACCGACGCCTTCCTGCTCTGCTCCGGCGCCAACGACCGCCAGGTCAAGGCGATCGTCGATGCGGTCGAGGACAAGCTGCGCGAGCTGGGCGCCAAGCCGGTACGCCGGGAGGGCGAGCGCGACGGCCGCTGGGTGCTGATCGACTACGCCGACGTCGTCGTGCACGTCCAGCACGCCGAGGAGCGGGCCTTCTACGCCCTGGAGCGGCTCTGGCGCGACTGCCCGACGATCCCGCTGGACCTGCCCGCTCCCGACGCTTCGTGAGCCGGCTGGTCCTGATCCGCCACGGCCGGACCGCCTGGAACCTCGAGGGGCGCGCCCAGGGGCACACCGACGTCGCACTCGACGAGGCCGGCCTCGCGCAGGCTCGGTCGCTGGCGCCGTACGTCGCCGCGATGGGGCCCTCCGCCCTGTGGAGCAGCGACCTCGCCCGCGCGCAGCAGACCGCCGCCGTCCTCGCCGAGGCGACCGGGCTGCCGCTCCGGCTCGACCCCCGGCTGCGCGAGTACGACGTGGGGGAGCGGGCCGGGCTCACCGAGGCGGAGTTCGCCGAGCGTCTCCCGGAGGCCCATGCGGCATGGCGGGCCGGGCACATCGTCGGCCACGTCGCCGGCGCCGAGACCCCCGCCGACGTCGTCGCCCGGATGGCGCCCGCCCTGCGCGAGATCCACGCCGTCACGCCCCCCGGCGGCACCACCCTCGTCGTCTCCCACGGAGCCGCCCTGCGCACCTGCCTGGTCGCCCTGCTCGGCTGGCCCGAGGAGCAGGCCGGGCACCTCAAGCCCCTGGACAACTGCGGCTGGGCCGTCGTCGAGGACGCCCCCCACGACCGCGGTCTCCGCCTCGCGTCGTACAACGAGACCGCCCACCCCGCCGCCCACGACCCCGATTTCACATCGGACTCGCCGGTTGGCTAGTATTCGGCAGGTTGCCAGCGGGTCACCGAGGGCAATGGGGCTGTGGCGCAGTTGGTAGCGCACTTGCATGGCATGCAAGGGGTCAGGGGTTCGAATCCCCTCAGCTCCACCACGGTGTCCTTACTCAAACAAATGGATTGAGTAAGCGCCGATGAGTGGTTTGAAGATTGACGAAGGGGTCCGCTGGCATCGCCAGCGGACCCCTTCGCTTTGGTGAGCAGGGTGTCGAACGGTTCTGCGAGTTCGGCTTCGAGTCGGACGCCGACGCGGTCGTTGTCGTCGGGCAGGATCAGGATCTTCTCGAAGAAGGCTTGGTTGAACATGTCGCGCGTCAGGATTTCTGGCAGGGACGTTTAGTCAGTCCCTGAAGGAGAATC
>JBIQLB010000029.1:0-46547 GCA_044464665.1 Nocardioides sp.
CCCGAGACGGTCTCGACCGACTACGACACCTCCGACCGGCTCTACTTCGAGCCGTTGACGCTGGAGGACGTGCTCGAGGTGGTCCACGCCGAGCAGCAGGCCGGCCCGGTGGCCGGCGTCATCTGCCAGCTCGGCGGCCAGACCCCGCTGGGTCTCGCGCAGGGGCTGGAGGACGCGGGCGTGCCGATCGTGGGCACCACGCCCGAGGCGATCGAGCTGGCCGAGGAGCGCGGCGCCTTCGGGCGGCTGCTCAAGGAGGCGGGCCTGGTCGCGCCGAAGCACGGCACGGCGAGCTCCTTCTCCGAGGCGCGCGAGATCGCCGCCGAGATCGGCTATCCGGTGCTGGTGCGGCCGTCGTACGTCCTGGGCGGCCGGGGCATGCAGATCGTGTACGGCGACGACGCGCTGCGTGCCTACATCGAGGCCGCGACCGAGATCAGCCCCGACCGGCCGGTCCTGGTCGACCGGTTCATCGACGACGCGGTCGAGATCGACGTGGATGCGCTCTACGACGGCACGGATCTCTTCCTGGGCGGCGTGATGGAGCACATCGAGGAGGCCGGCATCCACTCCGGCGACTCCTCGTGCGCGCTGCCGCCGATCACCCTCGGGGCCGCCGAGATCCAGCGGATCCGCAAGGCCACCGAGGCGATCGCGCGCGGCATCGGCGTGGTCGGTCTGCTCAACATCCAGTTCGCCCTGGGTGCCGACGTGCTCTACGTCCTGGAGGCCAACCCGCGCGCCAGCCGGACGGTCCCGTTCGTCTCCAAGGCGACGGCGACGCCGCTGGCCAAGGCCGCGGCCCGCGTGATGCTGGGTGAGTCGATCGCCTCGCTGCGCGCGGCCGGTGTGCTCCCGGAGCGCGACGGGGGAGACCTGCCCGGTGACGCGCCGATCGCGGTCAAGGAGGCGGTGATGCCGTTCAACCGGTTCCGCACCACCGAGGGCGCCTTCGTGGACACGGTCCTGGGCCCGGAGATGAAGTCGACCGGCGAGGTGATGGGCTTCGACGCCGACTTCGGCACGGCGTTCGCCAAGTCGCAGACCGCGGCGTACGGCCCGCTGCCGACCTCCGGCAAGGTCTTCGTGAGCATGGCCAACCGCGACAAGCGCACGATGATCTTCCCGATCAAGGTGCTGGCCGAAGCCGGCTTCGAGATCCTCGCCTCGCGCGGCACCGCCGAGGTGCTACGCCGCAACGGGATCAAGGCCACCGTGGTGCGCAAGCACTTCGAGGGCCCTGGACCCGACGGCCAGCCGACCAGCGTCCAGGTGATCCACGACGGCCTGGTCGACCTGGTGGTGAACACCCCGGGCGGCAGCACGCCGGGCGGAGACTCGCGCATGGACGGCTACGAGATCCGCACCGCCGCGGTGTGGGCGGGCATCCCGTCGATCACCACGGTCCAGGGGCTCGCCGCCGCCGTGCAGGGCATCGAGGCGCTGCGCTCGGGGAGCATCGGCGTGCGCTCGCTGCAGGAGTGGGCGGCGGCCGCCGCCGCGCGGGAGGGGAGCGCATGAGCGAGCGGAGCGAGCGAGCCACTCGGAGCGCCAACAGTCCCTACCGGCTCCTCTTCGACCGCGCCCTGGTCCGCGTCGACGCCGAGAGCGCCCACCACACGGCCATGTCGGCCATCCGGGCCGCCCGCCCGGTGCTGAGCCGCTGGCCGGCGCCATCCAGCCCCCGGACGGTCATGGGGATCGAGTTCCCCAGCGCCCTCGGGCTGGCTGCCGGGTTCGACAAGAACGCCGTGGCGATCGACTCCCTGGCCGGGCTGGGCTTCGGCTTCGTCGAGATCGGCACGGTGACCGGCGAGGCGCAGCCGGGCAACCCGCGGCCGAGGCTGATGCGGCTCCCCGCCGACCGCGCGGTGATCAACCGGATGGGCTTCAACAACGACGGCTCCGAGGTCGTGGGCGCCCGCCTGGCTGCGCGCCGGCGGCGGCTCAAGGGCCGGCGCGGTCCGGTCCTCGGCGTCAACATCGGCAAGACCAAGGTGGTGCCGGAGAACGACCAGGACGCGGTGATCGCCGACTACCAGAAGTCGGTCACCCATCTCGCGCCGTACGCCGACTATCTGGTAGTCAACGTCTCCTCGCCGAACACGCCCGGCCTGCGCGACCTGCAGGCCGTGGAGAAGCTGGAGCCGCTGCTGCGCGCCGTACGACTGCGGGCCGACGAGGTCGTCGCGGACCGGCACCTGCCGCTGGTCGTCAAGATCGCGCCCGATCTCAGCGACGAGGACGTCCTCGCCGTCGCGGACCTGGCGGTCGCGCTGGAGCTCGACGGGATCATCGCGACCAACACCACGATCAGCCGCGAGGGACTGGTCTCGACGTCGGCGCAGGTCGAGGCGGCCGGCGGCGGAGGGCTCTCGGGCGCGCCGCTGAAGGAGCGCGCCCAGGAGGTCATGGGGCTGCTGCGCGGGCGCGTCGGCGACCTGGCGCTGATCGGCGTCGGCGGGATCGGCTCGGCCGAGGACGCGCGGGCGAGGCTCGACGCGGGCGCCGACCTGCTGCAGGCCTACACCGCCTTCATCTACGAGGGCCCGCTGTGGCCGCGACGGATCAACCGGGCGTTGGCCGGGAAGGGGAAGTGATGGAGCCGTTCGGGAAGCGCCTGCGGGCCGCCATGGACACGCGGGGGCCGTTCTGCGCCGGCATCGACCCGCACGCCTCGCTGCTGGGCGACTGGGGGCTGCCGGACACGCCCGCCGGCCTGGAGCGGTTCGCTCTCGGCGCGGCCGAGGCGCTGGCGCCGGTCGTCGCGGCGGTCAAGCCGCAGTCGGCGTTCTTCGAGCGGTTCGGCTCGGCCGGGATCGCGGTCCTGGAGCGCACCATCGCGATCAGCCGGGAGGCCGGCGCGCTGGTGATCCTGGACGTCAAGCGGGGCGACATCGGGTCCACCGCGGCGGCGTACGCCGAGGCCTATCTGCACCAGGGCTCGCCGCTGGCCGTCGACTGCATCACCGCCAGCCCCTACCTCGGCGTCGGCAGCCTCGACCCGATGGTCGACCTGGCCCGCGCCAACGGGGCCGGCATTCTCGCGCTCGCGCTGACCTCCAACCCCGAGGCGCCGCCACTCCAGCACGCGGTCATGGCCGACGGGCGCACGGTCGCCGGCGCGGTCCTCGACGCGCTGCGTGAGCTCAATGCCGGCTCCGGCCCGATGGGCTCCTTCGGCGCGGTGGTCGGCGCGACGATCGGCGGCACCACGGAGAACCTCGCCATCGGCGGGCCGATCCTGGCCCCGGGCGTGGGCGCCCAGGGCGGCGACGCCGAGACGGTACGCCGCATCTTCGCCGGCGTGCTCGACCTGGTGCTGCCCACCAGCTCGCGGGAGATCCTCGGCGCGGGACCGGACGCGCGCTCGCTGGCCGATGCCGCGCGGCGCTCGGCGGAGACGTTCGCCAGGGTCGTCCAGGCATGATCGGCGCATGATCCGCACCCTCGCCGCGATGGCGCTCGCCGCCGCTCTCGGGCTGGGGCTCACCGCCTGCGGCGACACCTCCGAGCCGTACTGCCGCGCGCTCAAGGAGGCTCAGCCCGCCTTCGCCGAGATGGCCGACGACCCCGCCGGGCTGCTGGCCCAGCGCCCGCTGCTGCGTCAGCTGGCCGGCAAGGCGCCCGACGACCTGACCGACGAGTGGCAGACGCTGCTCTCCGCCCTCGACGCCTTCGCCGTGGCCCTTGACAAGGCCGGCATCGACCCCGCGGAGTTCCGCGGCGCCCCCGACCTCGCCGGCCTCGACGACACGCAGCGCGCCGCCGTCGCCCAGGCCGCCTCCCTCCTCGCCGCCCCCGACGTCGCCGACGCCACCAACGGCATCGGCCAGCAGGCCGCCGACGTCTGCAAGGTCCAGATCGGCCTGGGCTAGCGGCTCAGGCGCGGCCGGGGGAGAACTCGAGGACCTGGGTGAGGCGGACGTTGTTGCCCGAGGGGTCGCGGAAGGACGTGTCGATGCCGTAGGGCTGGGGAGTGGGCGGGTCGTTGAAGACGACGCCGCGCGCCGACAGCTCGTCGTACGCCGCCTGGCAGTCGTCGGTCTCCAGGAAGAGCGTCCCGCCGGCGCCCTTCGCCACCAGCTCGCCGAGCCGGCTGCTGGACTCGGCGTCCAGCATCGGCGGCGACGGCACCGGCATCAGCACCAGCCCGACGTCGGGCTGCCCGGCCGGCCCCACCACCAGCCAGCGGAACTGCCACGCCTCCATGGTCACGTCCGAGCGCACCTCCCAGCCGAGCGTGCGTGTGTAGAAGTCGAGCGCCTCGTCCTGGTCGTGTACCCAGAACTGCGCGTTGGCGATCCTGATCATGGAGCCTCCTTGTCGTCACCACGACGCTACGGCCCCACGGATCTCCGGTCTTCTCGAAACGTGCGGTTCGGCGGCCGGCTGTACTCCCGTACCACGCACCCCGGGATCCGCAGGTGCCGGCTGGCCGGCGGGAACGCGGCGCGGTACTCCAGCGGCGTGAGCCCGTGCACGCGCCGGAACGTCGTGGTGAACGAGCCGACGCTGGACCAGCCGACCTCGACGCAGACGCGAGCGACGGTGTGGTCGGTGTTGCGCAGCAGCGCCGCGGCACGCTCCAGCCGCCGGGTCAGCAGATAGGCGTGCGGACTCTCCCCGAAGGCCCGCTTGAACTCCCGGCTGAAGTGAGCCGGGCTGAACCCGGCGGCACGGGCCAGATCGGCCACCTGGATGGGATCGGCGTAGTGCGCGTCGACGTGGTCGCGGGCCCGCAGCAGGTGCCGTTCGAGCCGAAGTCGCGCCACCTCCCCAGACTAGGGGCGACCCGCATTGCGGCGGCGTCCTGCCGGTGACTAGATTTCGTGGTTGCCGTGCTCCTCCCGTCGAAAGTCGAGGTCGTCAGCCGTGGCCCTGCCACCTCTCACCCCTGAGCAGCGCCAGGCCGCGCTGGACAAGGCCGCGGCGTCCCGCCGGGAGCGTGCCGCGGTGAAGAACCGGCTCAAGCACTCCGGTGCCACCATCGCCGAGGTGCTCGCCGAGGGCGAGCGCAACGAGGTCATCGGCAAGATGCGCGTCAGCGAGCTGCTGCAGTCGATGCCGGGCCTGGGCAAGGTCCGTGCCGCCCAGGTCATGGAGCGACTGAAGATCTCCGAGAGCCGGCGCGTCCGCGGCCTCGGCGCCAAGCAGATCGCCGCTCTGGTCGCCGAGTTCCCCGGCCAGGACTGATCGAGGAGTGACCGCACGCCTCACCGTGCTCGCCGGCCCGACGGCCGTGGGCAAGGGCACCGTCGTCGCCTGGCTGCGCGAGCATCACCCGGAGGTCTGGATCTCGGTCTCGGTGACCACCCGCGCCCGGCGTCCCGGCGAGGTCGACGGCCAGCACTACCACTTCGTCAGCGACGAGGAGTTCGACCGGATGGTCGCCGGGGGCGAGCTGCTGGAGTGGGCGGTGGTCCACCAGCAGGCGCGGTACGGCACGCCGCGGGAGCCCGTGCTGCGGGCACTGGCCGAGGATCGGCCGGCCCTGCTGGAGATCGACCTGCAGGGCGCCCGGCAGGTGCGCGAGACCATGCCGGAGGCGCGCTTCGTCTTCCTGGCCCCGCCGACCTGGGACGAGCTGGTCAGCCGCCTGGTCGGGCGGGGGACCGAGACCGAGGCCGAGCGGGAGCGCCGGCTGGAGACCGCCCGCGCCGAGCTGGCCGCGGAGAGCGAGTTCGACGCCACCATCGTCAACCGCACGATTCCCGCTGCCGGCGAGGAGTTGGTAGAGTTGATGCGGTCCTGACGGCGCTGCACATCCCGCGCGCCCGATGTCCAGGACCGTCGTACTCGCCACCGAACTGTGAGGCTCCATGAGCGTGTCCCGCCCCGTCGCCGAGGGGATCACCAACCCCCCGATCGACGACCTGCTGACCAAGACCGACTCCAAGTACAAGCTGGTGCTCTACAGCGCCAAGCGCGCGCGGCAGATCAATGCGTACTACTCCCAGCTCGGCGAGGGCCTGCTGGAGTACGTCGGCCCGCTGGTGGAGACCCACGTGCAGGAGAAGCCGCTGTCGATCGCGCTGCGCGAGATCAACGAGGACCTGCTCACCTGTGAGGACATCGACGGCAGCGAGGTCGCAGCGGAGACTGCGACCGCCTGACCCGGCCGATCCGGTGGACGCCACCCCACGATCCCGCCCCCACGTCGTTCTCGGCGTGAGCGGCGGGATCGCTGCGTACAAGGCCTGCTCCCTGCTGCGACTGCTCAAGGAGGCCGGCCCCGGCGCGTACGACGTCACGGTGGTGCCCACCGCGGCTGCCCTCGAGTTCGTCGGCGCTCCCACCTGGGCGGCCCTGTCCGGCAAGCCGATCAGCACCGAGGTCTGGAGCGACGTCCACGAGGTCCCGCACGTGCGGATCGGCCAGACCGCCGACCTGGTCGTGGTCGCCCCGACCACCGCCGACCTGCTCGCCAAGGCCGCCCACGGCCTGGCCGACGACCTGCTCACCAACACCCTGCTCACCGCGCGCTGCCCGGTGGTCTTCGCCCCGGCGATGCACACCGAGATGTGGGAGCACCCCGCCACGCAGGCCAACGTCGCCACCCTGCGCGAGCGCGGCGCCCTGGTCATCGAGCCCGCCGAGGGCCGGCTGACCGGCGCCGACACCGGCAAGGGCCGGCTGCCCGAGCCCGAGGAGATCTTCGAGCTGGTGACCGGTCTGCTCGCCCGCGGGCAGACGAGCGCGGATCTCGGGTCGGATCTGGCCGGCCGCCACGTCGTGGTCTCGGCGGGCGGCACCCGCGAGTACCTCGACCCGGTGCGCTTCATCGGCAACCGGTCCTCGGGCCTGCAGGGCTACGCCCTCGCGCGCACCGCCGTGGCCCGTGGCGCCGAGGTCACCCTGGTGGCCGCCAACGTCGCGCTGCCCGACCCCGCGGGGGTCAAGGTGGTCCGCGTCGAGACCACCGCGCAGCTGCGCGAGGAGGTGCTCGCGGCCAGCGCGGCCGCGGACGCGGTCGTCATGGCGGCCGCGCCGGCCGACTTCCGCCCGGTGCGCTCGGAGACCACGAAGATCAAGAAGTCCGACGACGGCGGCGCCCCCGACATCGCCCTGGTCCAGAACCCCGACATCCTCGCCGAGCTGTCCGCGCAGCGGCCGAGGCCCGGCATCGTGGTGGTCGGCTTCGCCGCCGAGACCGGCGACGAGTCCGGGTCGGTGATGGACCACGCCCGCGCCAAGCTCGCGCGCAAGGGCTGCGACCTGCTGGTGGTCAACGACGTGGGCGGTGGCAAGGTGTTCGGCGAGACCGACAACGAGGCCGTGGTGCTGGGCGCCGACGGCGGCTCGACCCCGGTCCCGCGCGGCACCAAGTCCGCGCTGGCGCACGTCATCTGGGACCGCGTGGTGGCGCTGCTCCCGGCCGGCCACGAGGCCTGATCGAGCGGCTGCGCCGCGGCCCGAGTCGGCCCGCGCAGGGGCCTGAGACGGCCGTCTCGGCATCGGGACAGGTCGGTTAGGCTCGTCCGGACAGCCATCCCGGCGTACGCCGTACGCCGGAGCGACGCAGGAGAACCATGTGACTGGACGACTCTTCACCTCCGAGTCGGTGACCGAGGGGCACCCGGACAAGATCGCCGACGCGATCAGCGACACCGTCCTGGACGCGCTGCTGGCCGACGACCCGGACAGCAGAGTGGCCTGCGAGACCATGCTCACCACCGGCCTGGTGATCGTGGCCGGCGAGGTGACCACCAAGACCTACGCCCCGATCGCCCAGCTGGTGCGCAACAAGATCCTGGAGATCGGCTACGACTCCTCGGTCAAGGGCTTCGACGGCAACTCCTGTGGCGTGCAGCTCGCCATCGGCACCCAGTCCCCGGACATCGCCCAGGGCGTCGACCACGCCCACGAGGCGCGCGCCGGCGACTCCGCCGACGAGCTCGACCGGCAGGGCGCGGGCGACCAGGGCCTGATGTTCGGCTACGCCTGCGACGACACCCCTGAGCTGATGCCACTGCCGATCACCATCGCGCACCGGCTCGCCGAGCGGCTGACCGCCGTGCGCAAGGACGGCACGCTGCCCTACCTGCGTCCCGACGGCAAGACCCAGGTCACCATCGAGTACGACGAGCAGGACCGCCCGGTCCGCGTCGACACCGTGGTGCTCTCCAGCCAGCACGCCGACGACATCTCGCTCGCGCAGCTCGAGGGCGACGTCAAGGAGCACGTGATCGACCCCGTGCTGGCGGGCTTCGACATCCCCTCGGACGGCTACCGGCTGCTGGTCAACCCGACCGGCACGTTCGTCGTCGGCGGTCCCATGGGTGACGCCGGGCTGACCGGCCGCAAGATCATCGTCGACACCTACGGCGGCATGGCCCGCCACGGCGGCGGCGCGTTCTCCGGCAAGGACCCGTCCAAGGTGGACCGCTCCGCGGCGTACGCCATGCGCTGGGTGGCGAAGAACGTCGTGGCCGCCGGCCTGGCCCGCCGCTGCGAGGCCCAGGTCGCCTACGCCATCGGCAAGGCGGCTCCCGTCGGCGTCTTCATCGAGACCTTCGGCACCGGCGTCGTCTCCGACGAGACCATCCAGAAGGCCGTCCTGGAGGTCTTCGACCTGCGCCCCGCCGCGATCATCCGCGACCTGGACCTCAAGCGCCCGATCTACGCCAAGACCTCGGCCTACGGCCACTTCGGCCGTGAGCTGCCCGAGTTCACCTGGGAGCGCACCGACCGCGCCGCGGACCTCAAGCAGGCCGCCGGCATCTGATCACCGCGTCGGCCCGTCCTGGTTGGATGAGCCCGTGACCGAGCCGAGCGACCCCCTGCTCGATCCCGGGGAGCAGCTCACGCTGCCCGGGATCGCGCGAGTGGAGGCGCGGCGGGCCAAGCCGCCCAAGACGGTCGAGCCGCCCAAGGCCGCCGCCACGGATCCGATCGCGCGGGTGCTGGTCGACCTGCCGCTGGCCCACCTGGACCGGCCCTTCGACTACCTGGTGCCGGAGTCGATGGCCGAGACCGCCGTGCCCGGCGCCCGGGTCAAGGTGCGCTTCGCCGGCCAGGACGTCGACGGCTTCGTCCTCGACCGGGCCTCCGAGACCGACCACACCGGCCGGATGCAGCCGCTGCGGCGGGTCGTCAGCGCCGAGCCGGTGCTGCGGCCGGAGATCGCCGAGCTGACCGCCGCCGTCGCCGCGCGGTACGCCGGCACGCGCTCCGACGTGCTCCGCCTGGCCGTGCCCGCCCGCCACGCCGCCACCGAGAAGGAGCCGAGCCCGGAGCGCGGCCTGCCGACCGTGGCGCCCGACCCCGCCGCGCTCGACCGGTACACCGGCGGCCCTCCGGCGCTCGATGCGCTGGCGGCGGGGGAGAGCCCACGCGCGGTGTGGACGGTGCTGCCCGGTGACGACTGGACGGCCCCGCTGGTGGAGGCGATCGTGGCCACGGCCGCCTCGGGTCGCGGGTCGCTCGTCTGCGTGCCGGACCGTCGCGACCTCGACCGGCTCGACCGCGCGCTCTCCGAGCGGATCGGCACCGAGCACCATGTCGTGCTCAGCGCCGACCACGGCCCGGCCCGCCGCTACCGCTCGTTCCTCGCCGCGGCACGGGGGGCCGTGCGCATCGTCATCGGCACCCGGTCGGCCGTCTTCGCGCCGGTCACCGACCTCGGGCTGGTGGCGATCTGGGACGACGGCGACGACCTGTACGCCGAGCCGCGGGCGCCGTACCCGCATGCCCGCGAGGTGCTGCTCCTGCGCGCCGGCATCCAGGACTGCGCGCTGATCACCGCCTCCTACGCGCGCAGCGTCGAGGCGGAGTACCTCCTGCGCACCGGCTGGGCCGCCGAGGTCCGCGCCCCCCGCGAGACCGTCCGCACCCGGCTGGCCGCGGCGATCTCCGGCGACAGCGACGCGGTGCGCGCCCGCGACCCCGCCGGCCGGGGCTCGCGCATCCCCAAGGAGGCCTTCGAGCTGCTCCGCGAGGGGCTGGCCTCGGGACCGGTGCTGGTGCAGACGCCGCGCTCGGGCTACGCCGCCAGCCTGGCATGCGACCGCTGCCGGGCGCCGGCGGCGTGCGGCCACTGCCACGGCCCGCTGCGGATCACGGCCGCCCAGCGCGCGCCCGAGTGCGCCTGGTGCGCGACGCCGGCGCCCGGCTGGACCTGCCCGGAGTGCGGGGGACAGGGGCTGCGCGCCCCGGTCCTCGGCGAGCGCCGGACGGCGGAGGAGCTGGGCCGGGCCTTCCCGTCGATCCCGGTGCGCAGCTCCTCGGCGGACCGGATCGTCGAGCGGGTCGACGCCCGCCCGTCGATCGTGGTGGCGACGCCCGGCGCCGAGCCGGTCGCCGTCGGCGGCTATGCCGCGGTCCTGCTGCTGGACACCTGGCTGCCGCTGGCCCGGGCCGACCTGCGCGCGGGGGAGGAGGCCTTCCGCCGCTGGGCCAACGCGGTCGGGCTGATCGCGCCCGGCGGGCGGGTGCTGGCGGTCGGCGATCCCGCGCAGCCCACGCTGCAGGCGGTGGTCCGCTGGGACCCGGCCGGCCTGGCCCGCCGCGAGCTCGCGGACCGGCAGGAGGCCCACCTGGCGCCGGCCTCCCGGATGGCGACGGTCTCCGGCCCCGTCGAGGAGGTGGAGTCCGCCCTGGCGGCGCTGGCGCTGCCGGTGGGCGCCGAGGTGCTCGGTCCGGTGCCGCTCACGGACCAGTACGACGAGGAGCAGCTCAGATACGTCGTCCGGGTGCCCCGCAGCCACGGCGCCGAGCTCTCCGCGGCGCTCACCACGATGCAGGCGCAGCGCTCGGCCCGCAAGGCCGTTCACCTGCGCGTCGAGGTCGACCCGGTCGAGATCGCCTGAGCCCCTACACTGGCGGGGTTTTCGACCTCAGCGAGGAGTGCACGTGGCGATCAGGCCGATCCGGCTGTTCGGCGACCCGGTCCTGCGCACGCCGGCGATCGAGGTCGTCGACTTCGACAAGGAGATCCGCCAGCTGGTCACCGACCTCACCGACACGATGCTCGACGCCCCGGGCGCCGGCCTGGCCGCGCCGCAGATCGGCGTGGGTCTGCGCGTCTTCACCTGGAACGTCGACGGGGAGCTCGGCCACCTGATCAACCCCACGCTGTCGCTGTCCGAGGAGACCCAGGACGGCCCGGAGGGCTGCCTGTCCCTGCCGGATCTGACGCTCGACTGCCTGCGTGCCCTCTCGGTGGTGGCGACCGGCTTCGACATGCATGGGGAGCCCGTGCGCATCGAGGGCTCCGATCTGCTGGCCCGCGCGATCCAGCACGAGACCGACCACCTCGACGGGATCCTCTTCATCGACCGCCTCGACCGCGAGGCTCGCAAGGCCGCGATGAAGACGATCAGAGAGTCCGACTGGTTCGGCCCCGATACCCAGGTGCGCGTCTCGCCGCACGCGACGGGAGGATTCGGCCTGTGAGGAGAGCACTGTGAGAGTCGTCTTCGCCGGTACGCCGGCCGTCGCCCTGCCCGCCCTCGAGGCGATCGCGGAGAGCAGCCACGAGCTGATCGCCGTGGTGACCCGCCCCGACGCCCCGGCCGGCCGCGGCCGCAAGCTGGTCGCCTCACCGGTGGCTCAGCGAGCGGAGGAGCTGGGCATCCCCGTGCTCAAGCCCGAGCACCCGCGCGATCCCGAGTTCATCGAGGCGCTGACCGCGCTGGCCCCGGACTGCTGCCCGGTCGTCGCCTACGGCGCGCTGCTGCCGCAGTCGGTGCTGGACATCCCGAAGCACGGCTGGGTCAACCTGCACTTCTCGGTGCTGCCGCACTGGCGCGGCGCGGCCCCGGTCCAGCACTCGATCTGGGCCGGCGACGAGGTGACCGGTGCGACGACGTTTCGGATCGTCAAGGAGCTGGACGCGGGCCCGACGTACGGGCTGATGACCCAGACCATCCGCCCGACCGACACCGCCGGCGAGCTGCTGGAGCGGCTTGCCGAGGGTGGCGCCGGCCTGCTGGTCGCCACTCTCGACGGCATCGCGGACGGCTCTCTGGAGGCGCGTGAGCAGCCGGAGGAGGGCATCAGCATCGCGCCGAAGATCCTCGTCGAGGACGCCCATGTCGACTGGGCCGATCCCGCTCTCGGCGTGGACCGGCGGATCCGGGCCTGCACGCCCGACCCGGGCGCCTGGACCACGTTCGGGGGCGAGCGGATGAAGCTCGGCCCGGTGACGCCGGTGGAGCGCGAGCGGCTGGAGCCCGGCGTCCTGGAGGTCACCAAGAACGCCGTCTACGTGGGCACGGGCACCACGCCGGTCCGGCTGGGCGAGGTCAAGCCGTTCGGCAAGAAGCTGATGGGCGCGGCCGACTGGGCCCGAGGCGTGCGACTGGAGTCCGGCGCGCGGCTGGGGGGACTAGGGTCGGCTTCATGAGCCGTCCCGCCGCGCCCGAGGACGTCGACCGGATCTGCGGGAGCCTGCCCGAGACCTGGTTCGGCACCTCCTGGGGCGACGTGCCGACCTGGCTGGTGCCGCACCGTGAGAACGGCCGCGGCTTCGTGCTCTACCGCAAGCCGCACAAGACCGCGACCGACCCCGAGACCGGCGAGATGTACGACGACCTGCTGGTGATCCGCACCGCCAACGCCGACGACAAGGAGGCGCTGGTCGAGGGCGACGGGCCGTTCTTCACCATCGACCACTTCGACGGCTACAACGCCGTGCTGGTCCGGCTCTCCCGCCTCGGCGAGGTCTCCCGCGACGAGCTCGCCGAGGTGATCACCGATGCCTGGCGTGCCTGCGCGCCCAAGAGCCTGGTCAAGAAGCACTTCGGATGAGACCGGATCGGGCCAGGCTGCTGGCCTTCGACGTGCTGCGCGCCGTCGACGAGCAGGACGCCTACGCCAACCTGGAGCTGGCCCGCCGGCTGGGTAGCTCTCGGCCGGGCGAGGCCCGGCTGGAGGCCCGCGACGCCGCCTTCGCCACCGAGCTGGTCTCCGGGACGCTGCGCCTACGCGGCACGTACGACGCCGTGATCGACCGTCTCGTCGACAGAAGTCTCGACCCCGCCGTCCGCGATGCCCTCCGGCTCGGCAGTCACCAGCTGCTCTCCATGCGGGTGCCGACCCATGCGGCCGTGGGCACCACCGTCGACCTGGTCAAGACGCGGATCGGGCACCGGCCCTCGGGGCTGGTCAACGCGGTGCTCCGCAAGGTGGGGCAGCGGTCGTGGGCGGAGTGGACCGAGGACATGGACCTGGCCGACCGGCACTCCCATCCCGCCTGGGTCGTGGACGCGCTGGCCGAGGCGCTCGGCGGGCCCGAGGAGCTGGAGCGTCTCCTGGAGGCCGACAACGAGCGGCCGGCCGTGACGCTGGTCGCCCGTCCGGGCCTGGCCACCCGGGAGGAGCTCGGCGGCGTCCCGCTGGACGTCTCGCCGTACGCGGTCGCGCTCGACGGCGGCGACCCGGGCGCCCTGCCCGCCGTACGGGAAGGACGGGCGGGGGTGCAGGACGCCGGCTCCCAGGTGGTGGCGATCGCCCTCGCGCGGGCCGCGGTGGAGGGTCGCGACGCCCGCTGGCTGGACATGTGCTCCGGCCCCGGCGGCAAGGCGGCGCTGCTGGCGGCGCTCGCGGCGGAGTCCGGCGCCCGCCTGCTCGCGGGCGAGCGCCAGCCGCACCGGGCCCGGCTCGTCGCCCAGGCGGTGCGAGCCGCTCGCGCCGGGATGGCCGGCGTGGTCGTCGCCGACGGCACCCGCCCGGCGTGGCGGGAGGAGACCTTCGACCGGGTGCTGCTGGACGCGCCCTGCTCCGGCCTCGGCGCGCTGCGCCGCCGCCCGGAGAGCCGCTGGCGTCGCCGTCCCGAGGATCTCGACGGGCTCGTCGAGCTGCAGCGCTCGCTCCTGGCGGGTGCCCTGAACTCCGTGCGCCCCGGCGGCGTCGTGCTCTACGCCACCTGCTCGCCCGTGGTCCGGGAGACCGCCGGCGTCGTCCTGCACGTCCTGGCCGGTCGCGACGACGTCGCGATCGAGGACGTCGCCCCGCTGCTGCCCGAGCTCGCCGACGCCGCCTCCCCGCACCTCCCCGGCGCCGTCCAGCTCTGGCCGCACCGCCACGGCACCGACGCGATGTTCCTCGCGCTGCTGCGACGCCGCTGACGCCCGATACTCTTGCCGCGCCATGGGTATCCAGATCACGCCGAGCGTCCTGAACGCCGACCTGTCCCGGCTCGCCGACGAGGTGGCGCGCATCCCCAGCTCCGACTGGGTGCACGTCGACGTGATGGACAACCACTTCGTGCCGAACCTGACGCTGGGCCTCCCGGTGATCGAGAGTCTGATGCGCCACACCGACCTGCCGGTCGACGCGCACCTGATGATCGAGGACCCGGATCGCTGGGCGCCGGCGTACGCCGAGGCCGGCTGCGGCTCGGTGACCTTCCACGTGGAGGCGGCCAAGGCGCCGGTCCGGCTGGCCCGGGAGATCCGCGCGAAGGGGGCGCGGGCGTCGATGGCGCTCAAGCCGGCCACGCCCATCGAGCCGTACGCCGACATGCTCGGCGAGCTCGACATGCTGCTGGTGATGACCGTGGAGCCCGGCTTCGGGGGACAGCGCTTCCTCGACCTGTGCCTGCCCAAGATCCGGCGGGCCCGCGAGCTCATCTCGGCCGCGGGGCTGGAGGTGTGGCTCCAGGTGGACGGCGGGGTCTCGCTGGAGACGATCGAGCGCTGCGCCGAGGCCGGCGCGGACGTCTTCGTCGCGGGGTCCGCAGTCTTCTCCGCCGACGACCCCGACGCGATGGTGAACAGCCTCCGGGAGCGCGCCGCCGCCGTCCGGTGACCGGAACCACATACAGGGATCGGCCCTGGATGTGGCACCCTGGTGTCACGAGTGAACAGCTCGCGTGCTCTGGGATCGGTGCAACTCCGAGCCGGCGGTGACAGTCCGCGACCCGGCCGCAGCCAGCGGCCGGTTGACCAGGTGAAATTCCTGGACCGACGGTGACAGTCCGGATGGGAAGCAGCACGCAACGCCGACGACCGGGCGCGCCCCGGGCCGCAGGCGTCGCCTCGCCTCCCATGCCCCAGTCCCGAAGTCCCAGGGCCCGCGACCGGACCGAGACGGACAGGCAGATGCAGGCGGAGGCGATTCAGGAGCGGGCGATGCGGCGCGCTCTGGAGCTCGCGGCGACGCCCGGCGTACCGCTGGGGCCCAACCCGCGCGTGGGCTGCGTGCTGCTCGCCCCCGACGGGTCCGCGATCGCCGAGGGCTTCCACCGCGGCGCCGGCACACCGCATGCCGAGGCCGCCGCCCTGGAGGTCGCCGGCGAGTCCGCGCGCGGCGCGACCGCGGTGGTGACCCTCGAGCCGTGCAACCACACCGGCCGGACCGGGCCCTGTGCCCAGGCGCTGATCGAGGCCGGCATCGCCCGCGTCGTCTTCGCCCAGCCCGACCCCAACCCGGTGGCCGCCGGGGGAGCCGACGCCCTGCGCGCGGCCGGCATCGCCGTCGAGATGGGGCTCCTGGAGCACGAGGCGCGCCGCCTCAACCGCGCCTGGACCTTCGCCCTGGAGCACGAGCGCCCGTTCGTCACCTGGAAGTTCGCCACCACGCTCGACGGGCGCAGCGCCGCCGCCGACGGCACCAGCCGCTGGGTCAGCTCGCGCGCTGCCCGCGTCGACACCCACCGGCTGCGGGCGATGTGCGACGTGATGCTGGTCGGCAGCAACACCGTCGCGGTGGACGACCCCGAGCTCACCGTCCGCGACGAGTACGACGAGCCGATCGCGCACCAGCCGCTCCGCGCGGTCATGGGCCTGCGCGACCTGCCCGAGAGTCGGCGGATCTTCAACGACCGCGCCGAGACGGTCCGGCTGCGCACCCACGACCCGCGCGAGGCCCTGGCCGAGCTGTACGCCGCGGGCCGCCGGCACGTCTTCTTCGAGGGCGGGGCGACCCTCGCCGCGGCGTTCCTGGACGCCGGCGTGGTCGACGAGGTCGTCGTCTACGTCGCGCCGATGCTGCTCGGCGCGGGCCGCAGCGCCGTCGGCGACCTGGGAATCACCACGATCGCCGACGCCTTGCACCTGCGAGTGCGCGAGGTGACCACCGTCGGCAGCGGCGAGGAGACCAACGTGCGGATCACGATGGGCCCGCCCGCGGGCCCGGACACGGGGAGGACCCACTGATGTTCACCGGCATCGTCGAGGAGCTCGGCACCGTCGCCGCCATCGAGCAGCAGGACGACGCGATCCGGCTGACCGTCCGCGGTCCGGTGGTGACCGCCGACGCCGGCCTGGGCGACTCGATCGCGGTCAACGGCTGCTGCCTGACCGTGGCCGTCCAGGACGGCGAGACGTTCACCGCCGACGTGATGCGCGAGACCCTCGCCAAGACCTCGCTGGGCGCTTTGGACGTCGGCGCCCAGGTCAACCTGGAGCGGGCCGTCACCGCGGCGACCCGGCTCGGCGGGCACATCGTCCAGGGCCACGTGGACGCGGCCGGCGCGGTCGTCTCCCGCACCCCGAGCGAGCACTGGGAGGTGGTGGAGGTCAGCCTCCCCGACGGCCTGGACCGCTACCTCGTGCCCAAGGGATCGATCACCGTGGACGGCGTCTCGCTGACGGTCGTCGACGTGCGCGAGGGCTCCTTCACGGTGAGCCTGATCCCCGAGACCCTGGCCCGCACCACGCTGGGCTTCAAGCAACCCGGCGATCCGGTCAACCTGGAGGTGGACGTGATCGCCAAGTACGTCGAGAAGATGGTGGGAGAGCGATGAGCAAGACCGAAGACACCCGTGGCGGCATCCGGCTGGACTCCGTCGAGGAGGCCATCGCCGACATCGCCGCCGGCAAGGCGGTCGTGGTCGTCGACGACGAGGACCGCGAGAACGAGGGCGACATCATCTTCGCCGCGTCCAAGGCCACCCCGGAGCTGATGGCCTTCACGATCCGGCACTCCAGCGGCGTGATCTGCGTGCCGATGCCGGCCACGATGCTGGACCGGCTGGAGATCCCGCTGATGACCCCGCACAACAAGGACAAGCTGCGTACGGCGTACACGATCTCGGTCGACGCCCGCGACGGCGTCAGCACCGGCATCTCCGCCGCCGACCGCGCGCACACCGCCCGGGTGCTGGCCGACTCGGCGACCGAGCCGTGGGAGATCACCCGGCCCGGTCACGTGTTCCCGCTGCGCTACCGCGAGGGCGGCGTGCTGATCCGCCGTGGCCACACCGAGGCGGCGGTCGACCTGGCCCGCATGGCCGGGCTGACGCCCGCCGGCGTCCTGGTCGAGGTGGTCAACGACGACGGCACCATGAAGCGCGGACCGGAGCTGCGCGACTTCGCCGACGAGCACGGCCTCAAGATGATCTCGATCGAGCAGATGGTCCACTACCGCCGGCGTACCGAGTCCCACGTCGAGCGCGTCGCCGAGACCACGCTCCCGACCAGGTACGGCGACTTCACCGCGGTCGGCTACCGGATCACCGTGGACGGCAGCGAGCACGTCGCGCTGGTGTACGGCGACCCGGAGGCGCTGAGCGACGGCCGGCCGGTGCTGACCCGCGTGCACAGCGAGTGCCTCACCGGGGACGTCTTCGGCTCCGCGCGCTGCGACTGCGGCCCGCAGCTGGAGGAGGCGATGGAGCGGATCGTCGAGGAGGGCCGCGGCGTGGTGATCTACCTGCGCGGCCACGAGGGCCGGGGGATCGGGCTGCTCGCCAAGCTGCAGGCCTATCAGCTCCAGGACGGCGGTCGCGACACCGTCGACGCCAACCTCGACCTCGGCCTCCCGGCCGACGCGCGGCACTACGGCGCGGCCACCCAGATCCTCCGGGACCTCGGCGTGGGGTCGGTGCGGCTGCTGACCAACAACCCCGACAAGACCTCCAGCCTGGAGTCCTACGGTGTCGCGGTGACCGAGCGGGTGCCGCTGACGCCGCGCCCCAACGACCACAACCTGGCCTACCTGATGACGAAGCGGGACCGCATGGGGCACGATCTCCCCGGCCTGGACCGAGAGGTGATCCGATGAGCGGCGATGGACGTCCCAGCGACGAGCGACCCTTCGACTGCCACGACCTGCGGGTCGCGGTGGTGGCGGCGAGCTGGCACGAGAAGGTCATGGAGGGGCTGCTGGAGGGCGCCCTGGACGCGCTCGGCCGGCACAAGGTGGAGTCGCCCGTCGTGGTCCGCGTGCCCGGCTCCTTCGAGCTGCCGGTGGTGGCCAACGCCCTGGCCGCGCAGGGCTTCGACGCGATCGTGGCGCTCGGCGTGATCATCCGAGGCGGCACCCCGCACTTCGAGTACGTCTGCTCGGCCGCGACCGACGGCCTCAACCGGGTCGCGCTCGACCACGGCCTGCCGGTCGGGTTCGGCCTGCTCACCTGCGACACCGAGGAGCAGGCACTGGACCGGGCGGGCCTGGAGGGCTCCAGCGAGGACAAGGGCTACGAGGCAGCCAGCGCGGCGCTTCTCACGGCGGCGACCCTTCGCAGGATCAGGCGCCGCGAGCACCTAGGCTAAGGCCCTGTGAAGACGTTCGAGGAGCTGTGGGCGGAGCTGAGCGAGAAGGCGCAGACCCGCCCGGAGGGCTCCGGCACCGTGCAGGCGCTCGACGCCGGCGTGCACGCAATCGGCAAGAAGCTGGTCGAGGAAGCCGCCGAGTCCTGGATGGCCGCGGAGCACGAGGGCCATGAGCGGGCGGCCGAGGAGATCAGCCAGCTGCTGTACCACGCACAGGTGCTGATGCTCGCCGCCGGAGTCTCGCTCGACGACGTCTACTCCCACCTCTAGGACCTCTCATGACCAACGATCTGCTCCGCATCGCCCTGCCCAACAAGGGCTCGCTCTCCGTGGCGGCGTCGGAGATACTGCGCGAGGCCGGCTACCGCCAGCGCTCGGACTCCAAGGAGCTCACCCTGCTCGACGCCGACCACGGCGTGGAGTTCTTCTACCTGCGGCCCCGCGACATCGCGCTGTACGTCGGCGAGGGCACCCTCGACGTCGGCATCACCGGCCGCGACCTGCTGCGCGACTCCGGGGCCAAGGCTGTGGAGCAGATGCGGCTCGGCTTCGGCCGCTCGAGGTTCCGCTTCGCCGCGCGGCCCGGCACGTTGGAGTCGCTGGCCGAGCTGGCCGGCAAGCGCATCGCCACGTCGTACGTCGGCGTGGTGACCGCCTACCTGGAGGAGCGGGGCATCGACGCCCAGGTGGTCCGGCTGGACGGCGCGGTGGAGACCAGCATCCAGCTCGGCGTGGCCGACGTGATCGCGGATGTCGTGGAGACCGGCAGCACGCTGCGACAGGCGGGGCTGGAGATCGTCGGCGAGGTGATCCTGGAGTCAGAGGCCGTCGTGGTCACCCGCGAGGGTGCTCCCGAGCCCGCCGGGCTGGAGATCTTCCGCCGCCGGCTCGAGGGCGTGCTGGTGGCCCGGTCGTACCTGATGATGGACTACGACATCCCCGCCGATCGGGTCGAGGAGGCCGTCGCGCTGACGCCCGGCCTGGAGAGCCCCACGGTGTCGCCGCTTCATCGGGAGGGCTGGGTGGCCGTGCGCTCGATGGTGCCTCGCGCCGGCGCCCAGCAGCTGATGGACGACCTCTACGGCATCGGCGCCCGGGCGATCCTGCTCACCGACATCCACGCCTGCAGGCTGTGAATGAGAAGACCGTGAGCGACCTGCCTTCCCTGCCGCACACCTGGCGGGCCTTCGGGACCCTCATGGTGGCGACCTTCGGCGGGCTGATGCTGGCCGCGGTCGTGATCACCGGCTGGTTCGCGGTGGAGCAGGAGGTGCGCGACGCCTTCACCGGCTTCCAGCGGCTGACCCTGCTGGCCATGGGACTGGGCGTCCTCGCCTGCTGGTGGGCGCTGCTGCGCACCCGGGTCACCGCGGAGGAGAGCGGCCTCACCGTCGTCAACGGGTTCCGCACCCGTCGCTACGAGTGGAGCCAGGTGCTCGGCATCAACCTGCGCCGTGGCGCGCCCTGGGCCGGGATCGACCTCTCCGACGGCACCTCGATCGTCGCCTTCGCGATCCAGGCCACCGACGGCGCTCGTGCGGTGGCGGCCGTCCGCACCCTGCGGGCGCTGATCGCCGCGCATACCCCGGACACTCCCGCCTAGCGCCTGTTAGCCGGCCGTTAGGTGGTGTCGGTTGACTGCCACCATGCGACCCCTGTCCCTGATCCGTCTCGCCGCCGTGTCGGGACTCGTGCTGGCGCTCATCGGCGTGGCGGGCCCGGCGCGGGCCGTGCCACCTCCGGCGCCGACCGTGACGCTCGTGACGCCCGCGTCTCCGAACGAGAGCCTGGTGCCGGTGTTCAGCGGCTACACCTACAAGACGACCACGGCCCTGCGGCTCTACGACAACGCCGCGTGCTCGGGGAGGTCGCTGGCACAGGGGACGATCAAGGTGATGCCCGGGGACTACCGCTACTGGACCGCCACCGTGGTGGTGTCGCCGGGCTCGACCACCGACGTGTACGCCGCGGCCACCGACCCGGGCGGCACGACCTGCTCCTCGACGCGGGCGACCGCCGGCCACATCGTCTACAAGAACACGCTGATCCCGATCGACACCAAGATCACCAAGAAGCCGAAGAAGGTCGTCAAGACCACGGCCAAGCGGGCGAAGGTGAGCTTCGAGTTCCGGGGCGTCACCAAGAGCCGTGGCAAGACGGCCATCAGGTACCTCTGCTCGATGGACGGCGGCAAGGGGGACTCCTGCCGCTCCGGGCGCGTCTACAGGCTCAAGCCCGGGAAGCACACGTTCAGCGTCGCCGCCGTGCTGCGCGGCGACGCCGACCCGAGCCCCGCGACGTACTCCTTCAAGGTCAAGAGGAAGAAGCGCTGACCGCCGTGGTCAGCCAGTCGATGACGTCGCCGGCGCTCCACCCGTCAGGGTGCTCGGCCGCGAGCTCGCGGACGCCGTCGGTGTCTGTGCCGAGCGTGAGGAGCGCCGGCTCGGCGTACCCGTCGCGACGCTGCTGTCCCAGGCCGACGTCGGCGGTCAGCGCGTTGCACAGGCAGATCCGTCCGCGGGTGTCGGCCGCGTCGCCGCCCTTGCGCACGTAGGTCTGCATCGGCTCGCCCGGGCAGCGATAGCCGATGGCGCCGCCGGGGGCCTGGTAGGGCACCCGCAGGTAGCTCAGATCGCAGAGCCGCTGGCGGTCGTCGTAGACCGACTCCTCGGAGAGGGTGCCCTCCATCCGGACGGTCTTGAATGGGAAGCCGGTGGGGGAGGCCAGCGGATCGGTGCGCACCTCGAGCGTGCCGTCGGCCGCCCGGCGCCGGGCCCGCGCGCGCAGCTCGGGTGTCAGGCCGGACTCCTCGGCGAGCGCGAACACCGTCCCGGCCTGGATCCCATGGGCGCCGCCCGCCAGGGCCCTCGCGAGATGCTCGGGCGTGCCGTGGCCGCCGGCCAGCCAGAAGGGCACGCCGATGGCGGCCAGCCGGTCCAGCCGCACCTCGTCGCGCGGGCCGTAGACCGGATCGCCGTGGTCGTCCAGCTCCATCTGCCCGCGCGGAGGAGCGTTGTGACCACCCGCGCGCGGGCCCTCCACGACGAACCCGTCGGGACGGGTTGCCGGGTCCCGGGCGAGGTACGTCGCGAGCACGTTCGCCGACACGATGGCGAGGAACACCGGGCGCCGGAGCCGGCCCGGTGGATCGCCGAGCAGGGCGCGCGGATCCACCTCCACGCGGTGGGGCCGATCGGCGCCTTCGACCTCGACGTCGACGCCGCCGGGCCGGCCCGCGGCCAGGTCGTCGAGCAGCCGCGGGATCTGCCGCGGCACGCCCGCGCCCATGAGCACCACGTCGACTCCGGCGAGGACGGCGCCCAGCGCGGCCGCCGGCGTGGCCATCTGGATCTTCTCGAGGTAGTTCACCCCGACCGGTCCGTCGTGTCCCTCCTTCGCCAGCCAGACCTCGGCGAAGTTCGCCACGACGGCGAGCGTCTGCTGGTCGGGAGCCTGCCGCAGCGTGAGCTTCGGCACCGGGCGGTACGGGCGCCCCTCCGGGCGCCCCTCGGGCAGGAAGTACCGGTCCAGCACCGCCCGCGCCAGGGCCGGCACGGGGAACGCGGCGAGCGCGCGCCGCATGTGGCCGCCCTCGTCGCCGTCCTGCAACCGGCGCGCGAGCACCACGTCGAGGGCGGTGCCGGACACGACGCCCAGTCCACCGGCCCGGGCGACCGATCGGGCCAGCCGCCAGTCGGACACGGCAACGCCCATGCCGCCCTGGATGATGCGCGGCAGCTCACCTGCCAGAGCCATCGTGGGTCTCGTCCTCCTCGAGTAGGCCGGACTCAGCACGCTGACAGGAGCCGCAGCTGCCGTGAAGGGTCGAAGGTCCTCAGCCTCGTGTCGTCATGTGTTCACCAGCAGATCGGCGCGCTCGCGGGTGCCCTCGGCGGCGTGGAGCAGGTCCTCGTCGTGCATCCACCGGTCCCAGTGCCCGGCGACACCGGCCCCGTCGCGGGCCAGGCCGCGCGCGCGGCGTACCTCCGGGGCGGCCTCGACCCAGACCAGGGCGGTGATCCGCTCGGACCAGGCGCGGTTGCCGGCGCCGACGCCCTCCAGCACCAGCAGCGGCGCCGGCTCCACCGTGCGCTCCTCGGCGAAGGCCCCGGCCAGCCAGTCGTAGCGGCGGTACGTCCCCGCCCGGCCGCCGGCGAGCGCGGCGAGCAGGGCCGAGACGGGCGCCTCGATCCGGGTCAGGCCGTCCCAGCCGGGATAGAGGTCGTCAAGATGCACCACCGGCGCTCCGGTCAGCGCCACGATGCCCGCGGCCAGCGTGGTCTTGCCCGATCCCGCCGGTCCGTCCACGCAGATCAGCCGGCCCTCGCCGAGCGTGGGCGCTCGATCGCCGGCCAGGCGGACGACCTCGGCGGCGGTCCCGGCGTCCGTCACGGGCTGGTCACCAGGCCAGGCCGAGGCCTCGGTAGGACGGCACGCTCTCCATCACCCGCGCCTCGGTGCCCGGACCGGAGACCAGGTGGACGAGGTTGGTGTGCTCGGCCAGCTCGCCGGACTTGCCGTGCCGGAACCAGACCCGATCGCCGATGCGCAGGTCGGCCGCGCCCGGTCCGGTGAGCGGCGTCTGCACCTCGCCGACGCCCTCCAGGCCGGTGGCGTGCAGACCCGGAGGCGCCCACGGGACCGGCAGCCGGTCCTTGCCCGCGGCCCCGCTCGCCACGAAGCCCCCGCCCGCCACGGTCGCGATGCCGGGGGCGGGGAGGCGCACGACGGGCACGCCGAAGAACGCCGCCGGGCGCGGCCGGAAGCTCTGGTAGTGGTCGAAGAGCGCCGGCACCAGGAGGCCCGAGCCGGCGGCGACCTCGGTGACCGCCGGGTCGGCCGCGGTGGCCTCCAGGGACCCCGAGCCGCCAGCGTTCCAGAACTCCAGGTCGGCGATGGCCCGCAGCTCGCGGGAGATGACCGAGCGGCGCTGGGCGAGCTGGGCCATCGAGGCCGACTTGAGCCGCCGGATGATCAGCGACCTGGGCTTCTGTCCCGGTACGTCGTCCGGAACGCCGGCCACCTGGCCCTCGTAGGTCATCACCCCGGCGAGCCGGAAGCCCGGCCGGCCGACGATCTCGCGGGCGAACGCCAGCACGTCCGGCGCGTCGTACAGCGGCGAGCGCTTCGGCCCGACGTGGGAGCCGCCCAGCCGGAGCCCGGCGTCGATGTCGATCGCCACGCGCACCGGGCCCGCGGCGTCCGGCAGGCCCGCGCGGCACTCGTCGACGAGATCGAGGTGCGCCGGATCGTCGGTCATCAGCGTGATCGCGGTCAGGGCGGCGGGGGAGGAGAGCAGTCGCCGGAGCGCGCCGCGGTCCACGCTGGGATAGCCGAGGACGACGTCGTCCGTGACGCCCTGCTCGACCAGCCAGAGCGCCTCGCGCAGGTTGTAGGAGAGCACGCCCTGGAACTCGGGGCGGTCGAGCGCCCGGCCGACCAGCGCGGGGATCCGCAGCGACTTCGAGGCCACCCGGATCGGCGTGCCGGAGGCCCTGCGGGCCAGGTCGTCGGCGTTGGCGTCGAAGGCGTCGAGGTCGACGACGACCAGCGGGGTCGCCGGGTCCTCCAGGCCGGACACGGCATGATCCAGGCGCCGGCCGAGTCGATGGCGCTCGACGGTGGACAGCAGGTCACGGCTCACGGAGGCAGCCTACGGACCTCGGGCGCTCCGGGGAGAGGGCACTGCGAGAGAATGCGTGTCGTGCGCACCCTGGCCGAGCCCGCCTATCCCGACGACGACGGCACCGCCGATCCCGCGGTGACCGCGGCGCTGGCGGCGTACTCCTCGCGCGAAGGCACGTTCCAAGAGGCGCTGGCCGCGGTGCAGAGCAGCCGGGCGCTGGTGCCGGTCGTGGCGGTGCTCGGCGAGGTCGAGTACGACGAGCAGGGGCTGGCCCGCGACAAGACCAGCGACATGGCCGCCGTGCTGCTGACCGGGCGCGACGGCCGGACCGCGCTCCTCGGCTTCACCAGCACCGAGACGATGCGGGCCTGGAACCCGCAGGCGAGGCCGGTCTCCGTGCCCTGCCGGCAGGCCGCCCAGGCCGCGCTGCAGGACGAGGCGGCGGCGCTGCTGCTCGACGTGGCCGGACCGGTGCCGTTCGCCGTGGAGGGCGAGGACCTGCGCGCGCTCGCCGAGGGCCTGGAGCTGCGCCGGGTCGAGGTCGACGGCGAGCGGGGCTGGGGCTGGACCCGCTCGATGTGACGCCATCGTGCATTGCGGCGTAATCCGTCAATGCGACTGATTGACGCATTGCGTGTAAAGTAGGCGCCGACCGATCACGGGCATACCCGTGATCCGACAAGCGGAGGCCTCCTCCCACCCGCATCGACCGCCAGGTCGTCGGGTCCGGTCCGGTGCAGCGACGTGCGTCGCCGCGCCGTTGTCCAGGGGCTCCCGCGCGTCGGCGCAGGGGCCCTTTGCAGTACCGCCTCCGGTGTGGTCGGACCCAGCAGACCAACCCAGGAGGACCTATCAGCACCGAGCTGCGCATCAACGAGCGGATCCGGGTACCCGAGGTCCGGCTCGTGGGACCCAACGGCGAGACCGTGGGCATCGTGCCGACCGACCAGGCGCTCAAGCTGGCCCAGGAGGCCGACCTTGACCTGGTGGAGATCGCTCCGCAGGGCCGCCCGCCGGTCTGCAAGCTGATGGACTACGGGAAGTTCAAGTACGAGAACGCCCAGAAGGCCCGTGAGGCCCGCCGCAACCAGACCAACGTGGTCATCAAGGAGATGAAGCTCCGGCCGAAGATCGACCAGCACGACTACGAGACCAAGAAGGGTCACGTCGTGCGGTTCCTCCGCCAGGGCGACAAGGTGAAGATCACGATCATGTTCCGCGGTCGTGAGCAGCACCGCCCCGAGCTGGGCTTCCGGCTGCTGCAGAAGCTCGCCGAGGACGTCAGCGAGCTGGGCTTCGTGGAGTCCTCGCCCAAGCAGGACGGCCGCAACATGACCATGGTCATCGGCCCGCACAAGAAGAAGGCCGAGGCCAAGGCGGAGGTGAAGGCGGCCAAGGAGGAGCGCACCGCCGCGCGCGAGGCCGAGGAGGCCGAGGAGCGCGCCGAGCGCACCGCCGCCCAGACGGGCCCGGTCGCCGCGAAGAAGGAGCGCAAGCGCTCCGAGAACCTCGATCCCGAGATCGAGGCCTGAGACCCCACAGCCGGGGGTGATCGAGGCCCGCCGCCTCGCGCCCTGGACAGACAAGAAACGAGAGAGACAGATGCCGAAGAACAAGACGCACTCCGGGGCGAGCAAGCGCTTCCGGGTCACCGGGTCGGGCAAGATCCGCCGCCAGAAGACGGGCCTGCGCCACAACCTGGAGAAGAAGCCGTCGAAGATGACCCGCCGCATGTCCGGGACGACCGAGGTCGCCAAGGCCGACGTTCCCCGCGCCAAGAAGCTGCTCGGTCGCTGAAGTCTCGGATCTGAAGGAGTAAGAAGAAATGGCACGCGTCAAGCGGGCGGTCAACGCCCAGAAGAAGCGCCGGGTCGTCCTCGAGCGGGCCTCCGGCTACCGCGGTCAGCGCTCGCGCCTGTACCGCAAGGCCAAGGAGCAGGTCACCCACTCGCTGGTCTACAGCTACAACGACCGCCGCAAGAAGAAGGGCGAGTTCCGCAAGCTCTGGATCCAGCGGATCAACGCCGGCGCCCGCGCCCACGGCCTGACCTACAACCGCTTCATCCAGGGCCTCAAGGCCGCTGAGGTCGAGGTCGACCGCAAGATCCTGGCCGACCTGGCCGTCAACGACCCCGCGGCGTTCGCCGCGCTGGTGGAGACCGCCAAGGCGGCCCTCCCCGAGGACGTCAACGCTCCGGTCTCCGCCTGAGACCTGCGTTGGTCGACTCCGTCCACGACCGGGCGAGCACCCCGGCCGGCCTCCTCGGCGCCAAGAGCGCACGGGTGAAGGCGGCCAGGGAGCTCGCCCGTCGTCGTGTCCGAGACGAGCGCGGGCTCTTCCTGGCCGAGGGCTGGAAGGCGCTGGAGGCCGCTCGCGAGCGGGACCTGGTCGAGGAGGTCTTCGCGACGCCGGCCGCCGCCGAGGAGCATGCCGCGCTGCTGTCCGGCCTCACCGTCCACCTGGTCGACGACCGCGCGATGGCCGCCCTCGCCGACGCGGTCACCCCGCAGGGGCTGGTCGCGGTCTGCCGTCATGTGGACGTCACGCCGGCCGAGCTCCTGGACGGCCCGCCCCCCGGTCAGATCGGCAGAGCCCAGCTGGTGATCTGTGCCGACGTACGCGATCCGGGCAACGCCGGCACGGTGATCCGCACCGCCGACGCCGTGGGCGCCCGCGGCGTGATCCTCGCCGGCGACAGCGTCGACGCGCACAACCCGAAGACCGTCCGGGCCACCGTCGGCTCGCTCTTCCACCTCCCGATCGCCCGCGTGGCCGACCCCGCCGAGGCCGTCGCCCTGGCCCGCGCGGCCGGCTACCTGGTCCTGGCCGCCGACGGCGCGGGGGAGACCTCGCTCTTCGAGGCCGGCGAGCTCCTCGCCCGCCCGGTCGCCTGGCTGCTCGGCAACGAGGCGTGGGGCCTGCCCGAGGCGCTGGCCGCCGCCGCCGACCATCGCGTCGCCATCCCCGTCCTCGGTCGTGCCGAGAGCCTCAACCTCGCCACCGCCGCGGCCGTCTGCCTCTACGCGACAGCGGCCGCCCAGGCGTCCTAGCCCCTAGTCTGGGCCCGTGCCGCAGGACAGCCACCGAGCCGACGGAGCGCCGTACGACGTGCTGCCCGACGGCGTGGTGATCGCCGACGCCGGCGGCGTGGTGACCCATGCCAACCGCCGGGCCGCCCGGCTGCTGACCGGCGATCCCGAGGCGGTGCTGGTGGGCCGGCCGCTGGCCGAGGCGCTCGCCCTGCAGGACAAGGACAGCAACGACTGGGTGGCCTGCAACCGGCCCTACCAGCGGCTGGCGACGGTGACCGGCATCCCGGAGCAGTCGTGGATGTGCACCGACGGGACCGAGGTGCTGACCGCCGCCCAGATCGACCGCGAGCCCGGTGGGGCCGTCCGCTCGGTCGCGATCACGCTGCGCTCCTCCCGCGGCCGGGCCCGGCTGGACCGGGAGCGATCCGACCTGGTGGCGACCGTCGCCCACGAGCTTCGCTCCCCGCTGACCGGGGTCAAGGGCTTCGTGATGACGCTGCTGAGCAAGTGGGACCGGCTCAACGACGAGCAGAAGAAGCTGATGCTCACCACGGTCAGCACCGACTCCGAGCGGCTCAGCCGGCTGATCACCGAGCTGCTGGACGTGGCCCGGATCGACACGGGCCGGCTGCCGCTCTACCCGCGTGAGATCGAGCTGCCGGTGGTGGTCGACCGGGTGGTGGAGCTGGTGCGGGCCGGCACCGCGCGGACGATCGTGGTCGAGCACGAGGGCACCGGCGAGGTCTACGCCGACCCCGACAAGCTGGTCCAGGTGGTGACCAACCTGGTCGACAACGCCGTCAAGCACGGTGAGGGCGTGGTCCGGGTGACGACCGGTCCGGGGCCTCTCGGGGTGCGGCTCGTCGTCGACGACGAGGGGGAGGGCATCCCCGAGGAGCTCCGCAGGCGGGTCTTCACCAAGTTCTGGCGGCACGGCACCCGGGGTGGCACCGGCCTGGGGATGTACATCGTCAACGGGCTGGTCCGGGTGCACCACGGCGAGCTGCTCATCGGTGACGCGCCCGGCGGCGGAGCCCGGATCACCGTCGATCTTCCGGCCCGAGCCGGCTGACCGTCCGGCGCCCGTCCGTTAGCGCGTTGTTAGGACCCGTTGCTTGACTGAGCCGCGGTTCTGCCGGGGGCGTAGAGAAGTTGGGGATGGGCGTGGCTAGGGTCCTTCGAGGTGCAATCGCGGCTGCTCTGACGGCCCTGGTGGCGGGTCTGCTGGCCGCCGTACCGGTGGCGGCTGCCGACGACAACGGCGGCTACGTGTACGGCTACGTGTACTGGCAGGGCAACACGAACAACACCGTCATCGGCACCCTGCGGGTCTCGCCGCGCACCTGGGAGGCCGGCGACCCGGTTCGGTTGACCCTCGACTACACCCTGCCGACTACGGAGTACCACGCATGTGGCCAGCAGTTCCCCGACATGTACTACGGCGGACTGCTGATCCGGGTCGGCTGGAGCGATGCCGTCGGCTCGAGCACGTTCAGTGGCGCGAGCCCCGGCATGGACCTGGTCGATGACCAGGGGCCCTCGGGGCTCTACAACACCTACGAATGGTGGGCGTCGGGAGCGTGGCACACGCAGCCGAGGCTCGGCCCCGGGGCTTACAGCGTGACCGCCACGGCACCGTCGTCGACGGCCAGTCCCCGGGCCTATGTCAATGCCACCGAGGCCAACTGGTCCAACCCGTGTGGGCAGTACTACACGACCTCGTCGTGGGCCGTTCCGGCCCCCAACCCGAGCGGGCTGGCCGTCACGATCGCCCAGTCGCCGGAGCGGCTCGTCCTCGGCCGGGACAACGACCAGGACGGTGACGTGGACGAGGACGACGCGACCCTCGAGCTGCGAGTCAAGGTCGAGAACGTCACCGATGTGCCGGTCCAGGACGTCGAGGCGACCGGACCCGTGGAGATCACCCAGGATCCCGCCCTGGAGGACGCGCTGGAGCCGCTGGACGAGGAACCGGTCGAGACTGGGTTCGGCACGCTGCAGCCGGGGGCGAGCAAGACGCTTGCCTTTCGGTACAAGGTGACGGGGCGGGTGGATGCCGAGGCGAAGATCACCGTGCGTGGCATCCGCAACGGGGCGTCGGTGACCAAGTCGGGCACGGGCATGCTGGAGGCCGGGCAGGTGGTCGCGCCGGTGGTGTTCCTGCCCGGAGTGCTGGGATCGGAGATCTGGTGCGCGCCCAACGGCCCCCTGGACCGCATCTGGCCCCCCGCCACCGGGGCCTTGGAGAGTCCGGGCACGTTCGGCTGGCCGGTGCAGGAGCAGTTGATGCTGTTGACCGCCGACGGCACCGCGAACGCCTCGTCGGAGTGCTCGCAGGCGGGACCTCGCGACGCCGAGTACGACGAGGAGCACCATCTGGTGCCGGGCACGTCGGGTGTGGTCGAGAGTGTCGGGCCGGTGGATGCCTACGGCGCCGGGATGGGCGAGCTGGCCAGGATCGTGGGCCCGGAGAACTTCTATGCCTTCGGCTGGGACTGGCGCAAGGACACTGCCGCTTCGCTGGATCGGTTGGACACGTTGGTCGATCAGGCGATCGAGGAGGCGCGGGAGAACCAGGAGCTCGCCGACGACGACGAGGACCCCAAGGTCCAGCTGGTCGCGCATTCCTATGGCGGGCTGCTGGCTCTGGACTATGCCAGCGACCCGGGCCGGCGGGACAAGCTGGAACGGGTCACGACCGTGGGCACGCCGTACCTGGGGGCGCCGAAGACGGCGTTCTCCCTGCTCACCGGCACCGAGAGCGCGATCGCGAACGGCTGGTCGCGGGTGACCTCGATGCAGACGATCTTCGGTGGCAGCAACGACGTGCGCAGCTTCGCCGCGACCGCGCGGGGGCTGTACAACCTGTGGCCCGCGGCCAGCTATGGGCGGTTCCTCGACGTCGCGGGGGTCGGCTCGCCGCTGGACGACGGCCAGATCCGCGACCTGATCACCGCGGCCGGTGGGGTTCCGGAGCAGTGGGATGCCGCGCAGGCCAAGCATGCGGCGTTGTGGGACCGGCTCGACATCGATGATCTGCCCTGGCACATGGTGGTCAGCGGTGGGGTGCCGACGATCAGCCGGGTGCGGTTCGAGCCGGGCGGGACGGACACGCCGTTGACGATCGGGATCGAATTGTCCGCTGGAGACGGCACGGTTCCGTTGCCCTCGCAGACGATGCTCGCGGCCACCGGAGGCGGCGTGGACACCGGCACGATCGGTGGGGCCCACCCGAAGCTGAGCCTGGGAGAGCTGTGCGCGGTCGAGCACGGGTCCCAGATGGCTGCTCCGGGGTTGTACGCGCAGATCGAGGACTGGCTGCTCCTCGGAGAGAGTCCCGAGTCCGGCACGGCCTGCCGCGCCGAGAAGGCGGTCGTCATCGATGCCGTGGGCAGCACCCTGAACCTCACCGAGACCGGCGACGAGGAGAACCCGGACATGCCGGACCCGTTCGGCTCCTCGGCCTCACCACGCCTGGCTCGCGCTGTCACCTCGATGGCCAGCACCTCGGCGGCCAGCGCGTCGGCCACAACAGCGGCGGTGTTGTCTACGGCGGGGTTGTCTACCGGGGCGGCTGGCACGTCGGTGCTCACTGTCCGGGACGCGGAGAAGGCTGGCCTGGTCACCGTGCTCCGGTCTACCGGCCGGGCGCTGATCATGCTCGATCCCGGCACCGCGATGAGGCTGCGGCTCGACCCTGCTCCGGGCAAGGTGCTGCGGGTCTCCACCTCGGTCGTGGACGGCTCGGTGACCACGCCGCTGGCCGCGCCCGTCGCGCACACCGGCCCGCTCTACGTCGTGAGCGACGGGGCTGGCGGGGTGAGAGCCACGACCACGATCGACACCGTCACGACCCCCGCCAAGCCGCCGTTCGACGTCTGCACCTCCCGGATCGCTCCCGCGGCGAAGGCCAAGCCCGCGAAGATGTCGACCAAGCCCGCCAAGAAGAGGATCGAGAAGAACAAGCGGGGCAAGGTCGTCGTCACGGTGAGCTACAAGAAGAAGGCGAAGGGCAAGAAGAAGACACTGAAGGCGACCGGGACCGTGGTGTTGTGCGAAGGCACGACCAAGCTCGCGCAGACGACGTTGAAGAAGGGCAAGAAGAACGTCAAGCTGCCCAAGCTGAAGCCGGGCAAGCACAAGCTGACCGTGCGCTACCTGGGCTCGGGGAAGACCCAGCCGAAGGACAAGACCGTCGTGATCAAGGTGAAGAGATGATCGGGCCCGGACGCGTCGTCGCCCACCCTGACCCCGTGCGACAGCCGGAGCCTCCCGAGCCCGAGGCCGAATCCGGTTCGCGACCGGAGGCACCGAGTTCCTAGACTGCTCTCGCCCGCACCCGAGCAGATAGGCACCCATGTCCGGCCCGAACACCGACTACGACCCCGTGCAAGTGACGCCGCTCGGGGAGGAGCAGGTGTTCGCGATGCGCGACGCGGCTCTGGCCGCGATCGCCGAGGCGCCCGACCTGGAGGCGCTGAGACACGTCCGCACCGAACACGCGGGCGACCGCTCGTCGCTGGCGCTGGCCAACCGGGAGATCGGTGCGCTGCCGCCGCAGGCGCGCAAGGAGGCCGGCCAGCGGGTCGGCCAGGCTCGCGGCGCGGTCAACCAGGCGCTGGCCGAGCGACAGGCCGTGCTGGAGGCCGAGGCGGAGTCGCGGATGCTGCGCGAGGAGCGGGTCGACGTCACCGTGCCGTGGGACCACCTGCCGCGCGGCGCCCGGCACCCGATCACGCTCATGTCCGACTTCATCGCCGACGTCTTCGTGGCGATGGGCTGGGAGATCGCCGAGGGCCCGCTGGTCGAGGCCGAGTGGCTCAACTTCGACGCGCTCAACCTCGGACCGGACCACCCGGCGCGCACCATGCAGGACACCTTCTGGACCGAGCCGGCCGAGCACCACGTGGTGCTGCGCACGCACACCTCGCCGGTGCAGGCGCGGGCGATGCTGACCCGTACCCCTCCGATCTACGTCGCCTGTCCTGGCCGCGTCTTCCGCACCGACGAGTACGACGCCACGCACAGTCCGATGTTCCACCAGGTCGAGGGGCTGGTCATCGACGAGGGCATCACCATGGCCCACCTCAAGGGCTCGCTGGACCACTTCGCGCAGGCGGTGTTCGGAGAGGGCATCACCACCCGCTTCCGTCCGTCGTACTTCCCGTTCACCGAGCCCAGCGCCGAGGTCGACCTGATCTGCTTCGTCTGTCGTGGAGTCGACAGCGACTCCTGCCGGACCTGTCGCGGCGAGGGCTGGATCGAGTGGGGCGGCTGCGGCGTGGTCAACCCGCGGGTGCTCACGGCCTGCGGCGTCGACGCCGACCGCTACACCGGCTTCGCCTTCGGCATGGGCATCGACCGGACGCTGATGTTCCGCCACGGCGTCTCGGACCTGCGCAGCTTCTTCGAGGGTGACGTCCGCTTCAGCCGCGCCTTCGGAACGGAGATCTGAGAAGTGAAGGCCCCCGTCTCCTGGATCCGCGAGTACGTCGACCTGCCCGACGGCACCTCCAGCGAGGAGCTCGCCGACCGGCTCACCGCGCTCGGCCTCAAGCTGGAGTCGCTGACCTCGGCCGCCGGCGACATCACCGGCCCGCTGGTCGTCGGCCGGGTGCTCACCATGGAGCCCGAGCCGCAGAAGAACGGCAAGACCATCAACTGGTGCACGGTCGACGTCGGGGACGCCAATGGCACCGGCGAGCCCCAGGGCATCGTCTGCGGCGCGCACAACTTCGCGCCCGGCGACCTGGTCGTCGTGGTGCTGCCGGGAGGGGTGCTGCCCGGAGGCTTCGGGATCTCCGCGCGCAAGACCTACGGGCACGTCTCCTCGGGGATGATCTGCTCGGCCCGCGAGCTGGGCCTGGGCGAGGACCACGAGGGGATCATCGTGCTGCCCGCCGGTGCCGGCGAGCCGGGTGACGACGCCTTCGGCGTGCTGGGCCTCGATGAGGACGTCATCGAGTTCGAGATCAACCCCGACCGCGCCTACGCGCTCTCGCTGCGCGGGGTGGCTCGCGAGGCCGCGCTGGCGTACGGCGCGCCGTACCGTGACCCCGCCGACCGCAAGGTGCCTCCGGCAGACGACCAGGGCTACCCGGTCGTCGTCGAGGACGCGATCGGCTGCCCGGTCTTCGTGGCCCGCTCGGTCAGCGGCTTCGACCCGGCCGCGCCCACGCCGGACTGGATGCGCAAGCGGCTGGAGCAGGCCGGCCAGCGGTCGATCTCGCTGGCCGTCGACGTGACCAACTACGTGATGTTCGAGCTGGGCCGCCCGATCCACGGGTACGACGCCGACAAGCTGACCGGTCCGCTGCGCATCCGCCGCGCGGTCGAGGGGGAGCGACTGACGACCCTCGACGGCAACGACCGCGCGCTCTCGCCGGAGGACCTCGTCGTCACCGACGACTCCGGGATCATCGGCCTCGGCGGCGTCATGGGCGGCGAGACCACCGAGATGTCGGAGAGCACGACGCACGTGCTCATCGAGGCGGCGCACTGGGACGCGGTCTCGATGTTCCGCACCGGTCGCCGGCACAAGCTCACCTCCGAGGCCGGCCGGCGCAACGAGCGCGGCGTCGACCCGACGATCTGCGAGGCCGCGGCCGACCGGGTGGCCGAGCTGCTGGTGGAGTACGGCGGCGGCACGGTCGACCCCGGCGTCACCGTGGTCGGCACGCCCCCCGGGCAGCCGAGCATCGACATCGAGACCGGCCTGCCCGCGCGGGTCACCGGCATCGACATCCCGGCCTCGGCCACGGCCGGCCACCTGGAGGCGGTCGGCTGCTCGGTCGAGGTCTCCGGCGACCGGCTCACCGCCGTGGTGCCGCCGTGGCGGCCCGACCTCACCGACCCGTTCGACCTGGTCGAGGAGGTCGCCCGGGTGGTCGGCTACGACCAGGTGCCCTCGGTGCTCCCGCCGGCCCCGCCGGGTCGCGGTCTGACCGATGCCCAGCGGCTGCGCCGGCGGGTGGGCCGCACGCTGGCCGGCGCCGGCTACGTCGAGGTGCTGACCTTCCCGTTCGTCGGGGAGGCCGACTTCGACCTGCTCGGCCTGACGGCCGACGACTCCCGGCGTACCGCTCTGCGACTGGCCAACCCGCTGCGCACCGAAGAGCCGCTGATGACCACCACGCTGCTGCCCGGCGTCCTCAAGACGCTGGCCCGCAATGTGGGCCGCGGCCTCGACGACGCCGCGATCTTCGAGGCGGCCGTGGTGACCGAGCCGACCGGCGTGGGCGCGCCGATCCTGGGCGTGGACCGGCGCCCCTCGGCGGAGGAGTGGGCGGCTCTCAACGCCGCCGTGCCCGCCCAGCCGCTGCACCTCGCGGTGGCGCTGGCCGGCAACCGCGAGAGCGCCGGCTGGTGGGGCGAGGGCCGCGCGGCGACGTGGGCCGACGCGGTGCAGGCCGTGCGCGACGTGGCCGCCACGCTCGGCGTCGAGATCGAGGTTCGCGCCGGCGAGCGCGCGCCGTGGCACCCCGGCCGCTGCGCCGAGATCGTGCTCGGCGACGCCGTCATCGGCCATGCCGGCGAGCTCCACCCGGCGGTGTGCCGCGCCTTCGGCCTGCCCGCCCGCGCGGTGGCGGCCGAGGTCGACCTGAGCGCGCTGATCGAGGCCGCTCCGCGGATCGCGCCGGCGCCGGCCTTCTCGACGTTCCCGGTGGCCAAGGAGGACGTCGCCCTGCTGGTCGACGCCGACCTGCCCTCGGAGCAGGTGGCCGCCGCGCTGCGCGAGGGCGCCGGCGAGCTGTGCGAGTCGGTGCGGCTCTTCGACGTCTACACCGGCGACCAGGTGGGGGAGGGCAAGAAGTCGCTGGCGTTCGCGCTCCGCTTCCGCGCTCCCGGCCGGACCCTCACCGACGCCGAGACCGGCGCTGCCCGCGACGCGGCCGTGGCCGTGGCGGCGGACCGCTTCGGCGCGGTGCAGCGCTAGGAGACCTTCGCCCCGCTGAGCTCGGCGACCACGACCAGGTCCTTGGTCATCCGGTCGCCCGAGGGGGCGTAGGCGTTGCCGACCAGCACCAGCCGGCCGGGCTTCTTCGCCGTCAGCAGCGGGTCCTCGAGGAGGCCGTCGACCGGCGTGCGGGCGGTGCTCGCCACGCGGTAGGTGAGCTCGCCCTCGTCGGTGCGGATGGTCACCTTCGATCCCTTCGCCAGCTCGCCGAGCTTCTCGAAGGGCGCGCCCGAGGACATCCGGCCGACCACGACCACGGTGTCCGAGCCCGGGCTCCCGGGTGAGCCGCGCGAGGCCCAGCGGGCGACCTCGTCGTCGGAGGTCGCGGTCAGCTCCCCGCCGGAGGGCTCGACGGCGTTGTCGAAGCCGGTGTCCAGCACGCTCCCGGAGACCAGGCGGCGCGGCGGATCCTCGGCGACCCGGGCGAGCGAGGCGGCCTTGGTGGGGCTGGGGCTGGGTGTGCTCGCGGGAGTCGTCGGGGTGGAGATCGGCGGGATCGGGGTACGAGTGGGGGAGGACGAGTCGGAGGGGGCCGGCGAGTCGCCGGTCAGGCGCTGGGCGGTGAACCACGCCGCCGGCACGAGTGCCAGGACGACCGCGATGCCGACGGCGAAGGGAGTGAGGCCATGGGTGGGCTTCCTGGGCTTCTCCGCGCGGTGACTTCCGGCCAACTCGTGTCCTGGGTGGGTCTGGGTCTCGGGTCCGGGAAGTCTAGAGGAGCGCGGCCAGCGGGACGGTCGGCGCGCGGCGTACCGCGAGGACAAGTCATGCAGAGTTGTGTATAGTCATGCATATGTCCGAGATCTCCGTGGCCGTGGCCGGCGCGAGCGGGTACGCCGGCGGCGAGGTGCTGCGGCTGCTCCTGGCCCATCCCGGCGTCCGCATCGGGGCCGTCACCGGCGCGTCGAACGCCGGCGAGCGGCTCGGCGTCCTGCAGCCGCACCTGGTGCCGCTGGCCGACCGCGTCCTGGAGCCGACCAGCCCGGAGACGCTGGCCGGCCACGACGTGGTGATCCTGGCGCTGCCGCACGGCGAGTCCGCCCGGTACGCCGAAGCGCTGGAGGACGCCGTGGTGATCGACTGTGGCGCCGACTTCCGGCTGACTGACGCCCAGGCGTGGGAGCGCTTCTACGGCTCGGCGCACGCCGGGACCTGGCCCTACGGCCTTCCCGAGCTGCCGGGGCAGCGGGCCCGGCTCGCCGGCGCGAAGCGGATCGCGGTGCCCGGCTGCTACCCGACGGTGTCCAGCCTGGCGCTGGCCCCGCTCGTGGATGCGGGCCTCGTCGAGACCGACGACCTGGTGGTCGTGGCGGCGTCCGGCACCAGCGGCGCCGGCAAGGCGGCCAAGCCGCACCTGCTCGGGAGCGAGGTGATGGGCAGCGTCTCGGCGTACTCCGTGGGCGGCACGCACCGGCACACCCCCGAGATCGTGCAGAACCTCTCCGCCCTCACCGACGCGCCGGTCTCCCTGAGCTTCACCCCGCTGCTGGTGCCGATGCCCCGGGGCATCCTGGCGACCTGCACCGCGACCGCGAAGTCCGGCGTCGGCGCCGGCGACCTGCGCGACGCCTTCGTCAAGGCGTACGCCGAGGAGCCGTTCGTGCACCTGCTCACCGAGGGCCAGTGGCCGACCACGCAGGCGGTGCTCGGCTCCAACAGCGTGCACCTGCAGGTCACGCTGGACGAGAGTGCCGGGCGGGCAGTCGTCGTCGGCGCCGTCGACAACCTCGCCAAGGGCACCGCCGGCGCCGCCGTGCAGTGCCTCAACCTGGCGATGGGCCTGCCGGAGACCACCGGGCTGACCACGGTCGGGGTGGCCCCATGAGCACGTTCACCCTGAACCAGTACCCGGAGAGGCTGGCCGTCGTCTCGCTGCCGCCCGGCGCCGAGATCCCGGCCTGGGCCGAGTCCTCCTCGCTCTTCGCGGTCATCGCCACCGCCACCGAGACCACGCTGGTCTGCGCCGGCCGCTCGGCGCCCGCCAAGGCGAAGAAGGCCGGCCCGTTCACCGCGTTCGCCGTCGACGGCACGCTCGACTTCGCTCTGACCGGCGTGCTGCACGGCCTGCTGGCCCCGCTCGCCGAGGCGCAGATCAGCGTCTTCACCGTCTCGACCTACCCCACCGACTGGATCCTGGTGCCGACCGACCGGGCGGAGGACGCCGCCGAGGAGTGGCGACGACGGGGGCACACCGTCGTCCCCGCCCCCGTCGTCACTCCTGGAAAGAGCAGCTGAGCATGTCCGTCACCCATCCCGCCGGCTTCGTCGCGTCCGGTGTCTCCGCCGGCCTGAAGTCCACCGGCGCCCTCGACCTCGCCCTCGTCGTCAACCAGGGCCCCGCCTTCGACTCGGCCTCGGTCTTCACCGCCAACCGCTGCAAGGCCAACCCCGTGCTCTGGAGCGAGCAGGTGGTCAAGGACGGCATCGTGCGCGCCGTCGTCCTCAACTCCGGTGGCGCCAACTGCTACACCGGCGCCGAGGGGTTCCAGACCACGCACGCGGTCGCGGAGCGGGTCGCCGAGGGCGTCGGGATCGGCGCCGGCGACGTCGTCGTCTGCTCCACCGGCCTCATCGGCCTGGCCAACCCCCGCCGGCACCTCCTCGACGGCGTGGACGCCGCGGTGAAGGCGCTCGGCGAGCACGGCCAGGAGGCCGCCACCGCGATCATGACCACCGACTCGGTGCCCAAGCAGACCGTGGTCGAGGGCGCGGGCTGGAGCATCGGCGCGATGGCCAAGGGCGCGGGCATGCTCGCCCCGCAGCTCGCCACGATGCTGGTCGTGATCACCACCGACGCCGTGGTCCCGGCGGCCGAGCTCGACACCGCCCTGCGGGCCGCCACCCGGGTCAGCTTCGACCGGCTGGACTCCGACGGCTGCATGTCCACCAACGACACCGTCACCGTGATGGCCAGCGGCGCCAGCGGGATCACCCCCACGCCGGAGGACTTCACGACGGCGCTGACCCAGGTCTGCGCCGACCTGGCGATGCAGCTGCTCGCCGACGCCGAGGGCGCCGACCACGAGATCGCGATCACCGTCCTCCACGCCGCCAGCGAGGAGGAGGCCGTCGAGGTGGGCCGCAGCGTGGCCCGGAGCAACCTGTTCAAGGCGGCCGTCTTCGGCAAGGACCCCAACTGGGGCCGGGTGCTGGCCAGCATCGGCACGACGTCCGCCGCCTTCGACCCCGCCGACCTCGACGTCGCGATGAACGGCGTCTGGGTCTGCCGGAGCTCCACGCCCGACGAGGACCCCGCGCTGGTGGACCTCTCGGGCCGCGAGGTCAGCGTCACCATCGACCTCAAGGCGGGGGATGCCCGCGCCACCGTCTGGACCAACGACCTGACCCACGCCTACGTCCACGAGAACAGCGCCTATAGCTCATGAACGCACATCACGCTCCCGACGGCGGGCCCGATCCCGCCAAGGCCGCCGTCCTCGCCGAGGCGCTGCCCTGGCTGATGAAGTACCACGGCAAGGTCATCGTGGTGAAGTACGGCGGCAACGCGATGACCGACGACGCGCTCAAGCACGCGTTCGCCGAGGACATCGTGTTCCTCCGCATGGCCGGCTTCAAGCCGGTCGTGGTCCACGGCGGCGGGCCGCAGATCTCCGCGATGCTCGACCGGCTGGGCATCGAGAGCGAGTTCAAGGGCGGCCTGCGGGTCACCACCGACGAGGCGATGGACGTGGTCCGGATGGTCCTCGTCGGCCAGGTGCAGCGCGAGCTGGTCGGGCTGATCAACCAGCACGGTCCGCTGGCGGTCGGCCTCTCCGGCGAGGACGGCGGGCTCTTCACGGCGCGGCGTACCGGCACGGTCGTGGACGGCGAGGAGATCGACCTCGGCCTGGTCGGCGAGGTCGAGAGCGTGCGACCGGAGGCGGTGCTGGACGTCATCGAGGCGGGCCGCATCCCGGTGATCTCCTCGGTGGCGCCCGATCCCGACGGCGCCGTCCACAACGTCAACGCCGACACCGCGGCGGCCGCGCTGGCGGTCGCCCTCGGCGCCGCGAAGCTGCTGGTGCTCACCGACGTCGAGGGGCTCTACGAGAACTGGCCGGACAGCGACGAGGTGATCGGCGAGATCAGCCCCGAGGCGCTCGCCGCGATGCTGCCGACGCTGGCCAGCGGGATGGTGCCCAAGATGCAGGCCTGCCTCGCCGCCCTGGAGGGCGGAGTGCCGACCACCACCGTGGTCGACGGCCGCGAGCCGCACGCGGTGCTGCTGGAGATCTTCACCCCCGAGGGCGTCGGCACCCAGGTGCTGCCCGGCGTCGAGACCAAGACCAGGAAGGCGAGGGCGGCCGGATGGCAGAAGTGAGCCCCCATCAGGCCGAGCTGGGCGAGCGGTACGCCGCCTCGCTGATGAACACCTTCGGCCCGCCCAAGCGGGTGCTGGTCCGCGGCGACGGAGCGCGGGTCTGGGACGCCGACGGCGAGGAGTACCTCGACCTGCTCGGCGGCATCGCCGTCAACGCGCTCGGTCACGCCCACCCGGCGCTGGTCGAGGCCGTGCGCGAGCAGATGGAGACCCTCGGGCACATCTCGAACTTCTTCACCTCGCGCCCGCAGGTCGAGCTGGCCGAGCGGCTGCTGGCGCTGGTCGGCGCGTCGGGCAAGGTCTTCTTCACCAACTCCGGCACCGAGGCCAACGAGGCCGCGCTCAAGCTGACCCGTCGTACCGGGCGGACGCACCTGGTCGCCACCGAGGGCGCCTTCCACGGCCGGACGATGGGCGCGCTCGCGCTCACCGCCAAGCAGGCCTACCGGGAGCCGTTCGAGCCGCTGCCCGGGGAGATCACCTTCGTGCCGTACGGCGACAGCGAGGCGCTCGCCGCCGCGGTGACGGACGAGACCGCCGCCGTCGTGCTGGAGCCGATGCAGGGCGAGGCCGGCGTCGTCGTCCCGCCCGCCGGCTACCTGGCCGACGCCCGGCGGATCACCGCCGAGCACGGCGCCCTGCTCTGGCTGGATGAGATCCAGACCGGGATGGGCCGCACCGGCCGCTGGTTCGCTCACCATGCCGTGCCGGAGCTGGTGACCAGCCCGCCCGACGTCGTCACCGTCGCCAAGGGCCTGGCCGGAGGCTTCCCGATCGGCGCCTGCCTCGCCCTGGGCGAGGCGGCCGAGCTGCTGCAGCCGGGCAACCACGGCACGACCTTCGGCGGCAACCCGGTGGCGTGTGCCGCCGCCCTCGCGGTGATCGGCGTGATCGAGGACGACGAGCTGCTGGAGCGCGTCACCGTGCTGGGCGAGAAGCTCCGCGACGGCCTGCGGGCCGACCCGCGGGTTGCCGAGGTCCGCGGCGACGGCCTGCTGATCGGCTTGGACCTGAGCGAGGAGCGCAGCGCCGCCGTGGCCGACGCCGCGCTGGCGGCCGGGTTCATCGTCAACGCTCCCACGCTGCGCCGGATCCGGCTGGCGCCGCCGTTCGTCCTGGGCGACGACGACGCCGAGCGCTTCCTCGCCGCCTGGCCGGCCATCCTCGACACGGCGTACGAGGTCTGAGATGAGCGAGCGAACGGATCACCCGGTGATCCCGCTGACCAAGGGGGCCCGCCAGCAGCGCATCGTCGAGCTGCTGGCCGCACACGAGGTGCGGTCGCAGACCGACCTGGCCGAGCTGCTCGCCGACGCCGGCGTGATCGTCACCCAGGCCACCCTCTCGCGCGACCTCGTCGAGCTGGACGCGGTCAAGGTGCGCGCGCCCTCCGGCTCGCTGGTGTACGCCGTGCCAGCGGAGGGCGGCGACCGCACCCCGGTCGTCGGCGGCCGTGAGTCGCCCGCCTCGGAGGCCCGCCTGACCCGGCTCTGCGCCGAGCTGCTGGTCTCCGCGGACGCCTCGGGCAACCTGGTGGTGCTGCGGACGCCGCCGGGCGCCGCCAACTTCCTCGCCTCCGCCCTCGACAAGGCCGAGCTCGGCCCGGTCCTGGGCACCATCGCCGGAGACGACACCGTGCTGGTGATCTCCCGCGATCCCGAGGGCGGCGACGCGGTCGCGCAGCGGCTGCTCGCGCTCGCCAACCGCAGCGCCGACGAACCGAAGGGCACACCATGAGCGAGGCAACCCGCACCGGCAAGCTCTGGGGCGGGCGCTTCGCCGACGGGCCGAGCCCGGAGCTCGAGGCGCTCTCACGCAGCACCCACTTCGACTGGCGGCTGACCCCCTACGACCTGGACGGCTCGCGGGCGCACGCCCGGGCGCTGCACGCGGCGGGTCTGCTCAGCGACGCCGACCACGCCGAGCTGCGGCGCGGGCTGGACGTGCTGGGGGAGCGGTACGCCGCCGGCACGCTGCATCCCGACCCCTCCGACGAGGACGTCCACGGCGCCCTGGAGCGGCTGCTGCTCGAGGAGGTCGGGCCCGAGATCGGCGGCAAGCTGCGGGCCGGCCGGAGCCGCAACGACCAGATCGCCACGCTCTTCAAGGTCTTCCTGCGTGACCACGCGCGGGTGATCTCGGCGCAGGTGCTCGACCTGGTGGACGCCCTGGCCGGGCAGGCCGAGACCCATCTCGGCGCGATCATGCCCGGGCGCACGCACCTGCAGCACGCCCAGCCGGTGCTGCTCTCCCATCACCTGCTGGCGCACGCCTGGGCCCTGCTGCGCGACGTCGACCGGCTGGCCGACTGGGAGGCGCGGGTCGCTGCCGACTCGCCGTACGGATCGGGCGCGCTGGCCGGCTCGAGCCTCGGCCTCGACCCGGTCCAGGTGGCCACCGACCTCGGCTTCACCGGCTCGACCGCCAACTCCATCGACGGCACCGCCTCGCGCGACTTCGTCGCGGAGCTCGCCTTCGTGACCGCGATGATCGGCGTGGACGTCAGCCGGATCGCCGAGGAGGTCATCCTCTGGGCGACCGCGGAGTTCGGCTTCGTCTCGTTGCACGACGGCTACTCGACGGGGTCGAGCATCATGCCGCAGAAGAAGAACCCCGACATCAGCGAGCTCGCGCGCGGCAAGGCCGGCCGGCTGATCGGCAACCTCGCCGGGCTCCTCGCCACGCTCAAGGCGCTGCCGCTGGCGTACAACCGCGACCTGCAGGAGGACAAGGAGCCGGTCTTCGACTCCGTCGACACCCTCGAGGTGCTGCTGCCCGCGTTCGCCGGTCAGGTCGCCACGCTCACCTTCCACACCGAGCGGATGGCCGAGCTCGCGCCGCGCGGCTTCTCGCTGGCCACCGACATCGCCGAATGGCTGGTGCGCGAGGGGGTGCCCTTCCGCGTCGCCCACGAGGTCGCCGGCGCGTGCGTGCGCCGCTGCGAGGAGCTCGGCTGCGACCTGCCCGACCTCACCGACGAGCAGTTCGCCGAGATCCACCCGGCGCTCACGCCGTCGGTGCGCGACGTCCTCACCGTCGAGGGCTCGGTGGCCTCCCGCACCGGCCGTGGCGGCACCGCGCCCGTCCGTGTCGCCGAGCAGCTCGACGAGCTCCGCGCCAAGGCCTCCTCGGCCCGCGACCGCCTCGCGTGAGATGGATCTGGCCGACGCGCTCTCCGGGCCGGTGCTCGACGTCGCGCCGCGACTCCTCGGCGCCAGGCTGAGTCACGCCGGGGTGGCCGTGCGGATCACCGAGGTGGAGGCGTACGACGGCGCGAACGACCCCGGCTCCCACGCCTACCGGGGGCCGACGCCGCGCAACGAGGTGATGTTCGGCCCGGCCGGTCGTCTCTACGTCTACTTCACCTACGGGATGCACTACTGCTGCAACGTGGTGGCCGGCGAGGACGGCCGCGCCTCGGCGGTGCTGCTGCGCGCCGGCGAGGTCGTCGAGGGGATCGAGGTGGCGCGTGAGCGCCGGGGGAGCCGAGGAGGAAGCGCCGACCGGGACCTGGCTCGCGGACCGGCCCGTCTCTGCCAGGCGCTCGCGATCGCCCGCGACCAGAACGGCGCCGACCTGCGCGGCCCCGAGCTCCGCCTCGACCTGCCCGGCGAGCCGGCGAGTCCGGTCGAGACCGGCCCGCGCGTGGGCCTGCGGCTGGCCGCCGACCGGCCCTGGCGGTTCTGGCTCACCGGCGATCCGACCGTCAGTCGCTACGTGGCGGCGAAGCCCCGGCAGCGGCGCGCGGCACAGGGGTAGGGATTCGGCGTAACCATGGCGGGTTGCCTTCCGCGCGGTGCCTGCCGGACATGACGATGCGGTCATGCGCCGTCCCCTCGCCCTCGTCGCGACCACCGTTCTCGCCGCCGCGCTCGTCCCGGTCGGCTCCACCGCCGCGCCGGCGGTCGACGTCACGTCGGTCCATCCGCTGTCCACCACCATGGACGGCGACTACTGCCACGCGGTCTTCCTCGACGCGGGCGGGCGGGTGTGGGCCTCGGGTGGTCCGGGCTACGGCTCGCTCGGCAACGGCATCACCAGCGGCCCCGTCACCGACGATCCGGAGGAGATGCCGCTGCCGGCCGGGGTGAGGGCCACGCAGGTGCGCACCGGCGGCTACAACACCACGGTGATCGGCGACGACGGCCGGCTCTACGGCACCGGTCTCAACGACCACCACCAGCTCACGGGCACGGGCGACCGGACGGCGCTGACGGCCTTCGCCTGGGCGGACGGGGTGACTCCGCAGCGGATCGTGTCGGCCGAGTCCACCACCAACTCCGGCGTGCCCGGCACGACCGTGGCGATCGGCGCCGACGGCACCGTCTACTTCACCGGGCGCCACCCGACCGCGCCGTCCGACCAGGATGGCCTGACTCCCTATCCGGTCGTCTTTCCGACCGGAGCTGGAGTCGGCGTCCCCGCCCAGGTCGTGGTCGGCCAGAGCGTCGCACTGGTGATCACCAGCACCGGTCGGCTGTACGGCCACGGCAACAACCACCTCAACCGCCTGACCAGTGCCGCCGACATCGGCTCGTGGACCCGGCTGGACAGCTCCGGCGGCGTGGTCGGCGCGGCGGCGGGATGGGACCACACCACCTGGCTGACCCAGGACGGCCGCATCTATGGGGTCGGCAGCGACGACCACGGCCAGCTGGGCACGAGCGGCGCCGCGGCCAACGCGGCGGCTCCGGTCCAGGCAGACGGCACCGGATGGGTCGGGCTGGCCGCCAGCAACGTCCAGAGCGTGCTGGCGATCAAGTCGGACGGCACCGTGTGGCTGACCGGGCAGCTGATGGACTACAGCGGAGATTCCGCGAACGGCACCTGGCAGGAGGTTCCCGGCGCCGATCACGCCGCCGAGGTCGCGGGCTCCGGGTCGTACCTGATGCGTGACGCGGACGGCGTCGTCTGGACCGCGGGAAGCAACGTCTGCGCCCAGGCGGCCTCCGGTCACGGGACCTTCCTGACCCAGTGGTACCGCCAGGACGACCAGCCGCTCGTGCAGACGGGCGTCATCGGCGCCTCGGGGAGGATCGGCGTCGGCCTGCCGCTGACGGCCACCGACGCCTGGCTCCCGGTGGTCTCCCCGACCCGCTCCTGGAAGGTCGACGGCGTCGAGCGTGGCTCGGGTGCGACGTACGTCCCGACGACCGCCGACGCGGGCCACGTCATCAGCATCGAGGCCGGCGCCTCGGGCGCAGACCTGATTCCGGTCGCGGCCACCGGCGCGGTCGTCGGCCAGGTGCCGGCGTGCAACAGCGCGGCGCCGGTCCTCAGTGGCAAGGCCAAGAAGGGCAAGAGGCTCGAGACGACGCTGGGCACCTGGGCCGGGGTCGGCTACGCCTACGGGATCCAGTGGTACCGGGGCGCGAAGCCGATCGCCGGGGCGACCAAGGCGGCGTACAAGGTGAAGGCGAAGGACCGCGGCAAGCGGCTCTCGGTCCGGGTCACCGCGCGGCGCTCGGGATGGCCGACCGTGACCGCGGTGAGCGCGGCCAGGAAGGTGCGCAGGTAGCCGCCGCGGGCCGGTGACAGGCAAAGTAGAACGAGTTACAGTTTCGCCATGACGCTGCCTGCCTCGATCACGCCTGCCCTCATCGACCGGCTCACCGGGATGGTCGTCTCGACCACCGGGCGCCACCACGACCTGGTCGAGGTCTACACCGGCGAGACCTTCGCGCAGATCCCGCAGTCCAGCCCCGAGGACGTCGAGACCGCGTACGCCGCGGCGCGCAAGGCCCAGGCGGTGTGGGCGTCCTGGCCGCTCAAGCGCCGCCTGGAGGTGATGGAGCGCTTCCACGCCCTGCTCCTGCAGCAGAACCTCATGGTCGTCGACCTGATGCAGGCCGAGACCGGCAAGGCGCGGCGGATGGCGTTCGAGGAGACCTGCGACGTCGCGATGACCACCAGCCACTACATCAAGGCGGCGCCGCGCATCCTCAAGGAGCGCAAGCACGGCGGGGTGGTGCCGGTCGTCTCCACCTCGACCGAGGTGCGCGTGCCCAAGGGCATCGTCGGCCTGATCTCCCCGTGGAACTTCCCGTTCGCGACCAGCCTCTCCGACGCCATGCCGGCGCTGATCGCGGGCAACGGCATCGTGCTCAAGCCCGACAACAAGTCCACCCTGAACGTCGCGTACGGCGTGGGCCTGCTCTACGAGGCGGGCATGCCGGCGGGTCTCGTGCAGATCGTCTGCGGCACCGGCCCGGACATCGGCGAGGCGATCGTCGACAACGCCGACTTCGTGATGTTCACCGGCTCGACGGCGACCGGCCGCGTGGTCGGCGCCCGCGCCGGACAGAACCTGATCGGCTGCACCCTCGAGCTCGGTGGCAAGAACCCGCTGATCGTGCTCGAGGACGCCAACCTCGACGAGGTCATCCCCGGCGCGATCTTCGGCGCCTTCCTCAACGCCGGCCAGGCGTGCATGCACATCGAGCGGATCTACGTCCCGGAGAGCAAGCGCGAGGAGTTCACGCGGCGGTTCGTCCAGGCGGCGCAGGACATCTCCGTCGGCGCGTCGTACGACTTCGGGCCGCTGATGGGCTCGCTCATCTCCGAGACCCAGCGCGAGCGGGTGGAGTCCCACGTCGAGGACGCGGTGTCCAAGGGGGCCACGGTGCTCACCGGCGGCAAGGCGCGTCCCGACCTCGGGCCGGCGTTCTTCGAGCCGACGGTGCTCACCGACGTCACCCCGGACATGATCCACGCCAAGACCGAGACCTTCGGGCCGGTGACCACGATCTACGGCTACTCCGACGTCGAGGACGCGATCGCGCAGGCCAACGACACCGAGTACGGCCTCAACGCCAGCATCTGGGGCACCGACCTGGCCCGCGCCGAGGCGGTCGGCCGTCGCATCGAGGCCGGCAACATCAACATCAACGACGGTCTGGCGGCCTCCTACGCGTCGAAGAAGAGCACGTCGGGTGGGCTCAAGACCTCCGGCGTGGGCAGCCGCCACGGCGACGCCGGCATGCTCAAGTACACCGACGTCAAGAACGTCGCGGTGCTCAAGAAGCAGGTGCTCAGCAACCCCGAGGACACCGACTGGAGCAAGCAGGTCGACACCACGGTCAAGACGCTGCGGATCATGCGCAAGCTCGGGATCCGCTGATATAGGTCGGGGTTAGTCCTTCACGGACACCTCCGGAGGTGCTTGGA
>JBIQLB010000030.1:0-44920 GCA_044464665.1 Nocardioides sp.
ACGGCGAACCTCGCGACCAGAAGACCCCCCGCGTCATGACCGAGGTGGAGGCACGCGGACGCTTTCCCAAGGTTGAGGACGTCACGCCAGAGGCTCATGCGAGAGCCGAACGCTTGAAGGCACAGTTCCTCTCTGAAGTGCGAGCGGAACCTGACCCACGCACCGCCCCCTTCTGGGCCAAGTACCAACGGGTGTTCAGCGCAGAAGGACTGCCCACCTGCGACCCACAGGACTTGAAGGATTTCTCCAACTCCCACGTAGGCGTCTACGTGGGCTTCATGACTGGCTTCAACAACGCTTGGAACGATAATCCCGACCTAGGTGCCAAGCAGACGCGAGCAGTCATCGACCACCTGCTTCGTGGGGAGGGAATGCTTGAAGCTCGCCTCACCGACCTCATCGAGGGTGACTTCAACCTCTCCATGCCTGGGTTCAAGGAGGCGTTGCTCTCCAAGGTGCTGTCAGTGGTCTACCCCGACCGCTTCCTCACCATCGTCACCTACGAGCAGAAGGCCGAGATGGCCAAGAGGGTCTATGGGTTGGAGTTGCCTCCCAGCGACCGCGTGTCTTGGACCATCGGTCGCCTTGCTGTCTGGTCAAATGACCTCCTCAACGACCTCACGGGCGATGGCTTCGTGGACCGCCCGCATGCTGGTGACTTCCTGTGGTGGGCCAAAGACCAACAGTGAGGTGCAGGCATGCGGTGGGACACATTCCGGACAGTTGGCTGCGCCTAGCAGCGCGCCGACCGCGCAACCCCACCCCCGGCTCGAAGTGGACCGCCTCGGACCCCAAGGACGAGCGCGAGTTCGTACGCCGCCTCGAAGCCGCCGGCGTCCCCACGACGGTCCGCGACACCCGTGGCCGCGAGATCGACGGCGCCTGCGGGCAGCTGGCCGCTTCTGAGTGACCGCGTCGTCAACCAGACAGTCTCAGGTCGACAGCAGTGTTGCCGTCGACGTCATTGAGCTAGTTGCCCAGAGCGCCGTCCAGCTTCTGGCATTCAACGAACGTTGCTTCCGACGCGATCCAACCGCCGTCCGGGGCCGGATTCACGATGTAGGTCCTGTCGCCCGCCGTCACCCAGCGGGGAGCGGAGTCGATGTCGGACGCCAACGGCGTGATCGTGAGATCGAGCCGGGAAGCCGGCGTGTTGAGAAGACTCGCAACCGCGGCCTCGACGGTGGCCGCGCCGACCGTCTTGGCTGCCTCGGAGCTGTCTGCGATGTCCAGGAAGGGCAACGTTCCGGCGGGGCAGTCGTTGAGCGGACTCGTCTTCCTCGCCTCTGCAGAGGTCGTCGTGGTCGCGACTGATTCAGGGGCGGCGTTGGCCGGTCCGGTGGCCGATGTGCCGACCCACAGCGTGCCTCCTGCGAGACCTGCGCTCGCTATGCCGAGAGAGAGTGTCTTGACCTTTGAGTTCATCTTGTCACCGCCTTCGATCAGACGTAAGCGCATGTCTTGTACGAGCCGTCCGGATTGACGAGGTAGTTCATCCGGCTCCCGGGTGAGTAGCCGTTGACCCCGATAGACCAGTTGTCGAGGTATCCCCAGGTGGTGCTTCCGCCGACACTGTCTCCCGTCGTCAGATACCAAACGCACACGCTCTTGTGGCTCTTCTGCCCGTACCCCCGCAACGCGGCCGTCTTGTGCGGGGTCGCGCGGATCTGAACGTTGTTCTTGTTGTACTTGACCATGGTGCCCAAGGCGGCCGCGGGCGACATGGTCGCAAGGGAGACGAGCGCCACCACTGCCATGACAGTGAGAACAGACTTTGCCGTGTGGTGCATGACGACCTCCGCTGTCAAGATTACCTTGCGTAAACGATATGGCCATCCGGTCGCGGACGCCAGTCCTGATTTCAGGCTGCTGGAGATCGCCGAGCCTGGACCCTCACGTCCTCGCCGTGGAGTCGTGAGGCCGGGCCTCACGGGGTGACGCGGAGGCGCCAGTCCTGGGCGCTGGTCTCGGTGCCGCGCTGGCCGAGGTGCCTCCAGGAGCGGGCGTAGTCGAAGGTGATCTGGTCGACGTGCACCTGGCCGGGGACGGTCGGGGTGATCGTCAGGACGATGTAGTCCGCCGGCCGGGCCGATGTCGAGAAGTGGAACCGCGTGCCGTCGGTCACCGGCGTCACCCGCGCGCAGTACTCGCTCAGGGAGATGTCGGTGAGCGCGCCGATCGGGTCGCTGCCGGCGTGGGGCCGGCAGATGTGGAAGGCCGTGGTGGCCTTGGCCGTGTTGACCTTGAACCGCGCGGTGATCCGGCGCAGCTCGATCACCTCGTCGGCGTCGGACCCGATGGCGACAGTGACGTAGGCGGTCGCGCGGCCGACCGGCATCGGCATGAAGAGGGCGTTGCCCGACGGAGACGCGTTGGCGAGGAGGCTCGGATGGCGCCACCACCACACGCCCCAGCCGAGGCCGGCGACCAGCGCCACGACGATCGCTCCGGCGAGCACGCGCTTCCCCACCGGAGAAGGAGACCACACCCCGGATCGCGATGGGGGATCCGGCGGTCGGGCCACGGGGCGTCGCACCGCCTGTCAAGATGGGCGCGTGATGGAAAGCCATGGCGGCGTGGAGGCGTGATGGCCCGGGACGACGAGCGGCAGCAGCCGGATCCGCAGGAGATCATCGACCTGCTGGAGGTCTATCTCCTGGGCAGCGGCCCGACGCTGACCGGCCCGCAGATCGCCGAGGACGTCGGCATCGACATGGACACCACCCGGCAGCGGTGGCGCTCGCTGGGCTTCACCGCGGTCGACGACAACGAGGTCGCCTTCACCCAGCGCGACCTCGAGGCGATGCGGCTGACCCAGCGGCTGCACGAGCTCGGCCTCGTCGGCGATGACGACGAGAGCGCGATGATCCGCACGCTCGGCCGCAGCTTCGCCCGGCTCGCCGAGTGGCAGCTGGACCTGCTCGGGCAGACCGTCGACCCCCGCGAGATGGACCTGGACCAGGTGGCGGAGGTGATCACCGAGGTCGTGCCGCTCATCGAGGAGGTCCAGAACTACGTGTGGCGCCGCCACGTGCTCAACGCCGCGGCGCGGCTGCTGCTCACCCCGCCCGCCGGCGACGACGCGCCGGAGCAGGGCATCGGCTTCGCCGACATCGTCGGCTACACCCGGCAGAGCCGGTCGCTGAGCCAGGAGGAGCTCACCCGGCTGGTCGACGAGTTCGAGGCGCGGGCGCTGGCGATCGTCACCCAGCACGGCGGCCGGATCATCAAGACCATCGGCGACGAGGTGCTGTACGCCGCGGACACGCCGCACGACGCCGCCGAGATCGCGCTGCGACTCGTCGAGGGGCACGTGGAGGACGAGGACTTCCCCGAGCTGCGCGTGGGCGTCTCCTGGGGACCGGTGCTCAACCGTCTCGGCGACGTCTTCGGCCCGACGGTCAACATCGCGGCCCGGCTGACCTCGCTGTCCAGGCCCGGGCGGGTGCTCATCGACAAGGAGCTGGCCGAGCAGCTGGCCGGCGACCACGCGTTCAAGCTGCGCCGCACCCGGCGTACGGCGGTCCGGGGCTACCGGCGCCTCGAGCCGTGGGCGCTGCGCCGGCCCGACGAGGAGGAGTCACCGGTGACGGCCTTCCTCCAGCAGAAGGGGCAGGACCTCCTCCGCGTCGTCGACGAGATGCAGGCCCGCATCGAAGGCCCGCTCGGCGGCGAGGGAGCGGACCAGCGGCCACACGGGTAGCTCCCGCGTCCAGTGCTCCCGGCCGACGAACACCAGCGGCACCACGCCGCCCGCGTCGGCGTAGTAGTTGCCGCACGCCACCTGGAAGATCTCCTGCACCGTGCCCGCCGCTCCCGGCAGGAAGACGATGCCGCGGCGGCACAGCGTCAGCAGCATGTCCTCGCGCAGGGCATTGCGGAAGTACTTGGCCACGACGGTCGCGAACGCGTTCGGCGGCTCGTGGCCGTAGAACCAGGTCGGCACGCCCAGCGACTCGGAGCCGGCGGGCAGATCGGCGCGGACCTCCAGTGCGACCCGGGCCCACGCGGTGACGTCCGGGGCGAAGTCGGGAACGACCGCGAGACGGTCGATCGCCGCGCGCAGCTCGGCCTCGTCGCGACCGGCGTGCCAGGCGCCGAGGTTGGCCGCCTCCATCGCGCCCGGCCCTCCGCCGGTCGCGATGGTGAACGCCGAGCTCAGGTCGCGGCCCAGGAGGGCGGCGGCGACATAGGCCGGCTCTCCCCGTCGTACGGCGTGCCCGCCCATGATCCCGACCATGGCCCGAGCGTTGACACCGTCGTCGACGAACTCCTCCAGGGCGTCGTCGATCGAGTGGTCGTGCAGCGAGGCCGCCAGGGTGCGATCGAGGGTGCGGTGGCCGCGCGACCAGGCGTAGAGCGCGGCGTCGAGCGTCGCCGGGTAGCCCTCGTCCAGATGTGCGTAGAGCTCCTCGGGCGTGTAGAGGCGGCCGCGGTACGGATCGAACGGCACGGCCGGCACCGCCGGGAAGATCAGCCCTCCCCGCCGGGCCACGTCCTCGGTCGCCTCCGGGGCGAGGCGGCAGCCGAGGAAGACCGCGCCCGCCACGTCGACCTCGGCCAGCGCCGCCGTCCGCTCGGTGAGGTCGAGCGACTGGACGTGCCATCCGCGCAGCGACCGCGGCTCGCCGGCCGTCACCCGGTCGAACTCCGCCAGCGTCTCGATCTCCCTGACCCGCATGCGGTCCTTCCTATCTCAGGGCGGCCTCAGACGCCGAGCGCCTGGACGATCAGGTCCGCGAAGAGTCCTTCCTCGTCGACGTCCAGACCACGCCGGGCGAACCACGAGACGACGTTGTGGCAGTCGCGGCGCAACAGATCCGGCCCGTTGGGGTTGGCGACCACGTCGACCACCTGCGGCAGGTCGATGATCACCAGGCGGTCGCCGGCGGCGAGGATGTTGTACGGCGAGAGGTCGCCGTGGGCGAGTCCGGCGCCGGCGAGACGCGCCATCGCGTCGCGGATCTGGTCGAGGTACGACGCCAGGAGGGCGGCGTCCGGCCGGGCGGCGGCCAGTCGTGGCGCGGGGGAGTCGTCCACCGTGACCAGCTCCATGAGCAGCTCGGTGCCGTCGATCTGCACCGGATAGGGCACCGGCAGGCCGAGGTCGTGGCAGCGCACCAGCGCGTCCCACTCGGCCCAGGCCCACTGGCCGGCCGCGACCTGGCGGCCGTAGGCGCTCTTGGCTGCCATCGCCCGGGCGTCGCGGGTGTTCCGGGTGCGGCGGCCCTCGGTGTAGACGGCGCTGCGCTGGAAGCTGCGGTGGTCGGTGTCGCGGTACCGCTTGGCGGCGAGCACGCACGACTCGCCGGTCGCCGGGACCGCGCGCTCGAGCAGGAAGACGTCGGCCTCCTTGCCGGTCTTGAGGATGCCGAGCTCGGTGTCGACCGCGGCACGGTCGGTCACCAGCCAGTCGGGGACCGGCTGGGGTCCCCGCATGAGCGGCTCGACGTCCCAGTACGTCGAGAAGCGCTGGCCCTTGCCGACGTCGTCGAGAGGGCGGTAGTCGAAGAGGAAGGCCGGAGAGATGCCGGCGTCAGGGGTGGAGTCGTCGGTGACGGACTCGTGGGACATGGTGGCTCCAGAGTGAGGAAGGGGTCGGACGTGCGGACACGCCGAGGACAGCGACGCACATATCGACCTCCTTCGCTCGCCGGAACCGGTCGGGCGTCAGGATGCCCCCGCCCGAGCGCCGCGCGCAACGGAATATTCACCGGCCCTAGGCTGTCCACGAGACCTGACGAGGGAGGAATCCATGGCCGACGAGAGCAGCGTGCTGAGCGGCGTACCCAAGCAGCTCTACATCGGCGGGACGTGGCGCGACGCGTCCGCCGGCGCGACCTTCGGGGTCGAGGACCCGGCCACCGGCGCCACGCTCTGCGAGGTCGCCGACGCGACGCCCGAGGACGCGATGGCCGCGCTCGACGCCGCGGTCGCGGCGCAGGCCGGCTGGGCGGCGACCTCGCCCAACGAGCGCTCGGAGATCCTCTATCGCGCCTTCCAGGCGCTGCTCGACCGCTCCGACGAGCTGGCCCTGCTGATGACCCTGGAGATGGGCAAGTCGCTGGCGGAGTCCAAGGGCGAGATCGCCTACGCTGCGGAGTTCTTCCGCTGGTTCTCCGGCGAGGCGCTGCGGCTGGACGGCTACTACAAGACCGCCGGCAACGGGCAGAGCCGGGTGCTGGTCATGCGCCAGCCGGTCGGGCCGTGCTTCTTCATCACGCCGTGGAACTTCCCCAACGCCATGGGCACCCGCAAGATCGGCCCGGCGATCGCCGCCGGCTGCACGATGGTGGTCAAGCCCGCCCACCAGACGCCGCTGTCGATGCTGGCGCTCGCCGGCCTGCTGGAGGAGTGCGGCCTGCCGCCGGGCGTCCTCAACGTGGTCACCGCGATGCGCTCCAGCGAGGTCTCCGCGCCGATCATCGCCGACCCGCGGCTGCGCAAGCTGAGCTTCACCGGCTCCACGGAGGTGGGCCGCACGCTCATCGCCCAGGCCGCCGACCAGGTGCTCAAGGTCTCGATGGAGCTGGGTGGCAACGCGCCGTTCCTGGTCTTCGAGGACGCCGACCTCGACGCGGCGGTGGACGGCGCGATGCTGGCCAAGATGCGCAACGTCGGCGAGGCGTGCACCTCGGCCAACAGGTTCCACGTGCACGAGTCGGTCGCCGAGGAGTTCGGCCGCCGGCTGGCCGAGCGGATGGGCGCCATGACGATCGGGCGCGGCACCGAGGACGGCGTCGAGGTCGGCCCGCTCATCGACGCCACCCAGCGGGACAAGGTCGCCGAGCTGGTCGAGGACGCGGTGGCCAAGGGGGCCACGGTCGTCACCGGCGGCACCAGCCGTGAGGGCGAGGGCTACTTCTACTCGCCGACGGTGCTCACCGGCGTACCTGCCGAGGCGCGCGTGCTCGGCGAGGAGATCTTCGGCCCGGTCGCTCCCATCGCGACCTTCCGCACCGACGAGGAGGCCATCGCGGCGGCCAACCGCACCGAGTTCGGCCTGGTCGCCTACGTCTTCACCCGCGACCTCGACCGCGCCTTCCGCGTCTGCGAGGCGCTGGAGACCGGCATGATCGGCCTCAACCAGGGCATCGTCTCCAACGCCGGCGCTCCCTTCGGCGGCGTCAAGCAGTCCGGCACGGGACGCGAGGGCGGCAACGAGGGCATCGCGGAGTACCTGGAGACCAAGTACGTCGCGATCAAGGCATAGGGCATGTCTCGACGCGATGTGGTGATCCTCGGCTCGACGGGGTCGATCGGGACGCAGGCGCTGGAGGTCGTGCGCCGCAACCCCGAGCGCTTCCGGGTGATCGGGCTGACCGCGGGCGGCTCGCAGCGGGACCTGTACGACGCGCAGGTGGCCGAGTTCTCCCCGGAGTTCGCCGGCCTGGGCGAGGAGGCCTCGGTCGACGCCGCGTCGATGGACGCCGATGTCGTGCTCAACGGCATCACCGGCGCCGTCGGGCTGCGACCGACGCTGGCGGCGCTCGAGGCCGGCAACACCCTCGCCCTGGCCAACAAGGAGTCGCTGATCATGGGCGGCTCCGTGGTGACCTCGCGGGCGGCCCCGGGCCAGATCGTGCCGGTCGACAGCGAGCACAGCGCGCTGGCCCAGTGCCTGCGCGGGGGACGCGTCGAGGAGGTGCGCCGGCTGGTGCTCACCGCCAGCGGCGGACCCTTCCGCGGGCGTGCCCGCGCCGACCTGGAGGGCGTCACCCCGCAGGAGGCGCTGGCCCATCCCACCTGGGACATGGGCCCGGTGGTCACCATCAACTCCGCGACGCTGGTCAACAAGGGCCTGGAGGTGATCGAGGCGCACCTGCTCTTCGACATCCCCTTCGAGGCGATCGAGGTCGTGGTGCACCCGACCAGCGTGGTCCACTCGATGGTCGAGTTCACCGACGGATCGACCCTGGCGCAGGCGTCCCCGCCGACGATGATGATCCCGATCGCGCTGGGCATGGCCTGGCCGGACCGGGTGCCCGGCACGGCGCCCGCCGTCGACTGGGCCAGCCCGCAGGCCTGGGAGTTCTTCCCGCTCGACGACGAGGCCTTCCCCGCCGTACGCCTGGCCCGCGCGGCCGGCGAGCGCGGCGGCACCGCTCCGGCGGTCTACAACGCCGCCAACGAGGAGTGCGTGGCGGCCTTCCGCGACGGCCGGCTGCCGTTCCTGGGCATCGTCGACATGATCGACACCGTCCTGACCAGGCACGACGTAGGCTCGTCGGCGACCGACCTGACCCTGGACGACGTCCTCGCGGCCGACGCCTGGGCCCGAGACGAGACCCGCGCGCTGCTGGAGAAGATGTGACCGCACTGCTCTACCTCGCCGGCGTGGTGCTCTTCGTCGTCGGCCTGGCCGTGTCCATCGCGCTCCACGAGTGCGGGCACATGGTGCCGGCCAAGCGCTTCGGCGTGCGGGTGCCGCAGTTCTTCGTGGGCTTCGGCCGGACCGTCTGGTCGACCCGACGCGGCGACACCGAGTACGGCGTCAAGGCGTTTCCCCTCGGCGGCTACGTCAAGCTCGTCGGGATGCTGCCACCGCACCCGGACGGCGCTCCGCGGCGGGAGGGCGCCTTCTCCCGGCTGATCGCCGACGCCCGCGAGGCCGACCGTGAGCTGGTCCGGCCGGGGGACGAGGACCGGATGTTCTACCGGCTGTCCTGGTGGAAGAAGGTCGTCGTCATGTTCGGCGGGCCGCTGGTGAACCTGGTGCTCGCCTTCGGCCTCTTCGCCGCCGTCTTCGCGATCTTCGGCGTGCCCCAGGCCAGCACCACGATCGACCGGGTGGCCGACTGTGTCGTCGCGGTCCGTCCCGGCGAGCCCACGCCGGCCTGCACCGACGACGACCCCGCGTCACCGGCCAAGCAGGCCGGGCTCCGTGCGGGCGACCGGATCGTCGACGTCGACGGCACGGCCATCACGTCGTACGACCAGCTCCAGCGGATGATCCGCGCCAACGGCCAGGGCACCCTCGAGATCACCGTGGTCCGCGACGGCGAGACCGTGGTCATCCCGGCGACCACGCAGGTCAACGACCTGCCCTCGCTCGATCCCGCCGACGCCGACGAGGTCGTCTCCGTGGGCTACCTCGGCATCACGCCGCGGCAGGAGAGCGTCCGCAAGGGGCCGATCTTCACGGTGCGGCAGATGGGCACCTACACGGTGAAGACGGCCGAGGCGCTGGTGGGCTTCCCGGCCAAGCTGTGGGGGGTGGCCAAGGCCGCGGTCGGCATCGAGGAGCGCGATCCCAACGGGCCGGTCAGCGTCGTGGGCGTCAGCCGCATCGCCGGTGAGGTGGCCTCGGAGAAGCGGATCGACGTGGGCGACAAGCTCGCCTCGCTGCTGATGCTGCTGGGCGGGGTGAACCTCTTCGTCGGCATGTTCAACCTGGTGCCGCTGACCCCGCTGGACGGCGGCCGGATCGCCGGCGCGCTCTACGAGGGCGTGCGCAACGGCGTACGACGGCTGCGCGGCAAGTCCGGTCGCTGGTACTTCGACGAGGCGCCGCTCCTCCCGCTGACCTACACCATCGCCGGGCTGATCCTGGTGATGTCGGTGCTGCTGATCTACGCCGACATCGTCGCGCCGGTCACCGCGTAGTGCGCTGCGTCACGCGGCTAATCTGATCCCATGACGACCGTCTCCCTCGGCATGCCGAGCGCTCCGCCTCCGGTCCTCGCGCCTCGGCGTCCGACCCGTCAGATCCGGGTCGGCAAGGTCGGTGTCGGCAGCGAGTCGCCGGTCTCGGTCCAGTCGATGTGCACCACACTGACCGCGGACGTGAACTCCACGCTGCAGCAGATCGCCGAGCTGACCGCCGCGGGCTGCGACATCGTCCGGGTCGCCTGCCCCTCGCAGGACGACGCCGACGCGCTGCCCGAGATCGCCCGGCACTCCCAGATCCCGGTCATCGCCGACATCCACTTCCAGCCGCGCTACGTCTTCGCCGCGATCGAGGCCGGCTGCGCCGCCGTGCGCGTCAACCCCGGCAACATCAAGAAGTTCGACGACCAGGTCAAGGAGATCGCCCAGGCGGCCAAGGACCACGGCACCTCCATCCGGATCGGCGTCAACGCCGGCTCGCTGGACCCGCGCCTGCTCGCCAAGCACGGCAAGGCCACGCCGGAGGCGCTGGTGGAGTCGGCGGTCTGGGAGGCCTCGCTCTTCGAGGAACACGACTTCCACGACTTCAAGATCTCGGTCAAGCACAACGACCCGGTCGTCATGGTCCGCGCCTACGAGCTGCTCGCCGAGGCCGGCGACTGGCCGCTGCATCTCGGCGTCACCGAGGCCGGTCCGGCCTTTCAGGGCACGATCAAGTCCTCGGTCGCCTTCGGGGCCCTGCTCAGCAAGGGCATCGGCGACACCATCCGGGTCTCGCTGTCGGCGCCTCCGGTCGAGGAGGTCAAGGTCGGCAACCAGATCCTGCAGTCGCTGAACCTGCGGCCCCGCAAGCTCGAGATCGTCTCGTGCCCCTCGTGTGGCCGGGCGCAGGTCGACGTCTACACCCTGGCCGAGCGGGTCACCGCCGGCCTGGAGGGCCTGGAGGTCCCGCTCCGCGTCGCCGTCATGGGCTGCGTGGTCAACGGGCCGGGTGAGGCGCGGGAGGCCGACCTCGGCGTCGCGTCGGGCAACGGCAAGGGTCAGATCTTCGTCAAGGGCGAGGTGATCAAGACCGTGCCGGAGTCGCAGATCGTGGAGACCCTCATCGAGGAGGCCATGCGGCTGGCCGAGGAGATGGAGCCCGTCGAGGGCGCCTCCGCGGAGGTCAGCGTCTCCTAGGCCGGTCGCCCGGGGTTGTACCCGCCTGCGGGCAGTTCGCGCGATCGGGCGCGTCCGCGCCCTGTCTCGGGTCGAACGTCCTGCATCCGGGTACGCGTGACGATCTCGACGGCGCGGCGTACCTGCTCGGGGCGGTGCCTCACGTCCTCCCAGGTGAAGCGGAGCACCAGCCAGCCGGCGCACACCATCGAGGTATAGCGGCGGCAGTCGTAGCGGAACGCCTCGCGCTCGGAGTGGTACTCGTGGCTCTCCGCCTCGAGCGCGATCCGGAGCGTCGGGTCGCCGACATCGCAGTGCCCGATCGCCTCGACCGGACACTGGGCGAGCGCCGCGAAGCCCTCGACCTCCAGCGCGATCGCGCGCAGAGCCGACTCGAACGGGTTCGCCGCCTGCGCCGTGGCGTGCCCGACCACCCGGCGCGCGCGTGAGCGGCCGGTGCGGGGCGACCGGTCGGCCGCGGTGAGCAGCTGCGCCTTGCTCACCTGCCGCGATCGCAGAGCGGAGTCGGCGACGGCCAGCGCCTCGGCGAGTGGAAGCGCGCGGGCGCAGTCGACGACCGTGCGGACCGGATCGGTGACGCCCTGCGCGATGTCCGCGGGATCGAGCGTGGACCAGAACAGGCGGGCATCGGCCCCGTCGCGGCGGCTCGATCGCGGCACCGTGACCATCGGGTACGCCGGTGGCGACCAGACCTTCCAACCGTGGCACATCGCGGCGCTCAGGTGGGAGAGGGCACCGCGGAGCTGCCGTGCCACGAGCCGGCCGGCATCGACATCGGGAAGGCAGTAGAGGTCGTGGCCCGACCGGACGACCTCGCCGGCTCTCACCGCGCTCTGGAGCTGCCGGCGGGTGCAGCGGTGCATCAGCTCGGCCCGGCCGGACACTCCGCCGAGCTCCACGAGCGCCTCCCGCACCTGCACGGTCGGAGCATGCCGCAGCGGGCGGCGCGAGGCGATCGGTCGTCCACAGGACCCGGTTGCGGGCAGTTCGCCGTCCAGGGCGGCGATCGGGAGTCTCCTGGCGCGAACTGCCCGTCAGGAGGTACGCCGCCGCGGGCTAGCGGGCCTGCTGCGCCTGCTGGGCCGCCACCAGGATCTGCAGGGCGGCCTGGCACTGCTGCCACGCGACGCTGTCCTGGGCGAGGAAGTCCAGGTCCTCGATCGTCGTGGTCACCGCGTCCTCGTCGTCGAGGTTCACCGACAGCGCCTGCTCCCAGCCGGGCCCCAGCTCGGTGTTGGCCGTCTCGGCGTACGCCTCCAGCACCTTGGCCGCGGCCCGCACCAGCTTCTTCGGCTGCGGCTGGACCAGGTCGCCCTCGTCGTCGCGAGCCGCCTTGGGCAGCGGGTCGTGGAGGTAGAGGTCGACCGACGCCGCGATGTTCGAGCGCTGATAGGTCATGTCGTAGGGCCGCAGCTTCTCGGTGAGCTGACGCAGCGCCGCGATCGCGCTGCGCTGGTTCTCGATCGTCTCCTCGCACTTCGCCGCGGTGGCGGTGTTCTCGTAGTAGTCGACCGTCGCCAGGATCGTCGTCCAGCGTGCCGCCAGCGCCGAGGGATCCTGGTCCTCATCCATCCCGACGATGCTCTGCCCGAGCTCGCGCCACTGCGCGCGGCACTCCTTGACCGCCGCCGACGGCGCGGCCGTCTTCTCCTTCGTCTCGCCGCAGCCGGCGAGCGTCCCGGCGAGCGCCAGGGCGAGCGCGACCGTCGCGACACGGAGGGGCGGCTGCCGGCGCGGCGAGTGGGAGGGAGTGCGCAGCATGGGGTCACCGTATCTGCCGTAGGCTCCCACCGTGCTCTCATCCCGGAGCAGGTCAGAGGGCCAGCCGGTCGGCGATCAGCGCGGCGGTCCCTCCGGCGTGCGTGTGCTCGGTCCGGCGGATCTCCCCGAGGCCTTGGAGCTGCTCGGCCGCGACCCGGTGATCAATGTCTTCGCCGACTACCGCAGCCGGATCACCCAGCTCGACCCGCGCTGGCTGGGCGGTGAGATGTGGGGGTACGTCGAGGACGGATCGCTGGTCTCGATGTGCCATGTCGGCGCCAACCTGGTGCCGGTGATGGCCACGCCGCCGGCGATCCGCGCGTTCACCGAGCGGGCCGCCCGGGTCGGCCGGAGCAGCACCACCATCGTCGGCCCGCGGCCCGCCGTCGAGTCGATCTGGTCGCGCCTGGAGCCGGTCTGGGACCAGCCCCGGGAGTACCGCTGGGACCAGCCCCACCTGGTGATCGGCCGCGAGTCGGAGGTCGAGCCCGACCCGTACGTGCGGCGTACCGAGGCGGGGGACCTGGACCTGCTCTACCCGGCCTGCGTGGCGATGTACACCGAGGAGGTCGGCGTCTCCCCCGAGGAGGACGGCGGCGGGAACCTCTACCGTGCGCGCGTCGCGCAGCTGATCAGCCGCGGCTGGTCGTTCTCCCGGATCGAGGACGGGCGGGTGGTCTTCAAGGCCGAGATCGCCTGCGCCTCGCCATGGGCCTGCCAGATCCAGGGCGTGTACGTCGACCCGGCCCGTCGTGGCGAGGGGCTGTGCACCCGTGGCGTCGCCGCGGTGGTGCGCTATGCCCTCGCCGAGGTGGCGCCCGCGGTCTCGCTCTACGTCAACGCGCACAACCGGCCCGCCCGCGCCGCCTACGCCCGGGTCGGCTTCGAGCAGACCGCCACCTTCTCGACGATCATGTTCTGAGTCGCTCGTAGCCGAACGGACACAACGGCCTCTCCGCGGCCGATACGGCACCGATCCGGTGGTGGTGCCCGTCGGTGTACGTAAGGTGGTTGCATGACTGCTCCACTGCGCACCGACGCGAAGATCGTGGTGGGGGCGTTCCTCGTCTCCGGCACCGTGCACCTGGTCAAGCCGGAGGTCTTCGAGCGGCTGATGCCCTCGTGGGTGCCGGCGCACCGCGAGGTGATCATCGGCTCCGGCGTGGCCGAGCTGGTCTGCGCCGCCGGGCTGATGGCGCCTCGGACCAGGCGGGTGGCCGGCCTGGCGAGCGCCGCGCTGCTGGCCGGCGTCTTCCCGGGCAACGTCAAGATGGCCGCCGACTCCGTGCGCGGCGGCAACACCGCGCTCAAGATCGCCGCCCTGGCCCGGCTGCCGCTCCAGGCGCCGATGATCCGCGCCGCCCTCCGCGCCGGTCGCTAGTCCGCGTGGAGCCGCCGCTCGGCGAGCTGGCCGACGACGAGATCGACCGGCTGTGGCGGCCATGGGCGCCGGCCGAGCTCGACGCGGAGCTGCGGCACCGCGGGTGCGACGGGCTCCGCTGGGCCGTCGCCGGCGGCTGGGCGATCGATCTCGCCCTGGGGCGGCAGACCCGCGAGCACGAGGACCTGGAGATGGTCGTGCTCGCCGAGGACGCGCCGGTGCTCCTGGCGGCCTTCGGCGAGGGGTGGACGTGGCGGGCGCCGTACGACGAGGTGCTGCATCCGCTGGACGACCAGGCGTTGCGGCGTACCCATCAGACCTGGCTCTGGTCGGCGGAGCGGGAGGCCTTCGTGCTCGACGTCTTCCGCAACCGGCACGCCGGCGACACCTGGATCTGTCACCGGCACGAGGCGATCACCGCGCCGTGGGGATCGGTGATCGCGCGGACACCGCAGGGCATCTCGTACCTCACCCCCGAGGTCGTGCTGCTCCACAAGGCCAAGCACCGCAGGGACAAGGACGTGGCCGACCTGGAGAGCACGCTGCCGACGCTCGACGCCGATGCCCTCGCGCGGCTGCGCGAGTGGCTGGAGCGGGCGCATCCCGGCCACGACTGGCTGACCCGGCTCCCTCGGCTCTCAACCGCGTCGCAGCAGGCCGCCGCCCGCCAGTAGCCTTCTGCCCATGTCAGTGCTGCGGATGTCGTCGTTGTTCGTCCGGACCCTCAGGGAGGACCCGGCGGACGCGGAGGTGCCCAGCCACCGGCTGCTGGTGCGGGCCGGCTACATCCGCCGCGCGGCGCCGGGCATCTACACCTGGCTGCCGCTGGGCCTGCGGGTGCTGCGCAACGTCGAGCGGATCATCCGCGAGGAGATGGACGCGATCGGCGCCCAGGAGCTGCAGTTCCCGGCGCTGCTGCCGCGCGAGCCCTACGAGGCGACCGGCCGCTGGACCGAGTACGGCGACGGCATCTTCCGGCTCAAGGACCGCAAGGACGGCGACTACCTGCTCGGGCCCACGCACGAGGAGATGTTCACCCTGGTGGTGAAGGACCTCTTCTCGTCCTACAAGGATTTGCCGGTCTGGCTCTACCAGATCCAGACGAAGTACCGCGACGAGGCGCGGCCGCGCGCCGGGCTGCTGCGCGGGCGCGAGTTCATCATGAAGGACTCCTACTCCTTCGACACCACCGACGAGGGCCTCGACGCGTCGTACGCCGCGCACCGCGACGCCTACGTCAAGACCTTCGACCGGCTCGGCTTCGACTACGTGATCGTCAAGGCCACCAGCGGCGCCATGGGCGGCTCGAAGTCCGAGGAGTTCCTCGCCCGCGCCGACGTCGGCGAGGACACCTACGTGCGCTGCACGAGCTGCGACTACGCCGCCAACGTCGAGGCCGTCGAGGTGCGCCCGCCCGCTCCCGTGCCGTACGACGGGGTGCCGGCCGCCCATGCCGAGCAGACGCCGGACACCCCCACGATCGAGACGCTGGTGGCGCTCCTCAACGCCGAGCATCCCCGCGAGGACCGGCCGTGGACCGCCGCCGACACGCTCAAGAACGTCCTGGTCGTCCTGGTCCATCCCGACGGCACCCGCGAGCCGCTCGCCATCGGCCTGCCCGGCGACCGCGAGGTGGACGCCAAGCGGCTGGAGGGGCAGCTCGAGCCGATCGAGGTCGAGCCCATGGACGACGCCGAGCTGCGCAAGCACCCCGCGCTGGTCAAGGGCTACATCGGCCCCGCGGCGCTGGGGGAGGAGAGCGAGTCCAGGATCAGGTATCTCGTCGACCCGCGCGTGGCCGAGGGCACCCGCTGGGTCACCGGCGCCGACGTCGCCGGCAGCCACGTCATCGACCTGGTCGCCGGCCGGGACTTCACCCCCGACGGCACCATCGAGGCCGCCGAGGTGCGCGACGGCGACGCCTGTCCGAACTGCGCGGGGGGCACCCTGGAGACCGCGCGCGGCATCGAGATGGGCCACATCTTCCAGCTCGGCCGCAAGTACGCCGAGGCGCTGGACCTCCAGGTGCTCGACGAGAACGGCAAGCTGGTCACCGTCACCATGGGCTCCTACGGCATCGGCGTCTCGCGGGCCGTGGCCGCCATCGCCGAGGGCAACCACGACGAGCTCGGCCTGTGCTGGCCGGGCGAGATCAGCCCGGCCGACGCGCACATCGTGGCGACCGGCAAGGACGACGCGGTGTTCGAGGCGGCTGCCGGGCTCGCCGAGGAGCTGTCGGGCCGGGGCCTGACGGTCATCTACGACGACCGGCCGAAGGTCAGCCCCGGGGTGAAGTTCAAGGACGCCGAGCTGATCGGCGTGCCGACGATCGTCACGGTCGGCCGCGGCCTGGCGGACGGGACGATCGAGGTCAAGGACCGGCGTACCGGTGAGCGCGTCGAGGTCGCGGTGACCGACGCGGCCGACCACGTGGCCGGCCGCGCCGGCTGACCGATCGCCGGCTGATCGCGACCGGGAGGCGGGACGCCCCTACGGACGCCCCGCCCGGTCTCAGCGGTGGCCGCCGAGCGTGTGCCCGAAGGCTTCACCGGCGTCGAACGCGTCGGCGCCCGCGGCCCGGTCCAGCGACCGGGCGCCCTGGCGGGTCAGGGTCAGCGTGCCGCCGGAGCCACCGGCCCCGCAGGCCTGACGACGCGCGTGCTTGCCGTGCGTCCCGTCGTCCGAGGCGAACCGCAGCACCCGGACACGATCGCCGGCCACCTTCGCGGTGACCACGCCGTGCCGCTCGTCGACCCGCAGCTGGCGCCAGACCGTGTGGCCGGAGCCGTCGAAGACCACGGCGCCGCGCAGCGCGGTGGAGCCGTGGCCGCCGCCGTAGCCGCGGTGGTGCTTCCCGGCGGAGCGCAGCGGGAAGCCGAGGACGGTCACCTCGTCGCGTGTCCACTTCCGGGCCGCCCCGCGGGTGTCGACGTCGACGTCACGCTTGTCCAGCCGCTGTGCCGCGGTCTGGTCGAGCGCGACCTTGAACAGCCGGGTCGATCCCTGGTCCGTGCCGTGGTGGCCGCCTGCCTGGGCAGGGGCCGCGGTCATCCCCGCGGTGGCCACCAAAGCGGTGGACAGGGCGGCGATTGCGGACATCCTTCGCATGGAAGGGCACCTCCGATAGTCGGTTGCGGGTGTACCCCGCAGCCGTGCCCAGGGCCTGGGGCCGCAAACCCCGGACGCGTCGGCGGCGTGTGTTGCGCTCTTGTGCAGTGCAGGAACACGAAGTGCCGCAATTGGTTTGATCCGGGCGCTGATGGCGCAGGATCAGTGTGTGAGACCGGGGAACTGTTCGGGGGAGCCTCGGAGCTCCAGTTGACGGACGGCGCACTCATCGAGGGCGACAAGGGCCCATCGGCGTTCCTCGCCGGCGGTGCCCTCGACGAGCTGGCCGTATCCCCCGGCGGTGCGGCGCTCCACCCGGAGCGCCGCACCGCGCAGCTGGGCCGGCGTCGCCAGCCGTCCCGGGAGGTCGTACGACACCTCGGCGGCCACCGGCTCCGCGCCGCGGCCGTGGATCATCTCGGTGAGCTCGTCGCGCCGCCGGCGATGGGTCCGGAAGCCGTCGACGAGCAGCTCGTAGAGCTCCGGCTGGGCGGACATCGAGGAGCGGGCCCCGAGCACGCCGTAGAGGTACACCGCCGCGTGCTCGCCGGCCAGCGTCGTCTGCAGCGCCTCCAGCGGGGTCATCCGCGCTCCCCGCCGAGGACGGCCAGCTGCTGACCCGTCGCGGCCACCATGCTGGCCAGCAGTCGCGCGAAGAGACCGCTCTGCGCGCGCAGCGCCAGCTCGGTGAGCTCCTCGCGCATCCGCCGCTCGGCGACGACCACGGCACGACGGGCGGCCGCCGGCGTCTCCGGGACCGTCGACGGGGCCTGGGTGGTCGTGGTGTCGACCCGGTCCGGCACCGCGTCGATCAGCGCGTCCAGGTGGGCTGTGTGCATGGCGGCGAGACCGGCCAGCGGGGCGGCCAGGGCGGCGTGCCGCTGCGTCGTGGCGGTCAGGGTGGCCTCGGTCGCGCGGATCCGGGCCACCGCCTCCACCGCGACGCCGACGTCGGGTGCCAGGGCCGGAATCGCCTCCGCGGCCGGCGTACGGCGCGAGTCCAGGGGGTTGTTGAGCGCACAGCCCGCCAGCGGCAGCACCGGCAGCGACAGGGCCGCCGCGAGGACGCCCCGCCGACTGATCCCGGGCGCGGCGCTGGAACCACTGGTCGGTCTCGGCGGCGTCATCACGGTGGATCGTAGAGGACCCGGATAGGCTGGCCGCGCCTGCCGTCACACCGAGGGCACGCCACAACAACACAGGAGGTCGCGTTGAGTACGCCGGACAACACAGCGCCGACTTCCGGGCAGGCGTCTGGCCGGACCGCCGACCGCCTCACCGAGCTGCTGACCGGTCCGCTGGAGGCCCTGGGGCTCGACCTGGAGGCCGTGGACCTCAGCCGGGCGGGCAAGCGCTCGGTGCTGCGCGTGGCCGTCGACAAGGACGGTGGCGTGGACCTCGACGACATCGCGGAGGCCACCCGCCAGGTCTCCGAGCTGCTCGACGACTCCGACGTGATGGGCGAGGCGCCCTACACCCTCGAGGTCTCCTCCCGCGGCGTCGACCGCCCGCTCACCCTGCCCCGGCACTGGCGGCGCAACGCCGGCCGGATGGTCAAGGTGGCCCTCGCGGAGGGCGAGCCGATCGTCGGCCGCATCCGGGAGGCCGACGAGACCGGCGCCGTGCTGGTGACCGGCGACGACGAGACCAGGGTGGAGTTCGACCAGGTGGCCAAGGCGAAGATCCAGATCGAGTTCAAGCGGGAGGACTGACATGGACATAGACATGAGCATCCTGCGCTCCCTGGAGCGCGAGAAGGAGATCTCCTTCGACGTCCTGGTCGAGGCGATCGAGCAGGCCCTGCTCACGGCGTACCACAAGACGCCGGGGGCGCTGGAGCACGCCCGCGTCGCGCTGGACCGCAAGAGCGGCCACGTGACGGTCATGGCCCGCGAGAGCGACGACGAGGGCCAGCCGACGGGGGAGGAGTTCGACGACACCCCTGCCGACTTCGGGCGCATCGCGGCGACCACGGCGAAGCAGATCATGCTGCAGCGGCTGCGCGACGCCGAGGACGAGCTGAAGTACGGCGAGTTCGGCAGCCTGGAGGGGGACATCGTCTCCGGCCTGATCCAGCAGGCCCGCAACCCCGACGACGTGCTGGTCGACCTGGGCAAGATCGAGGCGCTGCTGCCGCCGGGGGAGCGGGTGGCCGGCGAGGACTACAGCCACGGCACCCGGATCAAGTGCCTGGTGATCAGCGTCCGCAAGGGCATGCGCGGCCCGCAGGTGATGCTCTCGCGCACCCACCCCGGCCTGGTCAAGAAGCTCTTCGCCCTGGAGGTCCCCGAGATCGCCGACGGCACCGTCGAGATCGCCGCGATCGCCCGTGAGGCGGGTCACCGCACCAAGATCGCGGTGAAGTCGACCGTGCCCGGCGTCAACGCCAAGGGCGCCTGCATCGGCCCGATGGGCCAGCGGGTGCGCAACGTGATGAACGAGCTGCACGGCGAGAAGATCGACATCGTCGACTGGTCCGACGATCCGGCCGAGCTCGTCGCCAACGCGCTCAGCCCGGCCCGCGTCTCCAGCGTGGAGGTCGTCGACGAGGCGACCCGCTCCGCGCGGGCGGTCGTGCCCGACTTCCAGCTCTCGCTGGCGATCGGCAAGGAGGGTCAGAACGCCCGGCTCGCCGCCCGCCTGACCGGCTGGCGCATCGACATCCGCAGCGACGAGGAGCCTCAGGCCCCCGCGGCTCCGTAGCCCAGGGCCGTGGCGGTCTCCCGGGCCGCGCCGGTGACCGGGCGGGCGACCACCGCGGTGCCGTAGGCGCAGATCTCCGACCAGGTGTTGCCCAGGTCGGAGGTGTCGAAGCGCATCGCCACGATGGCGTTGCCGCCGCGGGCCCGTGCCTCCTCCAGCATCCGCTCCATTGCCTCGTTGCGGCTGTCGACCAGGTTGGTGGTCATCCCCTTGAGCTCGCCGCCGACGATGGACTTGAAGCCGGCGCCCATCTGGGAGAAGGCGTTGCGCGAGCGCACGGTGAGGCCGAAGACCTCGCCGCAGACGCGGTCGATCTCCCACCCGGGGATGTCGTTGGTGGTCACCACGAGCATGGGGGCTCCTCTCAGCACGTTTCCGGGGCCGGCCGGCGCCCCGATCGTACGGCGGGAGGGCGCGCGACTCGCCCGGTTCGAAGGTTTGGGTCCCGACGGGCTAGACTCGGCGCCGGTGGCTTCCCGCGTCGACGTCCTTGCTGCCCGGGCCCCGGTCCGGACCTGCATCGGTTGTCGGCAACGTGCCGCCAAGCGTGAGTTGCTGCGGCTGGTCGCCGGAGCGGATGCGCACGGCCTCCCCGCCGTCGTACCCGATCCGACGGGCACCGCGCCGGGACGTGGAGCGCACCTGCACCCCACGGCTCCGTGCTTCGAGCTCGCCGAGCGCCGACGCGCGTTCGCCCGAGCCCTGCGGTACGCCGGGCCGGGTGCGCTGGGCCTGGACGAGCTGCGAGAGCACCTTGCGCGAACGGCGGGAGAGCCGCCGATGACCGAACAGTCGAGATGAAACTGGAGCATCAGCTCATGAGCCTGCGATGAGTACTTCGCGATGAGCGTGCACATCAACTAGCGGTCCGACACCCGGTCATCCCGGGCTCGGACCAGGAGGAACAGCGTGGCCAAGGTCCGAGTCCATGAACTCGCAAAGCAGTACGACGTCACCAGCAAGGAAGTGCTGGCGATGCTCAGCGACCTCGGGGAGTTCGTCAAAGCCCCGAGCTCGACGGTGGAGCCCCCCGTCGTCAAGCGCTTCCAGGACAAGTACGGCGCGGAGCTGACCGCCAAGGCGGAGGCGAAGGCGGCGAAGAAGGCCGCCAAGGCCCCCGCGAAGAAGGCCGCCGCCAAGAAGGCGGCCGCCGCGGAGCCGGCCGAGGCCGCCGAGAGCGCGCCCGCCGAGGTCGAGGAGCCCGCCGCCAAGGCGGCGCCGAAGCCCGGTCCCCGCAAGGCGGCCGAGCCCGAGCCCGAGCCCGAGCCGGAGGCCCCGGCCGCCGAGGCGCCGGCTCCCGTGGAGGAGCCGCCGGCCGCGGAGACGCCGGCCGCCCCCGCGCCGCGTCCGGCGCCGCGCCCCGGCGCGCCGCGCCCGGGCAACAACCCGTTCTCCTCGACCCAGGGCATGGGTCGCCGTCCGGCCCCCGCGCCGCGTGACGGCGGCGCTCCGGGCGGCGCTCCCGGCGCACCTGGTCGTCCCGGCATGCCGCGTCCGAACCCGGCGATGATGCCCAAGTCGCCCGGCGCCTTCGGCGCCGGAGCCGGCGGTCCCGGACGCGGTCGTCCCGGCGCGCCCGGTCGTCCGGGCGCTCCCGGCCGTGCCGGCGCCCCGGGCCGCAGTGGCGCTCCGGGTCGCGGTGGCTTCGGCGCACCGGCCGGCGCTCCCGGTGGCGGCCCCGGCGGTCGTCCCGGCGGCGGTGGCCGTCCCGGCGGTCGCGGCAGCACCCAGGGCGCCTTCGGCCGTCCCGGCGGCCCCTCGCGCCGCGGTCGCAAGTCGAAGCGGGCGCGTCGCCAGGAGTTCGAGCAGATGGAGGCCCCGACGATCGGTGGCGTCCGCGTCCGCAAGGGCAACGGCGAGACCGTCCGTCTGGCCCGTGGCGCCTCGCTGACCGACTTCGCCGAGAAGGTCGGCGTCGACCCGGCCTCGCTGGTGCAGATGCTCTTCTCGCTCGGCGAGATGGTCACCGCGACCGAGTCCGTCAACGACGAGACGCTGGAGCTGCTCGGCGAGGAGCTCAACTACGTCCTGGAGATCGTGTCCCCGGAGGACGAGGACCGCGAGCTGCTGGAGTCCTTCGACCTCGAGTTCGGCGCCGACGAGGGCGACGAGTCCGACCTGGCCGTCCGGCCGCCGGTCGTCACCGTCATGGGTCACGTCGACCACGGCAAGACCAAGCTCCTGGACGCCCTGCGCGACGCCAACGTGGTCGCCAAGGAGGCCGGTGGCATCACCCAGCACATCGGCGCCTACCAGGTGCACACCGAGGTCGACGGCAACGACCGCCGGATCACCTTCATCGACACCCCGGGTCACGAGGCGTTCACCGCCATGCGTGCCCGTGGCGCCCAGGCGACCGACATCGCCGTCCTGGTGGTCGCGGCCGACGACGGCGTGATGCCGCAGACGGTCGAGGCGCTCAACCACGCCAAGGCCGCCGGCGTCCCGATCGTGGTCGCGGTCAACAAGATCGACAAGCCGGAGGCGGACCCGACCAAGGTCCGCGGCCAGCTGACCGAGTACGGCCTCGTGCCCGAGGAGTACGGCGGCGACGCGATGTTCGTCGACGTCTCGGCCAAGGCCAACCTCAACCTCGACAAGCTGCTCGAGGCGATCGTGCTGACCGCCGACGCGTCGCTGGACCTGCGGGCCAACCCCGACCAGGACGCCCAGGGCCTCGTGGTCGAGGCGCACCTGGACCGCGGTCGTGGCCCGGTGGCCACGGTCCTGGTCCAGCGCGGCACCCTGCGCGTCGGCGACTCGATCGTCGCCGGCCCGGCGTACGGCCGCGTGCGGGCGATGCTCGACGAGCACGGCGACAACCTGGAGGAGGCCGACCCGTCGCGTCCCGCGATGGTGCTGGGTCTCTCCGGCGTCCCGGGCGCGGGCCAGAACTTCATCGTGGTCGAGGACGACCGGATGGCCCGTCAGATCGCCGAGAAGCGCGAGGCGCGCGAGCGTGCCGCGATGCAGGCCAAGCGCCGGGTCCGCCGCAGCCTCGAGGACTTCATGGCCTCGATGGAGAAGGGCGAGAGCCAGGAGCTCAACCTGATCCTCAAGGGCGACGTGTCCGGCTCGGTGGAGGCCCTAGAGGACTCGCTGGCCCAGATCGACGTGGGCGACGAGGTCTCGCTGCGCGTGATCGACCGCGGCGTCGGCGCGATCACCGAGACCAATGTCGACCTGGCCGCCGCCTCCAACGCGATCATCATCGGCTTCAACGTCCGCCCGCAGGGCAAGGCGACCGAGATGGCCGAGAAGGAAGGCGTGGAGATCCGCTACTACTCGGTGATCTACCAGGCCATCGAGGAGATCGAGGCCGCGCTCAAGGGCATGCTCAAGCCGGAGTACGAGGAGGCGACCCTGGGTCAGGCGGAGATCCGCGCGATCTTCCGCTCCTCCAAGATCGGCAACATCGCGGGCTGCATGGTCACCAGCGGTCTGCTGCGGCGCAACGCCAAGGTCCGCCTGATCCGCGACGGCGCGGTGGTCGTGGACAACGCCGACCTCGCCTCGCTGAAGCGGGAGAAGGACGACGCCGCCGAGGTCCGCGAGGGCTTCGAGTGCGGTCTGGTGATCAAGGGCTTCAACGACATCAAGGAAGGCGATGTCGTCGAGGCCTTCGAGATGCGGGAGATCCCCCGCAGCTAGACGCTGTGAGGTGGGCTCGCCGGCACGCCCGGTGAGCCCACCGCCACGCGCACGACAGGGAGCAGAAGATGAGCAACGCACGGGTGCGCAAGATCGCCGACCGGATCAAGGTGATCGTCGCGGAGATGCTGGAGCGGCGGATCAAGGACCCCCGCCTGGGGTTCGTGACCGTCACCGACGTCCGGGTCTCCGGCGACACCCAGCACGCCTCGGTCTTCTACACCGCTCTCTCCCTGGAGGGGAGCGAGGAGGACCTCGCCGCCACCGCCGCCGCCCTGGAGTCGGCCAAGGGGCTGATCCGCTCCGAGGTCGCCAAGCAGCTGCAGATGCGGCACGCGCCGCACCTGGAGTTCGTCCACGACGCGCTGCCGGAGTCGGCCCGCCAGATCGACGACCTGCTGGAGAGGGCCCGCGCGGCCGACGCCGAGGTCGCCGCGGCCGCCTCGGGCGCCGCCTTCGCCGGTGACGCGGACCCCTACCGCAAGCCGCGGGAGGCCGACGCCGACGAGGACGAGCCCGAGGAGTGAGCGCCGGGGACGGGCTGGTCGTCGTCGACAAGCCCGCGGGGATGACCTCCCACGACGTCGTCGCCCGGGTACGCCGCCTGGCCGGCACCCGCAAGGTCGGGCACGCCGGGACGCTGGATCCGATGGCGACCGGCGTGCTGCTGGTGGGGGTGAACCGCGCCACCAGGCTGCTGGGTCACCTGCAGCTGACCGACAAGGCGTACGACGCCACGATCCGGCTCGGGGTCGCCACCACGACCGACGACGCCGAGGGGGAGGAGACCGCGCGGCGAGACGCCGGCGCGGTCACCGAGGAGCGGATCGCCGAGGGCCTGGCCGCGATGACCGGCGAGATCGACCAGATCCCCTCGGCCGTCTCGGCGATCAAGGTCGACGGTCGCCGCGCCTACGCCCGGGTCCGGGCGGGGGAGCAGGTCGAGCTGGCCGCCCGCCGGGTCCGGATCGACGCCATCGACGTGCATGCGGTCACGCACGAGGCCGAGGTCGTCGACGTGGAGGTCTCGGTGCGCTGCTCCACCGGCACCTATATCCGCGCGATCGCCCGCGACCTGGGGGAGACGCTGGGCGTCGGCGGCCACCTCACCCGGCTGCGGCGTACCGAGGTCGGCCCGTTCGGCCTCGACCAGGCGCACACCCTGGAGAGCCTGGCCGAGGACCTCGCCCTGCTGCCGATCGCCGAGGTGGCCCGGCGCAGCTTCCCCTCCCACGACCTCGACCACACCGAGGCCGGCCTGGTCCGGGTGGGCCGCAAGCTGCCCCTGGAGCTGCCGGCGGAGGGGCCCGTGGCGCTCTTCGACCCCGACGGCGTCTTCCTCGCCCTCTACGAGCGCGGCGGCGACCTGGCCCGCCCGGTCGCCGTCTTCGTCTGAAGCACCCGGCCACGAGCAAGCTCGGGCACTCGGTAGCCTCGACCCGTGCGCGTGTGGCGAAGCCTGGAGGAGGTGCCGGCCGACCTGGCCCGCACCGTCGTCGTCATCGGCAACTTCGACGGTGTCCACCTCGGACACCGCCATGTCGTGGGCCGGGCGCGCGAGCTGGCCGCCGAGACCGGCCTCGGCGTCGTGGCGGTCACCTTCGACCCGCACCCGATCGCGGTGCTGCGCCCCGACCACGCACCGCAGACGCTGACCGGCATCGACGCGCGCTGCGCGCTCCTGGCCGAGGCCGGCGCGGACGACGTCCTGGTCCTGCCGTTCTCCCGGGCGGTCGCCGCCTGGTCGCCCGAGGAGTTCGTCCGCCGGGTCCTGGTCGAGGCGCTGCACGCCCGCTACGTCGTCGTCGGCGGCAACTTCCGGTTCGGCAACCGCGCGGCCGGCGATGTCGCCACGCTGCGCGAGGAGGGCGCGGCCGCGGACTTCGAGGTGCACGGCGTAGCCCTGGACGGCGGCCCCCAGGTCTGGTCCTCGACGTACGTGCGCACCTGCCTGGCGGCCGGTGACGTCGAGGGAGCCGCCGAGGCGCTCGGCCGTCCGTACGCCGTGACCGGCGAGGTGGTCCTCGGCGACCAGCGCGGCCGCGATCTCGGCTTCCCGACGGCCAACCTCGCGACCGCCCTGGCCGTCCCGGCCGACGGCGTGTACGCCGGGTGGCTGACCCGGTTCGACACCGGCGAGAGGTACCCCGCCGCGATCTCGGTGGGCACCAACCCGACCTTCGCCGGCGAGCGCGAGCGTCGCGTCGAGGCCTACGTGCTCGACCGTGACGACCTGGAGCTCTACGGCGTCCAGGTCGAGGTCTCCTTCGTCGCCCGGCTGCGTGGCATGGCCCGCTTCGACGGCGTGGAGCCGCTGATCGCCCAGATGCGCAAGGACGTGGACCAGGCCCGCGCCCTGCTCGCCTGACCGGCCGGGACGATCTCACGACACGCCGCCGGTTCCTCGTCGTCCGTAGTACCCCGCATTGCGTAGTAGTGTGCAGCGCATGGATACCACCCAGCTCCTCAAGGGAGTGCTCGACCTGGCCGTGCTGGCCGTCGTGGACGGCGAGGACGGCTACGGCTACGACATCGTCCGCCGGCTGCGCGACGGCGGGCTGACCGAGGTCGGCGACGCCTCGGTCTACGGGACCCTGCGTCGCCTCTACTCCGCCGGGGCCCTGACCTCCTACGTCGTGCCGTCGGAGTCCGGCCCGCACCGCAAGTACTACGGCATCACGCCGACCGGTCGCAGCCAGCTCAAGCAGCAGCGCGACGACTGGCAGCACTTCTCCACCACCGTTACCACGCTTCTCGAAGGAGTGCCCGCATGACCACCACCGTTCTCGCTCCCGAGGTCGCCGACTTCCTCGCCGTCGTCCGCGCCCAGCTCGCCGACCTCGATCCCGAGGAGCAGCGCGAGATCACCGACGGCCTGGTGGCCGACCTGACCGACCTGGTCGCCGAGCGCGGGCCCGAGGCGCTGGGGGACCCGGTCGCCTATGCCCGCGAGCTGCGCCAGGCGGCGGGCTTCGAGGCGACCGGCAGGCCGCGCCGGGACCGCCGCGCGGTCGGCGAGCTCGTCCACGGCGTGCTCGACGAGGCGGGGGCCCGCTGGCGGCGCGTGATCGAGGCGGCGCCGGGTGACCTCGACGGCCTGCTCACCACGCTGCGCCCGGCCTGGTGGGTGCTGCGGGCCTGGGTTGCCGTCACGGTCGCGGGCCAGGTCGTGGGCGGCTCGTGGCCGCCCTCGGTCGTCCCATGGGGAGTGCCGGGCGCGATCGTCCTGGGACTAGCCATCCTGCTCAGCGTCCAGCTCGGCCGCGGCCGGCTCTGGCCGGGCGAGCGCTGGCGGACCGCCGCCGGCCCGCGCGTGACGCTGCTGGCTCTCAACGCCCTCGCCATCGTGCTGCTCCCGGTCCAGGTCGGCGAGGTCTCCCACGGGTGGCAGTGGTCCGGCTACGACCGCGGCTACAACGACGGGTACGCCGACCGCGGCACCGAGAGTCCCACCGGCGGCACCGACAAGGCCGGTCTCTACTCCGGCGGCAAGTGGGTCACCAACGTCTATCCGTACGACGCCGCGGGCCAGCCGATCACCGGCGTGCAGCTCTTCGACCAGGACGGCAAGCCGCTCGACATCGTCGCCCAGCCGCAGTGCGTGAGCTCGACCGGGGGCGTCGACGTGATCCCGGTGGGCGAGGAGGGCATCGACTGCGGTGAGTACTACGACGATGGCACCGGCGAGATGCTCTCCGGGCGGGCCCGGGTCTTCTACCCCTGGACCAACGGCGTCACCCGGCTGCTCAACGTATTCCCGGTCGCCAGCGCCCTGCAGGACCATCCCAGGCAGTCGGCCACCGCCAAGCCGGAGATCGGCGACTTCCCGCTGGCCAGCGTGCCGCCGGTGACACCGCTGCCCGGCGTCGTCCCCAGCGTAGTCAAGCCGCAGGAGGCCGGTGCTCAGTGACGCCACCGGCTCGTCCGGACCGCGGCCCTCGACCGCGCTCCGGACGAGCCCCGGCTCAGGCCCGGATGATCCGGCGCTCGATGGCGGCGGCCACGGCTCCGGCACGGGTGTCCACGCCGAGCTTGGTGTAGATGTGGGACAGGTGCGACTTCACCGTCGCCTCGGAGACGAAGAGCGCCCGGGCCATCTCCTTGTTGCCCAGCCCGCGGGAGAGCAGCTCCAGGACCTCCACCTCGCGCTCGGTGATCGTGGTCGCTCCCGGCGTCGTACGCCGTACCAGCGTGGCCGCCACCGACGGCGCCAGGACCGTCTCGCCGCGAGCGGTGGCGCGGATCCCCGCGAAGAGCTCCTCGGGCGGCGCGTCCTTGAGCAGATAGCCCCGGGCGCCGGCCTCCAGCGCCCGCAGGATGTCCGACTCGGTGTCGTAGGTGGTCAGCACCAGGACCTCCGGCGGCTCGGCGAGACCGCGCAGGGCGGCCGTGGCCTCCGCGCCCCCGGGCGCCCCCTCGCCAAGACTCAGATCCATCAGCACCACGTCGGGCGGGACCTCCGCCACCACCGACAGGGCGCTCTCCAGCCCGTCGGCCTCTCCGACCACGACGAGATCCTCCTGGCCCTCGATCAGGGCCCGCAGCCCGGCACGCACCACCGGGTGGTCGTCGACCAGCACGATCCGGATCATCCCCGGTCCTCCCGTGCGGCGATGGGGAAGCGGACCGACACCGTCGTGCCCTCGCCGGGCGCGCTCTCGACGTCCGCACGGCCGCCGAGCTCGGCGGCCCGGTCGCGGATGCCCGCGAGACCACGGCCGCGAGAGCCGCGGGGGCGGACCTGCTCGGGGTCGAAGCCGCGCCCGTCGTCGCGGACGTCGAGCACCACCTCGTCGAGGTGATAGGTCACGGTCAGCACGACCCGGCGGGCCCCGGCATGCTCGCGCACGTTGGCCAGCGCGCCGCGCGTGGTGCGGACCAGGGCCGCGGCGATCTCGGGTGGGACGGTGACCGGGGCGCCGTCCACGCGGACCTCGACCGGCATCCCGGGCGCGGCCTGCGCGACCGCCCGGCGCAGCGCGTCCGGCAGCTCGGCGTCGCTCAGCTCGGCCGGCGCCAGGTCGCGCACCACGCGGCGTACCTCCTCCAGGCCGTCGCGCGCGGTGGCGGCCGCGGTCCCGACATGACCGCGGGCGGTCTCCGGCTGGCGGTCCCAGGACCGCTCGGCCGCCTGGAGCAGCAGGTTGATGCTGGAGAGGCCCTGCCCGACCGAGTCGTGGATCTCGCGGGAGAGCCGGGTCCGCTCGGCCAGCGCGCCGGTCCGGCGCTGCTCGGCGGCCAGGTCGGCCTGGGCGTGCACCAGCTGGTCCAGCAGCTGCTGGCGAGCGCGCGACTCCAGGTCCAGGGCGCGGTAGGCCAGGACGGTGACCAGGGCGACCGAGATCGGCCCGGCCACCTGCACCGGGTCGGCGCCGTCGGCGATCCGCAGCCAGGCCGCGGTCAGCAGCACGGTCATCGCGACGACGGTGGCCACCGCCCAGGGGAAGGGCAGCACCCGCAGCACGGCGAACGCGACCGGCACGGCACACCAGGCGAACGACGGCGCGACGGCGGTCAGGGCGCCCCAGAGCAGCACCATCCCCGCCACCCAGACGGTGGGCCACCACGCGCGTCCGGTCAGCAGGCCCCGCGTGGCGTAGGCGAGGCCGAGCACGAGCGCGCCGGCCAGGACGGCGACGCCGGCGGGGTCGAGACCGTGGCGGTCGACGTACCTGGCCGAGCAGGTGAGCAGGAGGACGACCAGCACCACCAGCAGCCAGCGGTCGAGCCGTGCGGCCGGGGCGAGGATCCCGTGCACGCCGGCGTCGTCCGGCCCGGTGGAGGCGGTCATGTCGCACCACCCTAGAGACGAGCGGGTACGCCGGGCATCATCCGATCGGCTATCGAGGCATGGCCGGCCGGCCGACGTGCCGGACCCGGTGCGCGCCGCAGAGTGATGGCATCACCCAGATCCCTCTCCAGGAGACCACCATGAAGCGCACCACCCTCCTCGCCGGCAGCGCGCTGGCGCTCGCCGCGCTTGCCTTGGGCGCATGCGGGGGCGCGTCGCCGCGGGCGGAGGCTCCCGAGGACGTCGCGCCGCCGGCGCCGTCGAGCGGGGCGGGCGCGGGCGAGCCCACGGCCTCCGGCAGGCCGGCCCGGACCGTGGACGAGGGCGAGCTCGACCAGCGGCTGCGCGACGCGGCCTGGGCCGATGACGTCGCGGCGGCCCGCCGGCTGATCCGCCAGGGCGCCGACGTCAATGCCCAGGACGAGACCCGGCAGTCGGCGTACCTGATCGCCACCAGCGAGGGCTACCTGCGCCTGCTCCGGCTCACCCTGCGCCACGGCGCGAAGGTCGACGACAAGGACAGCTGGAACGGCACCGGCCTGATCCGCGCCGCCGAGCGCGGCCACGCCCAGGTCGTCGGCGAGCTGCTGCGGGCGGGGATCGATCGCGACCACGTCAACCGGATCGGCTACCAGGCGATCCACGAGGCGGTCTGGCTCGGCCGGGACACCCGCTCCTACGCGACCACCGTCCGGGCACTGGTCGCGGGCGGTGCGCAGCTCGACCTCCGGTCGCCCTCGGCCGGACTGACCCCGCTGGAGATGGCCCGCGAGCGCGGGCACGAAGGATTGGAGAGGATCCTGACCAGAGTGACCGACGCCAAGCCCCCCGCCGACCCCGACGCCGCGCTGCTGCGGGCCGCCCGCGAGGGCGACGCCGACGCGGTGGCCCGGGCGCTGCGCGCGGGCGCCGACATCGAGGCCCGTGACGAGCACCGGCGCACCGCGCTGCTGCTCGCCTCGACCTACGACCGCGTCGCGGTCGCCGAGGTCCTGGTGGCGATGGGCGCCGATCCCGACGCCCTCGACGACCGGCACGACACCCCGTGGCTGGTGACCGGCGTGACCGGCAGCGTGGCGATGCTCGAGGCGCTGCTGCCGGCCGACCCCGACCTGACCATCCGCAACCGGTACGGCGGGCTCTCGCCGATCCCGGCCAGCGAGCGCGGGCATGCCGACTACGTACGCCGCGTGGCGCGGACCGGCGTCGACCTCGACCACGTCAACGACCTCGGCTGGACCGCGCTGTTGGAGGCCGTGATCCTCGGCGACGGCGGCCCGGACCACCAGGAGGTCGTGCGGATCCTGCTCGACGCCGGTGTCGACCGCGACATCGCCGACCGTGACGGCGTCACGGCGCTGCGGCACGCGCAGCGGCGCGGCTACGACGAGATCGCCGCTCTGCTGAGCCGTTGAGGCTCAGGCATCGAGGTCCTGCTCGACCAGCGCGGCGATCGCGTCGACGGCGGCCTGGTCCTCGCTGACGACCTCCACCTCGGCGCCGTTGCCGGCGCCCAGGGTCATGATCAGCAGCGCGGAGCTGGCGTCGACGGCCTCGCCGCCCGGAAGGCCGATGGTCACCTCGGCCGCGAGGCCCTCCGCCGCCTCGGCGATGATCGCCGCGGGACGGGCGTGCAGGCCGATGGCGGATCCGACGACGACGGTCTTGCTGGGCATGGGCTCTCCTTCGTTGGGGTGTCTCAGGCGACGGGGGTGACGGCAGCGACATCCTCGCGTGCCATGGACTTCAGCGCGATGACCGAGATCGCCGCGACCACGGATCCGGCCACCAGGGCGATGACGTAGCCGACGATGTTGTGCACGGCGAAGAGCACGAAGATCCCGCCGTGCGGCGCGCGCACCGCGACGTCCAGGGCCATCGAGAGTCCGCCGGTGACCGCGCTGCCGAGCATGATCGAGGGGATCACCCGCAGCGGATCGGCCGCGGCGAACGGGATCGCGCCCTCGGTGATGAACGAGGCGCCCAGCAGCCAGCCGGCCTTGCCGTTCTCCCGCTCGGCCACGTTGAACAGGTCGGGCCGGATGACCGTGGCCAGCGCCAGCGCGATCGGCGGCACCATGCCGGCGAGCATCACCGCGGCCATGATCTTCAGCTCGGGGGAGTCGCTGGCCGCCCCGGCGGTGCCGACGCCGGCGGCCGCGAAGCTGTAGGCCACCTTGTTCAGCGGTCCGCCCATGTCGAAGGCCATCATCAGGCCGAGGATGACGCCCAGGATGATCGCGCTGCCGCCGTTGAGGGAGTTCAGTCCGTCGGTGAGCCGCTCCATCAGCCAGTTGATCGGCCGGCCGAAGACGATCAGCATCAGCGCGCCGGCGATCACGGTGGTCACCAGCGGGATCACCATCACCGGCATCAGGCCGCGCGCCCACGACGGCACGGTCCAGCTGCCGACCCAGTGCGCGATGAGCCCGGCCAGCACGCCGCCGACGATGGCGCCGAGGAAGCCGGTCTGCGGCAGGCCGAACTGCATCACGTCGATGGCCAGGCCGCCCATCACGAAGCCGGGCGCGATGCCCGGCCGGTCGGCGATGGCATAGGCGATGTAGCCGGCCAACGCGGGGACGAAGAACGCGAAGGCGGTCTTGCCCAACACGAAGAAGACCGCGCCGATGTAGGCCATCAGCCCGGAGCCGAAGAGCGCGTGGTCCAGGCCGAGGTCGCTGGTCAAGGGTAGGTCGAAGAGGCCGTTCTTCACGATGTCGGTGGCGGGCCCGACGATCTCGTAGCCGCCGAGCAGGAACGACAGGGCGATGAGCAGGCCGCCGGCCGCGACGAACGGGATCATGTACGAGACGCCGGTCATCAGCACCCGGCGTACCCGCTGGCCCCAGCTCTCCTCGACCGCGGCGCTCGCCGCCTCCTCCGCGGAGCCCTCGACGCGTGGGGCCGACGGATCGGCGGCCGCCGCCAGCGCCTCGGCGATCATCGCGTCGGCATCGTCGATGGCGCGCTTGACGCCCGCGGAGACCACCGGCTTGCCGGCGAAGCGCTGCCGGTCGCGGACCCCCACGTCGACGGCGAAGATCACCGCCGCGGCGTCCGCGATGGTCTCGCGGCCCAGCGGCGTCGCGCCCGCGGAGCCCTGGGTCTCCACGTGGAGCTCCACCCCGGCGTGCGCGGCGGCCGCCTCCAGGGCCTCGGCGGCCATGTAGGTGTGCGCGATGCCGGTCGGGCAGGCGGTGACCGCCACCAGCGACACCGAGGAGCCCGACGGGCTGTCGACCGGTACGTCGGCCACGCGCTTGCCGGCCGGGGGAGCCGGAGCCGCTGCCTCGGCCGGAGCCGGTGCGACGGCTCCGTTGATGAGGGCCGCCGCCTCCTCGGGAGTCGTGGCGGCGCGCAGCGCGGCGGTGAAGTCGGCCTTGGCCAGCGAGCGGGCGAGCTGGGCCAGGATGGCGAGGTGCTCGGAGCCGCCGCCCTCGGGGGCCGCGATGAGGAAGGCCAGGTCGGCCGGCCCGTCCTTGGCGCCGAAGTCCACGCCGGGGGAGAGGCGGGCGAAGGCCAGCGTGGGCTCGCTGACCGCGGTGGTGCGGCAGTGCGGGATCGCGATGCCGCCGGGCAGACCGGTCGCCGAGGTCGCCTCGCGGGCCAGCGCGTCCTCGACGAGCTGCTCGCTGTTGCTGGTCCGGCCGGCGGCGCGCACCACGTCCGCGAGCGTGCGGATGACCGCGTCCTTGTCGTCCCCGAGGCCGGCGTCGAGCCGGACCAGGGCGGGGGTGATGAGATCGCTCATCGGATCAACCTTCCGGGTCAGTTACTGGGGGTGGGTGCGAGCCGGCGTACCTGGGCCTGCTCTGGATGGGTGTGGGTGGGTGTGGGAATCGTGGTGCCGGGCAGGGAGGCCGCGGCGCTGCCGTAGGCGACGGCCAGCGCCAGCCGCTCGCCCGGGTCGGCCAGGCCGCGGTGCTCGCCGAGCAGGTAGCCGAAGAGGCTGCTGTCGCCAGCGCCGACCGTGCTGAGCACCTCCACCGGCGGGGAGGTGGCGTGCCAGGCGCCCTCGGCGGTGACCAGGACGGCGCCGTGTGGGCCGAGCGTGGCGAGGACCGCGCCGACGCCGCGGTCGACGAGCCGGCGAGCCGCGCGGGCGGCCCGCTCCGGGTCGGCCTCCAGGGCGTCCGGGTCGTCGCCGGTCAGCGAGGCGAGCTCGGCGCCGTTGGGCTTCATCAGGTCGGGGGCGGCGTCGCCCTGCTCGGCGAGCCGGGCGGCCAGCGCCGCGAGCGGGGCGTCGCTGGTGTCGACGGCCACGCGGACGCCCGCGCGGTGCCCGGCCACCACGAGATCGGCGTACCAGCAGTCCGGGCAGCCGGGCGGCAGCGAGCCGGCCAGCACCAGCCACCGGGCCCGTGCGCCGACGACGAGCTCGACCATCCGCTCCGCGAGCCGGTCCAGCAGGGCCGGGGTGACCTCGGCTCCGGGGCTGTTGAGCTTGGTGGTGGTGCCGTCGGGCTCGGTGACGGCGATGTTGACCCGCACCGGGGCGCCGGACTCCTCCGGGCGGCAGTCGATGCCGGCGGCGCGCAGCTCGGCGACGTACGGATCGTCCGGCGGAGCCGGGAAGAGCGCGATCGTCGGCACCCCGGCCGCGACCGCGGCACGGGAGATGTTGACGCCCTTGCCGCCCGACTGGTTGGTGCTGCGGAGCACGCGGTGGACGGCTCCCCGGGCGAGGGGCGCCTCGAGGGTGACGGTCTGGTCGACCGAGGGGTTCGGGGTGAGGGTGAGGATCATGCGCGGATCACCTCCACGCCGGCCTTGCGCAGGGGAGAGAGGTCGCGGGCGGAGGCGCCGGTGTCGGTGACCAGGACGTCGATGTCGGCCAGCGCGGCGAAGGAGACGGTGGAGTCCAGGTCGAGCTTGCTGGAGTCGGCCAGCACGATCCGGCGCCCACCGGCCGCGATCATCGCGGTCTTGATCGCGGCCTCCTCGGGGTCGGGGGTGGAGAGGCCCTGGCGCTCGGAGATCGCGTTGACGCCCATGACGGCGATGTCGGCGTGCAGCCGGCGGATGGCGGTGACCGTGTCCGCGCCCACCGCGGCGTGGGTGAGTGTGCGGACCCGGCCGGGGAGGAGGTGCAGCTCGACGTTGGCCCGGTCGGCGAGCCGGGCGGCGACGGGCACCGCGTGGGTGAAGACGGTGAGCCGGCGGTCGCCGGGCAGGACCGAGGCGAAGCGGCCGGTGGTGCTGCCCGCGTCGAGGAGGAGGGTCGCCGCGGCGGGAACGAGGTCCACGGCCGCTTGGGCGATGCGCTCCTTCTGCTCCACGTTGGCGGTGTCGCGGGCGCTGAGCAGCGGCTCGCCGCCGCCGGCCGGCACGGCGCCGCCGTGGACCCGCCGGACGAGGCCGGCCTGCTCGAGGAGGCCGAGGTCGCGCCGGATCGTCTCGGTGGTCACCCGGAACCGGGCGGCGAGCTCGGTCACCGAGACGCGGCCGCGCTCGGCGGCGAGCTGCGCGGTCGCGCGCTGGCGTTCCTCGGCGTACATCCGGCTCCTGTGCTGTGGTGGCGATCACGGATCTGTGTATGTCTTGTTTTATGCCCGAACGTGTTGCATGTCAAGAGTCCCGCGGTCTACGGTGTGTCCGTGGTCACGTCGCAACCCGTCCCCGCTCCGCTCACCGGCACGCCCGTGGTCCCCGGACTGGTCTACGGACCGGTGCTGCGGGTGCGCGCCGACATCGACGCCGCGGCGATCGAGGCCTTCGCCGCGCTGCCCGCCGATCCGGCCGATGCCGCCCTGGAGCGGTACGACGCCGCCGTGGCCGCTGTGGCCGACGGGTTCCTCACCCGGGCCGGCCACGCCTCGGGAGCGGCCGCCGAGGTGCTCACCGCGAGCGCGGGACTGGCTCGGGACAAGGGGCTGCGCACCACGGTCAAGAAGGCGCTCGACAACGGCGCCGGGCTCCTGCCCGCGATCGCTGACTCGGTGGAGCACTTCGCCTCGATGTTCGCCGCGATGGGCGGCCTCATGGCCGAGCGGGTCACCGACCTGCGCGACATCGGGCGCCGCCTGACCGCGCACGTGGTCGGCGAGCCGGAGCCCGGCGTGCCGGTGCCGGAGGCGCCCTCCGTGCTGGTCGCCGAGGACCTGGCGCCCGCCGACACCGCCGGCCTCGACCCGGAGCTGGTGGTCGCGCTGGTGATCGAGCGCGGCGGCGCGACCAGTCACACCGCGATCATCGCCCGGCAGCTGGCCATCCCGTGCGTGGTGGGCGTGCGCGGAGCGACCGAGCTCGCCGCGGGCACGCCGGTGCTCGTCGACGGTGGGCTGGGCACGGTCGACCCGGCGGCCGACCCGGAGGAGGCCGCCCGGATGGTCAGCGCCGACGCCGCCCGGCGGGCCGCGCTGGCGGCCTGGATCGGGCCCGCCGCGACCGCCGACGGCCACCCGGTCAAGCTGCTGGCCAACGTCGCCGACGCCGAGTCCGCGCGGGAGGCGGCGCAGGGCCCGGTCGAGGGCGTGGGGCTCTTGCGCACCGAGCTGTGCTTCCTGGACCGGCGCGAGGAGCCGAGCGTGGAGGAGCAGGCAGAGATCTACGCCGGGGTCCTGGACGCCTTCGCCGGTGGTCAGATCGTGGTGCGCACGCTCGACGCCGGCTCGGACAAGCCGATCGCCTATGCCACGCACGCGGGGGAGGAGAACCCCGCGCTCGGCGTACGCGGGCTGCGGCTCTCCTTCGACAACCCCGGCCTGATGGAGCGCCAGCTCGACGCGATCGCCCTCGCCGCCGAGCGGACCGGCACCACGCCGTGGGTGATGGCGCCGATGGTCGCCACCGTCGACGAGGCGGCCGGCTTCGCGGCCCTGGTCCGCGGGCGCGGCCTGGTGCCGGGCGTCATGGTCGAGGTGCCGAGCGCGGCGCTGCGGGCGGCGCGGATGCTGGACGAGGTCGACTTCCTCTCCCTGGGCACCAACGACCTCACCCAGTACGCCATGGCCGCCGACCGGATGGCCACCGACCTGAGCCACCTCACCGACCCCTGGCAGCCGGCCGTGCTGGAGCTGGTCGCGATGACGGCCCGCGCCGGGCGGGAGGCGGGCAAGCCGGTCGGCGTCTGCGGGGAGGCCGCGGCCGACCCGCTGCTGGCGGTCGCGCTGGTCGGGATGGGCGTGACCTCGCTGTCCATGGCCTCGGCCTCCGTGCGCGCGGTCGGAGCCCGGCTCGCGGACGTCGACCTCGACGGCTGCCGGCAGGCCGCCGAGGCCGCGCTGGCCGCTCCCGACCCGCAGGCCGCCCGCGCGGCGGTCCGGTCGGTCGTCGGCGCCTAGCGCCGATTCGTGCTGGCGCCGCTCTCGCTGATAGTCTCGGGCGGTTGCCGTGCAACGGCCGCGGATCCAGAGTGCCCGGGTGGACATGCCCCGGCGCGCCGCGCAACGAGAACATGAAGGGAGTCCACGTGTCCATCGGAACCGACGCGGAGACCAAGAAGAAGATCATCGCCGAGTACGCCACCGCCGAGGGCGACACCGGCTCCCCGGAGGTGCAGATCGCGCTGCTCAGCCACCGCATCGCGCACCTCACCGAGCACCTCAAGACCCACAAGCACGACCACCACACCCGGCGCGGCCTGCTGCTCCTGGTGGGTCAGCGCCGCCGGCTTCTCAACTACCTGGAGAAGACCGACATCGAGCGCTACCGCTCCATCGTCCAGCGCCTCGGCCTGCGTCGATGAGCCAGCGAGGGTCCACCCGTTCGGGTGGGCCCTCGACTACATTTCGACCCGACAACTGAACAACAACACATCCATTTGGAGCGGCCCGCGGACGCGGCCCGGTCCTCGGTAGTGGCAGGCGGGCCCGGCACAGGCCGCCCGACTGCTTCGATCGAAGACCGGCCTATCCACGACAGGCCCACGAGGCTCTGACGAGCCTTCCAGAGCGCCTCGGGCGTTCTCGCGCGGTTGCTCCGCGATCGAAAGAGTGACTCTCTTGTCCGACAACATCTATGCCGTCGAGACGGTTCTCGACAACGGCAAGTTCGGCACCCGCACCGTCAAGTTCGAGACCGGGCTGCTGGCCCGGCAGGCCGCCGGCTCGGTGACCGCCTACCTCGACGACGACACCATGCTGCTCTCGGCCACCACGGCCGGCAAGCAGCCCAAGGACCACTTCGACTTCTTCCCGCTGACCATCGACGTCGAGGAGCGGATGTACGCCGTGGGCCAGATCCCCGGCTCGTTCTTCCGTAGCGAGGGTCGTCCCGGTGAGGACGCGATCCTCACCTGCCGGCTGATCGACCGCCCGCTGCGCCCGACGTTCAAGAAGGGCCTGCGCAACGAGGTCCAGGTCGTCATCACCGTGCTGGCGCTCGACCCCGACCAGCCCTACGACGTCCTCGCGATCAACGCGGCGTCCGCCTCCACCCAGCTCTCCGGCCTGCCGTTCTCCGGCCCGGTCGGCGGCACCCGGGTGGCGCTCATCGAGGGCCAGTGGGTGGCGTTCCCGACCCACAGCCAGCTCGAGAACGCGACCTTCGACATGGTGGTGGCCGGCCGGGTCACCGAGACCGGCGACGTCGCCATCATGATGGTCGAGGCCGAGGCCACCGAGGAGACCTGGGACCTGGTCCAGGGCGGCGCCCAGGCGCCGACCGAGGAGATCGTGGCCACGGGCCTCGACGCGGCCAAGCCGTTCATCAAGCAGCTCTGCGAGGCGCAGGCCGAGCTGGCCAAGCAGGCAGCCAAGCCGGTCCAGGAGTTCCCGATCTTCCTCGACTACGAGGACGACGTGTACGCCGCCGTCGAGGAGGCCGCCAAGGCCGACCTCGCCCCGGCGCTGACCATCGCGGGCAAGCAGGAGCGCGAGAACCGGCTCGACGAGATCAAGGCGTCGGTGCTCGACCGGCTCGGCGAGCAGTTCGAGGGCCGCGAGAAGGAGCTCGGCGCGGCCTTCCGCTCGCTGAACAAGTCCCTGGTCCGCGAGCGCGTCCTGCGCGACAAGGTCCGCATCGACGGCCGCGGCCTCACCGACATCCGGACCCTGTCCGCCGAGGTCGAGGTCATCCCGCGGGTGCACGGCTCGGCGCTGTTCGAGCGCGGCGAGACCCAGATCCTGGGTGTCACCACGCTGAACATGCTCACCATGGAGCAGCAGCTCGACACGCTGTCGCCGGAGAAGAAGCGCCGGTACATGCACAAGTACGTCTTCCCGCCGTTCTCCACCGGTGAGACCGGCCGGGTGGGCTCGCCCAAGCGCCGCGAGGTCGGCCACGGCGCGCTGGCGCGCCGTGCGCTGCTGCCGGTGCTGCCCAACCGCGAGGAGTTCCCCTACGCCATCCGCCAGCTCTCCGAGGCGATGGGCTCCAACGGCTCCACCTCGATGGGCTCGGTGTGCGCCTCGACGCTGTCGCTGCTGCAGGCCGGCGTCCCGCTGAAGGCGTCGGTGGCCGGCATCGCGATGGGTCTGATCTCCGGTGAGGTCGACGGCAAGACCGAGTACGTCGCGCTGACCGACATCCTCGGCGCCGAGGACGCTTTCGGCGACATGGACTTCAAGGTCGCCGGCACCCGCGAGTTCGTCACCGCGCTGCAGCTGGACACCAAGCTCGACGGCATCCCCGCCGACGTGCTGGCCGCCGCGCTGACCCAGGCCCGCGACGCCCGGCTGACCATCCTCGACGTGATGGCCGAGGCCATCTCCGAGCCGGGCGAGATGTCGCTGCACGCGCCGCGGATCATCAGCGTCAAGGTCCCGGTCGACAAGATCGGCGAGGTCATCGGCCCCAAGGGCAAGGTGATCAACCAGATCCAGGACGACACCGGCGCCTCGCTGTCCATCGAGGACGACGGCACCGTCTACATCGGCGCCACCAACGGCGAGGCGGCCGAGGCGGCCCGCGCGGCGGTCAACGCCATCGCCAACCCGACGATGCCCGAGGTCGGCGAGCGCTACCTCGGCACCGTGGTGAAGACGACCAACTTCGGCGCCTTCGTCTCGCTGCTGCCCGGCAAGGACGGCCTGCTGCACATCAGCAAGCTGCGCGCCCTGGCCGGCGGCAAGCGGGTGGACAACGTCGAGGACGTCGTCGAGGTCGGCCAGAAGATCCAGGTCGAGATCGGCGAGATCGACGACCGCGGCAAGCTGTCGCTGGTCCCGGTCGTCGAGGAGTCGGAGACCTCCTCCGACGAGGAGTCCGCTGAGGCGTGACGCTCGCCGCTGAGCAGAAGCCCGGCACGACCCGCACCCTCATCGAGGGGGTCCGCAGGACCGTCCTCCGTGGAGGGCTGCGGGTCGTGACCGAGCGCGTCCCCGGTGTCCGCTCGGCGGCCATCGGGGTCTTCGTCGGCGTCGGCTCGCGCGACGAGTCGCCGACGCTCAACGGGGCCTCGCACTTCCTGGAGCACCTGCTCTTCAAGGGCACGCCCACGCGCTCGGCGATGGACATCTCCTCGGCGCTGGACGAGGTCGGCGGGGAGTTCAACGCCTACACGGCGCGGGAGTACACCTGCTACCACGCCCGGGTGCTCGACGACGACCTGCCGATGGCCGTCGACGTGCTCGGCGACATGCTCACCTCCTCGCTGATCACCGCCGAGGACGTCGAGGCCGAGCGCGAGGTGATCCTCGACGAGATCGCCATGCACGACGACGATCCCGACGACCTGGTGCACAATCTCTTCGCGGCCACCGCCTGGGCGGGCACGCCGCTGGCCCGGCCGATCGCCGGCACGGCGGAGTCGATCCGGGCGCTGACCCGCCGGCAGATCGACCGCTACTACCGCACCCGCTACACCGCGCCGGCGATGGCGGTCGTGGTCACCGGCAACGTCGAGCACCGCGAGGTCGTCGCCTGCGTGCGCAAGGCCTTCGCCCGCGGCGACTTCCTCGCCGACACCGAGGCGAGGCCGCTGCCGCCCAAGCTGGCGCCCCGCGCCCGGACCACCAAGCCGGGGGAGGCCCGCGGGGACCGCGACTTCGAGCAGGTCAACATCGTGCTCGGCCGGCGCGGCCTGACCCGTAGCGACGACCGCCGCTACGCGCTCGGCGTGCTCAACGCCGCCTTCGGGGGCGGCTCCTCCTCGCGGCTCTTCCAGGAGGTGCGCGAGCGCCGCGGCCTGGCGTACTCGGTCTACTCCTTCGCCACCAGCTACTCCGACGCGGGCATGGTCGGCGTCTCCGCCGGCTCCCTGCCCAGCAAGGCCGACGACCTGCTGGAGGTGGTCCGCGAGGAGCTCCACCGGGTTGCCGCCACCGGCCTGACCCAGGACGAGGTGGACCGCGGCCGCGGCCAGATGCGCGGCGGCCTGGTGCTCGCCCTGGAGGACACCGGCTCGCGGATGACCCGGCTCGGCGAGGTCGAGCTCTTCCAGGAGCGGCTGCTGGGTCTCGACGAGACGCTGGGCCGTCTCGAGGCGGTCACCCGCGACGAGGTGCACGCCCTGGCCGCCGATCTCTTCACCGGCCGCGAGACGCTCGCGGTCGTCGGTCCCTGAGGTACTAGAACCTGTTCTAGCTCGTTGCTAGATTCCGGTCATGGAATCGAGCGACGGCGACCGGATCCGGGACCTGCTGGGGACCTACTGCCGGCTGATCGACGCCGGCGACTTCGCGGGCACCGGCCGGCTGTTCGCCGACGCCACGCTGAGCGACGAGCACGGCACCGTGCTGGCGACGGGCGCCGACGAGGTCGCCGCGCTGTACGCCGCCACGGTCCGGCTCCACGCCGACGGGACCCCGCGGACCCAGCACGTCGTCGCGAACACCAGCTTCGACCCGCCCGGGGACGACGGCTCGGTCGTCGCCCGCTCGTCGTACGTCGTCTTCCAGGCCACCGACGAGCTGTCGCTGCGGCCGGTGGTGACCGGCGGCTACGTCGACACCTTCGCCCGGGCCGGCGGCGAGTGGCGCTTCGCCGACCGGCGGATCGCCATCGGCCTCACCGGCGACCTGAGCCAGCACCTCGCGATCGTGCCGGAGGCCCTCCGATGAGCCGCGTCGTGGTGGTCACCGGGGTCTCGTCCGGCGTCGGCCACGCCACGGCCGAGCACTTCCGCGACCTCGGCGACGAGGTGTTCGGGATCGACATCGACGAGGGGGCTCCCGAGGGCATCTCCTTCCTGCGCTGCGACGTCTCCAGCAAGGCCGAGGTGGACGCGGCCATCGCGGCGATCGGGCCGGCGCACGGGCGCATCGACGTACTGGCCAATGTCGCCGGCATCGTGCAGTTCGGCCGCGTCGACCAGATCAGCGAGGCCGAGTGGGACCGGGTGCAGGCGGTCGACCTCAAGGGCCCGTTCCTCGCCATCCAGGCGGCGCTGCCCTTCCTGCGCGCGTGCACCGGCACGGTCGTCAACATCTCCTCGATCGCGGGCAACACCGGCCAGCCGTACGCCGCGGCGTACTCGGCTGCCAAGGGCGGCCTGGTCACGCTCACCAAGGCGCTGGCCATGGAGCTGGCGCCCGAGGGCATCCGGGTGAACGCCATCTGTCCCGGCACCATCGACACCCCGATGGTCGCCCGGGTCGCCGAGACCTATCCCGCCGACCTGCACCCGCAGGTGTCCCAGCGGCTCTTCCCGCTGCTGCCCGGCGCGGCGATCAGCCCGGCCGAGCTGGCGGCGGCCATCGCCTACCTGGCCTCCCCGGAGGCGCGGATGATCACCGGGTCGATCCTCGCCTTCGACGGCGGGATGAGCTGAGCGACGCGCTCAGGTGCTCAGCGGCTGGGGCCGCTTCGCCGCCTCGTCGATGAGGTACGTCGGCGCGACCTCGAGCGCGAACGCCAGCTTGAAGACCGTGTCGAGCCGGGCGTTGCCGGGTCCCGGGCGGCCCGAGGCGTCGCGCCGGTTGTTGCGCGAGTGCTCGATGTTCTGGATCTGATTGCGGCTGATCCCGGCCATGTGCGCCAGCTGCTCCTGGGTGAGTCCCTGCTCCTCGCGGAGGGTGCGCACCTTCGCGCCCATGGAGGCGGCGGCCCGAGCTGCTGCTCGGCTCGCGTCGTCCCCAGGCACGGGCCCAACCTTGGTCGGGAGGCGGCTCGGAGTCCGCACAACGGATTGGGTAAATCGGGACGAAGGGCACCGAAGGCGATCTTGGGACGCTCTACCTACTGACAGCGCGTCAACAACCCAATAGATTGTGTTTCTACGAGAGCCGCACCTGTGCGAAGGAGGGGGCTCGTGACAGCGCTGGGTTACCGCAGCTACTTCACGATCGGCGAGGGACGAGACCGGGTGGTCCGGCAGTCACTCGACCAGCTGAACGCCTGGTTGACCGGCCAGGATCTGGATCCGGACGGGCTGACGTCCGGACGCCAGGTCGAGCTCGGCGAGGGCGTCACCGGTGTGCTCATCCGGCCACCGCGCTGGGACGGCTCGACGACCGTCCGCGCCCGGGTCGTGGAGACCCGGGCGACCGGCGCCTGGACGACCGAGCTCACCGTCCACGTGCCCCGCCTGGAGGAGTGGCCCGCGAGCGTGCTCGTGGACGTCCACGCTCCCGACGACGGCGCCGCCAGGAGCGCCGAGGCGCCGGGCCTGGTCAGCCTGCTGCTCGGCGTGCTGGACGCCCGGGACGCCTCCGCGGTCCTGCTGGACCGGCCGGTCCGCGTGGTGGGGGTCGCGCAGGCCGAGCGGCTGGCCGAGGTGGTCTGCGACGCCGACCGGCGTGGGCTGCTCTTCGTCGCGGGCAGCAGCAAGCGGCTACCGGACATGCACTGGTACGAGTACGTGCGCGCGCTGGTCCGGCGTACCCACGGGCTGGCCGCCAGCTACTACATGGACCCCACCGCGACCCGGGCGCTGGAGGAGATCCTCGGTCCCACGCACGCGGTCCAGCCGGGCGCCCTGCGTGCCTACCGCCCCGAGGCCGACCCGGCCAGCGAGCTCGACGCGCTGCGACATCGGGTGCTGAGCACCGAGCAGATCCTGAGCACCGACCTCGGGATGCTGGGGCGCACGCTGGTGCTGGCGGCGCGCGACCAGGCCCTGGGCAGCGAGCTGCCCTCGATCATGGAGCAGCTCGACACCCGGCTGCGCCAGCACTGCGACGCGTCCCTGCTCGCCAGCCTCACCCGGGTCGCCCCGGTGGTGCCGGCCGCGCCGGTCGTGCCGGAGCTGGCCCTGGCGCCGGAGCCGGCCGATGGTCCCGACGTCGGCGCGATGGTGCGCCGGGTCCTCGGGCTCACCGCCGAGGCCGACGACGAGGCCCTCGGCGAGGTCGAGCGGCTGGCGCTGCTGGGCCTGCAGGCGACGGCCTCCGAGGCCGAGGTCCGGCGCGAGCTGGAGGAGCGGCAGGCGCGGATCGAGCAGCTCGCCACCGAGCTGCGGCGCACCGCCAAGCGGCTCGAGGACGAGCAGCTGGAGCACTACGACACCTACGAGCAGGTGCAGCGCCTCGAGCACCAGCTGGCGGCCGGCCCGGTCAGGACGCGGAGGCCGGTCCAGGCCGAGATGGCTCTCGCCGGGCCGCCGGTGGGGATCCCCGCGAGCCGGGCGCCCGAGGACGACGACGCCCCACGCAGCTTCGCCGAGCTGATCGACCGGATCGAGACGCTGCCGGGCGTGGAGTTCACCGGCGACGCCGACATCGCCATCGACCTCGGCGACTGCGACCCGCTCGGCCTCTGGGCGATCAAGGCATGGCGCATCGTCTGCGCGCTCAGCGACTACGCCCGCGAGTCCGTGGCCGGGCGGTGCCCGACCGGCGTCGACGGCTACCTGCGCCAGCTGCCCGCCGGCTGCCGTGGCTACTCGGCCAACAAGCACGCGCCCACCGAGAGCATCACCACGCAGTCGATCCCGAGGTTCCGCCGCGCTCGTCTCTTCCCCGTCCCGCGTGTGGTCGACCGCCGCGGCCTCGCGATGATGTACGCCCACTTCCGCATCGCCCAATCCGGCCAGCTCAGCCCCCGCCTGCACTACCTGGACGACACCGCCCGCACCGGCAAGGTGTACGTCGGCTACATCGGCCCGCACCTGCCGAACAAGCAGACCAACTGATCTCCACAGGCTCCGTTCCCCGCATGCATTGCATGCATCGGAGCGCTATGCTCGTGCGTGGAGGTGGTCAACCATGAGCGAGCGACCCGCCATGCTGACGGTGCGCAACCTGGACCCGGTGGTCAAGGCCAAGCTGCGTGAGCGCGCGGCCCGGCACGGGCGGTCCATGGAGGCCGAGGTGCGAGACATCCTGGCGGAGGCGGTCGAGCGGAATCCCCGGCCGATCTTCATCGACATCGTGCGAGACAGCGTCTCCGGCATCGACGTGCAGCTGGACCTGCCCGAGCGCAGCCGTGAGGTCTCGGAGGCGGTGATCCTGTGATCGTCGTCGACACCAACGTCCTCTCGGAGTTGATGCGCCCTCGTCCGGATACGCGGGTGATGGCGTGGTTCGAGGCGCTGGAGACCGACGACGTGTCCATCACGGCGATCACGGTCGGCGAGATCCGGCGCGGTGTGGAGCGACTGCCGCTCGGACGACGCCGCGACGAGCTCACCATGGTCGCCGACCGCCTCCTGGACGGCCTCGCCGACCGGGTGCTGCCGTTCGACCGTCCGGCGGCCGAGCGATGGGGGGTCCTCATGGCGACGTTGGAGCGCGAAGGACGGCCCATCGGCAACCTGGACGTCCAGATCGCCAGCATCGTCCACGCCCACCGCGCCACCCTGGCCACGCGCAACGTGCGCGACTTCGACGACTGCGGGATCACGGTGGTGGACCCGTTCGCCTAGGGCATGTCTCCTTATTCGCGAAGCCAGATGGTGATCGCCCGTAGGACGA
>JBIQLB010000031.1:0-44300 GCA_044464665.1 Nocardioides sp.
TCAGGCAGCCTCGCCGTGGTCCCTCAAACCCCACCACTCCCAGGGACTCTTACCGGCAGCTCGTCGTGAAGGGTCACCTGCCGGCTCGGCGCAGCGGTCCCGAGTACAACGCTCGATACCAGATCCCGGAGTGGGCTGTTCGCGGATGGATGAACTACAAGGGCATGCGTGACCCAGACCAGGCGATGCCGACCTTGGACAGCGACAGCAACGCCCGCATTCGCGAGCTCGAGGATGCCCTGATGGTGCTGCGGCGCGCGCGAGAGCACGACCGCAAGGCGACCGAGCTTCTCGAGCAAGCATTGCGGGAACGGCGTCTGGCGTACGACCTGCTAGACGACGCGCTCGGATTGGCCGTGATACCACAGTCACCGCCCGAGTAGGGCCGAGAACCTCGCCGGACACCATCACATCTCCTTCGCCCGTCGAGTTTCCTACCAGGCACCGACACATCGAGTCATCGGTGCGGCACCCGTTGGAACCGTCGATCGTGGTTCGGCTGGCCGGAGCACATGTGCCACGAGACCGCAGGTGGCTGCTGACCTGTCACGGCCACGATCGGCGCCCATGTGCTAACTCGTGTGCTACCGGCCGTGTAGGTCGACGTATCCCAACGATGTTGTTTGCTGTTCGGATGCGCACTTCACGCTCAGTTTGAGCGTGAATCGGGGTCCCACGGGCCTGCGGCGTCGAGCCAACCTCGGCAGTTCAACTCCCCCCTCGCGCACGCGTGACAAGGCCCCGGGATCCGTCCCGGGGCCTTGTCCGTTCGCTCAGGCCGCGGGGAGGGCGGCGACCGGCTTCACCTTCTCCGGCCCGCAGGCGGTCTTGTTCTTGACCCGGGTCGTCTTGGGGGCGCTGACGGACTTCTTGTTGGGCTTCTTCAGCGTCCAGTAGCGGGCCCAGTCGAGCTGGATGCGGAACTTCTCGTGGGCCTTGCCGGGGGCGGTGGGGATGAGGCGGACCTGGAACTTGAACTTCTCGCCGGACAGCGCCTCGTCGCGGGGCTCGTTGGCGGCGATCTTGCCGTCGACGAACCAGAGCACGCGCTTCTTGGTCACCTCGACGGCGAAGACGTGCCACTCGTCGTGGGAGATCGAGCGGGAGAGGCGCTTCTCCTTGGTGAACCGGTGGTGGGGCAGCGACTTGATGTCCACGCGCGCGGTGCTCGGCGCGCTGGGGGACCAGTGCAGGATGTTGATGTCCTGGCCGCCGCAGTAGTAGCGCTTCTTCTTGGCCGGGGTCAGCGCGATCTGGACGAGGTACGGCTTGCCGGAGCTGGTCTCCGGCGCCATCCGCATCCGCGTCTCCCAGCGGCCCTTGTCGTAGTAGAAGTCCTTGCCCGTCCACGTCGAGGTGACCGGCTTGGTCTGCCGGCCCTTTCGGGCGATCAGGGTGAGCATGCCGTTGCGCTGGGCCTGCTTGCCCCGGCCGGCGAGCTTCCACTCGCGCGGCGGCGTGGCTCCGCCCTTGAACTCGTAGCGGTACTTCAGCGGGTACCAGCCGTACGACGCACCCGCGGAGACCAGCTCGAAGGACGTGCACCCCGACGGCCGCCCGCAGGGGTAGGCCTGCGCGGAGGGAGTGAGGAGCGTGAGCATGATGCCGAGAGCGGCCAGGACGACCAAGCGCTTGTTGTGGAGCATCCGGGCACCTTAGATGACCGGGTGCGGGGCTCGCACATCGCCCGAGCGCCGGGTACTGCCCATGGCCGGCTCCTCCGGATGCTTGCAGGGAGCGTCTGTTGGCTCGATGCTTCTTCCAGTTCATCTCTCTGATCGGAGGACGCGGTGGGGAAGCTTCGCTGGATCGTGGCGGTCGGGCTGGTGGCGGCGCTGTGGCCCGCCGCGGCGTACGCCGGCAACAGCTCGCTGCCGGAGCGCGTGGTCGTGAAGGACAGCGGTACGTCGCCCGCGACCGTCAACATCGCCCGGGTGGTGCTCGACGCGAGCTGGTACTGGGACTCCACCCAGAGCGTCAGCGTGCGCATCCCCGGCGGCCTGCGGGCGGGCCAGCACCTCACGGTCTGGTACGACATCGACGGCGACGCCACCCCGGAGGGCCGCTACGACCTCGGCCTGAAGAACAAGCCGGGCAAGCCCGGCAAGCTCGCGGTGAAGCAGCAGCTGCGCAAGGTCAACGGCTGGACCAAGAGCGGCGCCACCAAGGGGCTGCGGTCCTGCCACAGCGAGGACGGCCTGCCGTTCTACCCCTACAAGGCGAAGACCGGCGTCAAGCGGATCGCCATCTCCTTCGACGTCTTCGGCTGCTTCGGCACGGCTCCCAAGAACATCGACACCGACCCCGGCGCCTGGCGCACCGTCGTCCGTCTCGCCAAGGGCGGCGTCTCCGACACCGCGCCGAGCGGCAAGAAGTGGAGCCCCAAGGTCCGCGGCTGGGGCAAGTGCGACCCCTCGGGCGGCTCCTGCTCCTAGGGCGTCAGCACCACCAGCCGCTGCGTGGCGCGGGTCATGGCGACGTAGCGGTCGACGGCGCCCTCGATGCCGTCGCCGAGGGAGGCGGGGTCGGCGAGGACGACGAGGTCGAACTCCAGGCCCTTGGCGAGCTCGGGCGTGAGGGAGCGGACGCGGGGGCGCTCGGGGAAGGCCTCTCGGAAGGCCGGGTGCCCGATCACGCAGGCGGTGCCCTCGGCGTGCTCGGCCAGCCAGGCGGCCAGGATCGTGTCGAGCTCGGCGAGGGAGGCGTGGGTGACCGGGATGCCGGTGTCGCGGACGGACTCGGGCACGTTGGCGTCCGGTACGGCGGCCAGGATCACCCGCGAGGCCTCCGACATGACCTCGCGCGGCGTCCGGTAGTTGATCCGCAGCGAGGCGAGCCGGACCCGGTCGAGGCCGATCCGGGAGAGCCGCTCCTCCCAGCTCTCGGTGAAGCCGTGCCGGGCCTGGGCGCGGTCGCCGACGATGGTCAGGCTGCGTGAGGGGCAGCGCCGCAGGATCATCTGCCACTCGGCGTCGGTGAGCTCCTGGGCCTCGTCGACCACCACGTGCGCGAACGGGCCGCTCAGCGGATCGCCCTCAACCACGGCCGCCTCCTCGGCCAGCGCGCCGCGCAGGTCCTCGCCGCGTAGCATCGACATCACCTGCATCTCGGAGTCGTCCGTGGCGATCAGGTGGTCGACGACCGCGCTCATCTCGGCCGCGGCGGCGCTCCGAGCGGCCTCCGACCGGCGCCGCCGCCGGGACGCCTCGGGATCGCCGAGCCGCAGCCGCGCGGCGTCCAGCAGCGGCAGGTCGGAGACGGTCCAGGCGTCGGGGGCCGAGCGCTGCAGCAGCCGCACCTCCTCGGGATCGAGCCACGGCGCGCACAGCCGGAGGTACGCCGGCACGGTCCACAGGTCGCCGACCAGGTCGGTTGCCTCGATGATCGGCCAGGCCCGGGCGAACGCCTCGACCAGCGGGCCGTTGCGGGCTAGCGCCGCGCGGAGCAGCTCCGGCGGCGTCTCGTCGTCCTGGGCGAGCAGGATGTCGAGCAGCTCCTCCCAGACCTCGTCGCGCGCCTCGTTGTGCGGCGTGCCGGGAGCGGGCGTGGCGAACGCGTCGGCCCAGTCGGCGGCGCCGAGTCGCAGATCGCCGTACGGCGTCTCGACCAGCAGGCCCTCGCCCGGCGGCTCCTCGTAGAACCGCACCGCCGGCTCGATCGCGGCGACCATCTCCGCCCTGGCCTTCAGCGCCGCCACCTCCGGGTCCTCCTCGGCGGTCGCGTCGGCGCCCTCCGGCACGAGATCGCGCAGCGTGCAGGTCCGCACGCCCTCCTCCCCGAGGCTCGGCAGCACGTCCGCGACGTACGCCAGATAGGGCTGGTGTGGTCCGACGAAGAGCACCCCGCCGCGGCGGTGGCCCAGACGCGGGTCGGCATAGAGCAGGTACGCCGCGCGGTGCAGCGCGACCACCGTCTTGCCCGTGCCCGGCCCGCCGTCCACGACCAGGGCGCCCGACGAGTCGGCCCGGATGATCGCGTCCTGGTCGGCCTGGATGGTGGCGAGCACATCGCGCATCCGCGCGGACCGGCTGCTGCCGAGGCTGGCGATGAAGGCGGACTGGTCGTCGAGGGCGGCGTTGCCCACCAGGCCCTCCGCGGTGAAGACCTCGTCCCAGTAGTCGGTGACCCGGCCGAGCGTCCAGTGGTAGCGGCGTCGGCTCGCCAGTCCCATCGGGTCGGCGTGGGTGGCGGCGAAGAACGGCTCGGCGGCGGGCGATCGCCAGTCGACGAGCAGCCGCTGCCCGGCGCTGTCGGTGAGCCCGATCCTGCCGACGTACGCCGGCTCCCGGCCGGCTCCGGGGCCGTCGGCCGGCACGATCCGGCCCAGGCACAGGTCGAGCCCGAACCGCCTCAGCAGCCGCAGCCGCGCGGTCAGCCGGTGGACCTCCTGGTCGCGGTCCAGTGCCTGTTGCCCGGAGCCGGCGGGCGCCCGGCGCGCCTCGTCGAGGCGCTCGGCCAGGTCGCCGATCGAGTGCTCGAGGCTGGCGCCGATGAGCGCGAAGTGGCGCTCGTCGGCGGCGATCAGCGCGGGGTCGGCCTTGGCGGGATGCTGGGCGAGGTCGAAGGCGGTGGGCATCGGGCTCCTGTCGTCGGGCCGGTGATTCTGCGCCACCACCCGGGCCTTGCCGCAAGCCCCACCCTCGGCTATACCTTGGAAAGGGAGGGCCCTCCTAGCGCAGCTTGAGCCTCACCTTCGCCGTGCCAGTGGCGGTGCCGCCGCCGTCGAGGGTCTGCGTCAGCGTGACGGTCGCCTTGACCTTCCTCTTCAGGGTCCGCAGCTTCTTGCGCGCCTTCTTGGTCACCTTGACGGTGACGACGGCCCGGCCCGCGGAGACGGTCGTGGTCGTCGTGCCGATCACCCTCTTCTTGCGGAGACCGGCCTTCTTCGCGATCCGCTTCGGCACGGTGAGGGTGAGCGTGGTCCGGCCCGCGTCCGGCGCGGTGAAGGCGACGGTCACCTTGCGGGCCTTCTTCCGCTTGCCGGCCTTGGCCGTGAGCGCGACCTTCGAAACCGCCGGCTTCGGCGACGCGACGACGTAGGTCAGCGACGTCGCCGTGCATGCCGAGGTGTACGTCGCGCCGGGTGGCGCCGGGTCCTGGGCGACCGCTCGTGCCGAGAAGACGGTGGTGCTGCCCGCGGGAACCGTCAGGCTCGCCAGCCCGGCGTTGAAGTCGTTGCCGGAGACCACCAGCACCGGATCGCCGCCGCACCCGAGCTGTCCGTAGATCCGGACGCTGGTGTCCGGCCGCGTGCTGCCGAGCAGGCTCACCTGCGTCGTGCCGGGGCTCGACGGGTCGGTGCCGGTGAGTACCGGTGCGGGCACCGCCGGGTCCCACGACGACGGGCCGTTGCCGCCCGTTCCGCCGGGGGCTCCCGGAGGACCGTCGAGGGCCGCTCCGTTGCCGCCCTGCCCGCCGGTCCCGCCCGTGCCGGCCGGTCCGCCCGCGCCGCCGTCGCCGCCTTTGCCGCCCACGCCGAGGACACCACCCGGGCCGCCACTGGCGCCGTTGCCCTGTGCGTCCCCGCCGGTGCCGGACGGCGCGCCGGTGCCGCCCTGACCGCCGTTGCCGCCGATGCCACCGATGCCGCCGTTCCCGTCGGTGCCGCCCCCGGCCGCGGTGCCGGCCGTGCCGCCGTTCCCGCCGTTGCCGCCCAGGCCGCCCGCGCCGCCGCTTCCGCCGTTGCCGCCGATCCCGCCGTAGGCCCGGGGGTCGTCGAAGAGCGGGGAGCCGCTCGCGCCGCCGTTGATCGCGCCGCCGTCCGCCGCGCCACCGGCGCCGCCCTGACCACCGGCACCGGCCAGGCCTCCGTTCGCGCCCATCCCGCCGACCCCGCCGTTGCCACCGTTCTGCGGCTCACCGGCGACCGGCTGCCCGTTCGAGCCATTGCCGCCGTTGCCGGCCGCGCCCGCCATCCCGCCGGGGGAGGCCTGGCCGCCGGAGCCGCCCGCGCCGCCGTCGGCGTGGGTGCCGGAGAACTGCGTCGGGTCGCCGTTGAAGATCAGCGTCCCGTCGTTGTGGATCGCGCCACCGGTCGCGGTGCCACCCGTGCCGCCGGCGCCGCCGGCGCCGGACGTGCCGGCGTCACCGGCCCACCCGCCGACACCCCCGGAGTGGCCCGAGGTCCCGGGCACGGCGAAGCCGCCGTTGCCGCCGTTGCCTCCGTCGCCGCCCTGTCCCCCGGCGCCGCTCTCCCCGCCGTTGCCGCCGGCTCCGCCGCGTGCGTAGATGCCACCACCGAACGACGAGCCGGAGATCGTCAGCGTCCCGGCGTTGTAGATCGCGCCGCCCCTCGCCACGCCGCCGGTCCCGCCGTTGCCGCCGGTGCCCCCGTCTCCACCGTTGCCGCCACCGCCTCCGGTGCCACCGGCGGAGGTGATGCCGTCGAGCCCGTTGCCGCCGTTGCCTCCCGATCCGCCGTTGCCGCCGGCGGCCCCGTCGCCCCCGTCGCCCCCGAGAGCCCGGGTGCGCAGGAAGACGACATCGGTCAGGGTCACGACCGAGTCCGGGCCGATCCAGATGGCCCCGCCCTCGGCGTCGCCGCCCTGCTCGCCCGTCGGGCCGCTCGGGCCGGGGTCGCCGTTGCCGCCGTCGATGCCCGGCAGCGCGTCGGGGCCGTTGAGCCCGGGGTCGGCCGCGTCCGCGTCGGTCCCGTCCCCTCCGCGGACCTTGGCGTTGACGAGCGTGACGCGGGTCAGGTGAAGGGTGCCTCCGGTCACGAGGAAGAGCTGACTGGTGCCTCCGCCGTCGAGGACCAGCCTCGTCCCGGGCGCGGCGGACAGCGAGAACGAGTCGCCGGCGTCGACGACGATCGGCTCCTGCAGGACGATCGGCGCCGGACAGTCGAGCACCAGCGTGGCGCTGTTCTCGGCCGCCGTCTGCAGCGCCTCGTAGCTGCAGTCGCTCGCGGCGTACGCCGGCGCGAGGCCGGTGAGGCCCAGCAGCAGCGACGCTCCGACACAGGTGGCCAGGCCCAGGGTCCGACGCATGAGGGGCTCCCTTCGGAGACGGCGCCCTGCTCAGGGCAGCCGATCCAGTGTGGCCTACGGGCGCCCGATGGGCGAGGAACCGCCGGTCGCCGGCCGGCTCCGACCCGCGCGGAGAGGGCACGATGGTCTGGTGAGCGACCACGTGGCCTTCGCCGCCGGCGTCGCCGTGCTCACCCTGGGCACGGCGGCGCTCGCGCGCTGGACCCGGATCGAGCTGGGCTGGCTGCCGATCGTCGCGATCGCCCGGGCGGTCGTCCAGCTCGCGGTGATTGCCCTGCTGCTGCGGGGGATCCTCGATTACCCCGCCACCGTGCTCGCCTTCCTGGTGCTGATGCTCACCACCGCCTCGGTCACCGCCGGCGGGCGGCTGCGGGAGACCTGGCACGGCCGCCGCGCGGCGCTCGCCGGGGTGGTGGCCGGCGGGGTCACCTCGGTCGGCGCGATCCTGCTGCTCGGGCTGGTCGACCTGGAGGTGCGGTACGTCGTCGCGGTGGCCGGCATCGTGATCGGCAACGCGATGAGCGCCGCGACGCTGTCGGGCCGAGCGCTGCGGCGTACCGCGACCGATCGGGCCGGCGAGATCGAGGCCTGGTTCGCCCTGGGCGCCCGGCCGGCCCAGGCGCACAACGAGGTCGCGCGCGAGGCGGTCCGCGAGTCGATGCTGCCCACCCTCGACCAGACCCGTTCCACCGGCCTGGTCACCCTGCCGGGCGCCTTCGTGGGCGCGCTCTTCGGTGGGGCGAGCCCGATCGAGGCGGCGCAGTTCCAGCTCGTCGTGCTGGCCGGCATCGCCCTGGCCATGCTGATCTCCGGCCTGGTGGTGACCCGGATCGTCTCCGCGTCGCCGTACGTCACCTGCGCGAGAGCCGCGGAGTAGCGTCGGGCTCATGAGCGCACTGAGCGATGCCACCGAGCTGCTGAACGCACCGACGTACGTCGTCGTGACCACCCTCAACCCGGACGGCCAGCCGCAGTCCAGCGTCGTCTGGACCCGGACCGATGGCGACACCATCCTCTTCTCGACCGTCCGGGGACGCCGCAAGGCCCGCAACCTCGAGCGCGACCCGCGGATCACCGTCATCGCCTACGACCCCGCCAACCCCTACCGGTACGTCGAGGTGCGCGGCACCGCCACCCTCGCCGACGACGCCGACGGCACCCTCATCCAGGAGCTCAGCCAGGCCTACACCGGTGGCCCGTGGGAGGCTCCCGGCCCCGAGGACCGAGTGATCGTGACGATCACGCCGGACAAGGTGCACGTCCGCTGAGAGCTGGTTGATCCTCAGTCCAGCGGGTGGGCGAGCTCGTCGGCGGGCAGCCGGGCGAGCAGCACGGCCAGGACGGCGAAGACGGCCGGCGCCGTGCCGGACACGATGAACGTGGTGCGCAGCCCGATCGCGTCGGAGACCGGGCCGGCCAGCGCCATCGACACCGGCATCAGGCTGATCGAGACGAAGAAGTCCAGGGACGCCACCCGGCCGAGCAGCTCGGGCGGGACGCGCCGCTGCAGCAGCGTGCCCCAGATGACCATCGGCGCCGAGAAGAGGATGCCGAGCACCAGCCCGGAGGCCACCACCACCCACAGGTGGTCGGTCAGGCCGATCAGCACGAAGGGCAGGCAGCCCACGCCCCACATGAGGTTCATCCAGGTGAGGTAGCGCCGGGGCATCGGCAGCGAGGCCATCGCCAGCGAGCCGACGGCGCCGCCGATGCCGAAGGCCGCCATCACCAGGGCGTGGTCGCCGGGACCGCCGCCCAGCCGGTCCTTGATGACGAAGGGCACCAGCACCTCCAGCGGGCCCATCATCACCAGGATCATCAGCGAGGCGAAGAGCAGCGTGGCCAGCAGCCACGGCGTGCGCACCATGTAGCCGAAGCCTTCGCGCATGTCGCGCAGCAGCGTGCGGACCGGGTGCTCCTCGCTCGCCTCGCCGAGATCGCGACGCAGGGGAGTGCGCGGCACCCGGGTCAGCGCCACCCACGCGCCCAGCCCGCTCAGCGCGGCGATGGTGAACGCCGCGGACGGCGCCGCCCAGCCGATCACCAGGCCGGCGACGGCCGGGCCGATGGCCTGGCTGATCGTCGGGCGGACCATGCCCTCGAAGCCGTTGACCGCCATCAGGTCGGACTCGTCGATCAGCGCGGGCAGCCACGCGGAGTACGCCGGGTAGTAGAACGCCATCCCCATGCCGCTGATCAGCCCGACCACCGCGAGGTGCCAGACCTGGGTCAGGTCGGCCAGCGAGAGCGCGGCGACCACCGCCATGCCGGCGAACTCGACGCCCGCCACGCAGAGCAGGATGCGCTTCTGCGCGATCCGGTCCGCGACCACGCCGCCGACGAGGGCCGGCAGCAGGACGCCGATCGCCGAGGCGGTGGAGACGACCGAGAGCTGGGCGGGACCGCCGCCGATCCGGATCACCTCCCAGACCAGGGCGACCAGCCACACCCCGGAGGCGAACGAGGTGAGCACCAGCGCCACCGCGAGCCGCCGGTAGGCGGAGTAGCGGAAGGGCGTCAGCGCGCGTGGCAGGGACCGGCCCTGGGCCTGGTCGCCGACGGTGTCGGCGACCTCGAACTGGAAGGGATCGGTCATCGGGCCAGCCTGTCATCGAGCACCGACGGCGAGCCACCATGTTTCCCGGCGATCCGGGTGACCCGCCACCACGGCCGGGGCAGGATGGGTCCCGTGGGCGACATGGTGGAGCTGGACGAGGCCAAGTGCGGGGAGCTGCTCGCGGCCGGAGTGGTCGGGCGCATCGCCGTGGTCACGCCCGAGGGTCCGTACGTCGTACCGGTCAACTACGTGGTCGTGGACGACGCGGTCGTCTTCCGCACGGCGCCCGACAGCGTGCTCGGCCGGACGGCCCCGGGGACCGTCGTCGCCTTCGAGGTCGACCGGATCGACTACGAGTACCACAGCGGCTGGTGCGTGCTCGCCGTCGGACCCTGCGAGCTGGTCGAGGACGTGGCGGCGCTCGAGGCCGCGACGCCGTACTGGAACCCGCGACCCTGGGTGAGCGGCGATCGCACCGCGCACCTGCGCATCCCGTGGACCAGGCTCAGCGGCCGCCGCATCGGCGGCGGCTGGACCTACGAGAACGAGGTGCCGGTCCGCGCCCGGCGGTGAGCTCTCACCCGACGAGGTCGGCGTAGTCCGGGTGCTTGTCGATCCAGCTCTTCACGAACGGGCACTGCGGCACCACCCGGAGCCCGCGGCCGCGGACGTCGTCCAGGGCCGAGCGGACCAGCGCCGAGCCGATCCCCTGTCCCTCGAACGCGGAGTCGATCTCGGTGTGGAAGAACGTGATCGTCTCGCCGTCGATCCGGTACTCGGCGAATCCCGCCCGCTCGCCGTCACGGCTCGCCTCGTAGCGGCGCTCCCCGGGGTTGTCCTTGACCTCGATGTCGCTCATGTCGCCCACGGTACGCGGCGGTGGTTGCGTCTCAGCGGCCGTAGTAGCTCCGCTTGGCCCGGGCGGCGTTGGCGTCCTGCCAGGCCAGCCACGCGGGGCTGGTGACGTACGCCGGCGGGAGGGCGGCCCGGCAGGCGTCGGTGGAGCAGGCGCGGTAGCGGGTCCACAGTCGTCCCAGCTCCCGGCGTACGCCGGCGTAGGCCGGGTCCTTCCAGACGCTGCGCAGCTCGTTGGGATCGCTGAGCAGGTCGTAGAGCTCGGCCTCGCCGCTGGAGTAGCGGATCAGCTTGTAGCGGCCGGTGCGGATGCCCGAGGTGGTCAGCCCGCGTGGGAACGCCATCCCCTTCCGGCGACCCACATCCTTGAGCAGGCCCTCGGTGACGACGGGCGTGCTCCACGGCTGGTCGGGTCCGGTCATGGCGGCGTACCGGGAGGCGCCGTCCATGGCGGGCAGCGGCCGGGCCCCGGCGATGTCGAGCACGGTCGCGGTCAGGTCGACCGTGGTGATCGGCGTGTAGCGCTCGCCGCGGCGGATGCCCGGGCCGGCGACGACCAGCGGCACCTTCAGCACCGGCTCGTGGGCCTTGATCTTGCCCTGTCGCTGGCGGTGCTCGCCCTGGTAGTAGCCGTTGTCGGAGGTGAAGACGAGGACGGTGTTGTCGTACTCCCCGGTCTCCTTGAGCCGCTGGACGATCCGGCCGAACTCGCGGTCCCAGGCGAAGATCGCCTCGGCGCGCTGCCGCTCGACCTCGCGCATGCCGGCCTTCTCGCGGGCGGTCGCCTCGGGCCACTTGCGGACGTTGCGGGGCTTGTCGCGGGCGTCGGCCTCGGCCGCGCCGCGCTTGGGCTGTCCCAGCGCGCGCGGGATCCTCTTGTCGAAGCGCCCCTTCACCCACGCAGGCCGCGCGGCGGTGACCAGCTCGTAGCTCTTGCCCTTGCTGGTGCGCTGCAGGGGCGGGTCGTCGGGCTCGCGCGGAGCGCCGTGGTGCGGCGCGACGGGGGTCACCCACATGAAGAACGGCTTGTCCTGGCGGTGGTACTTCGAGATCAGCCCGCGCACCTGGTCGCCGATCACCGTCGAGGAGTAGCGGCCGCGGTGCGGGACGGTACGGCCGTTGATGTTCTGGGTGAAGGCGTAGTAGTTGTACGTCCCGCCGGCGTTGGGCGATCCGGCCGGGAACCTCGTCTCCAGGCCGACCATCCAGTCGGTCCAGCCGGCCGGCACGTAGTGCTCGGAGGCGCGCCCGGTGACCCGGGAGCGCTGCAGGCCGTACTGGTTGAGGTACTTGCCGACCAGCGCGGTCCGATAGCCCGCCTGCTGCATCCGGCCGGCGACGGTGAGGCTGTCGTCCAGCGAGCCGAAGCCGTACGGCGCGTCGTGGTAGAGCACCCGGTGGTTGTGGGCGTACTGCCCGAGCAGGAAGCTCGCGCGGGCCGGGCAGCACAGGGGGTACGGCGAGAAGGAGTTGCGGAAGTCCAGGCCTCGATCGCGGACGTGCTTGCGGGCGTTGGGCGCGAAGCGCAGCTCGTCGGCGCGCATGTCGTCGAGCATCACGACCATGATGTTGGGGCGTACGCCGGCCCGGGCCAGCGGGGCCGCGCCCGGGACCGTCACCGTCGTCTCCGGCGCGGTGGCCACGGCGGGGCTGTGCGAGGGCAGGGTCGTGACGAGCAGGCCGGCGGCGAGGGCGGCGATCGCCAGCGCGATGAGGACACGCGGGCGTCCGAGCTGGGCGGGTCGGGGGAAGAGCACCCCGTATCAGATCACGCCGGCCGCCGCGGGCGAGGACGAACCGCCGAAGGAGCGGTCTCCTACAGTGGCCGCGTGCGCGCGCTGGTGATCCTCGTCGTGGCGGTGCTGATGAACCTCCCGGTCGCCCATCAGCGCTGGACCGACCACCAGATCGACCGCCGCGGGCAGGACGTCGAGGCGGTGGTTCTCGACGCGCGCACCATCAACGGCCGGCATCTGGTCGACTACCGGCTGCCCGAGGAGATCGACCCGGCCGGCACCCGCTTCTCCGCGCGGCTGGACGAGCCGGCGTACCGCCTGGCGGAGGAGACCGACCGGCTCGCCGTGCGGGTGATCCCGGACCGGCCCGCGGCGAACCGGCCCGAGGGCGAGGTGGGCAGCCCGATCCTGCTCGTGGCGGCGCTGATCGGCGACCTGGTGCTGGTGCTCCTGGCGCTGATGTGGTGGCGCCGCCGCGCGGCCCGGCGTACGGCCGCGGCCTCGGAGCCCGCCCAAGAGTGACCGCCGTCACCTGATTTTACAATCGGCAGGGTCTTGTCAAATCAGGTTTACATTACCTACGCTCGTGTCAATCAGGGCGCCGCCCGGCCGGGCGGCGATCACGACAGGAGTGATCGATGGCGATCGACAACATCCCGAACTCCACGGTGCCGGAGGGCTCCACGGAGATCTGGAAGGACAAGAAGCGCTACCTGTGGCTGATCGGCCTGGTCGTGCCCAGCCTGGCCTTCGTGGCCGGCGGCATGTGGGCGCTGACCGGCTGGGGCGTGTGGCTCTGGGTCGGCCCGATCGTCATCCTCGGCATCGTCCCGGCGATCGACCTGATCGTGGGCCTGGACCGCTCCAACCCGCCCGACGACGTGATCGAGGCGCTGGAGAACGACAAGTACTACCGCTGGATCACCTTCATCTTCCTGCCGATCCAGTACGCCGGCTTCGTGATGGCCTTCTGGCTGATCGCCGGCGGTGAGCTCGGCGGGCACACCCTGGACACCTGGGGCAAGATCGGCATCGCCATCTCGATCGGCTGCGTCGGCGGCATCGGCATCAACACCGCCCACGAGCTGGGTCACAAGAAGGAGAGCCACGAGCGCTGGCTGTCCAAGATCGCGCTGGCCCAGGTGGCGTACGGCCACTTCTACATCGAGCACAACCGCGGCCACCACGTGCGCGTCGCCACGCCCGAGGACCCCGCCTCCAGCCGGGTCGGCGAGAACTTCTACCAGTTCTGGCCGCGCACGGTCTTCGGCTCGCTGAAGAGCGCCTGGCACCTGGAGAAGCGGCGCTACGCCCGCAAGCAGCAGCACCCGTTCCGCATCGGCAACGACGTGCTCAACGCCTGGCTGATGACCGCGGTGCTCTGGGGCGCGATGGTCGCCTGGCTGGGCGTGGAGATCCTGCCCTACCTGGTGCTCCAGGCCATCGTCGGCTTCTCCCTGCTGGAGGTCGTCAACTACATGGAGCACTACGGCATGCTGCGCCAGAAGGTCGGCGTCGGCGAGCGGCAGCGCTACGAGCGGGTCGACCCCTCGCACAGCTGGAACTCCAACAACATCGCCACCAACGTGCTGCTCTACCACCTGCAGCGCCACAGCGACCACCACGCGAACCCCACCCGGCGCTACCAGGCGCTGCGCGACTTCGAGGAGTCGCCGGTGCTGCCGACCGGGTACGCCGGGATGATCGTGCTCGCCATCGTGCCGCCGGTGTGGCGCCGGGTGATGGACCCGCGGGTGCTGGCCCACTTCGGCGGCGACATGAGCCGGGCCAACATCAGCCCTCGCAAGCGCGAGCGGATCCTGGCCAAGTACGGCGCCGCGACGACGACCGTGAGCGAGTCCCACGACCACCTGGTCGCCGAGGTGCAGGCGGTCGAGGTGCTCGCCGCGAAGTGCCCCGGCTGCGAGTACGTCTACGAGGTCGCGGCCGGCGACGAGCACGAGGGCTTCGCGGCCGGGACCGCCTGGGCCGACGTACCCGACAACTGGTGCTGCCCCGACTGCGGCGTTCGGGAGAAGGTCGACTTCATCCCGGTCGACCCCGCGAAGCTCTGAGGAGGCCCGATGAGGATCGTGGTCGACCGCGACCTGTGCGACGGGCTCGGGATGTGCCAGGCGATGGCCCCGGACTACTTCGAGCTCGACGACGACGACGTCATGACCGTGCTGAACGACTCGCCCCTCGAGAAGGACCGGGCGAGGCTGCACGCGGCCGTGGAGTCCTGCCCGGCGCTCGCGCTGAGCCTGCAAGACTGACCTGGACCACTCGAAAGGCACTCCGATGACCTCCACCGCCTCGCGCTCGCTGCCGGCCCACCGGCACGGTGGCAACGGCTGGCGCGAGCGGCTGATCGAGGTCGCGGCGGAGCTGACCCGGGTGGGCGGCTGGAGCACGATCACGATGGCCAAGCTGGCCGACCGCGTGGGCGTCAGCCGGCAGACGGTCTACAACGAGATCGGCTCCAAGCCGCAGCTCGCCGAGGCGATGGTGATGCACGAGCTGACCGCGTTCCTCGAGCGCGTCGACGCCGAGTTCGCGGCACACCCCGACGATCTGGTCGAGGCGATCCGTGCCGCGTCGGCCAGCGTGCTGGCCATGGCGCGCACCAACCCGCTGCTGCACGCGGTGCTCTCGGCCAGCCACGGCGCGGAGAGCGACCTGCTTCCGCTGCTGACCACCCAGGTCGAGCCGGTCATCGACGCCGCCCGGCTGATCATCGCCGGACACCTGGGCCGCTACGAGATCACCGTGCCCGAGGAGCGGATCGGCTCGCTGGTGGACATGGTGATCCGGCTGGTGCTCAGCCACGTCACCGCGCCCGGCACCGCCACGCCTGAGCAGACGGCCGACGAGATCGCCTGGATCGCCGCGCGGGTGCTGGGCTGACCCGTCGCCCCTGAGAAAAGGGGTGGCGTGGGTGTCGGTGGCCGCTCCTAGGGTGGCTCGCATGATCTCCGCACACGGGTTGGTGCATACCTTCCATACCAAGCAAGGCCGCAAGACGGTCGACGTCAAGGCCGTCGACGGCGTCGACCTCGAGGTCGCCGAGGGCGAGGTCGTCGGCTTCCTCGGTCCCAACGGCGCCGGCAAGACCACCACGCTGCGCATGCTCACCACGCTGCTGCGTCCCGATTCCGGCACCGCCACCGTGGCGGGGTACGACGTGGTCAAGGAGTCCGAGCAGGTGCGTCGCAGCATCGGCTACGTCTCCCAGACCGGTGGCACGTTCAGCTACGCCCGGGCCGGCGAGGAGGTGATGGACCACGGGATGCTCTACGGCCGCAGCCAGGCCGAGGTCGAGCGCCGCGGCAGGGAGCTCTTCGAGCAGCTCCAGCTCGACGGCCTCTGGGACCGTCAGCCGAAGAACATGTCCGGCGGTCAGAAGCGCCGCCTGGACATCGTCATGGGCCTGATCCACGAGCCGACCCTGGTCTTCCTCGACGAGCCGACCACGGGCCTGGACCCGCAGGCGCGGGCCAACCTGTGGGAGCACATCTCCGACCTGCGGGCCAAGCGGGGCGCGACCGTGCTGCTCACCACCCACTACCTCGACGAGGCCGACGCGCTCAGCGACCGGATCGTGGTCATCGACCGGGGGCGGATCGTGGCCAGCGACACCTCCGACAACCTCAAGGCCCAGGTCGCCGGGGACCTGGTCGACCTGGAGATCGCCGCCGACGAGTGGGTCACCGCCGCCGCCGAGCGGCTGAGCTCGATCATGGGCACGCCGACCACCGATGTCGAGGTCGACGGACGCCACGTCCGCGGCCGCGTCTCCCGCGCCGGCCGGGCCGTGCCCGGCCTGCTGCGCGACCTGGACCGCTCGGGGATCGAGCTGGACTCGATCGAGGTGCACCGGCCCACCCTGGACGACGTCTTCCTCTCCCTCACCGGGCGGTCGCTGCGCGACGCCGAGGCTGCCACCGAGGGGCCCGCCGACCATCTCGACGCCGAGTCCGCGGAAGGAGCCCGCTGATGACCTTCGTCCGAGAGAGCTTCATCGTCTTCCGCCGCCAGCTGCGGATGAACCTCCGCAATCCCGCCTGGGTGATCATCGGGATGCTGCAGCCGGTGCTCTACCTGCTGCTCTTCGGCCCGCTGCTCAAGCCGCTGGTCGACCAGTTCGGCGCGACCAACGCCTACACGTTCTTCGTGCCCGGGCTCCTGGTCCAGCTGGGCATCTTCGGCGCCTTCTTCGCCGGCTTCAGCCTCATCGGCGAGTGGCGCGAGGGCGTCATCGAGGCCGAGCGGGTCACCCCGGCCAGCCGGACCGCGCTGCTGGTGGGCCGGCTCGCCCGTGACGTGCTCCAGCTCTTCGTCCAGGCGCTGATCCTGGTGCTGCTCGGCTGGGCGATGGGGATGAAGGCCGATGTGCTCGGCGTCGTGTTCGGCATCCTGCTCACCCTGATGGTCGGCGGCGCCTGCGCGGCGGCCTCCAACGCCCTGGCGCTGACCACCAAGAGCGAGGACGTCATGGCCCCGGTCATCAACATGGTGATGATGCCGGTGCTGCTGCTGTCCGGGATCCTGCTGCCGATGACCATCGGGCCGGCCTGGCTGCAGCGGGTCAGCGACTTCATGCCGTTCAAGTACATCGTGGACGCCGCGCGCAGTGCCTTCGGCGGCGCCTTCGACGCCTCGGACATGCTCTGGGGCACCGGGTGGGCACTCCTGCTCTGTGCTCTGGGCGTCTGGTGGGGCACGGCGACCTTCCGCAAGGAGAACGCCTGACTCCACGGCGATGGACTCCCTCGCCAATGTCCGGCCGGCTCACCGCCCTCGCCCTACGATGGGCGTGGGAGTTGCCGCAGGTCGCGGTCCGGAACCGGTGGGGGAGTCCATGCGCCGTCGTGCGGTCGTCGTGCTGACGCTGCTCCCTGTCCTGGCCTCGCTGGTGCTCGCCGCCTGCGGTGGGTCGGCGGTCCGCCGCGACAAGGACGGCAACCCGATCGACCCGAAGACCGGCGGTCAGGCCACGACGAGTCCGGTGACCCGTCCCGGAGAGTCCCCGGGCAAGACGACGGAGTCGACCGGGCCGCTGCTCTCGGCCGACGTGCTGGTCTTCAGCCGCGACACCCTGCAGTCGGGCGTGGTCGAGGCGATCAAGGCGCTGCCCGGGGTGGCCGCCACGACGGTCTTCTCGATGGGCCAGATCTACAACGGCGAGCAGCCGATCACCTACGCCGCCGTGGACCCCGCGACGTTCCGCCGGTTCACCCCGCCGGGCACCGCCCAGACGCCCGACGTGTGGAAGCGGCTGGCCCGCCACGAGATGGCGATCCGCCCGGCGCTGGGCGAGAAGCTGGTCGACCCGCACGGCTACATCGCCCTGGGCAACGGCGAGGAGGCGGAGAAGATCCACGTCGGGGCCTATGCCGACCTCACCGCCCCCGCTCCCGCGCGCACCTGGGTCGACGCCGTCGTGGACGAGTCCTGGGCCAAGCGGCTGCACATGCCGGCGGGCAACGCGCTGCTGCTCTCGATGGGCAACAACGCCGTCGAGCCGATCCAGAAGAAGCTGCGCGCCCTGGCCGGCGCCGACGTCAGCATCCAGATCCTCGCCCACGTCTTCGACATCTCCGCGGTGCAGACGGCGGTGCTGACCGGCACCTCGCTGGCCTCCGCGGTCGGCTCGTTCAGCTACACCGCCAACTCCAACGGCACGGTCAATCCCGACCCGCGCTGGGTGAGCACCTACATCCGCCGCGAGCAGGTGCCGATCCTCGGCATGGTCACCTGCAACAAGGTGATGCTGATCCAGCTCCGGGCGGCGCTCACCGAGATCGTGCAGCGCGGCCTCGCGGGCAAGATCGACCCCAAGGACTACGGCGGCTGCTACTACCCCCGCTACATCGCCCGCGACCCGTCCAAGGGCCTCTCCTTCCACACCTGGGGCACGGCGATCGACCTCAACGTGCAGGGCAACCTGCGTGGCACGGTCGGCCTGATGGACCGCAGCGTGGTCTCGATCTTCAAGAAGTGGGGCTTCAACTGGGGCGGCACCTGGCGCTACACCGATCCGATGCACTTCGAGCTCGCCCGGGTGGTCCGGGTCAAGTAGCGACGGCTACGGTCGCCTCATGCGCGCCGTACAGGTGATCCAGCCGGACGGACCCGAGACGGTCCAGGTCGTCGACGTCCCCGAGCCGAGCGCCGACGGTCCTCTCGGGCCGCAGGTGCTCGTCGACGTCCGCGCGGTCGGCGTCTCCTTCCCCGACCTGCTGCTGAGCAAGGGGCTCTACCAGCTCAAGCCCGAGCCGCCGTTCACCCTCGGCGTGGACTTCGCCGGCGTGGTGCGCGAGGCGCCGAGCGGCAGCGGGCTGGAGCCGGGGCAGCGGGTCGCCTGCTGCCTGCCGTACGGCGGCGCCGCCGAGACCGTCGCCCTCGGACCCGACTCGGTCTTCCCGCTGCCGGACGGCCTGAGCTTCGAGCAGGGCGCGGCGATGCCGATGAACTACCTCACCGCGCAGTTCGCGCTGCACCACCGGGCGCAGCTGCGCGAGGGCGAGACCGTGCTGGTCAACGGCGCGGCCGGCGGGGTCGGCACCGCCACCATCCAGGTCGCCAAGGGGTACGGCGCGCGGGTCGTCGCCCTGGTCTCCACCGAGGAGAAGGCCGCCGTCGCGCGCGAGGCCGGCGCCGACGAGGTGGTGCTCGCCGACGGGTTCCTCGCGGCGGTCAAGGAGCTCACCGACGGCCGGGGCGTCGACGTCGTCCTCGACGTGGTCGGCGGCGACCTGTTCCTGGACTCGCTGCGCGCGCTGGCGCCGCTCGGCCGGCTGCTGGTCGTGGGCTTCACCGGCGGCTCCATCCCGGAGGTCCGGGTCAACCGGCTGCTGCTCAACAACATCGACGTCCGCGGCGTGGGCTGGGGCGCCTACGCGATGGCCCGGCCCGGCTTCATGGCCGAGCAGTGGCGGGCCCTGGAGCCGATGATCGCGGCCGGCCGCCTGAACCCGCCGATCGGCCACCTCGGCGAGCTCGCCGACTTCCCCCGCGCCCTGGTCGACATGGACCAGCGCCGCACCCTCGGCAAGACCGTCCTGCGCGTCGGCTGAGATCGGCAGATGCCGAAACAATAGTTGCTATCTGAAAAAATAGTTGCATACTGAGGTGTGGACCTCACCTCACCGCTGCGCTCGCTGATTCCAAGCATGGAGTCGGCGGTTCTGGAGGTGCTCGCCGGAACCGAGTCGGGGCTCGGCACCACGCAGATCGCCCGCCTGGCACGGCGGGGCACCCGGCCGGGCCACCAGAAGGCGCTCGACCGGCTGTACGAGCACGGCCTCGTGCTGGCCGAGCCGAGCAACAACGGCTACGTCTACCGCCTCAACAGAGACCATGTCCTGGTTCCGGCGCTGATGATGGCGCTGGAGGCCAGGCAGGTTGCCATCGAGCGACTCGGCGCTGCCGTCGAGCGACTGGAGCCGGCTCCGACTCATGCGTCGCTGTTCGGCTCCTTCGCCCGTCACGAGGGCACTCCAGACAGCGACATCGATCTGCTTCTCGTCGTACCCGATGAGCGCGATCGTCACAGCGACAAGTGGCAGCGCCAGATCTCCGGGCTAGAGGATGCTGTCTCCGCATGGACCGGCAATCCCCTCGAGGTGCTCGTCTTCACCGTCTCGACGCTGGCCGACGCCATTCGGGCCGGGGAGCCGATCGTCGAGTCGCTTCGCGAGGACTCGCTCCCACTCCTCGGCGTACGGTTCGGCACGCTCGCCGCCGCGCTGACCGATTCCGAGGGGACCGCTCCATGAGCCCCAAGAAGCTGCCCGCCAGGGCCGCGGATCTCGCGTATGCGACGGGACGGCGCCGTGTCGCCGAGCAGTACCTCGAAGCCGCGGAACTCCTCGAGGCTGAAGACGGCCTCATCAATGTCTGCGTGGGCCTCTGCGTCCTGGCCGGCATCGCGGCCGGCGACGCCATCAACGCCGCCGCTACCGGGACGCGCTACTCCGGACAGGACCACCTGGCCGCCGCGGACATGCTGAAGAGAGTCGACGCCGATGCCGGCTCGCGGCTTCGCGCACTCGTCAGACTGAAGCCAGCGGCGCACTACGGCAGCGCGCTCCTCGGCGCCGGCGAGCGCACCACCGCGCTGCGGAACGCGGCCCACCTCGTGGCAGACGCCGCGCGCCGCACCGAGAAGGCCTAGCCCACGCGGGCCGAGGCGGGGAGGCGCCTTCTCGGCGCGGCTACAGTTCCCCGGGTGACGATCCTCGATGACGCCCGCGCGGGCATGGACCCGGCCATCCGGCCGCAGGACGACCTCTTCGGCCACGTGAACGGCACCTGGCTGGCCGAGACCGAGATCCCCTCGGACCGGGCGAGCTGGGGCCCCTTCGTGATGCTGGCCGACCAGGCCGAGGAGCAGGTCCGGGCGATCATCGAGGAGCTGGCCGCGCGCGGTGGCGATGACGCGGACGCTCGCAAGATCGGCGACCTCTACGCCAGCTTCATGGACGAGGCGCGGGCCGAGGAGCTCGGCGCGACGCCGCTGGAGCCGGTCTTCGCCGACATCGAGGCGCTGCGCGACGTCTCCGAGCTGGGCGGCTTCCTCGGCGCCTTCGAGCGCCGCGGCGGCGGCAGCATCTTCGGCTCGTACGTCGACAACGACGACCGCGACGCCGACCGGTACATCGTCAACATCCTCCAGGGTGGCCTGGGCCTGCCGGACGAGTCGTACTACCGGGAGGAGAAGTTCGCCGAGATCCGGGCGAAGTACGCCGACTACCTGGAGCGGATGCTGACCCTCGCCGGCCGTCCCGACCCCCGCGCCACCGCCGAGACGGTCCTCGCGCTGGAGGCCCGGATCGCCGAGGGGCACTGGGAGCGGGCCGAGACCCGCGACGTCCTGAAGACCTACAACCTCACCACGCTGGGCGAGCTGCGCGCGGCCCTGCCGTCGTTCGACTTCGACGCCTACATGCAGGGGCTCGGCGGGTCGGCCGAGACGATCGCCGAGACGATCGTGCGGCAGCCGTCCTTCCTCACCCACCTCGAGCAGGTGCTCGCCGAGACCCCCATCGAGACCTGGCGGTCCTACCTCACGGTCAAGGCGATCCGCGGCGCGGCGGCGTACTTGTCCGCTGAGTTCGTGGAGACCAACTTCGACTTCTACGGCCGCACGCTGTCCGGCACGCCCGAGCTGCGGGCCCGCTGGAAGCGCGGCGTCGCCCTGGTCGAGGGCGCGCTCGGCGAGGCGGTCGGCCGCGAGTACGTCGCCCGGCACTTCCCGCCGGAGTCCAAGGCGCTGATGGACGAGCTGGTCGCCAACCTGCTGGAGGCCTACCGGCAGAGCATCGCCGCGCTGGACTGGATGGGCGAGGAGACCAAGCAGCGGGCCTTCGAGAAGCTCGACACCTTCGTGCCGAAGATCGGCTACCCGGTGAAGTGGCGCGACTACACCGCGCTCGAGGTCACCCGCGACGACCTGTTCGGCAACGTCGCGGCGGTCTCCGCCTTCGAGACCGACCGCGAGCTCGGCAAGATCGGCAAGCCGGTCGACCGAGACGAGTGGTTCATGCTGCCGCAGACGGTCAACGCCTACTACAACCCGGGCACCAACGAGATCTGCTTCCCCGCGGGCATCCTGCAGCGGCCGTTCTTCGCCCCCGACGCCGATCCGGCCGAGAACTACGGCGGCATCGGCGCGGTCATCGGCCACGAGATCGGCCACGGCTTCGACGACCAGGGCGCGCAGTACGACGGGTCGGGCAACCTCAACGACTGGTGGACACCGGCCGACAAGGAGGCCTTCGAGGTCCGCTCCAAGGCGCTCATCGAGCAGTACGACGCCTTCGAGCCGCGCAACCTACCCGGCGAGCACGTCAACGGCTCGCTCACCGTCGGTGAGAACATCGGCGACCTCGGTGGGCTGACGATCGCCCACAAGGCCTACCTGATCTCGCTGGGCTCTGACCCCGTGCCCGAGCGCGACGGGCTCACCGGCCTGCAGCGGCTCTTCCTCAACTGGGCCTACGTGTGGCGCACCAAGCGCCGCAAGGAGCTCGACCTGCAGTACCTCACCACCGACCCGCACAGCCCGCCGGAGTTCCGGGCCAACATCGCCCGCAACCTCGACGAGTTCCACGCGGCCTTCGGCACCGCTCCGGGCGACGGGCTCTGGCTCGATCCCGAGCAGCGCGTCCGGATCTGGTGACCGGCGTGCCGGACGAGTCGCCGGAGGAGACTCCGGCCGACCCCCGCCTCTCGATGGGTCGGCGCAGCCGGATCGGGGTGGTCGTGGTCTGCGTGCTGGCGCTGGTCGGCGCCGGGGCGACGTACGCGGTGGTGGCGGTGCGCGGGGATCGCTGTGGCTCCGGGCAGGAGCTGGTGAGCAACCCGCGGGACCCGCTGCTGGACGCCGAGCAGGTGCGCGACCGCGACGACGACCGGCTGCACACGCTGGCCGAAGCGGTGGAGGAGATGGGCCCTCCGTTCGGCGAGCTGGTCGGCGGACTGGGCTACAACTACGACCAGCTGCTGCACGTCTACGGCATCGAGGCCGGCGTCCTCGCGTGGACGCGGCACAACGCGCCGGTGACGCTGCTCGGCGGGCAGTCGCTGGAGCCGCGGTGGGCGCTGCGTCCGGCGACCAAGCGGACGGCCTGGGACGCGTACGGCGATCGCTTCCTGCTCGCCGACCTCGCCGGCAACCGTCCGACCGACGTCTCGCTCTACGACACCGACAAGGGCACGCGCGTGTGGTGCCACCGGCTGGAGGAGCACCACCGCGACGGCTCGCCGTTCTCCACGACCTTCCTCGGCGAGGACGGCGATGTCGTGGTCGCGATGCGGTCCGGCTCGGGGATCCGGGTGAGCCGGCTCGCCGCCGGGACCGGCGCACAGACCTGGACCCGCACGCACAGCGGTCTCGATCGCGCCGACTACCTCGGTGAGATCGGCGACGTGCTGCTCGCCGGCGGCGCCGAGGAGTACCAGCTCGGCGACCTCGACCCGAACTCCGACGAGCGGCCGGTCCTCGCCGGGCTCGACCCCGGCAACGGCAAGGAGCAGTGGACGTACGACGCGCCGGCAGGCGGCCGTGTCCACGTCGTCGGCACGACCGGCGAGCGCGTCGTGCTCGTGCAGCGCGCCGGCTCCGAGACGCAGCTGGTCGCCCTGGACGCCGACGGCGAGCAGCAGTGGGAGGTGGCCACGCCCGGCGCGTCCTTCGAGGCGACGCTGCGTGGCGAGGTGGTGCTGCTCGACGCGGGCAGCGCGCTGTTCGCCTACGACGCGGAGAGCGGCGAGCAGCTGTGGACCAAGCCGATCCCGACCGACCGGACCTTCTTTCCCTACGGCTTCACCCTCGACCAGATGCCGTCGCTGGACGAGACGCACGTGCTGATGCCGACCACGACCGACCTGCGCATCCTGGATGTGGAGGTCGGCTCGGAGCAGGTCTTCGCGATGCCGACCGACGGCGTCTCCACGACGTACTGGCCCTACCAGCTGATGGCCACGCCCGACCTCATCGGCGTCGTCACCAACACCGGGGCGGTGCTGGTCCGGCGTACCGAGATGACGGCGCCGGCCGAGGAGCCGTCGGACTCGCCTTCGGAGACGCCCTCGGCCTCGCCGACCGGCACGCCCACCGACCAGCCCACCGACCAGCCCACCGAGGAGAGCGAATGAGCTTCGAGCCCGATGTGGTCCGCGCCGTCCTGAAGCACATGAACGAGGACCACGCCGACGACAACCTGCTGATCGCCCGCGCCTTCGGCCCGCCGTCGGCCACCTCCGCGCGGATGACCGGCCTCGACAACGGCGGCGGCCACTGGGAGGTCGAGGTCGGCGGCGAGCTCGTCGAGCTGCGCGTCCCCTGGCCTGCCGGCCCCATCTCCGAGCGCCCCGAGATCCGCCGTGAGGTCGTCGCCCTCTACGAGGCCGCCTGCGAGCGCCTCGGCGTCGCCCCCCGCCCCCACGACTGACCGTTTCCCGTCCACAGGCGGCTTCATCCGGGGATTCTCCACAGATCCCTCCCGGCCGCCGGGTGCTGTCGGGGCGCCCTGCTAGACATGCACCCATGACCACCGCCGCGCCGACCCTGGACCGCGAGCAGGCGCGCGCGGACGCGGAGCGGCACCTGCGGGCACTGGTCGGGAGCGAGGAGGCGCGGCTCTACGACGACCAGTGGGCCGCGATCGAGGCGCTGGTGCTGGACCGGCGCCGGGCGCTGGTGGTGCAGCGCACCGGGTGGGGCAAGTCGGCGGTCTACTTCGTGGCGACGGCGCTGCTGCGCGAGGCCGGGTCGGGCCCGACGGTGATCGTCTCGCCGCTGCTCGCCCTGATGCGCAACCAGATCGAGGCCGCTGAGCGGGCGGGCATCCGGGCGGCCACGATCAACTCCACCAACCTTGAGCAGTGGCAGGAGATCCACGGGCAGATCGCCGCCGGTGAGATCGACGTCCTGCTGGTCAGTCCCGAGCGGCTGAACAACCCCGGCTTCCGCGACGAGGTGCTGCCGCGCCTCACCGAGACGGCCGGCCTGCTGGTCATCGACGAGGCGCACTGCATCTCCGACTGGGGTCACGACTTCCGGCCCGACTACCGGCGCATCCGCCAGATGCTCACCGACCTGCCTGCCGGCATCCCGGTCCTCGCCACCACCGCCACCGCCAATGCCCGGGTCACCCGCGATGTCGCCGAGCAGCTGGGCAGTGACGTCCTCGTCCTGCGCGGCTCCCTGGACCGGCAGTCGCTCTGCCTGGCGGTGGTCCGGCTCGACCGGCCCGAGGAGCGGCTGGCCTGGCTGGCCGAGCATCTGGGCGAGCTGCCCGGCTCCGGCATCGTCTACACGCTCACCGTCGCCGCCACCCAGGAGATCGCCGACCACCTGCGGGCGCACGGTCATGCCGTCGCGGCCTACTCCGGCCAGACCGAGCCGACCGAGCGGCTCGACCTGGAGCAGGACCTCCTCGCCGGCCGGCTCAAGGCGCTGATCGCCACCAGTGCGCTGGGGATGGGCTTCGACGCCAAGCTGGGATTCGTCGTCAACGTCGGGGCTCCCGCGTCGCCGGTCGCCTACTACCAGCAGGTCGGCCGGGCGGGCCGCGGTCTGGCCGACGACGCCCGCGCGCCGGTCGTGCTCCTCCCAGCCTGGGAGGACCAGGAGATCTGGCGCTACTTCGCCTCGCTCGCCTTCCCGCCCGAGCAGCATGTCCGAGCCGCGCTCTCCGCCCTCGATGCCGACCGGCCCATGTCGACCGCGGCCCTGGAGACCTATGTCGACCTGACCCGCACCCGGCTGGAGACGATGCTCAAGGTGCTCGACGTCGACGGCGCGGTCCGCCGCGTCCAGGGCGGCTGGGTCGCCACCGGCCGGGCGTGGGAGTACGACCAGGAGCGCTACGACCGGGTCGCGGAGGCGCGGGCGGCCGAGCAGCGGGCGATGCTGGACTACGTCGGCACGCGGGGCTGCCGGATGCGCTTCCTCCGCGAGGCGCTGGACGACCCGGAGGCCGCCGACTGCGGGCGCTGCGACAACTGCGGGGGAGTCGAGGTCGCCTCGACCGTCTCCAGCGACGCGACCGCCGACGCCGCGGACCGGCTCTCCCGCCCCGGCGTCCTGCTCGAGCCGCGGCGGATGTGGCCGACGGCGCTGACCACGCTCGGCCTCGACCTCAAGGGCAAGATCGCCGACGGCGCCGAGGAGGGCCGGGTGGTGGCGCGGCTGACCGACCTCGGGCTCGGCCAGGCGCTGCGCGAGCTCTTCCGTCCCGGCGCGGAGGACCAAGAGGTGCCGCTCGCCCTGGTCCACGGCGTGATCGCGATGCTGGCCGAGTGGCGGCCGGAGCCCGACGCGATCGTCGGCTTCGAGTCGCGGACGCATCCCGTCCTGGTCGGCAGCCTGGTCGAGGGGCTCTCCCGTCACCTCGGCGTCCCCGTGGTGGGCCGCGTCGAGATCGCCGACGACGGGGTCGCCCCGGGCCAGGGCGCCACCAACTCCGCCCAGCGCATCGCCGCGGTCTCACGCCGGAGTCGCCTCGTCCACGACGACGTGGCCGGCCGCCGGGTGCTGCTGGTCGACGATCTGGTGGTCACCGGCTGGTCGATGACGCTGGCCGCCCACTGGCTGCGCCAGGCCGGCGCGGACGCGGTCCTGCCCTTGGCGCTCGCCACCGAGCGCTGACGCCGAGACGGGCCCAGGACAGGCCCGGCGACGGATGCAGCGACGGGCCCGGCGTCAGCTCGCCGCCAGGCGCACACCCTGCTCGATCGCGCGCTTGGCATCGAGCTCGGCGGCCACGTCCGCCCCGCCGATCAGGTGTGCCGTGCGGCCGGCGGCCACCAGCTCGTCGTACAGGTCCCGCACCGACTCCTGCCCCGCGCAGACGACCACGTGGTCGCACTCGACCAGCACCGGCTGGCCGCCGACGGTGAGGTGCAGCCCGGCGTCGTCGATGCGGTCGTACGTCGCCCCGCTGATCTGCCGCACGCCCGCCTGCCGCAGCACGGCCCGGTGCGCCCAACCGGAGGTCTTGCCCAGGCCGCGGCCGATCATCGAGGTCTTGCGCTGGATCAGCGTCACCTCGCGCACCGGCGTCCGCGGCTCCGGCGGCACCAGCCCGCCGGGCGACGAGGACCGCGAGCCGACGCCCCAGTGGGCCAGCCACTCGTCGGTCGTCTCGGCGGGGTCGTGGGTCAGCCAGTGCGAGACGTCCACGCCGATGCCACCGGCGCCGATGACCGCCACCCGCGTGCCGGGCACCACGGCGCCGGAGAGAACGTCGGCGTAGGAGACCACCGAGGGGTGGTCGATGCCGGGGATCGAGGGGATGCGCGGCGAGACGCCGGTCGCGATCACCACCTCGTCGAACTCCTTCAGCGCATCCACCGACGCGGTCGTGCCCAGGCGGACCTCGACGCCCAGCACCTCCAGTCGCCGGCGGTAGTAGCGCAGCGCCTCGGCGAAGTCCTCCTTGCCGGGCACCTGCATCGCCAGCCGGAACTGTCCGCCGAGCTCGTCGGCCTTCTCGAAGAGCGTGACCCGGTCGCCGCGCTCGGCGTACGACGTGGCCGCGGCCAGCCCGGCCGGACCCGCGCCGACGACGGCGACGAAGCGCGGCCGGACGACCGGCGAGAGGACCAGCGTGGTCTCCCGGCCGGCGCGCGGGTTGAGCAGGCAGGAGGCGTGGGAGTTGGAGAAGACGTGGTCCAGGCACGCCTGGTTGCAGGCGATGCAGGTGATGATCTCGTCCGCACGCTCCTCGGCGGCCTTGTTGACGAAGTCGGGGTCGGCCAGCAGCGGCCTGGCCATCGAGACCAGATCGGCGGCGCCAGAGGCGATGAGCGAGTCGGCCAGCTCGGGGGTGTTGATCCGGTTCGACGCGCAGACCGGGATCGAGACCTCCTCGCGCAGGCGCTGCGTCGTCCAGGTCCACGCACCGCGCGGCACCTGGGTGATGATCGTCGGCACCCGCGCCTCGTGCCAGCCGATGCCGGTGTTGAGCACGGTGGCGCCGGCCTCCTCGACCAGCTTCGCGAGGGTGACGACCTCCTCCCAGGTCTGGCCGTCCTCGACCAGGTCCAGCAGCGAGATCCGGTAGATGATCGGGAAGCCGTCGCCGACCGTCTCGCGCGTGCGCCGGACGATCTCGACCGGGAAGCGCATCCGCCGCTCCGACGTACCTCCCCAGGCATCGGTACGCCGGTTGGTGCGCGCCGCGAGGAACTGGTTGATGAGGTAGCCCTCCGAGCCCATGATCTCGACGGCGTCGTACCCCGCCTTCTGGGCCAGCCCCGCCGAGCGGGCGAAGTCGTCGACGGTCCGCTCGACCCCGCGGGTGGAGAGCGCGCTCGGCTTGAACGGGTTGATCGGCGCCTTGATCGCGCTGGCCGAGACCGACCACGGCACGTAGGAGTAGCGCCCGGCGTGCAGCACCTGCAGGGCGATCGCGCCGCCCTCCTCGTGCACGGCCTCGGTGACCTGCTTGTGCCGCTCGGCGTGCAGCCGCGTGGACATCTCGCTGGCGAACGGCTTGAGCCAGCCGCGCTTGTTAGGCGCGTAGCCGCCGGTGACGATCAGCCCGACGCCGCCGGCCGCCCGGGCCCGGTAGTACGCCGCCAGCTTGGGGATGTCCCAGAAGAAGTCCTCCAGGCCGGTGTGCATCGACCCCATCACCGCGCGGTTGCGCAGGGTCAGGTCGCCGATCGCGATCGGCCTGAGGAGATCGGGGTAGCGGGTCATGCGTGTGCCTCCAGATACTCGGTCAGCCAGGAGATCCAGAAGGTCTCCTGCAGGATGCCGCCGCGCAGGACGAGGTACATGTCCCGGTCCTGGCCGGACAGTCGCGACGGCTCGGGGTAGTCGCGGGCGGCGAGCCCCTCGTAGTGGGTGAGCCGCACCCGGTGATCGGCGATGCGGCGCTCGATGTCGGCGAGCAGTGCGGTCCGATCGCCGTACGACGCCGCGCGCATCTTCACCGCGATGTCGCTGCGGAAGGGCTCCCGGGCCGTCGGCTCGGCGATCCACTCCGCCAGGGCCTTCTCGCCGAGCGGGGTCACCGAGTAGACCCGCTTCTCCGGCCGCCCGGCCTGCTCGACGGCGGTGGCGCTCACCCAGCCGTCGGCCTCCATCCGCCGCAGCACACGGTAGATCTGCTGGTGCGTGGCGGCCCAGAAGAAGCCGATCGAGCGGTCGAAGCGCCGGGCCAGCTCCAGCCCGGCGCCCGGTCGCTCGCGCAGCGACACCAGCAACGCGTGCTCCAGGGCCATGCGGGTGACTCTGCCCGAGGACGGCCACCTATGCAACTAGTTGCATAGGCGGCCTGGCTCACGGTGACAGTGAACCTGTCATGATCTGCCGCATGAGTCTGCAACTCGGTCAGGGGACGGGCCCGCTCCAGGGCATCAAGGTCGTCGAGATCGCCGGCATCGGCCCCAGCCCGCATGCGTGCATGCTGCTGGCCGACCTCGGCGCCGACGTGATCCGCATCGAGCGGCCCGGCGGGCAGATGCTCACCGGTGGGTCCACGGACCTGCTCAACAGGGGCCGCCCCAGCGTCGCGCTCAACCTCAAGGACCCCGCGGCCGTCGAGACGGTGCTGCGCCTGGTCGAGGACGCCGACGTGCTGGTCGAGGGCATGCGCCCCGGCGTGACCGAGCGGATGGGCATCGGCCCCGACGACTGCTTCGCCCGCAACCCGCGGTTGGTGTACGGCCGGATGACCGGCTGGGGGCAGAGCGGCCCGTGGTCGCACGCCGCCGGGCACGACATGAACTACATCGCCATCACCGGCGCGCTGCACGGCCTGGGTCAGGTCAAGGAGAAGCCGCAGTTCCCGGGCAACCTGGTCGGCGACTTCGGCGGCGGCTCGACGTACCTGGTCATCGGCATCCTCGCCGCCCTGTTGGAAGCGAGGGTCAGCGGCCAGGGCCAGGTCGTCGACGCGGCGATCGTCGACGGCACCGCGAGCCTCAACGCGATGGGCGCGGCGTTCCTCGCGGGCGGCAGCTTCAAGGAGGAGCGCGCCTCGAACCTGCTCGACGGCGGCGCGCCGTACTACGACATCTACGAGACCGCCGACGGCAAGCACATGTCGGTGGGCGCGCTGGAGCCGCAGTTCTACGAGGTCTTCGTCGACCTGCTCGGCATCCGCGAGTCCGCGCCGGACCGCTACGACCTCTCCGTGTACGACGAGCTGCGGGCCGTCATCGCCGCGGCGTTCAAGACCCGCACGCAGGCCCAGTGGTGCGGGGTCTTCGACGGCACCGACGCCTGCGTGGCGCCGATCCTGCCGCTGAGCGAGGCCTTCGAGCACCCGCACATGAAGGCGCGCGGTGTCTTCGTCGAGCGTGAGGGCGTCACCCAGCCCGCCCCCGCGCCGCGCTTCTCCCGCACGTCGGCGACGCTCGGCCTCCCGCCCGCTCCCAAGGCCGGCTCGCACACCCGCGAGGCCCTCGCCGCCTGGGGCATCGACGACGTCGACGCGCTCATCGCCTCCGGCGCCGCCGTCCAGGTGTGAGCGTGCATTAGGACGGACCTAACGACCCGTCTCGGCTCCTCGTCCCCCCGGGGCAACGGGCGTGATGTTCCTGTTGGGTCCGTTCGAATGCACGGCTGTGGATAGCGCCGGCGGGAGCCCGCGGATGTGGGGCAGCCTGTGGCCGTGGATCTCTATGCGTGGGTGCGTGATCTCGGTGGCGTGACCACGCGCGCAGAGCTGCTGGATCATGCCTCGCGCTCGGAGATCGCTCGTGCGCTGCGGTCGGGCGAGCTCGTGAATCTGGGCGCTGGCAGGTACGCGGTACCCCAGGTCGACGAGGCGGTCCGGGCAGCGCATGGCCTGTGCGGGCGGCTCTGCCGGGAGAGTGCGGCGCTCTACTACGGATGGGCGGTGAAGGAAGTGCCGGAGCTGCCACACGTCACGGTCCCAAAGAAGCGGAGGATCGAGGCAGCCCGACGAGTGGGCGTTCAGCTCCATCGCGACGATCTGCACCCCGACGACGTCGACGACATCGCGACGTCGAAGGAGTACACGCTGGCTCAATGCCTCCGGACGTGCTCGTTCGATGCCGCGCTCGCGGTGGCGGACTCGGCGCTGCGCGCGGGTGAGTCACCGGGCCTGTTGCGGCGGGTCGCGAACACCGCACGGGGTCCGGGAGCTCGCCAGGTGCGCCGCGTCGTGAAGGAGGCATCAGCGGATGCGGCCAACCCGTTCGAGTCGGTGTTGCGGGCGATAGCGCTGGACGTGCCCGGCCTCCGTGTGAGGCCCCAGTGTTGGATCGGGCGCGGTCAACGGGTGCGCCCCGACCTGGTCGACGAGGATCTCGGCATCGTGCTGGAGGCCGACTCCTTCGAGTGGCACGGCGGCCGGGCCGCACTCCGTCGCGACGCGCGCCGCTACAACGGGCTGGTGGTCGAAGGCTGGCTCGTGTTGCGGTTCTCCTGGGAGGACGTGATGTTCGAGCAGCAGCACCTCCATCGGCAACTCGTCTCCGCCGTGGATCTCGCATCCCGACGGACGTATCGAGCCGCGTGACGGGAACGTGGCGGGTCAACGGAACGTTGAACCTTCGTCGCCCATCATCGGAGGTTCGTCATTCCCACGTTCAGCGAGCAGATCGACCGTCTCGTCACGCTCGGCTACCCGGCCCTGGCCGGCACGTCCGAGCCCGCCTTCCGTGAGCTCCTCGAGCCGCTGCGCGCCGAGGCGGAGAGCCGGGACGGCGAGGAGGTCAGCCCCGCGCGGATCCCGTACGTCGTGGTGGTGACCCGCGACCTGGTCTCGCCGTACGCCGCCGTGCCGCTGCTCCGGCTGCCGGCCACGCCCGACAGACCGGGGATCGTCGACCGCAACCACGCTCCGGGCGATCTCGCCACCTACGAGCCGATCGAGCCGAGCCGGCCGCCGGGGCGGGTCTACCTCCTGCTCGACATCGAGCGCGGGGACGAGTTCCGCAACGTCCCACCGGAGAGCGCCACCGCGACCGTGCTCGGTCGGGGCCGCAGCCCGCTCACCATCGACGAGGGCATCGCCCTGGCGACCCAGGTGCCGCAGGTGCTGGAGAAGAACCACTGCTTCATGCTGGCCGGTTCGCGCCGAGCCGACCGTCGCGTCCCCGCGCTGTGGATCAGCGAGCGGGCGCCGAAGCTCGGCTGGTGCTGGGACGGCAACCCGCACACCTGGCTCGGTCTCGCCTCCGCCGGCGGACGGGTCGCCGCCTGAGGGGCAGACTGGAGGCATGAGCATGCGCCTCCCCGTCGCCTGGGCCTACGGCTGGTGGGTGATCGTCGGTGCGGTGCTCGGGTTCGGGATGGCGAGCATCCTCTCCATCGGCATCTTCGTGCTCCCGTTCGGTGTCGCCCTGGCGGTGATCGGCGCGAGGCAGCCGGCACTGCGGACCCGTGCCGTGGCCGGCGTGCTCGCCGGCGTCGGGCTGGTCGCGTTCTACATCGCCTGGCTCAACCGCGGCGGTCCCGGCACGGTCTGCCACTCGACGGCCACCGGGAGCGAGTGCTCGGACCAGTGGAGTCCATGGCCCTTCGTCGCCGTGGCGGTGATGCTCGTGGTCATTTCGGTGGCAGTGCTGCGACCGAGGCGAGACCGACGTCCGCCCAGCGGCTGACGTCGTCCGCGGCCGAGCCAGAGACTCGCAGCCAGCCGATCATCTCCCGGCCCCGCATCACCATCGGTACGACGTCCGCGCCGTCGCACAGGTCCGCGGAGACCGCCGGGTCCGCTCGGACGAGGAGGCCGCCCTGCCCGCTGGCCGCGATCGCCATGTGGCCGTTCACCAGGAACGCCAGCCCGCCGAACATCCGCTTCTCCTCGACGTGCTGGGCGGGGCGGTCGGCGCGGCACACCTCGGCCCGGATCCGGTCGACCAGGTCCTCGTCGTACGCCATGGCCTCAGTATGTGCCCGGATCAGGCCCCGAGCGCGACGGTCGCCTCCAGGACGAAGACCGGGTCGGTGAGCCGGTCGCCGTACAGCTCGCGGAGCCGGCCCATCCGGTAGCGCACCGTCTGCGGATGCACGAAGAGCGCGGCCGCGATGTCGTCGCGGCGACCCTGGTGAAGCAGCCAGGAGCGCAGCGTCTCGACCAGCTTCTCGGCCGTGGACGGGCGCAGCCCGGCCATCGGCGCGAGCACCCGCGCGCGCAGGTCGGCCAGGGCCGGGGCGTCGGCGGTGAGCACCAGCGGGACGAGGTGCTCCTCGGAGTCGGCCGAGCCGTCGAGGGCGAGGGCGAGCGTCCGCAGCGCCCGCTGGTACGACGCCCGCGACGTGGCCCACTGCCGGGCCGGTCCCACGACCGCGCCGCGATCGCGCAGCAGCGCGACCAGGTCGCGGCGACCTGTCGCCGTCAGGTCGGGCACCAGCAGGACCGCGAGATCCGGCCGGTCCTCCAGGCCCGGGGCGTCCCCGCCCGCGAGCAGGGTCCGGCCGTCCAGCTGCGGGCGGATCGAGCCGACGGCCGAGTCGGGCAGGATCACCGCGGTCAGCGTCTCCGGCGTCGCCCAGTCCGCGCGCTCGGCCAACCCTCCCAGCCCGCCCGGGTCAACGCCGGCGAGGATGCCGTCCGCCAGCCGCTCCAGGTGTCGCTCCCGCACGCGCCCGGAGGTGGCCAGCTCGTCGGCATGGCCCGAGACGCTGGCCGCGGAGAGCTGGTCGATGTACTCGAAGACCAGCTCGGCGAAGCGGGCCAGGTCCGCGGCGGGCAGGCCGTGCTCGACCGCCGTGCCGCTCATGTCGTGCCACGCCACCCGCGCGCCCACCCGGTACGCCGCCGCCAGCGCGTCCATCGACCGGCCGCTGCGCGCCTCGCCCCGTCCCAGTGCGTAGGCGGCGTCGAAGACCGACTCGACCCGGCTGCCCGGCTCGACTCCGGCGGGGGTGGCGGCCATGTCCAGGAAGCCGCCGAGCGCCATCGCCACGGCGGTCTCGATGTTGCGGCCCATCCGGCCGCGGAACGGCTCGGAGTAGCTGGGCACCTCCCGGATCACCGTCTCGACGACCCGCTCGGCCACGCCCGGCAGCTCGGCCCGCATCCCGGTCACGACCGGCTCGGGCAGCCGCAGGCCGCGGCTGGGGCTCATCGGAGCCCCCGTAGCAGGCGGAAATTGTTCTTCACGAACAAAAGAGTAGCCCTGATTCACCCGCGCAAGGTCAGGACTTGACCAGCCCGAGCGGGCACTCTGGTCGCATGGCCACGATCAGCGCGTCCCGAACCAGCGCCGGGGGCCCCTCGCGCGCCTTCTGGCGGATCGCCGAGTCGCTGACCACGCCGCTGATGCCGGCCGACTACCTGGACCTGTTCCACCCGCTGCGCCCCGGCGCCGACCTGCGCGCCCGGATCGTCTCGGTCGAGCCGGAGACCGCCGACGCGGCCACGATCGTGCTCAAGCCGGGCGCGGACTGGGCCGGCCACGTGCCCGGGCAGTACGTCCGGATCGGCATCGACGTGGACGGCGTCCGTCACTGGCGCGCCTACTCGCTGACCCACGGCCCCCGCCGCGACGGGCTGATCTCGATCACCGTCAAGGCCGTTCCCGACGGGATCGTCAGCCACCACCTGGTCCACGACGCCCGCCCCGGCACGCTGGTCCACCTCGAGCAGGCGGCGGGTGAGTTCGTCCTCCCCACCGAGCACCGCCGGTTCCTCTTCGTCACCGCCGGCTCCGGCATCACCCCGGTGATCGGGATGCTGCGCAACCTCTTCCCCTCGACGGACGAGGGCGTGCTCCGGCTGGAGCGCAGCGCCGGCTTCGACATCGTGGTCGTGCACGTGGCGCCGAGCCGGCCGGACTCCATCTTCATCCGCGACCTGGAGGCGCTGGCCGAGTCCGGCGCGATCCGGCTGATCGCGCGGTACGACGACACGCACGGCGTCCTCGACGTCGCCGAGCTCGATGCCCTGGTGCCCGACCTGGCCGAGCGGCGTACCTTCGCCTGCGGTCCGAGCGGACTGCTCGACGCCCTGGAGGCACACCACGACGCGGCCGGACTGGAGCTCTTCACCGAGCAGTTCCGCCCGGCCCTGCTGGCCGAGGCGGGCGAAGGCGGCACGGTCACCATGACGACCGCCGGCGTCACCTTCGAGGCCGACGGCGCCACCCCGATCCTGGACGCCGCCGAGGAGGCCGGCGTGCTGATGCCCAGCGGGTGCCGGATGGGCATCTGCATGGGCTGTGTGATCCCGCTGCGGGAGGGCTCGGTGCGCGACCTGCGCAACGGGGCGATCACCACTGCCGTGCCGGAGGAGTCCGACCGCGGCGGCGTACCCATCCAGACCTGCATCAACGCGGCGGCGGGCCTCTGCCGCATCGAGCACTGACCTGCCATCGACAACCGAGGGAACCGATGACTGCCATCACCAAGAAGCCCGTGAACCCCACCGCTCACCTCACCCCCGAGGACATCGAGCAGCTCGGCATCGAGCTCGACGCGATCCGCCAGGAGGTGCTCGACACGCGCGGCGCCTCCGACGCGGCGTACATCCGCAAGGTCGTCGACGTGCAGCGCAAGCTCGAGCTCGGCAGCCGCGCCGTGCTGCTGGCCAGCGTCTTCCCGCCGGCCTGGATCGCCGGCACCATCGGCCTCTCGATCGCCAAGATCCTGGAGAACATGGAGATCGGCCACAACGTCATGCACGGCCAGTGGGACTGGATGCGTGACCCCAAGATCCACTCGACCACCTGGGAGTGGGACAACGCCTCGACGGCGGACGGCTGGAAGCACAGCCACAACGAGATCCACCACACCTACACGAACATCGTCGGCAAGGACAACGACCTCGGCTACGGCATCATGCGCGTGGACGAGGACCAGCGCTGGCACCCGATGTACCTCGGCCAGCCGCTGTGGAACTTCATCAACGCCTGCTTCTTCGAGTACGGCATCGCGGCGTACGACCTCGAGCTCGGCCGCAACCTGCGCATCCCCAAGGAGAAGCGCAGCGCCGAGTTCAAGGCGCGCGCCTCGGCCACGCTGAAGAAGATCCGCCGCCAGGCGACCAAGGACTACGTCGTGCACCCGCTGATGTCGCTGCCGACCGGCTCGTTCGTGCCCACGCTGGCGGCGAACTTCGTGGCCAACATGGTGCGCAACGTGTGGAGCCACTCGGTGATCATGTGCGGTCACTTCCCCGAGGGCGTGGAGACCTTCGAGAAGGCGGCGATCCCCGCCAAGGAGACCCGCGGCGAGTGGTACCTCCGGCAGATGCTCGGCTCCGCGAACATCTCCGGATCCAAGGCCATGCACCTCATGACCGGCAACCTGTCGCACCAGATCGAGCACCACCTCTTCCCGGACCTGCCGAGCAACCGGTACGCCGAGGTGGCGCCGAAGGTGCAGGCGCTCTTCGAGAAGTACGACCTGAACTACCACACCGCTCCGCTGCCGCAGCAGGTCTTCTCCGCCTGGCACCGGGTGGTCCGGCTCTCGCTGCCCAACGAGTGGCTGGCCGAGACCAACCTCAAGAATGCCCCGACGCAGCTGATGAAGCTCTACAAGATGACGACCGGCGGTCCCAAGGTGCGCCGTGCCATCGAGGCCATGGACAAGCGCGCCCGTCGCGCGCGTCAGGACGACCAGCGCCTGGCTGCTTGAGCCCGCCCGGCTGCTTGATCCCGCGCTAGCGCCCGGCGATCGCCAGCGCCCGGCGGGCCAGCGGCTCGGCGGCGGCGCGGTCCTCGGGGATGAGCCCGATCCGGGTACGCCGGTCGAGCAGGTCGCCGATGTCGGCCGCGCCCTCGTGGGTGACCCCGAAGAGCAGCTCGGCCAGCGTCACGGGCACCCGCTGGTTGACCACGGACAGTGCCTCGGCGCCGGTCAGCCCGTGGGCGACGGCGTTGGAGAGTACGGCGGGCGCCTCGGTGCCGTAGCGGCGTACCAGTCGTGAGGGCGCCATCACCTCGGCCAGCTCCCCCGGCGACCCCGCCCCCACCAGCGGGAGCGAGCGGGTCTGGCACGGCGCCGCGTCGAGGCGCGCGAGCCTGACCGCCTTGTCGACGGCGTCCTGCGCCATCCGGCGGTAGGTCGTCAGCTTGCCGCCGACGACGGTGACCACGCCGGAGTCGGAGACCAGGACGGCGTGCTTGCGGGAGAGGTCCGCGGTCGCGCCTTTCGTGCTCAACAGCGGGCGAAGCCCGGCGAACGAGCCGACCACGTCCTGGCGGGTCAGCGGCCGGGCGAGCGCCCGGGAGATCACCCGCAGCAGGAAGTCGATGTCCTCCTCCGGCACCTCCGGCACGTCCGGGATCTCGCCATGGACCTCCTCGTCGGTGAGGCCGATGTAGAAGGCGCCGGTCGGCTGCGGCAGGGCGAAGACGAAGCGGTTGCTGCTCCCCGGCACCGGCGCCATCACCGCACAGCGCACGCCCGGCAGCGAGCGTGAGCGGACCACCAGGTGGGTGCCCCGGCTTGGCTTGAGGCTCAGGCCCTCGACGAGCTGAGCGGCCCAGACCCCGGTCGCGTTGATCACCACGCGGGCCTGGATGCGACGCTCCTCGCCGGTCAGCTCGTCACGGACCAGGGCGCCGGTGCCGTCGAGGGAGAGGGCGCGGGTCCGCGTGTGCAGGTGCGCGCCGTACGCCGCCGCGGTGCGCGCGATCGCCGTCACCAGACGCGCGTCGTCGCGCAGCTGTCCGTCCCAGGAGAGCAGGCCGCCGCGGACGTCGTACGGGATCGCCGGTGCGAGAGCCCGCGCCTCGGTGGTGCCGATGCGCCGGGCTCGAGGCAGGGTGTCGCGGCTGGTGCCGGCCGCGCGGCGCAGCCAGTCGCCGGCGAAGAGCCCGCTGCGGGCGAGGAGCTGCTGCCCCGCGCCGATGGCGTCGGTCAGTGGGATCAGCATCGCCATCGGCTGGACCAGGTGGGGCGCGATCGTCTCCATCAGCAGCCCGCGCTCGACGGCGCTCTCGTAGGCCACGCCGATCTGGCCCTTCGCGAGGTAGCGCAGCCCGCCGTGCACCAGCTTGGAGCTCCACCGCGAGGTGCCCCAGGCGAGGTCGAAGGCGTCGATGGCGGCGACGGACAGACCGCGGGAGGCGGCGTCGAGCGCGACGCCGGCGCCGGTGACGCCGAGGCCGACGACCAGTACGTCGACCTGGTCGGGCAGCCCCGACGCGCCCGGGACGATGCTGCCCGAGACGGCATGCGGCCGGCCCGCCCCCGTGGCCGCGCTCATCGGCGTGCTCGTGGGGTGAGGTGCTCGCGCAGGGCGTGCGCGAGCTCGGTGTCGAGGTCGGCGATCGCGATGGCGGGCCGGCGCGAGCGCCGGGGCCGGGTCATCGTGCCGGCGGAGATGGCGAAGCCGTGGCTGAGCAGCAGGACCGATCGCGCGAGCAGGTCGGGGTCGCCGTCGCGGATCGAGCCCTCCTTCTGCCCGGCGCGGACGAGGTCGGCCAGCAGGTCCATCACCAGGAGCTGCGAGCGGCCGGGGCGCTGGAGGAGGTAGGGCAGCAGCAGCTCGGCGTCGAGCTCGAGGAGGCGGGAGAAGAGTGGGTTGCCGCGCATGGCGGCCACGGTGCCGGTGACCGCGTGCACCAACCGGTCGAGCTGGCTGCCCTCGTCGCTGAGGGTCAGCAGCGAGGTCCACTCGCGGGCCATCAGGTCGCCGAGCAGGCTGTCGGTGTCGGGCCAGCGGCGGTAGATCGTCATCCGGCTCACGCCGGCCCGCCGGGCGATGTCGGTCAGCGTCGTTCGGCTCCAGCCGACCGCGAGCAGCGCGTCGCGCGCGGCGTCGAGCAGCACGTCGTCGGCGATGGCCGAGGAGCGATCCCCCGACTGCCGCACGATCTCATCGCTCTTGTGACGGACTGACGTCATGTGTCACACTGTAACACATGACCCGCGAGATGCACTGGAGCCGCTGGGGCGACCCGGCCGAGGCCGGACCGCTGCCGCAGACCACCCGGGACCTGGTCGACGCCTTCATCGGCACGGCCGACACTCCCGCCGTGGATCCGTCCCAGGTCCGGCTCAGTGACCCGCTGGCGCCCGATCTCGTCGCCGAGCTCGCCGAGCTCGTCGGCGCGGACCACGTCCTGATCGATCATGACAGCCGGCTGCGTCGTACGCGGGGGAAATCGACACCTGACCTGCTCCGTATGCGGGCCGGCGACGGCAGCGACTCACCCGACGCGGTGGTCCGGCCCGCCGGCCACGACGAGGTCGCCGCGGTCATCGACTGGTGCGTGCGCCGGCACGTGGCGCTGGTGCCCTTCGGCGGAGGCACGTCGGTGGTCGGTGGACTGGCCGCGCGGCGCGAGGGCTACGCCGGGGTGATCTCCCTCGACCTGGCCCGACTGAACCGTCTCGTCGAGGTCGACCGCGTCTCGATGACCGCTGTCTTGGAGCCCGGACTGCGCGGTCCCGAGGCCGAGGCGCTGCTGGCCGCCGAGGACCTGACGCTCGGCCACTTCCCGCAGTCGTTCGAGTACGCCTCGATCGGCGGCTTCGCCGTCACCCGCTCCTCCGGCCAGTCCTCCGCCGGCTACGGCCGCTTCGACTCGCTGGTGGTGGGCCTGACGATGGCGACCCCGCAGGGCACGCTCTCGCTCGGCGACTCGCCCGCCAACGCCGCCGGCCCCGACCTGCGCGAGCTGGTGATGGGCTCCGAGGGTACCTTCGGCGTCGTCACCGCCGTGCGCGTGAGGGTGCGGCCGGTGCCGGAGGTCAAGGAGTACGAGGGCTGGCGCTTCGAGTCCTTCGCCGCCGGAGCCACTGCCATGCGGGCCCTCGCACAGGGCGGTGTCCTCCCCACGGTCCTGCGGCTCTCGGACGAGAACGAGACCGCGATCAACCTCGCCAAGCCGAGCGAGGTCGGCGGATCGTCGGCCGGTGGCTGCCTGCTGATCGTCGGCTACGAGGGCACCCCGTCTGCGGTCGCGGCCCGTCGTACGGCGTGCACGGCGGTGCTCTCGGAGCACGGCGGCGTCGCTCTGGGCGCCGAGCCCGGTGCGGCCTGGGCCGAGGGCCGCTTCCACGGCCCCTACCTCCGCGACGGCCTCCTCGACATCGGCGTCCTCGTCGAGACCCTGGAGACGGTGACCTTCTGGTCGAACCTCGACCGCGTCTACAACGCCGTGAAGGACGCGCTCACCGCCAGCCTCGGCGAGGCGACCCTGGTCCTCTGCCACATCTCCCACGTCTACGAGACCGGCGCCTCCCTCTACTTCACCGTCGCCATCCGCCAGGCCCCCGACCCCCTCGCCCAGTGGCTCGCCGCCAAGGCCGCCGCCTCCGACGCCCTCCTCGCCTCCGGCGCCTCCATCACCCACCACCACGCGGTGGGCCAAGACCACAAGCCCTGGCTGGCAAAGGAGATCGGCCCCGTCGGCGTCGACATCCTCCGCGCCGTCAAGCAGCGCCTCGACCCCACGGGGGTCCTCAACCCCGGCGTCCTCATCCCCTAGTTGCATCGGACCCTGGCCTGCGTCGTAGCGGCGTTCACTCCTTGTATGGGCCAGCGCCAGTTAGCGTGCAGCGCCTTTGACGGTGCGAGCGCCTCCACGCCGCCAAGTCCCACGCGGCGGAATGATGCACAGGGTCGAACCCGAGTCTAGGCCCACGGACCGACTGTAGGTTCGAAGTCCACATTCAGTGTCGCCCTGGGCAGGTCGCCGAGCCCCGGGTCGTTGCCGCGCCATGGTCGGTGGTGGTTACTGCAGGTGACCTGCCCCAGTTACCGAGTGGGGAGGCTGGCGACGGCGATGCGGCGGGCGTTGAAGGTGGCGGCCAGGAACTCGCTCTGGACGTGGCTCTCTTCGAAGACGGGGTACAGCCCGATGTACTCCTGGCCCGCGAAGGTTCCTCCAGCGGAGTCCTCCACAGGGATGATGCCGACGTGCTGTTCGCCCCTGTGGCCGTCGAAGTAGCCGAGTTCCCACGGCATCCACTTGGAGTTGGTGGCGGCGCGCGTGGTGACGTACAGGAGTGAGGAGGAAACGTTCATCCGGCTTCGAAGAACTCGCGCGGTGGTGGTTGTGACGCGGGTGCGGTCGAGAAGTTGGTCATCGATCCAGTCGATGTAGACGGACTTGCCCATCCGGATGAGGCGTTCGCGGATGGCTAGGACGAGTCGCTGGTCCTGGACCGAGTGGCTCAGGAAGTAGTCGTATGACGGTCGTGCTGCGGTCTTGCGCAGCATCGTTGCGGCGTCTGTGGAGCTGTAGGCGCCCATGGTGCGTGCGTCGTTTATGAGCTGAGCGCTGCGCAGGTATGCCATTCGGTGTGTTCCTCTTCATGGGTCAGGGGATCGGCTGAAGGGTCTGCGGTGCTGCCGGCATGTGATGCGGGTTCGGTGGCGGCCTTACGGACATACGTCGAAACCTGGTCGTGATGGTGGTGGCGGTGGACCTGGTCGTTGGTTGGGCTCGCTGGCCCGACCAATGCACCAATCAGAGCTGCGGTGACGCCTGCGAGAGCGAACGCGCCGTAGAAGCCGACCACAGACCAGGACAGGTAGGTCTCCGACCGCGAGCAGACGTCGTTCTTGAACCTGTCCTTCTTCATGTCGTACAGCGGCACTTCGTCCCGAGCTGCGGCCTCGAACAGCTTGATGAACAGGTGCTCTTGATGGAGGTAGTTCATGTTCACAACGGAGAGCGCGATGACAACCACCAGTCCGATGACGCTGAGGTACCACATGCCGTTGAGAGCAGAGACTCCGAACGCGGCGCCGGCAACGGTGATGGTCCACCGCTTCGTTTCGGCTCCGGAGTCGGCCATCCGGCCGATGACGGTCTGAATCAGGTCGAGGTGGTGGCGGCGGTCTTCGGGGGAGCGAGGTGCTGCTTCGGGTTGGTCAGTCATCGTCCACGCCTGCGTTGATGTGGGCTGCGAGTCGCCCGGCGACCCCGGCTCGATCGGCATCGGGTACCGCTGAACCTCTTGGCCAAAACGGCGCGATGTCGTCGTCGGCGTAGCGCGGAACGACATGAACGTGCAGGTGGAAGACTGTCTGCGTGGCAGCGTCCCCGTTCGACTGGATGATGTTCAGGCCGTCCAGCGGGAACGCGGCCCTCGCCGCCCGGGCTGTCCGGAGAGCGATGCGGGACACAGCTCCAGCAATCGGGGCGTCGAGCGACCAAATGTCGGGGACGTGCTCGGTCGGAACGACGAGCACGTGCCCGAGGGTCGCTGGTTCGTCGGGCAGGAAGACGATGACGTTCTCGTCGCGGTAGACGACATCAGCTGTCGCCGTTCCGCCGATGATGTTGCAGAACGGGCAGTCAGAGTCGGCGGCGGGCATCCCTTGAGTTTGACCTAGTTCCGCTTCGGAGCCTGGCTGAGCCACGTGGCCAGGTTCTTCGAGATGCTGGCGTGCACGTCGATACTGGTCATGCCGGTCGGCGTGTGCAGCGGGATGTAGTCGCTGAGGCTCTTGCCGTTGTCGAGCTTGATGTTCGCGAACGGGTCGGCACCTGCGCTGCTGGTCTTCTGGTCGGAGTTCTGGAGCCCATGGATTCGGACTCCGAGAAGTTTCTTGCGTTCGTTCCAGGCCTTCACGATCTCGTACCGAACCCAAGGCCGAGATGCAGTGTTGGAGCCGACCAGGACCAAGACCGTCGAGCGATCGGCCATCTGCTTGTCGATCCAATTCTGCACGGCCTTGTCGCTGCTTCGCTTCAGGCTCTCCCATGCTTGAGCGTCCATCAGAGGCTGCCCCTCGATAACACCCATGTTGAGGACTTGCTGAACGCGCCAGTAGTCGTCCTGGTAATAGAAACTGGTGAAGAGCTTGGTCACAAGAACTCCCTCGGGTTCGGTGGTCGAAAGTATGAGCGAATGCCGTCGTTGTCAAGGAGTCCGGCGAGAGGCCCTAACGTCTCTTGCGCAGGCGAGAGCGAAAGCCATGCGCCTGAGCTGTTCAATTCGCACCCGCTGCAGAACGACCACCAATCACGGCTGGTCAACCGCGGCCCTACGAGGTGATCGCCCGCGTCATTCGGGCCTTGTGACGCTCTGGCGTGGCGATCAGCGGGTGCACGCTGCCGACCAATCGACGACATGTCGAGGCATGATAAGGTGGGCTTATGGTCCTGGCGGCGGAGTACTTCGGAGCGCGGCACACGGAGGATGTCGCGCGGCTGCGGAGGGTGCTTGCACTTCGCGCCATGGCAGCGAGTGGGATGAGGCAGCGGGAGATTGCGGGCGCGCTGGGGATCAGCCAACCGGCGGTGAGCCAGCAGTTGAAGGCGGCTCCGGATCTGGCGAGCGTTCACCCCGAGATGCTCGTCGAAGCCGCCGCGCCTGTGCTCCGGCGACTTGCCGAGGAGGCGGGATACGCAAGGCTCGCAGTCTTTGGATCGGTGGCGCGAGGTGAAGCGGGGCCGGGTTCTGACATCGACCTGCTGGTCGAGGCGCCATCGAGGACGTCCTCGTTCGAGTTCGTCAGGTTCAAGCGGTTGATTGAGCAGGTGCTCGGTCGTGAGATCGACCTGGTGGAGTACGGCGGGTTGAAGCCAGGGCTGGATGACGACATCCGTCGTGAGGCGGTGCTGCTCTGATGGAGATCAAAGCGGCCAAGGAGTTGCTCCATATCGAGACGTGGCTCGCCCGCGTCGACGAGATCGTGCGCCGTGGCAAGGACGCCTACCTCGCGGATGACTTGCTCCAGGAGGCGGGAGACTCCCTCATGATGAAGCTGGGCGAGGCTGCCAATCGGCTGTCGCGGCTCAAGGTCCTGGCGCCGGACGGCGTGGAGTGGGCGCTGGCTGTCGCGAATCGCAACTTCATCATCCATCAGTACGACGAGATCAACCGCGAGCTCACCTGGCTGACGCTCTCGGCTGACCTGCCGGCGTGGAAGGTATCGCTCGAGGTGCTTTTCGGTGAAGCAGAGGCCGCGCTCGGGGCCGGCGACTGAGCGGATCAGTTGAGGCCGCGAGCCGCCCTACGACGAGAGCGCCCAGACGGCGAGGGTGGCGGAGGAGTCGACCTCCAGCACCCGCCCGCCCTGGTCGGTGAGGCGGGCGGCGTCGCCGGGCTCCAGCAGGCGATCGCCGACGGAGGCCTGGCCGGAGATGAGGAAGAAGTGGAGGAGCGGGGCGTCGGGGAGGGCGACGGGGCCGGCCACCGTGCCGGCGTACAGGGACACCCTGGCGGCCCCGAGGGAGACCACGCCGCCGGGGCCGGCGACCGAGACCAGGCCGGAGTCGGAGTAGTCCGCGGACACGTACGACGGAACAACCCCTGACGAATCTGGCCGCACCCACGTCTGCAGGAAGCGCGTCCGCACCCCGGGCTCGGTCACCTCGGCATGCACCACCCCTGACCCCGCGCTCAATCGGCCGACCTGACCGGGCGTCAGCACGGCGGTATGGCCGTGGTCGTCGGTGTGCCGCAGCGCACCGGAGAGGACGAGGGTGACGATCTCGGTGTCCCGGTGGGGGTGGTCGGGATAGCCGGTGCCGGGAGGCAGCAGCTCGTCGTTGTGGGCGATCAGGGCGCCGAAGCCGATGTTCGTCGGGTCGTAGTGGGCGCCGAAGGAGAAGGAGTGCCAGGTGGTCCGGCCCTCCGCCTGGGTCACGAACCGCTCTCCGGCCCGGCGTACCTCGATGCTCACGCCCCGAGCCTGACGCGCAACAGCCCCACGCACAAACGCGGGCACGGAGACTCTGGCCGAGCAGCCCCTGTCCCGCGTCAAGGAGTTGGCAGGTTTTCGGTGGTTTGAAATGTCGGGACGG
>JBIQLB010000032.1:0-43228 GCA_044464665.1 Nocardioides sp.
CGACTACGACCGCGAGAAGCTGCAGGAGCGCCTGGCCAAGCTGGCCGGCGGTGTCGCGGTGATCAAGGTCGGCGCGGCCACCGAGGTCGAGCTCAAGGAGCGCAAGCACCGTATCGAGGACGCCGTTCGCAACGCGAAGGCGGCCGTCGAGGAGGGCATCGTCGCCGGCGGTGGCGTCGCCCTGGTGCAGGCGTCGGACAAGGCCTTCGAGAAGCTCGAGCTGAGCGGCGACGAGGCGACCGGCGCGACGATCGTCAAGCTGGCCTCCGAGGCCCCGCTCAAGCAGATCGCGGTCAACGCCGGTCTCGAGGGCGGCGTCGTGGCGGAGAAGGTGCGCAACCTCCCCGCCGGCGAGGGCCTGAACGCCGCCACCGGTGAGTACGTCGACATGGTGGCCAACGGGATCATCGACCCGGCCAAGGTCACCCGCTCGGCGCTGCAGAACGCCGCCTCCATCGCGGCGCTCTTCCTCACCACCGAGGCCGTCGTGGCCGACAAGCCGGAGAAGGCCGCGCCCATGGGCGGCGACCCGACCGGCGGCATGGGCGGCATGGACTTCTGAGTCCACCCGCTCGCATCGCTCCACCAGGCGGGCCCTCACCTTCGGGTGGGGGCCCGCCGGCGTCTCCGGCCCGGGCTCGCTCGCGTCGCCCGGCACCGGGCGGTCGGCGACCCGGGTATGGAGCCGCGCCATAGGCTGAGCACGTGACCCCCCGGGCCGAGCGCAGCGATGCGCGGCGCAACCGAGAGCGGCTGCTCGACGCGGCCGAGGCGCACTTCTCCGAGAAGGGGATCGACGCCTCCCTCAACGCGCTCGCCGAGCGCGCCGGCCTGGGCATCGGCACGCTCTACCGGCACTTCCCCACGCACGCCGACCTGATCCGCGGCCTCTACGACCGGCTCGTCGACCGGCTCGACGAGGTGCGCGCGGAGTGCGAGGAGGCGGAGACCGGCTGGGAGGCGATCGAGCGCTTCGTGGACGGCTCGCTGCGGGTGATGGGAGCGGTCCCGGCGGCGGGGGCGATCATGCATCGGCAGGCGGCGTACGACCCGGCGTACCGTCCGGGGACGCGGTGGGAGGAGCCGCTGCGGGCCATCGTGCGCACCGCGCAGGAGGAGGGTGCGCTCCGGGCCGATGTGGTGCCGACCGACATCGCGGTGATCCCGTTCGTGCTCGACGCGGCCCGCCAGTTCCCCGAGCCGATGGGCAGTCTCGCCCTGGCGCGGCAGCGCGCCCTCCTGCTCAGCGGTCTGCGCGCCGACCCGGATCGCGCGATCCCGCTGGCGGGTGCGGCGCTGAGCGTCGACGAGTACCACGCGGCCGTCCACCGCTCCTGAGCCCTGTCGCCGGCCAGGATCGGCGGTTACGGTGGCAGGGGCCGCTCCTGTGGCGGCCGATGGGAGGCCGATGCATGGTGGGCTCCGATCTCACCGACCGTCGCCACGACGCCGTGCGCTCGTGGACCGCGTTCGTCGAGCTGGGCGATCGCGGGGGCCTTGCCGTGCGGCCGGAGATCCTGACCAGCTGGCAGCGCTCGCGCGAGGCACTGCCTCCCGATCTGACCCACGCGCCGCTCTCGGACGAGGACGAGACCCGGTCCTACTGGGCCGACTCCCCGCTGCGGCAGGCCGTCGCGCGGGTCGAGTCCGAGCTGCGACGTACGGCGGAGGACGGCGACCTGGTCGTCGCCGTCACCGATCCCGGCACCCGCATCCTCTGGACGTACGCCGGGCGGGTGATGCGCCGCAAGGCCGAGACGGTCAACTTCGTTCCAGGCGGCCGGTGGGACGACCAGAGCGTCGGCACCAACGCCCTCGACCTCGCCCAGCGGCTCTCCGCGCCGTCGATGGTCTTCGCCGCCGAGCACTACTCCCCGATCGTCCACAACTGGGTCTGCTGGGCGGCTCCCGTGCACGACCCGGTCACCGGCCGCCAGCTCGGCGTCATCGACCTCTCGACCAGCTGGGACCGCACCCATCCGATCGGCCTGGCGACCGCCGGGTTGCTGGCGCGCCTCCTGGAGACGGCGATGCCGCGCAGCGCCGTCCCCGATCCCGGCGCCTCGGCGAACGATGGACTCCGGCTGAGCCTGCTCGGCCATGCCGAGGTGGTGCTCGACGGACGCCGGCTGGCCTTGAGCCGCCGGCAGACCGAGATCCTCGCGCTGCTGGCGCTCAATCCCGACGGGCTCTCCCTGGAACGACTCCACGCCATGCTGTACGGCGATCAGGCGGTGACCCTGTCCACGCTCAAGGCCGAGGTCTCCCACCTGCGCGGTGCTCTCGAAGGCCAGCTCTCCTCGCGGCCGTACCGGCTGATGATGCCGATCCGCACGGACGTCGAGGCCGTGCTGGACGATCTGCGCGCCGGCGACGTGTGCGCCGCCGCGGCGTCGTACGGCGGGGACCTGCTGCCCGGCACCGACTCACCGGCGCTCGGCGAGCTGGGCGAGGTGGTGGCGGTCGCCCTCCGGCAGGCGCTGCTCGCCGACCCGCAGCCGGACGCGGTGCTGCGCTACTGCGAGGCGGTGCCCCACGACGCCGAGGTGATCGAGGCCTGCCTGGCCCGGCTCGGCGACGGCCCCCATCCCGCGCGGGCTCTGCTCATCGGCCGCCTCGCCGCGGCTCGTTGAGGCGACCAACCAGGAGCCAACCCGTGCCGGCCTAGCGTCCGGCTATGACGAAGATCACACTCACCGTGGACGGCGCGACCGTCTCCGACGACGTGGAGCCCCGGCTGCTGCTCGTGCAGTACCTCCGGGAGAGGCTGGGCAAGACCGGGACGGTCATCGGCTGCGACACCAGCAACTGCGGCGCGTGCACGGTGCTGCTCGACGGGGTCAGCGTGAAGTCGTGCAACGTGCTCGCCGTACAGGCCGACGGCGGCGACGTGACCACCATCGAGGGGCTGGCTGCCGACGGCGAGCTGCACCCGGTGCAGGCGGCCTTCCACGAGTGCCACGCGCTCCAGTGCGGCTTCTGCACGCCGGGGATGATCATGCGCAGCGTCGACCTGCTCAGCGAGAACCCCGACCCCTCCGAGGAGGAGATCCGGCAGGGGCTCGAGGGCAACCTGTGCCGCTGCACGGGCTACCACAACATCGTCCGAGCGGTGCAGACGGCGGCCCGGGAGACGGCACAGGCGGGTGGTCGGTGATGACCGCCGTCCAGGACGCTCCCGTCGCCGAGGCCGAGATCGGGCAGGCCCGGCGCCGCAAGGAGGACCGCCGGCTGATCACCGGGCGCACCCGGTGGACCGACAACATCGTGCTGCCCGGGATGCTGCACATGGCGATGGTGCGCAGCCCCTTCGCCCACGCCCGGATCACCGCGATCGACACCTCCGCGGCCAAGGCGGCGCCCAACGTCGTCACGGTCATCACCGGCGCCGACATCGCCGAGGAGCAGGGCTCGCTCCCCAACGCCTGGCCGATCACGCCCGACCAGGTCACCCCGCCGCACCCGTCGGTCGCCGTCGACCGGGTCGCCTTCGCCGGCGAGATCGTCGCCGTGGTCGTCGCCCGCTCCGCCGCCGAGGCCCGTGACGCCGCCGAGCTGGTGGACGTCGACTATGAGGAGCTGCCGGCCGCGCTGGACCTGAAAGAAGCTGCGGGCGCGGACGCTGGACATGGGGCCCTGGCCCACCCCGACCTCGGTACGAACAAGTCGGCGCTCTGGGTCTTCGACTCGGCCGAGGCCGGCACCGGCGGGGACGTGGACGCCGCGATCGAGAAGGCCCGCGCGGACGGCATCGTGATCGAGCGGGAGTACCGCCAGCAGCGGCTGATCCCGGCCTTCATGGAGCCGCGCTCGGTCGTGGTCGACCCGACCGGCGAGCAGGTGACGATGTGGACCGCCACGCAGATCCCGCACATCCTGCGGTTCCTGCTGGCGGCCGTGCTCGGCGTGCCGGAGTCCAAGATCCGGGTGATCGCGCCCGACGTCGGCGGGGGATTCGGGGGCAAGCTGCAGACAACGCCGGAGGAGTTCGTGGCGATGGTGCTGGCCCGCCGGCTGGGCAAGCCGGTGAAGTACACCGAGACCCGCTCGGAGTCGCTGCTGGCCGCCCATCACGGGCGCGACCAGTGGCAGCGGCTCACCCTGGCCGCCGAGAAGGACGGCACGGTCACCGGCTTCAAGGTCGACCTGCTGGCCGATCTCGGGGCGTACGTCGCGCTGGTCGGGGGCGGTGTCCCGGTGCTCGGCGCCTTCATGTTCAACGCGATCTACAAGTTCCCGTCGTACCGCTTCAGCTGCCAGACCGTGCTCACCAACAAGGCCTGGACCGATGCCTACCGAGGCGCGGGCCGGCCCGAGGCGACGTACGCCATCGAGCGGATGATGGACGAGCTCGCGGTGGAGTTGGGCGTCGATCCGCTGGCGATCCGCGAGCAGAACTGGATCAAGCACGAGGAGTTCCCGTTCACCACGGTCGCCGGCCTGGTCTACGACTCCGGCGACTACGAGGCCGCGACGGCCAGGGCGAAGGAGATCTTCGGGTACGACGAGCTCCGGGCCGAGCAGCGCCGCCGCCGCGAGTCCGGCGACCCCGTGCAGCTGGGCATCGGCGTCTCGACGTTCACCGAGATGTGCGGCCTCGCGCCGTCGCGGGTCCTCGGCTCGCTGGACTACGGCGCCGGCGGCTGGGAGCACGCCGAGGTGCGGATGCTGCCCACCGGCAAGGTCGAGGTCATCACCGGCACCTCCGCGCACGGCCAGGGGCACGAGACGGCGTTCAGCCAGATCGTGGCCGACCGGCTCGGGGTGCCGTTCGAGGACGTCGAGGTGCTGCACGGTGACACCCAGGTCTCGCACAAGGGCCTGGACACCTACGGCTCGCGCTCGCTGGTCGTCGGCGGCGAGGCGCTGGTCCGGGCCGCGGACAAGGTGATCGAGAAGGCCAAGCCGCTCGCCGCGCACCTGCTCGAGGCGTCGGTGGAGGACATCGAGTTCGCGGCCGGACGGCTCTCGGTGCGTGGCACGGACCAGGGGATCTCCATCCAGGAGGTCGCCCTGGCTGCCTTCGCCTCGCACAACTACCCCGAGGACGTCGAGCCCGGCCTGGACTCCTCGGCGACGTTCGACCCGGTGAGCTTCAGCTTCCCGCACGGCACCCATCTGTGCGCGATGGAGGTCGACACCGAGACCGGCGGCACCCGGATGCTCAAGTACGCCTGCGTCGACGACGTCGGCACGGTCATCAACCCGCTCATCGTGGCCGGCCAGGTGCACGGCGGGCTGGTGCAGGGCATTGCCCAGGCGCTGTGGGAGGAAGCGGTGTACGACGACGCGGGCAACCTGGTGACGGGGAGCTTCGTCGACTACACGCTGCCGACCAGCGCGGACACGATCAGCTTCGAGATCGACCACAACAGCACCGCCTCGACGACGAACACGCTGGGCACCAAGGGCGTCGGGGAGGCCGGCACCATCGCCTCGACGCCGGCCGTGGTCAACGCGGTCGTCGACGCCGTGCGCCACCTCGGGGTGAAGGACATCCAGATGCCCTGTACGCCGGCCCGGGTGTGGCAGGCGCTCCAGGGGGCGGGCGGTCCGGTCGCCGACACCCAACCTCACTTCGGCTCCGCCGAGCAACAGCAGAGCGCCGAAGGTGAACAAGGGCAGAGCGACGCGGAGGGAGGCGAAGCATGATCCCCGCGGCATTCGACTACGTGGCGCCGTCCTCGATCGAGGAGGCGCTGGCGGTCCTCGCCGAGAAGGGCGACGACGCCAAGGTGATCGCCGGTGGGCAGAGCCTGCTGCCGGTGCTGAGGATGCGGCTCAACGCGCCGGAGGTCGTGGTGGACCTGGGCAGGATCGAGGGTCTGCGCGGCGTACGGGACGAGGGCGACGCCCTCGTCATCGGCGCGATGACCACGCACAGCGACGTGGGTCGCGACCCGCTGGTGGCCGAGCACACCGCGCTGATCAGCCGCGCCATCACGCACCTCGCCGACGCACAGGTGCGCAACCGCGGCACCTTCGGCGGCGCGCTGGCCCACGCCGATCCGGCCGGTGACCTGGGCGCGCCGGCGCTGGCCCTGGACGCCTCCTTCGTGATCGCCGGTCAGGGCGGCAGCCGGACCGTGCCGGCCGCGGACTTCTTCGAGGACGTCTTCACCACCGCCATCGGCGACGGCGAGATCCTCACCGAGGTCCGGGTGCCCAAGCACACCGGGTGGGGAGCGCACTACGAGAAGTTCGTGCGGGTCTCCCACCAGTGGTCGATCGTCGCGGTCGCGGCGACGGTGCGGGCCGAGGGTGGCACCATCGCCGAAGCGGCGATCGGGCTGACCAACATGGGGTCGACGCCGCTGCGCGCCTCGGCGGTCGAGGCCGCCCTGGTGGGTCATCCGGCCACCGAGGACGTCGTACGCCAGGCAGCGGCGGCCGCCGCCGAGGGCACCAGCCCGCCGAGCGACCTCAACGGCGACGCCGACTACCGCCGGCACCTGGCCACCGTGCTGACCCGCCGGGCCGTGCTCGCCGCGGTGGGAGGCTGACGCGTGGAGCTGACCCACGAGTTCACCGTCCCGACCGGTCGGGACGAGGCCTGGGCGATGTTCAACGACATCGGCTCGGTCGCCACCTGCTTCCCCGGCGCCACCGTGACCTCGGCCGACGACGCCGGCTTCGAGGGATCGGTGAAGGTCAAGCTCGGGCCGATCGCGCTGCTCTACAACGGCGCGGGGACCTTCACCGAGAAGGACGAGGCGGCCGGCCGCATGCTGATCTCGGCGAAGGGCAAGGACAAGCGGGGCAACGGCACCGCGGGCGCCGAGGTCGTGGTGACCTTCGCCGACGCCGATCAGGGCAGCACGCGGGTGAGCGTGGTGACGCAGCTGCAGATCACCGGCAAGCCGGCGCAGTTCGGGCGCGGGGTGATGCAGGACGTCAGCGACAAGCTGCTCGCCCAGTTCGTCGAGTGCTTGGAGAAGCGGTTCGAGGAGCCCGCGAGCCCCCCGTCGGAGGTGGCCGAGCCAGTCACCGAGCCGGTCACCGGGTCAGTCACCGGGTCAGTCACCGGGCGGGTGGCTCCGGAGCCGGTGGTGGGCTCGGCTCCGGAGCCCGCCGGCGACGACGCCATCGACCTGGGCGGCGCGCTCCTGCCCGTGCTGATCAAGAGGTACGGCGCGCAGGTCCTCGCCGTCGTCGTGCTCCTGCTCGTGCTCCGCCGGCTGATCCGCCGCCGCCGCTAGTTCCGGCGCGGCGGTGCTACCGCTTGATCCGGACGGTGCGACTCTGCACGTCCGGCGCCTGCCCGACCGTCGGGACGAGCTCCTCCGGCGCGATCACGTAGTAGCGGCCCCGGGGAAGCCGGATCTTGTAGGCCCCGTTGGCCTTGGTGATCACGGTGCCGATCAGCTTGTCCGGGCCGCGCTTGACCTTCCAGATCTGCAGGCTCTGCTTCGCCGCGAGTGCGGAAGCGGAGGGCGCGGCGAGCCTGCCGACGAGCCGGTGGGGGTGCTTCTTCGCCTTGATGCTCAGCGCCCGGCCGTGTTGCGGGCATCCGTTCGCGGCGGACGCGGCCAGCGTGGGGCACGCGTCCTGCGGTGTCGGGAGCAGGTCCTCGTCGAGGTCCCGGGCAGTCGAGTTGTTGTACAGGACGGTCGCGCTGTTGCACCCCGGGGTGACCAGGGTCCAGGAGTCCAGGATGGTGCCCTTGGGACGCTCGAGAGTCGCCCGGACCCGCATCTGCTGGTTCTCCGGCATCGGCCAGGTGCCCTTGTTGGGCACGTCGTCGTAGTTGAAGTTGTCGAACAGCGACCAGGAGGAGTTGCCGTTGATGTTGATGCTCGCGTCCTCGTTGGTGTAGATCTTGCCGCCCACGGTCACGACGGTTCGCACCGTGTAGGAGCCGCCGTCGAGGTTCGCGCGCAGGGCGGTGAGCTTGTAGGCGCCGGACGTGCAGCCGGTCGCGTTCACCTGGACGAAGCTGAACGCCTCTCCGGCGGCGTGGGCTGGCGCCGCCACCGTCCAGAGCAGAGCCAGCGCGAACGGGAGGACGAGAATTCGGATACGACGGTGCATGCGGCACCTCCGGTCGGAGAGAGATGGCCCCCGAAGGGGACACTACGCCCGCGCGTCGCCGCGGTCTAGAAGACGTTGCGCGGCCGGAACTGGACGCTGATCCGCGGCCCGACCGGGCGGCTGGTCTTGGGCACCGCGTGCTCCCAGGTGCGCTGGCAGGAGCCGCCCATCACCACGAGATCGCCGTGGCCCAGCGGCAGGCTGAGCTCGGTGGCGCCGCCGCGTGGCCGGAGCAGCAGCTTGCGAGGCGAGCCGAAGGACACGATCGCCACCATGGTGTCCTGGCTGCGGCCACGACCGAGGTTGTCGCCGTGCCACGCGACCGAGTCCTGGCCGTCGCGGTAGAAGCAGCAGCCGGCCGTCACGAACGGCTCGCCCAGCTCGCCGGCGTAGTGGGCGCTGAGCCTGTCGCGCGCCTCGGTCAGGGCCGGGTGGGGCAGCTCGGCGCCGATGCCGTAGGTGTGCACCAGGCGGGGCACGTCGACGACCCGGTCGTACATCTCCCGCGACTCCGCCCGCCACGGCACCGTCTCGGCGAGCACCTCGAAGAGCCGGTCGGCGCCGGTGAGCCAGCCGGGGAGCAGGTCCACCCAGGCGCCGTGGGCGAGACGGGTCCGGCTCACGCCGCCCAGGTCGCCGGGCCCTGGCTCGTCGCCGGGCAGGGCGTCGAGGAGCGAGGGCTGGAAGCCGAGGGCCATGAGGTCACTCTAGCCCAGGATCGAACAGATGTTCGATCAAGTTATTGCAACGTGTTCTCGTTGTCTCCCCGCGATTCGGCTGCTCCCTCGACCGAAGATCGGTAGGCTTGAAAAGCGGGCAGGGGTTGCCTGCGAGCGCCGTACAGGGTCATGCCTGGTGGGGAGGATCGCTCGAGTGTCGGAAGCCGTTGGCGGGGCGTCTCAGCGCGGACGGAAGCATCTGCTCGTCCGCGAGTACGTGCGCTCGCTCATCGTCGACGCCGAGCCGGGCAGCCCGGCTCCCTCCGAGCGCGAGCTGGTCGACCAGTTCGGGGTCGCGCGGATGACCGTGCGGCACGCCCTCGACGGGCTCGTGGCCCAAGGCCTGCTGGAGCGGATCCCCGGCCGCGGCACGTTCGTCACCAAGCCGCTGATCGACATGCAGATGCGGCTCTCCTCCTTCACCGAGGAGATGGAGCGCCGCGGCAAGGTGCCCGAGTCGCGCACGCTGCTGGCCCGCCGCGAGACCGCCGGCCCCGGCCTGGCGCGAGCGCTGGAGTCCGAGGTCGGCTCCTCGATCGTGCACTGGGAGCGGCTGCGGCTCGCCGACGGCGCCCCGATCGCCATCCAGCACGTCTACCTCTCGCTGGACACCTTCCCGCGCTTCCTCGACGAGGCGCTGCCCTCCAGCCTCTACTACTGGTTCGCCGACCAGGACCTGATGCCGACGTGGGGTGAGGACTCCGTCGTCGCCGCCGTCGCCACCGAGGACGAGGCCGAGGTGCTCGAGCTCGAGCCCGGCGCCCCCGTGCTCCACATCTCCCGCCGCTCCTTCTGCCGCGAGGTCGCCGTCGAGGTGACCCGCAGCATCTACCGCGCTGACCGCTACACCCTCTGGGTCCCCGTCCTCCGGCCCGAGCACCTGCGCTGACCTGCGCCTGCCGGTCGGTCGTGGCCGAGGTGCGACGGGTCTGAGAAAGCGCGAGACCCGAGCGCCACGTCCGTCCGGACGGGTCTCGGGTCCACTTCCTGAGGCTCAGCGCAACAGGCACTTCTCAGTATGGCCCAGGGCGCCGACGGAGCCAATCGGTTTCGGTCCGATGCTGATGCTTCGATGTCGGTCCCGTGCTGCACGGTGGCCTGCGTGGGGACGCGCTTCTTCGTCGACGAGACCAAGGCCAAGGGCTATGTGGTGGTGGCGGTCGCCTGCCCGGAGGAGTCGATCGCCGGCGTACGTCGCGAGGTCGGGCGGTTGATCCTGCCGGGGCAGCGTGCTGTTCACATGAACAACGAGGGCGCTCGTCGCCGGCGCCGGATCGCCGACGCTGTGGCCCGCCTGTCGAGGCACGGCGTCACGTCCAGCGTCATCGCTGTCGCTGGGCCAGGCAGCGAGCACGAGCGGCGGGACCTGGCCCTGTCGGTGGTCGTCGACGTCGCTGCGCGAGCGCCGGGTCCCAGCCTGGTGCTCGATCTCGACCCGACGGTGATGCGACGGACAACCAGGTTCTGATCGAGGCGGTTCGGAGACACCCAGATGTCCGATCGCCTACAGCCACTCGGCGTTGGCGTCCGAGCGTCTACTCGCGCTGCCGGACGTCGTCGCCTGGTGCTGGGCGCGTGGCGGTGACTGGCGCCGGAGGATCGGCCCGCTCGTCAACGACATCATCGAGGTCTGACATGCGTGGAGCCCGCGACGCGGCCGTCCGGCCGAATCTCGGGCTCTACTTCCTGAGGCTCAGCGCAACAGGCGCTTTCAGTATGGCCCAGGGCGCCGACGGAGCCAACAGGTTTCGGGGCGGCCTGCCGTGATCCCGTTAGGCTGAGGCGGTGGCCTTGCTGATCGATCCGCCGATGGTGCCGTGGCGGGGGAGGATGTGGTCGCACCTGGCCTCGGACCACTCCTACGACGAGCTGCACGCCTTCGCGGCGAGGCTCGGCATCCCGGAGCGGGGCTTCGACGGCGACCACTACGACGTGCCGGCCGAGGTCTTCGACACCGTCGTCGCGGCCGGGGCGACGGTGGTGCGCAGCCGGGAGCTGGTGTGGCGGCTCACCGAGGCGGGTCTGCGCCGCCGCAAGCAGCCGCGGGTGATCGTCTAGGAGTCCAGCCGGGCGAGCTCCTCGGCGATGTTGGCCCTGGCTCGTGGCTCCCACTCGCGGCGGGCGTGGTCCGTGGAGTAGAGCGTCTCGCGGGCTAGCAGCTCCTCCAGGACGGCCCTCCGTCCGGCTCGAAAGTCCTCCTCGGGCACGGACGCGTAGTCGCGGCGGACGCCGCCGGCGTACTCGGCGTACCGCTCCGGATCCGCGGCCAGGATGGCCAGATCGGCGTCGCAGAGCACCTGACCGACGTGGTCCGCGCCGGGCTCGTGCGCGCTGGTCAGCCGCACCAGGCGGGCGACCTTCGCGACATCGACGCCTGTCCCCGCCAGCGAGTCCTCCGCGAGCAGCGCCGACCGCTCCTCGTCATCTGGCGCGCCGTCGTACACCGCGTCGTGGAACCACGCGGCCAGGACCAGCTCGACCTCGTCGCCCCCGCCGAGCTCCTCGATCCGCTCCAGCACCTCGGCGAGATGCCGCAGGTTGTGGTAGCTGCGATCGGAGTAGGCCTCGATCAGCTGGTCCCGCAGGTCGGTCCGGTCGGGCAGCGGCCAGGGGAGATCGGTCACCAGCCCAGGCTAGATGTCGGATCCCAGCGGCACGATGACGAAGTGGGCATCCGCTTCCTTATCGACGAGACCAAGGCCAAGGGCTACGTGGTCGTGGTCGTGGCCTGCCCCGACGACGCGCTGCGGGAGGCGCGGCGTACGCTCCAGCGACTCGTGCTACCCGGCCAACGCTCAATCCACATGAAGCTGGAGGCCAACCGCCGGCGCCGCGTGATTGCGGACGCCGTCGGCGGCCTCTCCTCCGTGGGAGTGACGGCGACGGCTGTCGTCATCAGGGGCGGCGGCCATGAGCACGAGCTCCGAAAGCAAGCGCTGCGGGAGGTCGTCAGCCTGGCAGTAGAGGCTGGAGGGGGCGGTCTCGTGCTCGACCTTGACCCGACCCAGGAACACCGGGATCGGCAGGTTCTGAGTCGAGCCGTGCAGGCGTGCCACGGCGTGCCGATCTCGTTCTGCCACGCGCGTCTTGCCAGTGAGCCGCTGTTGACCTTGCCGGACGTGGTGGCCTGGTGCTTCGCGCGCGGTGGCGAGTGGCGCCCTCGTGTCAGCCCGGTGCTGCGGGAGGTCCGACGGATCTAGAAAAGCGCGGAACCCGAGACGCGACCGTCCGGACGAATCTCGGGTTCAACTTCTTGGCGCTAGTGCCCCAAGCACTACCAGTATGACCCAGCGGGCCGACACAGCCAAGTGACTTGGCTCAGCGCGGCACCTTGATCCCCGTGGCGGAGTGGCAGCGGTAGCCGTTGGGGTTCTTGGCGAGGTATTGCTGGTGGTAGTCCTCGGCGTAGTAGTACGTCGGGGCGGGCTTGATCTCGGTGGTGATCTGGCCGTAGCCGCGCTTGGTCAGCTCGGGCTGGTAGCGGTCGGTGAGGTCGCGGGCGATCTGCTCCTGCGACGGCGAGGTGGTGTAGATCGCGGAGCGGTACTGCGTGCCGAGGTCGTTGCCCTGGCGCATGCCCTGGGTGGGGTCGTGGACCTCGTAGAAGGCGGCGACGAGGTCGGCGTACGAGACCTTCGCGGGGTCGAAGACGACGCGGACGGCCTCGGTGTGGCCGGTCAGGCCCGAGCAGACCTCCTCGTACGACGGGTGCGGGGTGCTGCCGCCGGCGTACCCGGCCGAGGTCGACCAGACGCCGGGGAGCTGCCAGAAGACCTCCTCGGCACCCCAGAAGCAGCCGAGCCCGAACAGCGCGACCTCGTAGCCCTCGGGCACCTCGTCGGTGACCAGGGGAGCGTCGAGCACGCGGTGGCGCTCGGACAGGGCGAACGGGCGGTCGGTGCGGCCCGGGAGGGCGTGCTCGGCGTCGACCACCTGGGACTTGTACTTGCTGAACAGCATCACGGCTCCCTTCCTTGCCCAGTGTGCAACAGGGAGTGAAGCCGGGGTGTTCCCGGGATCAGCCGTGATGGGTGGCGCAGAAGGCGTCGCGGGTGGCGGAGCTGGGGGAGGCGAAGATCGCGCGGATGAGCCGGGCCTGCGTGGCGGCGTACTCCTCGATCTCGGCGGAGACCGCTCTCTTGGCCGCGGCTGTGCGAGCGGCGACCAGCATCTCGGCGTGGCGCCACACCATCTCGCGCCAGCCGCGCATCACCAGGCTGACGCCGAGGTCGTCGAGGTCGCCGAGCTCCTGCACGTCGGTGAAGTGGGGGTCGAAGCGCTCGGAGATCTCCTGGAAGACCGGCACGTACATCGCGTCCAGGCGCTGGTTGTAGGCGTTGTGGTCCGGCTTGTGCGACTTGCCGTCGGCGCCGGTGAGTCCGACGGTCGCGATGACGTGCGGGAAGTCGTTGTTGATGTGGGCGTTCATGCCGATCAGGAAGCTGCCCAGGCCGCTCATCGCCTTGCCGCGGCTGGCGTCCAGGGCGATCTTCCACGCCTTCGGGACCGTGCGGCCGGCGCGGTAGTCGTCGAAGGTGTCGAAGTACATCTGCGCGAAGACCGCGTCGATCTGAGTGAGCCACTTCCGGTCGGTGAAGAAGCCGGCATCGGTGGCGGCCTTCACGTTCTCGGTGACCCGGAGGTACGCCAGCGCGAAGAGCGCGTCGTGGTCACAGCTGGCGGCCAGCGGGGCCAGGCGCTGGCGCATCGTGCTCAGCACGTCCTCGATGCACTGCGGCTCGCCGCCCGGGCAGATCGAGCCCGTGTAGGGCACGTGCTTGGCCGGCAGCGGTCCGAGCAGGCCGATCAGCGGGTCGAGCAGCTTGCCGGTGATCAGCGGGGCCAGCGGCGAGGGCTGCGTCGAGCCGGCCTGGGCCGGTGCGGCGGGAGCGGCGAGAGCCAGGGCGAGCACGGCAACGGCGGCGAGGCGGGAGAGGCGCATGCCGGCACAACGAATCGGCCCGCAGGGAGGCTACGACCTCTCGAACCCGCCTGACCGGACGCTAGGAGCCCGCGGCCTGCACCAGCGTCGGCACGTGCTCGCTCATCTCGGCGATGAGCGGAGCGGCCTCGGTCTCGATGCTGTCGAGGTCGAGACGAGGGCCGGCCCAACCGGTCAGCAGCGTGTGCATGTAGCGCACGCTGAGGAACTCGGCGCTCCACTGACCGTCGGGCTTGACCCATTGATAGGTGTAGTTGTGGTGGTTGAGGAACTCCAGGGTCGCGAGCTTGGTGTCGGGCACGTCGATCTGGCCTGAGGTGTCGGCGTCGACGACTAGCCGGTGCACCAGATCCTCGAAGGCCGCCCGTTGGCGCAGCAACGCGCTGCGCTCGGGATCGCTGAGGGAACGGTACTCGTGCTGGTAGACCCAGATCGAGTCGTTCTGCTTGAAGATCGCGCCCAGCAAGACATGAGAGAGCGCGCGCAGCCGAGCCGCTCCAGAGCCGGGCGCCGCGGCGATGTGCTTGGCCGCCGCGATGAGCGGCACCATCACCGAGGACTGGATCTCGATAAGCAGGTTCTCCTTGGAGCCTATGTAGTAGTAGAGCGCTCCCCGGCCCAACTGCGTCGCCGCGCACAGTTCGGCGACTCCCGTGGCGGCGTACCCCTGACGGGCGAAGATCTCCGCTGCTATCCGGATCACTTCGTTGCGGCGTGAGGCGTACTCCTCGCCGTGGCCAGGTGGTCGTGCCATAGCAAGTGCTCCCGTTCTCGATCGGCTGACAGGGTCACTCTAGGTCCAGTGCCGCAACCGTACGGCCGTCTCGCAGGAGGCGGACACCGGCGCCTCGCTTGCCGTGGTGGGGCGCGACGCGGACGTGGTGACCGGGGGTTGTGTCTCAGATGGAAAAGCCCGCGAAAGAGTGCTTGACACGCGAGGACCGCCGGTCGTAGTCTTCGGTTGTTCGTATGGACCGGTCGGTACAACTCAGGAGCCAGACATGGGCCTTTCGCAGCGCCGTCGACAGGGACGCCGATCTAGAAGAACCGCCGCAGTTCTCTGCGTCGCCACCTTGGCCCTCGCTTTGGGTGCCTGTTCGACCGAGAACGGCGACAAGCCCTCGGCAGGCGGAAGTGACCAGCTCAAGGTCGCGTGCCTTCCGATCGACCTCAAGCTCGAGGTCTTCAAGAACATCTGCGACGGCGTCAGCGCGGCCGCCAAGTCGATCAACGCCGAGTACGTCCAAGGGGACGGCCAGAGCGACCCGGGCACGCAGGGCCGCCTGATCGAGACCTACGGCGACCAGGGCGTCGACGTCGTCGTCGTGGTGGCGCAGGACCCGGGCAGCTTCGTGGCGCCGATGCGACGTGCCCAGGAGAAGGGCACGTTGGTCTACGCGTACGGCACCGACGTCACCGGCTCCGACCTCCAGAGTGTCTTCGACTTCTACGGCGGTGGCATCATCCGAGGCACCGCCACCGCCGACTACATCAACGACAAGATGGGTGGCAAGGCACACGTCCTGCTCTTCGACTACCCGCCGGTGCCGGTGCTCGCCGACATCACGCGAGGGGCCCGGGAGACTATCGAGAAGCTGGCGCCGAACGCTGTGATCGTCGGCCCGCGCTCGGCCAACTCTCGTGAGGAGGGTCTCAAGGAGACGCAGGCCAGCCTCCAGAAGGATCCCAAGATCGACGTCGTGGTCTGTGTCTCCGACGATGCCTGCCTCGGTGCCTGGGAGGCGCTGCAGCGGGCTGGCAAGAAGGCTCAGGACGTCTTCCTGATCGGTACGGACGGGACAGCCTCCGGCAAGGCCGCGATCGAGTCCGGCTCGAGTGGGCTCAAGATGTCGGTCGGCTACGGCCAGGCCGTCACCGGCGCGGCAGCGGTGCTCCGGGCGGCGAAGTGCCTGCAGGGCGACAGCATGCAGCGCACCGACTGGCTGGCCGAGTTCAAGTACACCCAGGACAACGTCGCCCGGTTCCAGGCCGAGGCCGACAAGGCCGCCGAGACGGCCCAGTCAAAGGCCGCCGAGTACAACACCTTCAAGGACACGACGCCCGCGAACGCGGCCGTCTGCCCACCCGCCCACAAGTGACCTTCGGTCGAGGAGCAAGCATGCGACTGCGTTGGAATCTCAAGTCGTTCGATGAGCCGCGTCGAGCCGTCCGCGCGGGCGCCGTAGGCCTCGTGGCCAGCGCGATCGTGCTCGCGGGCTGCTCCGCCGAGAGCGACTCCCCTTCCGCCGGAACCCCGGACAACGCCGACGGGAAGATCAAGATCGCCTGTCTGATGATTGATCTCAGCCTCGAGGCCTTCAAGGACATCTGCGAGGGCGTCAAGATCGCGGGTGAGTCCAAGGGCGCCGAGGTCGTCCTCGCAGACGGCAAGAGCGACCCGTCGACGCAGTCACAGCTCATGGACTCGTTCCCCGCTCAAGGCGTCAAGGCGGTGGTCGTCATCGCCCAGGACCCCAACCTGCTGCAAGCGTCGATCGAACGGGCCCAGAAGGCCGGCATCGTCGTGATCGGGCTCGGCTCCGACCTGAAGACTGCCGAGATCACGGTCGTGTCCGACTTCGCCGAGGAGGGCAAGCGGTCAGGGGAGGCAGTAAACGCGTACGTCAAGGAGCACATGCAGCCCGGGACCGAGGTGCTGGTCACCAACTACCCGCAGACACCGGTGCTGCAGATGCGGGCGCAGGGCACGATCGGCGCGATCGAGGCGGGTGGGGTGGCCAAAGTCGTCGAGGTCATGGCCGCGAACTCGCGGGACGAGGGGATCAAGGCAGCCCAGGCAGCGCTGCGCAAGCATCCCGGCATTCGCGTGATGACGTGTGTCTCCGACGATGCGTGCCTCGGTGGCGCCCAGGCATTCCGTGAGGCGCACGTCCCGGCCGCCGAGAGCTTCCTCATCGGCAACGACGCCACCTCCTCAGCGTACGCAGCGCTCAAGTCCGGCGACACCGGCTTCAAGGCCACGGCCGGCTACGGCCTGCGGGTCTTCGGTGCGGCCGGCACGCTGCGTGGCCTTGCGTGCATGGCGGGTGAGAAGGTCGAGCGCTCGGTCACGATGAACAATCAGATCGTCACCAAGGACAACGTGGCCGAGTTCAAGGAGCTCGACGAGGATCCGGTGCGCGCCTACTCTGACTACTTCGACCGGTATCTCTCGCCACGAGGCGACACCCTGGCGGACTGCAGTTGAACGGTGGCTCCTGACTCGTGACCGCGACCTCTAGCGCGAGCCCTGCGGTGGCACCCTCGGACCAACCGCTGATGGAGCTGCGCGGCATTACCCGCCGCTACTCGGGCGTGCTCGCCCTCGACGACGTCTCGCTCGCCCTGGAGCGAGCTACCGTCCACGCCCTCGTCGGCGCCAACGGCGCCGGTAAGTCGACGCTGGTCAAGATCCTCGCTGGCGCTGTGGAGCCCAGTGCGGGCAAGATCGTCGTACGAGGCGAGGAGCACGCACGGATGACGCCGCGAGGTGCGTTCGACGTCGGCGTGCGGACCATCTACCAGGAGTTCACGCTGGTGCCGCAGCTGTCCGTCGTGGACAACATCTTCCTCGGCCGGGAGATGTCGCGCGGAGGTCTGCTCCGCAGGCACCGCCAGCGCGCGATGGCACGCGACCTACTCGAGTCGATCGGAGCATCCATCGATCCGCGGCGGATGGTGGGCCATCTCAACGTCGCCGAACAGCAGCAGGTGGAGATCGCCAAGGCGCTGGCGGGAGAGACGGCCGGAACGCCGCGGGCCGACGCGCGTCTGCTGCTCATGGACGAGCCGACATCCGGGCTGACCGCGCGTGAGGCGCAGGGACTCTTCGAGCTCATCGGCCGGCTCAAGCAGCGCGGAGACTGCGTGGTCTTCATCAGCCATCGGCTCGATGAGATCCTCGCCGTGGCCGATGTGGTGTCGGTGCTGCGCAACGGACGCGTGGTCGCGACGAAGCCGGTCGGCGAGCTCGACCGGGAGTCCTTGGCACGGCTGATCGTCGGGAGGAGCATCGCGACCCTCGACCGTCCGTCGCGGCAACCGGACCTCGAGATCGACGACCGCGCCGCCCTTCGGGTCGTCGACGTGTCGACGGCCTATATCAAGCACATCTCCTTCGACGTGGCGCCGGGTGAGATCGTCGGTGTCTTCGGGCTGGTCGGGTCCGGGCGGACCCGACTGGCGCGGGCGCTCTTCGGACTCGACCGGATCCATGACGGCGAGATCTGGCTAGACGGCAGACGACAGCGGATCGGCTCCCCGCTGGCTGCCATCGAGAGTGGGATCGGCATGGTCCCCGAGGACAGGAACAAGTCTGCCCTGGTGCCGGCGATGAGCGTGCGAGAGAACGGCACCATCGCGGCGCTCGCGAAGTACCGCCGCCGCACCCTGCGGACGATCAACCGCGGGCGCGAGACGCGCGCCTTCGGTGACGTGATCGACCTCCTCAGCGTGCGCACCCCGTCGGCGAGCGCGCCCATCAAGTACCTGTCTGGCGGCAACCAGCAGAAGGTGTGCGTGGCTCGCTGGATGCTGGCCGGCTCGCGCGTGCTCGTCTTCGACGAGCCGACGCGTGGCGTCGACATTGCGGCGAAGGCCGAGATCTACGGCGAGATCCGGAGGCTGGCGGGACTCGGGCACGCGGTCCTGGTGCTGAGCTGTGAGACCGACGAGATCGTGCAACTGACCGAGCGTGTGTTGATCATGCACGACGGTTGGATCCGTGAGGAACTGCGAATCCAGCCGGGGGACGAACATGCCTTGTTGCTCGCGACCGGTACTGATGTGAGGTAGTCGATGATCAATCCGACATTTGTTGCCAGGGCGGGGATGAGCGGCGAGGCGGTGCGCAAGCTGATGCTCTCAGCCGGCCTCGTCATCACTCTCTTGGTGGTGGTCGTCTACTTCTCGATCACGGCAGAGGGCTTCGCCGACCTGCAGAACCTCCGCAACATCGCGCGTGACGTCTCGCTCATCGGCATCGTGGCCGTGGGCATGACCCTGCTCGTGCTCACCGGCAACATCGACCTGTCGGTCGGGTCGGTGCTGGGCGTGTCGGGAATCTACTTCGCCGAGCTCATGGTCTCCCACGGCGCCAGTGTGCCGGCGGCCTTCTTGGGCGCCGTGCTGATCGGTGCTGCGCTCGGCATGGTCAACGGCCTGGTCGTCACGCTCGTCGAGATCAACCCGATCATCGTCACGCTGGCGACCTGGACTGCCTTTCGCGGCCTGGCGTTCCTCATCACCGACGGCGTTCCGGTCTTCGGGCTTCCCGACGGCGTGCGGCCGCTCGGGGAGGGCCTCATCGCGGGGGTGCCCGTGCCGGTCTGGCTGATGCTGCTGTCGTTCGCGGTCGGCTGGGCGGTCCTCAACCGCACGGTGGTGGGCCGTCGGATCTACGCGATCGGCGGCAACCGCGAGGCCGCTCGGCTGTCCGGCATCCGGGTCAAGCGGATCACCGTGCTCTTGTTCATGGCCGCCGGAGCGCTGTCGGGGCTGGCCGGCGTGCTTGCGACGGCGCGGCTGGAGTCTGCGGCGCCCGCCGCCGGCACCGGCTTCGAGATCAGCGTGATCACCGCGGTCTTCGTGGGCGGCGTGAGCTACACCGGCGGCGAAGGCCGCCTCGGCGGTGTCTTCCTCGGCGTCGTGATCCTTGGTGTGCTGCAGAACGGCATGACGCTGAATGCCGTCCAGCCGTTCATCCAGCAGGTCGTGCTCGGGGGGTTCCTGCTGGCCGCGGTTTCTTTCGACCAGGTGCTGACTCGCATCTCGCGACGGGTGCCGTACCGGCCCCAGCCAGAGTCCGCCCGGCCTCCGGCCCGGGAGGGACAGGCCGCGGTGACGACCGACCCAGAGGTGGTCCGCGATGCCCACTGAGGAAGCTGGCTCGACTCTGCCGCCGGAGGACTACCAGGCGATCGTGCAGCTGTACGCGCGCTACAACCTGGCCAGCGACACCGGTGACCCTGCCGACTACGCCGCCTGCTTTACCGCGGACGGCGTGCTCGACGCGGGTGAGCTCGTGGTGACCGGACGCATCGCGCTCGAGGAGTACAAGCGCGCCGACCAGGAGGGACGCCAGGGCATGGCTCGCCGACACTGGAACGGCACACTGTTGCTGGAGCCGGTCGGCCCGGACGAGGTGACTGGCACCTGCTATCTGATGGCGTTCTCCCAGGTCGGCCCGCGGATGGAGCACGTGGACAGCGGCGTCTATCGGGACACCATCCGGCGCTCGGCCGCGGGATGGGGCTTCGCGCGGCGACAGCTCACCTTCGATGTACCGCGCGCCGAGCCGGTTGCCGGTGGTGAAGGCACCGACGAAGCGCTCGTGCTCGGTGTCGACGTGGACGGTGTCGATCCGTCGTCGACCTTTCAGGTGGTGAAGCAGGCCGATGAGCGCTGAACATGCCGGTGGCCTTCGCGCGCTGGCGGCGGCGATCGGGGCCGGGGAGGTGTCCCCGGTGGCGGCGGTCGAGGAGGCCTTGGATCGGATCGAGCGATTCGATCCCGACGTACATGCCTTCTCTCTGGTGTTGCGTGAGCCCGCCTTGAGGGCTGCGCGGGAGCGGGAGGTGGAGCGGGCCCAAGGACGGCTGCGTGGGTCGCTGCACGGCGTTCCCGTCGCGGTCAAGGACATCGTCGACATCGCGGGCCACCGCACCAGTTGCAGCTCGGAGGTGACCTACGATCACGTCGCGACCGAGACGGCCGACGTCGTCGACCGGCTCGAGGGGGCGGGGGCGGTGGTCGTCGGCAAGACGCACACGCACGAGTTCGCCCTGGGCGTCCTGACTCCCCACGCACGCAACCCTTGGGACCTGGCCAGGTCCCCGGGTGGCTCGAGCGGTGGCAGTGGCGCCGCCGTGGCCGCGGGTCTGGTGACCGCCGCGATCGGAACGGACACGGGTGGCTCCATCCGTGGCCCGGCGGCGCACTGCGGAGTCGCCGGCCTGAAGCCGACCTTCGGTCTGGTGCCGACGCGCGGCGTGACGCCCTGCAGTTGGTCGCTCGACCACGTGGGTCCGCTCGCCGCGAACGTTGCCGACTGCGGTGTGATGCTGAGCGCCATCGCCGCGCCCGAGGCCGACGGGAGATCGCGGGACCTGTTGCGCGGGCTCGGTCGTGGACCCGCCGGGATCAGGGTCGGCGTGCCGGCCAACCACTACTTCGACGACATCGAGCCTGCGGTACACGACGCCGTCATGTCGGCGATCGCCCTGCTGGAGGGTGCCGGTGCTCGGACCGAGCCCGTCTCGTTCGAGCTGGCGCCGGCGTACATGCCGACGCTCTTCTGCATCATCACGCCGGAGGCAGCGGACTTCCACCGCAGCCGCATGGAGACCAGGGGCAGCGCGTACACCGACCAGGTGCGGGGGCTGATCGAGATGGGTCGCGAGGTGCGGGCCGAGAGCTACATCCATGCCCTCCGGGTTCGCGCGCGAATTCAGCAGGAGTGGCGTGAGGTCCTGCAGCGGGTGGACGTCGTCGTTGCGCCGACCCACCCCGCGACCGCGCCGATGCGAGAGTCGATGTACGACCCGATCGCGTGGCCGTCCGGAGCGATCGAGCCGCCCGACCTGACCTATTCGCGGCTGACCGGTCCAGCGAACCTGACCGGGCTGCCGGCCATGTCCGTCCCGTGTGGCAAGGGCCCTGACGGGATGCCGATCGGGCTGCAGGTCATCGGCCGACCCTACGAGGAGCACCTGGTGCTCCAGGTCGCCGAAGCAGTGGAGCAGTTGGTTGAGCCGATCGGTCACCCGGCCGTGTACGCAGCTGTCACGAACTAGGGGAATGGGGCGACATGGAACTGCGCGGACTCAGCGGTGTGGTGACGGGCGGTAGCCGCGGCATCGGTCTCGGGATCGCTCGCAGCCTCGTCGAGGCCGGTGCGACAGTCGTGATCGGCTCACGCGGCAGCAGCGCCGTCGCGGCCGCCGAGTTGCTCAACGCGGGCAAGCAGGAGCCGCGGGCGTTCGCGGTGCAGGCCGACCTCGGCGACGCGGCGGAGCTCGGCCGCTTCTGCGCGGACTGCGAGCGGCTGGTAGGCGTGCCGGACTTCCTGGTCAACTGTGCCGGCGGCGAGCCGATGGGCGATCTCGACAGCTTCGAGGAGGCCAGATGGCGCGAGGCGATCGAGGTCAAGGTCTGGGGGTACGTCAAGCTCAGCAAGTGGGCGATCGACCTGATGCGGTCGGCGGGCAAGCGCGGGAGCATCGTCAACGTCACCGGAAGCGGTGGCTCGCTCCCTCAGCCGTGGTACCCGTCCGGCGCCCTGGTGAACGCGGGTCTCATGGCGTTCACACGGTCGGTCGCCGGGTACGCGGGCGCCTTCGGCATCCGGGTCAACTCGGTGAGCCCGCATTGCATCCGGACTGAGCGTGTGGCGGCTGCCTTCGATGCCCCGGACGTCCCCGGCGTCCCGAGCATCCCGGAGCTCGTGCAGGGCATCGGTCTGGCGCGGCTCGGAGAGCCCGCCGAGGTCGGGGAGGTCGTGCGGTTCCTCGTCGGTCCGTCCTCGACCTTCCTCAGTGGCGCCGTCGTTCCGGTCGACGGCGCGACGCTGGGCCGGATGGACCGGCCGGGGGGCGGAGCGATCGCATGAGCTCTGCTCACGACCTCACCACCTTGGCGGGGATGTACCGGTGCATGGTGACCATCCGCGAGTTCGAGCGGCGGGCCAGTCTGTTGTACCGCAATGGGGAGATTCCCGGGTTCCTGCATCTGTCCACGGGGCAGGAGGCGGTCGCCGTCGGCGTCTCCGCCGGCTTGGAGCCGCACGACATTCTCACCTCGCATCATCGCGGCCACGGGCACTCGATCGCCCGCGGCGTCGACACTCGCGGCATGTTCGCTGAGCTGATGGCGCGCGCGACCGGAACGTGCGGCGGTCTCGGTGGGTCGATGCACATCGCGGATCCGGCCCACGGCGTGTTCGGTGCCAACGGCATCGTGGGCGCCGGCATGCCGATCGCGACCGGTGCCGCGTTCGCGGCGCAGCGAAGCGGAGGAAGCCACGCGGCAGGCCAGGCAGTGGTGGCCTTCTTCGGCGACGGCGCCGTCACCCAGGGCGTCTTCCACGAGAGCCTCAACCTGGCCGCGGTCTGGAAGCTGCCGCTGATCTTCGTCTGCGAGAACAACTTCTACTCCGAGTTCACCCCCTTCACTGCCATGCATCCGGTCGGCGTGCTCGAGCGGGGCAAGGCGTACGGCGTGCGCTCGGTGGCCGTCGAGGGCAACGACGTCCAGGCCGTCGCACGCCTGATCGCCGAACTCCGTGGGGACATCGTCGCGGGCGCCGGGCCGGTCTTGGTGGAGGCCACGACGTACCGCTGGCACGGGCACTACGAGGGAGATCCGCAGCGTTACCGCACTCCCGAGGAGATCCAGGAGTGGAAGGAGAGGGACCCACTGACGATCGCGGCGAGCAGTCTCCTCGCCACCGGCGAGTCCACGGCCGAGGAGATCGCGGCCATTGCCATCGAGGTGGAGCGCGTGCTGGACGAGGAGATCGACGCCGTGCGCGGCGATCCTCCACCGACGATGCAGTCGGCGACGGCGGCGATCGGTCCGGTACTCGTTGCGGGTGGTGAAGAACGCGAGCTCGAGGACGAGTTCCGCTACATGGACGGGCTGCGCGAGGCTCTCCAGCGCGAGATGGAGGACGACGACGCGACGTTCGTGGCAGGGATCGACGTCGCTGCCGGAGGCGGTGTCTTCGGGATCACCCGCGACCTGGCCGCCGCCTACCCCGATCGGGTGCGCGACACCCCGATCTCGGAGAGTGCGATCATCGGCCTGGGCATCGGCAGCGCCATGGCCGGGCTCCGGCCGGTCGTCGAGATCATGTATCTCGACTTCGTAGGCGTGTGTTTCGACCAGCTGATGAACCAGGCCGCCAAGATCCGGTTCATGACCGGCGGGAAGGTCGACGTCCCCTTGACGATCCGCACCCAGTTCGGCGCTGGACGGTCTTCGGGTGCCCAGCATTCACAGAGCCTCGAGGCTCTGCTGGCGCACGTACCGGGCCTCGTTGTGGTCATGCCGTCCACGCCAGCGGACGCGTATCGCCTCTTGCGCGCGTCGATCCGCCACGACGGTCCCGTCGTCTTCATCGAGAACCGGCATCTCTACGGACGCAAGGGCGGCCGGCCCGCACCGGACGAGGTGGGCACTCTGGGTCGCGCCCGGGTGGTGCGCACCGGGGAGGACGTCACGATCGTGAGCTGGTCGCGCATGGTGCACGACTGCCTGGCCGCCGCCGACGCCCTTGCCGCGCGCGGGATCAACTGTGAGGTGATCGACCTGCGTACCATCTCCCCGCTCGACAAGCAGACCGTGCTCGGCTCCTTGGCCAAGACCAACCGGCTGCTCGTCGCGCATGAGGCCGTCCAGGACTTCGGCGTCGGCGCCGAGCTGGCCGCCCTCGCGGTGTCCGAAGGCTTCTGGTCGCTCGACGCCCCGGTGCGCCGGGTCGCCGCGCCCCCGATGCCGGCGCCATATGCGCCGAGTCTGGAGGCCGTCTGGCTGCCCGACCAGGACCGGATCGAGCAGGCGGTGGTCTCTTTGGTGGACGAGGGCCCCTTGGCCCTCCTCAGCCCCGCCGAGACGCCGGCATGACGGCGAACGAGGTCGGCCCGCTCGCCGGTATGCGCGTGCTGGACATCAGCCAGAACGTCGCCGGTCCGTACTGCACCATGCATCTGGCAGACCTGGGTGCCGAGGTCGTGAAGGTGGAGCCTCCGGGCTCGGGAGACAACGCTCGCTCGTTCGGTCCGCCGTACGTCGACGGCACCGGGGTCGGCTTCCACACGCTCAACCGCAACAAGACCAGTGTCGCCGTCGACCTCAAGCAGCCCGAGGGCAAGGACATCGTCAGGCGACTCCTCCACGACAGCGACGTCCTCGTGCAGAGCAGCCGTCCTGGCGCGCTCGCCCGGCTCGGGTTCGGGTACGCCGACTGCGCCGCCCTGCGTCCGGCGTTGGTGTACTGCTCGATCAGCGGCTTCGGGCGATCCAGCCCGTATGAGAGCCGCGCCGGGCTCGACCTGGTCGCACAAGGCATGTCGGGCATCATGAGTGTCACCGGCTTCGCCGACGGGCCGCCGGCCAAGTCCGGCGTGCCGGTGACCGATCTCGCCACCGGCCTGCTCGCCTGTGTCTCGATCCTCTCGGCCTACCACGCGGCCACGATCAGCGGATGCGGTCAAGAGATCGACGTGTCGCTGATGGACGCGGGGCTGTCGCTCTCGCTGTGGGAGCTCAGTGCCGTGCTGGCCGACGAGCGGTCCGTCCGCGGACGCACGGGCAACACGCATCGGGCCTCGGCGCCGTACGACTGCTACCCGACTCGCGACGGCTCGGTCACCATCGGTGCTGCCTCGCAGCGCCTGTTCGAAGGCCTGTGTCACGCCCTGGATCTCGATGCTCTGCCGAGTGACCCTCGCTTCGCCACGAACGCCGACCGCATGCATGCGTTGTCCGAGTTGACCCAGATCCTCAGTGAGCGCACCCGGGTCCTCGACACGGCCGAGCTGCTCGAGCGCCTCGACCGGGCGGGCGTGCCCTGTGGGCCGGTGCTCGACTATGCGCAGGTGGTCGCCGATCCGCACCTGGTGGCGCGCGAGATGGCGGTGACGGTAGGCGGGGAGGACGGCCGGCCGGCGCAGCGGGTGATCGGGTCGCCGCTCAAGCTGAGTGGCACCCCGGCGCGGGTCCGCACGCCCGCTCCGCAGCTGGGCCAGGACACCGTCGCCGTGCTGGCAGCGCTCGGCTACAGCGAGGCGGATGTCGAGAGCCTCCTCGAGCGCGGGGTGTGTGCCAGCTCATGAGCGGTGGCGTCGAGGTGACGATCGACGACGAGGGGGTGGCGGTCGTCGTCCTCGACCACCCGCCGGTCAACGCACTCACCGAACAAGTGCGGTCCGGCCTTGTCCGTGCGTTGGCCGGGCTCGCCGCAGACGAGGACATTCGTGTCGTCGTGCTGACCGGTGCGGGCGAGCGTGCCTTCTGCGCGGGCCAGGACCTCGGCGAGCTCTCCGGCTCCGGTGGCCGGCTGACCGGCGCGCTCTTGGACGAGTTCGAGGCCATGCTGCACGCGGTCTATTCGCTTCCCGTACCGGCGATCGCCGCCGTCAACGGGCCGGCGGTCGGCGGGGGGCTCGACCTGGCCCTGAGCTGTGACCTGGTCTTCGCGGACGCCACCGCCAGCTTCCGGACCCCTGGCCTGGCGATGGGCATCGTCGCGAGCGTTCCCCGGTTGATGGACCGGCTGGCCCCGGGCGCGCTGGCCGAGTTCGTGCTGCTGGGCGCCACCTGCGATGCCGCCAGAGCCCAGGCGATCGGCCTCGTCGACCGGGTGATTCCGGCCGAGGGTCTGCGTGCGGAGGCGATGGCCTCGGCTCGGCAGATGGCGGGAGTGCCGCGCCCCGCGCTGGTCGCGGCCAAGCGGCTGATGCGGCAGGCCACTGGCGCCGCCCGAACAGAGCTGGTGGAGGCCCAGCTGCGGGCGTCCTCCGATCTCCTCTCGCGCGAGCTCCCCTAGTCGCTACCCCGCTCCGCTCACACGCACGAGCGTCTTGGCGATCGGCGGCTTCCGGGTCATGGACTCGAGCGCCGCGGGAAGCTCCTCGAGCTCATGCTCCTCGCTGATCAGGAGATCGGCGTCCAGTGAGCCGTCCGCCATCTGGGCGACCGCTGTGTCGAGGTCGCCCGCGTAGCCGAGCGAACCGAGCAGCGTGCGTTCGTACAGCACCAGGTCGCGCTGCCCGACAGCGGCGGTCCCGGCGCCGACGCCGACCTCGACGATGCGCCCGCCGCGACGGGCCAGCGGCACCGCCGCGGTCAGTATCTCGGCATTGCCGGTGCACTCGAAGACGACATCGGCGCCGACCCTGTCCGTGGCCTTGGCCAGGACCGAGCGGAGGTCGGCCTCGCGCGGGTCGAGGACGACGTCGGCGCCGATCCGGGCCGCGAGCTCACGCCGGCGCGGGTTCGGCTCGGAGACGACGACGAGGTCGGCGCCGGCCAGGCGGGCGGCGTTGGCGGTCACGAGCCCGATCGGTCCGGCGCCGAGGACCACGACGCGCTCACCGTTGCCGACCCCGGCGCGCCTCACCGCGTGGATGCCGACTGCCGCGGGCTCGGCGAGCGCTGCTTGGCGCGGGGTCACGCCGTCGGGCACAGGTACGAGCCCCTCGATGGGCACCCGGACGAGGTCGGCCAGCCCGCCGTCCGAGGCCAGCCCGATCGAGCCTCCCAGCCGACAGATGTTGTACTCCCCGCGAGCACACCAGAAGCAGGTGTTGCATCTCCAGCATGGATCCACGGCGACGAGATCGCCTTCGACGACGCCCGCGACCGGTCGGCCCAGGGCTACGACCCAGCCGGAGAGCTCGTGGCCCAGCGTCACCGGAGCGGTCGCCCCGGTCAGTGGATGGGGCCGGTCGGACCGGATCATCACCGGCCCGTCAGCGTACTCGTGCAGGTCGGTGCCGCAGATCCCGCAGTACGCGACGCGTACCAGCGCTTCGGCCTCACTGAGGAGCACCGGCTCGGGCACGTCATCGAGCCGAACGTCGAGCCGACCGTGCCATCGGACTGCCCGCATTTCCATCTCCTGTCTTGTACTGACCGGTCGTACCACGATACCATGCGAGCACTGCCGCCAATCAGAGGAGACCTGTCGCATGCCCGTCGAGCTCAGCGATCCCGACGAGGCTTTCGTTGCTCTGTGCCGAGACTTCGCCACAGCGGAGGTCGCGCCACAGGTCGAGAGCTACATAGCCGAGCGGCGCTGTCCGACGGATCTGCTGCGGCACATGGGCAAGCTCGGTCTGCTCGGTCCGCTCGTGCCCGAGGAGTACGGCGGCGTCGGGTTGTCCACGCGCGGCTTCGTCGCGGCCTTGGAAGAGCTCGGCAGGGTCGACCAGAGCCTGGCCGCTGCCTGGCAGGCGCACTGCTCGATCGGCAGCCTGCCTCTGCTTGTCTTCGGGGACGAGGAGCAGAAGGCGCGCTGGTTGACGCCTCTGGCGACGGGGGAGCGACTGGGGGCGTTCGGTCTGACGGAGCCGGGAGCCGGCTCCGACGCAGCGGCCATCGCCACCCTCGCGCGCGACCTCGGTGGGCGGTGGAGCATCTCGGGGCAGAAGATGTTCATCTCCAACGCCGGCACCGACATGAGCTACGGCGTGGTCATCCTGGTGAAGCTCGACACGCCCGGCGAACGGCAGCAGTACGCGAACTTCGTCGTCGAGAACGACACCGACGGCTACGCGCTGGGCGAGAGGCTGGAGGGCATCGGCTGGCGCGGCCTGGACACGCGGCCGCTCTACTTCGATGGAGTCGAGGTCGACGACGAGCACCGGCTCGGTCGCGACGGGTCTGGGCTCGCCCAGTTCCTCAACGTGCTCGAGACCGGCCGGATCGCCGTCGCTGCGCTGTCGGTCAGCCTGACCGCTGCCGTACTCGACCTCGCCTTGGACTACGCGCGCCAGCGCGTCCAGTTCGGGATGCCCATCGCCAAGCACCAGGCCATCCAGTTCAAGCTTGCCGAGATCGCGACCGAGCTCGAGGCGGCTCGGCTGTTGACCTTCCAGGCCGCGGATCTCCGCGACCGTGGGGCTCCCTTCCGCACTGAGGCCGCCATGGCCAAGCTCAAGGCCAGCAAGGTGGCGATGTGGGCTGCGTCGGAAGCGGTGCAGATCTTCGGGGGCTACGGCTACATGATGGAGAGCCCGGTCGCCCGCTTCTTCTGCGATGCCAAGATCCTGGAGATCGGCGAGGGCACCAACGAGATCCAGCACCTGGTCATCGCGCGAGGCCTCGGTTGCTAATGGATCCGGAAGAATCGGCCGCAGTGCGCGTCAGCGAGGTCGGCGGGACGCTGGTCGTCACGATCTCGCGGGCTGATCGCAGCAATGCCCTCTCCGCCGAGGTCGTCGGCGGCTTGCACGCGGCGCTGATGAGCATCCACTCCGGCGTTCGGTGTGTGCTCCTCAACAGCGAGGGGGAGCGGACCTTCAGCGCCGGCGCCGACCTGTCCTCGCTCGACGACGGAGGCCGGGCGATCATGGCCATGGACCTCTTCGGCATCTTCGATCGGATCGAGCGGCTCGACGTACCGGTCGTGGCAGCGGTGCAGGGCCACGCTCTCGGCGGCGGGTTCGAGCTCGCCCTGTGCGCCGACCTCGTCCTCGCCTCCGAGCAGGCGGTCTTCGGGCTCCCGGAGACCGGGCTCGGGCTCGCCCCGGGCATCGCGATGGTGCGGCTGCAGCAGCATGTCGGAGCGCACGTTGCCAAGGAGCTTGCCATGACCGGTCGCAGGCTGTCGGCCGCCGAGGCCCATGCGCTCGGCCTGGTCAACTCCGTGGTGCAGTCCGACCGGCTGGAGCGCGAGGCGCTTGACCTGTGCGCACTGCTCGGGCAGCGATCCGCGGAGGCGCTGCGTACGGTCAAGCGTGCCTTCAACCGCACGCTCGCCTCCGACTGGACCTATGTGCGTGAGGCGATGTCGGGATCGCTCCGGTCGCCGGACGTCGCCGAGGGCCTCGACGCCTACCGCCAGGGTCGGCCGCCCACGTTCGACCTGCCGACATCCGACGGAGCGTGAGATTGTGCTGGGCACGTCGCCGGCGGTCGTCGCGATCACGGGAGGAAGCCGCGGCATCGGCGCGGCACTGGTCTCCTCGCTCGCCGCCGGAGGGGACCAGGTCTACGTGCTGGCGCGCAATCAGCACCCCGACTCGGTGCCCGATCCAGGGCCCGGGCGGATCACCAGCATCCACTGCGACGTGAGCGACCCCGCGTCGGTCGCGGCCGCTTTCGCCGAGCTCGGCCGCACATCGGATGTGCTCGATGGGCTGGTGCTGAACGCCGGCGTCTCGCCCACGCGCCGGCGTGCCCATCGCCTGGAGCCGGCGCTCTGGGAGAGCATCGTCGCCGTCAACCTGACCGGCGCCTTCTCTTGCGCACACCATGCGCATCCCCTTCTCACGGCATCGGCCGCTCCCAGGGTGGTCCTCACCAGTTCGGTGATGCCCCGCAAGCCGCTTGTCGGCCTGACGGCATATGCGGCCAGCAAGGCCGGGGTCGACGGACTGACCACCGCGCTGGCGGTGGACTGGGCCGACGACGGGATCCTGGTGAACGCCGTGGCGCTCGGCTTCTTCGAGACTGACCTCTCGCTTCCGTTGCGATCGGTCGATGACCACGGGGCCTCCGTCACCGAACTCGCGGCGCTGTCACGATGGGGCCGCGTCGAAGAGCTGGTGGGTGCCTACGAGCTGCTGCTGAGCCCGCGGAACAGCTACATGACCGGCACCGTGGTGCGGCTCGACGGCGGCTACCTGCTCGGGTGAGGCCGACGGGTCACACCGAGGGCGTGAGCACGGTTCTCAGCGTCTCCTGAATCGCGGTCGCGAAACGGAGAAGCCTTCGGTCCGAGCCGGGCGGGCCGACGACTTGGAGCCCGACCGGCAGGCCTCCTGACGTCAGCCCCGCCGGGACCACGGCGCATGGAAGGCCGAGCACCGAGAACGCGTAGAGCGACAGGCAGGAGTCCAGGGCGTCGTCAAGCGTCCGGCCGTCGATCGCCTGTGGCGCCGGATCCCCGCTCGGGAAACCGGCCACCTGTGCCGCCGGCGTCACCACGAAGTCGTACTCATCGAGGCAGGTCATCACGTGCTCGAAGCAACGCGACCGGAATCGCTCGGCTTCCGCGACGGCCGAGAGCGCCTCGCCGTTGGCTGCCGCGACCGACTGCGCGAGCAGAGGGTTGCCGAACTCCTCAGGTGCGCGCCCACCATGGACGACCATCGTGCGCCAAGACCGGAGCGGGCGGATGGCGGCGATCGCGCCCGAGAGGTCCAGCGAGCCACGAGTGGAGTCCAGCCCCGCGGACACCAGTGTCGCCTCGGCGTCGAGCACGGCGCCCTGGACATCCCCGGCAACCAGGATCTGGCCATCGAAGTCGGCCGTGAGGAGGACCCTCGCCTCGCTCAGCTCCGCCGGTCGTCGGCCCTCGTCCGGCTCGTGCGGGAAGCCGAGCGGCAGGAGGCGCGCCCCGCCACTGACGACGGCCTCCACGAGCTGCAGGTCGCTGCAGCGCCGGGTCAGCGGGCCAATCGTGTCGAGGGTGTCGAAGAGCCAGGCCGACGGCCAGGCCGGGATCCTGCCCGGTGTGGGCCGGAGCCCGCAGATGCCGTTCATGGCCGCCGGGAACCGGACGCTCCCGCCGTGGTCGGTACCGATGCCGACGACGCTCATGCCGGTCGCGACCGCGACGGCCGAGCCGCCGCTCGACCCCCCGGCACTCAGGCTCTGGTCCCAGGGGGAGAGCGTCGTTCCGACGATGTCGTTGCGAGTGTTCATGTAGGCCGCGTGCTCGGGGGTGCTGGCCTTGCCGACGACGACGGCGCCCGCCTCCCTCAGCCGGCGTACGACGAGGGCGTCCTCCTTGCTCGGCTCGGGGTCGAAGCGTGCGGTGCCGTACGTCGTGCGCAGGCCGCGCGCGGGAATGACGTCCTTGATCGCGACCGTGATGCCCTCCAGAGGCCCGGTCGGGTCGCCTTGAGCGAAGCGCCTGGTCGCCTTGTCGGCCGCAGCTCGGGCGCCGTCGGCGTCGACCGTGATCATGGCGTGGAGCACGGGGTCGAGGCGGTCGACGGTGGCGAGGCACTCTTCCACGAGGTCGGTCGGGGTGGTGGCGCCGTCGCGGAAGAGCGCATGCAGCTCTGGGATGGTGCGCTGGGTCAGCGCCTGTTCGGACACGTCCGCTCCCACGCTCAGCTCGCCACCGTCATGCCGCCGTCGGCGATCAGATGGGAGCCGTTGACGAAGCTGGCGTCGTCGGAGAGGAGGAACAGCGCGGCACGGGCGATCTCCTCCACGCCGCCGATCGATCCACGGGGCACGGCTGCGGCGAAGTCCCGCTGAACCTGGTCGGCGTCGCGGTGTTCGTCCAGGTCGGCAACCGTCTGCACCACCGCGTCCCACCGTGTCGTCGCGGTCGGCCCCGGGCTCAGTGCATTGACGCGGATCCCGCCGGCGCCGTACTCGGCGGCGAGAGCGCCGGTGAGGTACGCCAGGGCGGCACAGGCGCTGCCGCTGGCGCTCTGCAGAGGCAGCACGCGTGCGGCAGAGTTGCCGACGATGTTCAGGATCGATCCGGAGCCCTGCCCGACCATGAGGGGCAGCGCGGCGCGACTGGCGTAGACGGCGCCGAAGACCTTCACGCGGAAGGCGTCGTCCCAGTCGGCGGCGGTGAGGTCGCCGAAGGGCCCGATCGCCGCGCCACCCGCGTTGTTGACCAGGATGTCGAGTCGGCCGAACCGCTCGCGAGCGGTCTGGACGGCTTCGGTGGCCTGGGTCTCGATGCCGAGATCCGCTGTGACCGCCACGACCTTGCCTCCACCCAGCCCAGTGAGCTGAGCCTCGGCCCGACGCAGATCCGGCTCGGACCGCGCCGCGATCGCGACGTCGGCCCCTCTGGCCGCCAGTGAGGTGGCGATCGCAAGCCCGATGCCCTTGCTGGCGCCGGTGATCAGCGCCGTCTTGGCCGTCCAGTCCGTCACGCGGCGGCCCGGGCGGGGTTGGTGAGCTCGCCGACGCCCTCAACGCCGATCGTGACGGTCGAGCAGTCGCCGATCTCGATGATTCCGCTGGCCCCGGTCGAGATCACGTCCCCGGGCACCAGGGTCATGCAGTGCGACGCGAAACTGACCAGCTCCGCGATCGAGAACACCATGTTCGCCAGGGTCGAGCTGATCTGCTCGATTCCGTCGACCCGCCCGGCGATGACGGCTCCCTCGCTCGGCCACGTCGTCTCGATCCACGGCCCGATCGGGCAGAAGGTGTCATACCCCTTGGCGCGCGTGAACTGCACCTCACGATCTTGGATGTCGCGCGCGGACATGTCGTTGAGGCAGGTGAAGCCGAACACGTAGTCCGCCGCGTCCGCCACGGAGACCCTGGTGCAGGGCCGGCCGATGACCAGCGCGAGCTCTGGCTCGCCGGTGACTCGCCGGGACTCCGGTGGCAGTGCGAGTTCGTCTCCCGGCCCGACCACGGCCGTCGGAGGCTTGAGGAAGAGCAGCGGCTCCTCGGGCGCGGACTTGCCGAGCAGCTCGAGGACCTCGCGGTAGTTGGAGCTGGCGAGCACGATCTTGGAGGGTTCGGCGGGGGCGAGCAACTGGGTGTGGTCGAGGCCGATCTCGTGGTCTGACGCGGGGGAATGGTCCAGACGCCAGGGCGCCTCGGGCAGGAGCTGGACGCTCTCCCCCGAGGCAGCCACGCGCGCCCAGGTCGGCGTTCCCGCCTCGTCGAGGACTCTTGCGAACCTCATGTGCTTCGTCTCCGCTGTCGTCGTTAGTTTGTGGATCGATCGGTACAAGAAACTAGTGAGGCGGAGGCTGGGTGTCAAGATCGAGCCGCATCGTCGACGGCTCGCCGTCGACAGCCATGCCCCGAAATGCTCCAGCGGCACTCGAACGATCTCGGCCGCTCCCAGCGCTCCGTGTGACACCGCGGATCCACGCCCGCCAAACCGCCGTTCCGGGCTCGACATCGATACCGAGCAGCTGACCGGGGTGACCGCTGCGGATACTAGGCTCGGCGGGGTGAGCCAGGAATCCAGGACCAAGGCGGGCTTCGAGACCCGGGCGATCCATGCCGGCTACGAGCCGGACCCGATGACCGGCGCGGTGATCCCGCCGATCTACGCCACCAGCACCTACAAGCAGGACGGCGTGGGCGGCCTGCGCGGCGGCTACGACTACAGCCGCTCGGGCAACCCCACGCGGACCGTGCTGGAGGCCAACCTCGCCGCGCTGGAGGAGGGCGAGCGCGGGTTCGCCTTCGCCTCCGGCCTCGCCGCGGAGGACGCCCTGATCCGTGCGCTGGCCAGGCCGGGCGACCACCTGGTGATCCCCGACGACGCGTACGGCGGGACGTTCCGGCTGATCGACAAGGTGACCGTCCCCTGGGGGCTGGAGCACAGCCCGGCGCCGGTCTCCGACATCGACGCGGTGCGGGCGGCGATCCGGCCGGGGAGGACGAGGCTGGTCTGGGTCGAGACGCCGACCAACCCCAAGCTCTCCATCGGCGACATCGAGGCGCTGGCAGCGGTGGCGCACGACGCCGGCGCGCTGCTGGTCGTGGACAACACGTTCGCCTCGCCGTACCTCCAGCAGCCGCTCAGCCTCGGCGCCGACGTGGTGATCCACTCGACCACGAAGTACTGCGGCGGCCACTCCGACGTGGTCGGCGGAGGGCTCGTCGTCCGCGACCTGGAGATCGCCGAGCGCATCGGCTTCCACCAGAACGCGATGGGCGCGGTGGCCGGTCCCTTCGACGCCTGGCTGACCCTGCGCGGCCTCAAGACGCTCGCCGTCCGGATGGAGCGGCACTGCGACAACGCCGAGCGCGTGGTGGAGTTCCTGACCGGGCACCCGCAGGTCGCCGAGGTGATCTACCCCGGACTGGAGAGCCACCCCGGTCACGAGATCGCGAGCCGGCAGATGCGACGGTACGGCGGCATCGTCTCCTTCCGGGTCGCGGGAGGAGAGGCGCAGGCCCTCGAGGTGTGCTCGCGCGCCGAGGTCTTCACGCTGGGCGAGTCCCTCGGCGGCGTCGAGTCGCTGATCGAGCACCCCGGCCAGATGACCCACGCCAGCGTGGCCGGCACCGACCTGGAGGTCCCCGCCGACCTGATCCGGCTCAGCGTCGGGATCGAGACCGCCGACGACCTCGTCGCGGACCTGGAGCGCTGCCTTGGCTGAGCAGGGCCCGGAGGGATCGTCCGAGCCCGACGTCCGCTTCACGCTCGCCAACGAGCGCACCCTGCTGGCCTACCTGCGCACCTCGATCGGCCTGATCGGCGCGGCGGTGGCGGTCGCCCACTTCCTCGAGGACGACGGCCTCGCGCTGGCGCTCGCGGTCTTCCTCGTCATCGGCGGCGCGGTGGCGGCGATCGGCGGCTACCGCCGCTTCCAGCAGGCCGACCAGGCGATCCGGGCCGGTACGCCGCTGGGCAACGACCTCACGCCGCTGCTGTTGCTGGTGCCGCTGCTCGGCGCTCTCGTCGTCTCCGCCGTGTACGTCGTGGTCGCCACCGTCTAGCCCATGCAGCCCGTCGTCTGCGTCGACTTCGGGTCGACCTTCACCAAGGCCGCGCTGGTCGACCGCGACGCCGGCGTACTGCTGGCGACCGCGCAGCATCCGACCACGCTGCCGGCCCTCGACCCCGGCGCCGATCTCCTCGACGGCCTCGACGCCTGTCTGGCGACGCTGGGGCCCGAGGCCGAGGGCGCACCGGTCCTCGCCTGCTCCTCGGCCGGTGGCGGGCTGCGGATCGGCGTGGTCGGCACCGAGGAGCTGGTCACCGCCGAGGCGGGTCGCCGGGTGGCGATGTCCAGCGGCGGGCGGGTGGTCGCCGTCCTGGCCGGCGGTCTCGACGCCACGGGCCTCGACGGGCTGGGGGAGGCGGACGTCGTCCTGCTCACCGGCGGCACGGACGGCGGCAACAGCGAGGTGCTGCTGCACGACGCCCGTGCACTGGCCGACGCCGGCTGGTCCGGCCCGGTCGTGGTCGCGGGCGACACCGAGGCGCGCGACGAGGTCGCGGCGATCCTGACCGCCTCCGGCACGCCGTACGTGCTGGCGGACAACGTCGTCCCGCGGATCGGCGTGCTGGCGCCGGAGTCGGCCAGGCTGGCGATCCGCGAGGTCTTCCTCCGGCACGTGATCGGCGGCAAGCACCTGTCCCGCCGGGCCGACCTGGGCACGATGCTGCTCGGCGCGACCCCGGACGTCGTGCTCGCCGGGGTGGAGGTGCTTGCGGCCGAGCTGCTGGCCGAGGGCGAGGGCTCGCCGGGTCACGGCGTGGTCGTGGTGGATATCGGCGGCGCGACGACCGATGTCCACTCGGTGATCACCCTCGACCCGGAGGAGGCCACGCTCGCCCGTGAGGTGGTCGCCGCCGCGCCGGTCACGCGGACCGTCGAGGGCGACCTGGGCATGCGCTGGAGCGCGGTCAGCACCGCGGAGGCGGCCGTCGAGGCCGGCCTGGGTGGGTCCGATCTGCTCGCCGCCGCGGGCCGGCGGGCCTCCGATCCGGCGTACCTCCCGGAGGAGGCGGCCGAGATCGAGGCCGACCATGCGCTGGCCGTCGCCGCCACCGTCCTCGCCGTACGCCGCCACGCCGGCCGTGCCCGCGTGGTGCTGGCCGACGACGGGCGGGTCGTGGAGCGCACCGGCAAGGACCTGCGCCAGGCCGACCTGCTCGTCGGCTCGGGTGGAGTGCTGCGCGCCGCCGGAGGGGAGCGGGCCGACGCGATCCTCGGCGCCGCGACCGGGGTCAGCCCGGACGGCTGGCAGCTGCCCGAGGCGCCGCGCGTGGTGGTCGACGAGCGCTATGTGCTCGCCGCGATCGGTCTGCTCGCCCTGAGCGAGGGAGCGGGCGGCGACACCCCGGCGGCTCGCCTGGCCTGCACTAGCCTGGCGGAATGGCAGGGGAGGTAGGCGGCAACGGGCCGCTCGGACGCTGGCGTCGCCGGCGCGGTGAGGACGCGGCCGGCGCCGCCGACCAGCCGCCGGCCGAGCCCACCCCGGAGGAGCAGCAGGACGCCGAGGAGCGTCGCCGCGAGCGCCTGGCGCACCAGCTCTCCCAGCAGTGGGAGCAGCTCCGGGAGGCCCGTCGTGCGGCGGAGCCGGCCGGCGGCCCGGTGATCGAGACGGGACCCTCCAACTTCGCCCGCGCCCAGGTGCCGTGGGCCTTCGACCTCGCCGCCGCGTGGGCCTGGCGCTTCCTGGTGATCTGCGCGGCCGCGGGGCTGCTGCTCTACCTGGTGCGCTACTTCGCGGTGATCGCCTTCCCGCTGGTGATCGCGCTCTTCATCGCGGCGCTGAGCGCGCCGCTGGTCACCGGCCTCCGGCGGATCGGGCTGCCCCGCAAGGTCGCCGCGCTGATCGTCGTGGTGGCGGGGCTCGGTGGTGTGTCGCTGCTGCTTTACTTCGTCGGCCAGCAGGTCTCCACCCAGGTCGGCGAGCTCTCCGACCAGATCGTCAAGGGACTCGACGAGATCCGGCACTGGCTGCAGACCGGGCCGCTGCACGCGACCGACTCCCAGATCGACGACGCCCTGGACAACGTCCAGGACTGGATCACCCGGCAGGGCAGCGAGCTGCCGAGGAGAGTGCCGGAGGTCGGCGTCGCGCTGGGCCACGTCGTCGCGGGGTTCTTCATCATCCTGTTCGCGTCGTACTTCTTCCTCGCCGACGGCGCGCTGATCTGGGCCTGGCTGGTGCGGATCTTCCCGCGCGCGGCCCGGTCGCGCGCCGACTCCTCGGGCCAGGTCGCCTGGGTGTCGCTGACCCAGTTCGTCAGGGCCACGGTGCTGGTCGCCGGGACCGACGCGATCGGCATCATGATCGTCGCGGCGATCCTCAAGGTGCCGCTGGTGACGGCGATCGGCGTGCTGGTCTTCCTCGGCGCGTTCGTGCCGATGATCGGCGCGACCATCTCCGGCGCGGTCGCGGTCCTGGTGGCCCTAGTGGCGCAAGGGCCGCTGGTGGCGCTGCTCATGCTCGGCGGCGTGATCCTGGTCCAGCAGATCGAGGCGCACGTGCTGCAGCCGTTCCTGATGGGGCGCTTCGTCTCGGTGCACCCGCTCGGCGTCATCCTGGCGATCGCCGCCGGCGTCCTCGTCGCGGGGATCCCGGGCGCCCTGGTCGCCGTACCGCTCGCCGCCGCGCTCAACGCGGTCGTGCAGCACCTGGCCACCTACACCGAGATCGGCGACGACCCGCAGGAGGCGGCCGAGACAGAGGTCGCCGAGGAGACCGGGGATCCGGCCGAGGGCTGACTGTTCCCAGGAGGGGTACGACGGGAGCAGGATGAGTCGTTCGGGCCGATCCACGGCCTCTCCGCGGAGGCATCCTCATGCGCTCACGTGTCACTACCCTGCTCGCTGTCATCGGCGCGGCCACGGTCCTCGTGCTGGCGGCCAACACCGTGACGCTCGCCGCGACCGGCAAGGGTCTGATCGCCGGCAAGGTCAACGTCTCGAAGAAGGCGACCACGATCAAGCGGACCAAGCCCGGTCCCGCTCTCAAGCTCAAGACGAAGAGCGGTCCGCCGTTCACGGTCGGCAACGACGGGCTGGTGCCACTCCTCAACGCCGACAAGCTCGACGGGCAGGACGCCGGCGCCTTCGCGACCAAGGCCCAGGCAGCCACCAAGGCGGAGACGGTGGCGGCTCGACGCCTGCTCTGGTTCGGCAAGGTCAACTCGAGCGGAACTCTCCTCAGCGACGCGGTCCTGCCGGGAACGACGGCCAGGATGAGCACCGGCTACTACAGGATCAGCGTTCCGGGCCTCCTGCCGGGCTGCCAGGGAGCGTTCCCGACCTTCATGGTCCACGCCAACGCCGTCGGGTTCGCCAGCACGGACCTCAGCAGCGTCACGTGCGCCACGGGGGACTACAGCGCGTACTTCGCCACGAAGAACAAGGACGGCGCTGCGGCCGACGTTCCCTTCAACTTCCTCGCCTTCAGTGGAGGGGCCTCCTCGGGTCGTGTCATCGCCCGGGCGGGCGCCATGCCGACGGCCTGCGAGCAACGAGACGGCGAGTTCACCTGTCGTTGAGCCGTATCGTGGCCTCGTGATCGAGGTGGCCGAGGTCGAGGCGGCGGCGGAGCTGCTGCGCGGGATCGCGATCCGGACTCCGATGGAGGAGTCGCGCTGGCTCTCCTCGACGGTCGGCGGGCCGGTCCTGCTCAAGTGCGAGAACCTCCAGCGCACCGGCTCCTTCAAGATCCGCGGCGCCTACGTGCGGATGTCGCGACTCACCGCCGAGGAGCGGGCCCGCGGCGTGGTCGCGGCGTCGGCCGGCAACCATGCCCAGGGCGTGGCGCTCGCCGCGCAGCTGCTCGGGATCAAGGCGACCGTCTTCATGCCCGAGGGCGCGCCGCTACCCAAGCTCAACGCCACCCGCGCGTACGGCGCCGAGGTGGTCTTCCACGGCTCGACCATCGACGAGTCGCTGGTGCGCGCGCAGGAGCTCGCGGCCGAGACCGGGGCGATCCTGATCCATCCGTTCGACCACCGCGACATCGTCATCGGGCAGGCCACCTGCGGGCTGGAGATCGCCGAGCAGGCGCCGGAGGCGAGCACGGTGCTGGTGCCGACCGGTGGCGGCGGCCTGATCGCCGGGATCGCCGCGGTGATCAAGGCGACGCGGCCCGGCGTGCGTGTCGTCGGGGTCCAGGCTGCCGGTGCGGCGTCGTACCCGGAGTCACTGGCCCAGGGGCACCCGGTCGCGCTGACCTCGATGACCACCATGGCCGACGGCATCGCGGTGGGCCGGCCCGGCGACATCCCGTTCGCGGAGATCCGCGACCACGTCGACGAGGTCGTCACGGTCGGCGAGGAGTCGATCTCCCGCGCCCTGGTGCTGCTGCTGGAGCGGGCCAAGCTGGTCGTCGAGCCGGCCGGCGCGGTGGCGGTCGCCGCGATCCTGGACAACCCGGCGGCGTTCGCGACCCCGAGCGTCGCGGTGCTCTCCGGCGGCAACGTCGACCCGCTGCTGCTCGGCAAGCTGATCCGCCACGGCATGGCCGCGGCCGGGCGCTACCTCAACATCCGGGTGCGCATCCCGGACCGCCCCGGTGGTCTCGCCCGGCTCCTCGGCGAGCTCGCCGAGGAGGGGGCCAACGTGCTCGAGGTCGCCCACGAGCGCACGTCGGCCCTCCTCGGCCTCGACGAGGTGGAGATCCAGGCGCAGCTGGAGACCCGCGGCCGGGAGCACGCCGAGGCGGTGCTGGCGCGGCTCCGCCGTGACGGGTACGCCGTCGCGGACCAGCCCTGATCCGGGGAGAGGTCAGCCGGTGTAGGGCACCGCGTCGACGATCTCGACCTTGAGCTCCTTGCCGTTGGGGGCCGGGTAGCTCACCGTCTCGCCGCGCTTGCGGCCGTTGATGGCGCCGCCGAGCGGCGACTGCGGCGAGAAGACCTCGATGTCGTCGTCGTCGCCCTTCATCTCGCGGGCGCCGAGGAGGAAGCGCTCCTCCTCGGTGTCGCCGGCGAAGCGGATGGTCACGACCATGCCGGGCTCCACGACGCCGTCGTCGGGAGGCGTCTCGCCGACCTGGGCGCGCTTGAGCATGTCCTCGAGCTGCGCGATCCGCCCGTCGATCTTGCCGAGCTCCTCGCGCGCGGCGTGGTAGCCGCCGTTCTCCTTCAGGTCACCCTCGTCCCGGGCTTCGCTGACCTTGGCGACGACCGCGGCCCGCCCGGGCCCACGCAGATCGTCGAGCTCGGCCTTCAGTGCGTCGAACTTCGCCTGCGTCAGCCAGATCGCGTCGTGGCCGGCTGTGTGCGTCATCGCGCTCCATCTCCTGCTTGGTAGATGTCCGCCGGGATGATCTCGACCGGCGAACGGGGGAAAGAACAATCTTAGCGCGGACCCGTCCCGGAACGCACAAATCGCCTACGAGGAGGACGTGCAGCGCACCCGTTCCACCATGGTCGCGCGGCGCTCGGTGCGCAGGGTGAGCCAGTCGCCGTCGGCGGCCCGCATCTCGGCCACCGTGAAGGTGCGCTCGCCGACGATGGTGTGGTCCTCGGCGGTGGCCCGGAACAGGCAGCCACCCTCGGCGCCCTCGTCGGCGCGGTACTCCACGCGCAGCTTGACCTCGTGCTCCCCGGTCACGTCGAAGGCCGCCACCCCGGCGGTGACCTCGGGCGTGGAGTGGAACCACGCGGCCCACCCCAGCCAGACCAGGAAGACGACCGCCAGCGCGGCGGAGAGCAGCACGATCACCCGCCGTTGCCGGGGCCGTGCGGTGCCGTAGCGCTGCTGGAGGTCGCTCACCCTGCGGATTGTAGAGAGGGGTGGATTCTAGGATGGTCGGCATGCCCGGATCCGACCGAACCGAGGCCGGCGAGCGACTCCGGCTGATGCACGTGCACGCGCACCCCGACGACGAGTCGAGCAAGGGCGCGGCGACCACGGCCAGGTACGTCGCCGAGGGGGTCGACGTGCACGTCGCCACCTGCACCGGCGGCGAGCGCGGGTCGGTGCTCAACCCGAACATGGACCGGCCCGACGTACTCGCCAACATCACCGAGATCCGTCGCCAGGAGATGGACCGCGCGCGGGAGATCCTCGGCATCACCCAGGACTGGCTCGGCTTCGTCGACTCCGGCTGGCCCGAGGGCGACCCGAAGCCGCCGCTGCCCGAGGGCTGCTTCGCGCTGGTGCCGCTGGAGGAGGCGGCCGAGCCGCTGGTCCGGCTGATCCGCTCGTTCCGGCCGCACGTCGTCACGACGTACGACGAGAACGGCGGCTACCCGCATCCCGACCACATCAAGTGCCACGAGATCTCCGTGGAGGCCTTCGAGGCGGCCGGCGACCCGGAGCGCTACCCCGACGCTGGCGAGCCGTGGCAGCCGCTGAAGCTCTACTACCAGCACGGCTTCAACCGGCCGCGCACCCAGGCGCTGCACGACGAGATGCTGCGCCGTGGGCTGGAGTCGCCGTACGTCGAGCGGCTGGAGCAGTGGAAGCCCGACCCGGCGCACGACGCCCGGATCACCACCCGGGTGCCGTGCGGGGAGTACTTCGAGGTCCGCGACCAGGCGCTGCTGGCGCACGCCACCCAGATCGACCCCGACGGCCCCTGGTTCCACGTGCCGGTCGAGGTGCAGCGGGCGGTATGGCCGACCGAGGACTTCGAGCTGGTCCGCAGCCTGGTCGACTCGCCGACGCCGGAGGACGACCTCTTCGCCGGGCTGCGGTGAGGGGCTCAGGGCCCCGGTGAGAGACTGAGGGCATGAACGGGTTCCAGGCCGCCGCCTTCGGGGTCGCCTTCTCGGCCGACAAGCCGGTGACCACGCCGCCGCCGGCGCAGGCCGACTGGGGCATGATCATCGTCTTCACCCTCCTCGCCCTGGCCGTCGCCGGGCTCGGCTACAGCCTGATCAAGCAGCTGCGCAAGGTGCAGCGCAGCGCCGATGCCGGCGTGTACGACGACCAGACCAGCAAGCGGATCTCCTGATCCTCAGGCGGCCTCGCCCAGCTTGAGCAGGCGGATCAGCAGCCGGGCGGCCTCGCCGCCGGACGTCAGCGCGGCCTCGATGGCGCGCGGCACGTCGAGGTCCGCCAACAGCGCCGCGATCACCCGGGCAGGGCCGTCGGCGTCCGCGCCGGACTCGCCCGCCTTGGCGTAGAGCGCGGTCCGCAGCTCCTCGGCCGTGGCGAGCTCGGCCGGGTCGAAGTCCCAGGCCTCGGCCCACGGACGGTTGAGCAGGAGCAGGCGCACGCCGCCGCCGGAGTGCCGGTCGAGCAGATCGCGCACCAGCACCAGGTTGCCGGTCGACTTGGCCATCTTCTCCCCGCCGGAGCGCACGGTGCCGACGTGCATCTGCCGCCGCGCGAACGGCCGCACGCCACTGACGGCCTCGGCCATCGCCGACTGGTAGGCGTGGTGCGGGAAGGCGAGGTCCGCGCCGCCGACCAGCACGTCCAGGCTGGCGCCGTGGGCGTCGAGCGCCATCGCCGCGCACTCGGCGTGCCAGCCGGGCCGGCCCCAGCCCCACGGGCTCGGCCAGGCCGGCTGCTCCGCGGTCGAGGGTCGCCACACGGGTACGTCGAAGGGGTCCTCGCGCCCGTCGTCGGCCTGGTCGCCGAACGCCGTGGACAGCTCCAGGGCCTCGTCGCGGTCGCGTCCCTCGACGACTCCGGCGCCACGGAAGAAGACCGCGCCGTCGCTCTCGTAGGCGTCGCCGGTGGCGAGCAGCCCGGTGGCCAGCTGGACCACGTCGGCGATGTGGGCGTGCGCCCGAGGGGCGTCGTCGGGGGCGGCGACGGCCAGCGCCCGCATGTCCTGGTCGAAGGCGAACTCCTGTGCCACGGCGAACTGGTCGTAGCTCCGCCCGTCGCGCAGCGCCGCGGTGGTGAGCACGTCGTCGACGTCGGTGACGTTGCGGACCAGCGTCGGCTCGACCTCGAGCAGCCGGGCCAGCGATCGCAGCAGGTCGGACCAGACGAAGACCGAGGCATGGCCCAGGTGCGTGACGTCGTACGGCGTGATGCCGCACGTGTAGACGCGCATCCGGGAGACCAGCGGCAGGCTCCGTCCGCCCAGCACCAGCGAGGCGCTGCGCCCCGGCTCCGTGCTGGCCGGGACCCGGCCCTCCGCGCCGACGATGCCGCTGGGGGAATGCGTCATGGAACGAACCCTACGGCCCGCCGGGAACCCAACTCGTGGACACCCTGCTGGCCCGGGAAGGGGGCCTTCTAGGGTTCATTCCACGTCCCGACCAGGTTCGAAGGAGCTCGAGCGTGCTCATCGGTGTCTTGAAGGAAGCCCGTCCGGGGGAGACCCGGGTCGCGGCGACGCCCGCGACGGTGGCGCAGTTGATCAAGTTGGGCTACGACGTGGTGGTGGAGCCGGGGGCCGGCGTGCTCTCGGACTTCACGGATGCGGCGTACGTCGAGGCTGGCGCGAGTGTGGGACCCGTCACCGAGACCGA